>CAVECB010000001.1:0-32674 GCA_963614215.1 Ruthenibacterium lactatiformans
CGGGCGGCGCCTGGCAACCGCGCATGAAGGTGAGCGAGAACACCTGGAAGGTCACCATCCCGGGCGTGCTCGACACGCGGCGCTACTACCACGACGACGGCAGCTTCGCCGGCGACTTGATCTTCGACACCTGCGCGCCCGTGCCGCTCGAGCCCGTCGCGGTAAACCCCCTCGACGAGACCAGCCGTAAGCGCTTTGCCGCCGACCTGGCCAGTGAGGACATGCTGCGCCCCCTCGTGCGCGGCGGCCGTTCCGTGCCCGGCCGCGAGATTTCGGCAGCCGCCGCGCAGTCGCGCTGCAAGGAGCAATTGGGTAAACTAGACAGTTCGATACAGCGTTTCATGAACCCGCACAGCTATCCTGCGGGCATAGAGAGCGGTTTGTACGAGCGCCGCACGCAGATGATTATGTCGCTGCGCGGCCTCGACTAGCGAGATGATAGGGAAGTGGTGCACATGCAAAGCAAGGTGAAATGCCGGCTCGTCTTGGATTCGTGCTGCGATTTGCCGGCGCAGGTGTTTGCGGACGCGGGCGTCGAGTACTTCAAGTTCCCCTTCAGCATGAACGACGGCGAGCACCTCGACGACATGTGGCAGACGATGGAGGCCAAGGAGTTCTTCGGCCGCCTGCGCAAAGGCGAGGTCTCGGGCACGGCGCAGATCCCCATCGTCGAGCTGTCCGAGCGCTTGGAGGAGTGGGCCGCCGACGGCACCCCCACCGTCTACCTCGCGTTTTCCTCGGGGCTGTCCGGCACCTTCGAGACCGTCGAGCGCCTGGCCGCCGACGTGCGAGCCGCGCATCCCGGCTTCGAGCTGTTCACCGTGGACACAAAGCTGGCCTCCATCGCCGAGGGCCTGCTGGCCTACGAGGCTATACGCCAGCGCGACCGCGGGCTGTCGGCCGGGCAGCTGGCCGCGTGGGCCGAGGAGGCGCGCTGGTTCGTGAACTGCGGCTTCACCATCGACGAGCTGGAGCACCTGCGGCGCGGCGGACGCATCCCCGACATGGCGGCCACGGCCGGTACCAAGCTCAATATCAAGCCCATGCTCGACTTCAACGCCGACGGCACGCTCAGTCTGGCGGGCGTGGCGCGCGGGCGCAAGAAGGCGCTCAAGGCGCTCGTGGCCACCTACGACGAGAAACACCGCGACGGCAACGGCTCGGACGAGACGGTGCTCGTGGCGCACGCCGACTGCGAGGGCGACATGCGCTGGGTCGAGGACCATCTGGACCGCCCCGAGGGCAGCGTCCCGCCCATCCACTGCGAGATAGGGCCGGTCATCGGCTCGCACGTGGGGCCGGGCATGGTGGCCATCGCCTTTTGGGGCAACGACAGGCGCGAGACCATCTCGATTGCCGACAGGATTGCCAACAGGCTCGGTCGCGGCAAGGACGCGGAGAAAGCTGGGGGTAAAGAGGACGCGGCTGCCGACGGGGCTGCCGATGGGACTGCCGACGGGGCTGCTGATGCGGGCGCGGCCGGTAAAGCCGCTGGTGAAGCGGGCGCGTAGGACGCGGGCATGGACACCATCGACACTCAGATAGTCTTTTTCGGCGGCGCGGTGAACCCGCCGGCGCTCGAGGCGATAGTGAAGCTGAAGCAGGCGGGCTTTGACGTGATCGACGCGCAGCACGACTCGCGCGAGGCCGCCGTCTTGCGCACGGTGGGTATCCCACACATCGCCGACCGCGCCACGGCCGTAAACGAATGCCAGGTCGTGATCAGCTCGTGCGCGACCAGCGCCGAAGTCGAAGACCTCTACCTGGGCGACGACGGCCTGCTGGAGCTGCTCGATTCTGGCACCGTGTGCATCGATGCGAGCTTTTCCTCGCCGCGCCTTGCCCGCGAAATTCAGGCGCTGGCCGCCACGCGCGACATCTTCTTCATCGACGCGCCCATCACCGCGCTCGGCGAAAAGGAAGAGTCGCTCGTGTTCGTGGGCGGCGACGCGCAGGCTCGCGAGGAGGCATCGCCCCTTTTTCCCTATCTTGCGCACAAGGTCGTGCTGCAAGACGGCCCGGGCGCAGGCCAGATGGCGGCGCTCGTGGCCTACGTGGGGCTGGCCGGCTCCATCATGGGCACGGTCGAGGCCATCTCCATCGGGCACATCGCGGGCTTTGCCGGTTCGGATGCGGTAAACGCGCTGGCCTCGACTTCGGCCGGCTCGCGCGCGTTGGTCGACTACGCCCCCAAGATGCTTTTGCACGACTACGACGGCCGCATCGACGTGCATCGCTTCCTCGACGCGCTCGACGTGGTGCTCGACCTGGCCGAGGAATGCGACGTGTCTGTGCCGCTGGTCGAGACCGTCTACCAGCTCTCCGAGCTGCTCTCCACCGTCGGCGGCGACAATTTGAACATCCAAGCGCTGGCCTTGCTCTACGAAGACGAGGAGACTTGCGCGCGCTACGGGCTGGACTGGGCGCTGGCCGACGAGGAGTACTACGACGACGAGGACGGCGAGGACTTCGACCTAGAGGAGTTTTTGCGGGCCAACCTCGGCGGGCGCGGCATCGGACGCCACGGCCCGGCAGACGATGCGCCTTCGGCCTCTGGCGGCTTCTTCAGCAAAAACTAGCTGCGGCGCGCCCGTTGCCGGCACTGTGTGTGCCCCTCGCGCCGGCTGCCCCTCGCGTCGGCTCGCGCCTGCGTGACAGCTCGCCCTCGGCGTTCGTGGCGGCTCGCGCCTGCACCTGCGCGCCTTCCTCTTCACCGAAAACGCGCAGCTTCGACGCTGTGGTAGAATCCCCCTCATGCTCCTTCCAGGCTGTGGTTGCGATACGGCCCGCGCGGTCGTGTCTAGTCCAAGGCAGACGCGGTCAAAAGGATCCACGTAAACACATCGCAGCGGCGGTGTGCGAGCACGGCGCGTCTTAGGTGTAAGTCGTACCGTCCGTAAAGGGCGCATCCCGCGCCCCGGGCGAGCGGGTGAGTCGTTCGGCTTCTCGTCGGAGAGGCCGGGCAAAAGCTCCGGTATGCAAGTGTGGGGTCAAAGACCAGGTCAGCTGGGAGGAGCCTTCTTTGGACGCAAGGCGATGCGGGGGCGAGGCTATGATGGCGAACAAACGGGCTGCGATGCGCGGGTTGGTCGCCGCTGTCATGTGCGTGATGTGCTGCGTTGCGGGGCTGGCCCTGTCCGGCTGCCAGCAACTGCCCTCGCAACCCGAGACGCAGTCTTCTTCTACATTGAACTCGAGTGCCACCGTCTCGTCCGGCACCCTGACGGTGGGCGTGAATGCGTCGAAATCCCCGTATGGCGGCACCAACTCCGCCGGCGAGATCGTGGGTCTGGACGTGGATCTGGCCGCCGCGCTGGCCGACCAGCTGGGCTTGAAGGTGAAGGTCGTCGACGTGAAGGACGAGGGCGCAAAAAAGCTCGAGGCCAAGGAAATCGACGTGGCGCTGGGCCTGGCAAAGACGGGCAACAACGACGCGCTGGCCTATTCGAAGGCCTACCTCAACGACGGCTCGGCGCTGTTCATGCCCAAGGACAAGGCGAAAAGCGACGTCGCGTCCGTGGACTTCGCGAACCTGAACGGCCAGAAGGTGTTGGTGCAATCGTCGAGCGCGGCCGCCACCGAGGTGCAAGAGGCGCTCGGCCTGGCGTCTACCAGCGCGGTGGCCACGGTAAAAGACGGCTTCGACGCGCTGGGCAACGGGACGTCGGACTACTTCATCGCTGACGCTGCGGCGGGCGACTACTACGCACGCGACTACGAGAACATTGTGAACGTGGGCTTTTTGAGCTCTGTGTCCGTGCGCCCCGTGTACGCGGCGACGCTGGCGGCCAGCTCCGAGCTGACGAGCGCGGTGGCCAAGGCGGTGGACGCACTGGCCTCCGACGGCACGGCACGCCTGTTCGTGGACAAGTGGCTGGGCACGCAAGGCGAGGCGCTCTTGCCCGGAAAGACCGACATGTCCACGCTGCCGGACAGCTTTGCGCCGAACGCCCAGCAGGGACAACAGAACACCGAGCAGGCTCAGGCGCAGGGTCAGACCCAAGGAGCGGCGACGACGGAGACGGCGACGACGCAGAACTAGGCGCTATCTGCGTGCCACCGCAGCCACGTCCGCGCATTCAAGTGCCGGCGCCAATGTGGCGCGGGAAAATTTTTCGAGAGCAGATGATGACAAACCTGAAACGCGCCGCTTGAAGGGCTGCATCGGCGGTATCATCAAGGGACAGAACGGGCGCGAGAGCGCCTTCGGCAAAAGCAAGGAGGTCCATCATGGCTATCACCGTTACCGGACGAAAGACGAGCGTCACCCCTGCTTTGAAGGACTACGTGGACGAGAAGGTGGGCCGCGCGCTCGAGGTGTTTGATCGCGCCGCGCTGGCCGCCGAGGTCGTCTTGCGCGCGGAGAAGAACCCCGCGAACCCCAAAAACGCGATTTGCGAGGTCACGGTGCGCGCGAAGGGCGCCGTCATCCGCGTGGCAGAGGCCGAGACCGACATGTACGCTGCCATCGACGTGGCCGCCGACAAGGTGGCGCGCCAGCTGCGCAAGTACAAGACCAAGGTCGTGGACAGGCGCGGTGGCCGCGGATCTATCCGCGAGTTGGAGCCGGCCGAGCTCGACATCGAGCTGCCGGCGGTGGACGTGGAAGAAGACGATGACTTCATGGTGCGCACCAAGGAAGTCGAGATGGAGCCCATGACC
This sequence comes from Ruthenibacterium lactatiformans, assembly GCA_963614215.1. Lineage (GTDB taxonomy): Bacteria > Actinomycetota > Coriobacteriia > Coriobacteriales > QAMH01 > CAVAWX01. The sequence continues at coordinate 4,663 of CAVECB010000001.1, forward strand.
GAGGAGCACGCGCTCGTGCAGACCGACCTGCTCGGCCACGATTTCTATGTGTACTTCGACCAGGACGCTCACCAGATCCAGGTCGTGTACCACCGCAAGAACGGCGGGTACGGCATCATCAAACCGGTGGTGAAGGCCTAAAAAGCCGCACAGACGAAGCGCTTGCGCAGGTGAAGCGCCCGTGCTTCACCTGCGGTGCGGCTAGTGCGCCTTGCGCGCGTAGGCGGCCGAAATGGCGGCGCACACCTCGTCGGCAAACAGCGTGAGGAACTTCGAGTCGTTGTCCTTCAGGTGCACGTAGACCGCGCGCCTGCCCCGGCTGGCCAGCGCGGAGAAGTCGCCCAGCGCTTCGGCGTTTTCCACGTCGCCCAGCGTGTAGTCCTTGTGCGGAATTTTTATGTCGTAGGGCTCGTCGGAGCTGACCACGAGAAACACGCCGGTGTTCGAGCCGCCTTTGTGCAGCTGGCCGGTCGAGTGCAGGTAGCGCGGGCCAATCTCCAGACACGACGCCACGCGCAGGCGGTCGGCCACGCGGTGCCGCACGCGCTCCAAGCACTCGCGCCGCCCCACGCCCCTGAAAGGCAAAAAGGCGTTGAACGAGAAGTAGTCGTTTTCGCCGATCGAGCGAAACAGCCGCCGTAGTGCGACGCCCAGCCCCACGTTTTCCAACGCGTCGGCGTTCATGCCCTCCAGCAGCGCGGCGCTCACGTAGACGCGGTCGGCGCCGCAGATGTCGGACACCTCATACTCGCGCCAGGCGGGCTTGCCGTTTGCGGCCGCGGGCACTTCAAACGACGCCGCCCCGTCGAGGGCCAGCAGCTCGCGCGTGGCGACCTTCGTGCTCTCGACGTCCGGCTGGTCGAAGGGGTTTATCTGCATGAGCCAGCCAGTGAAGGCTACGGCGTACTCCCACACGAGGAAATAGTTGGCCATCGCGTTGACGTCGGGGATGTCCACGCGAAACACCGGCGCCTCGGGGTGCAGGCAGGTGCGCGCGTGCTCGAAGGCCTCGCTGTTGTTGATGTTGCACAAGATGACGCTGCGGTCGGGGTAGTAGTCGGCCAGGATGCCCGAGTCCACCTCGACGTTGGGCAGGATGCCGACGCCGCATTTGCCCAGCGACTCGGCCACCAGCTGCTCGACCCACAGGCCGAAGACCTGGTTGCGCGGGGGCATGACCAGCGAGAACTTGTCGCGGCCGGCCTGCCAGTTCTCGTAGAGGAAAGATGCCAGGCGCAGTGCGGGGTTGTCGGGGGAGTCGGACGCGCAGCGCTGCTCCATCTCGACGGCATCGGCCAGCGTCTGCTCGACGTCGATGCCGACCGAGGCCATGGGCATGAGGCCGAACACGGACAGCGCCGAGTAGCGCCCACCCACTTCGGGGCATCCGTGCAGCACGGCGCGCCACGAGTTCTTGCGCGCGACGGCCTCCAACTCGCTGCCCGGGTCGGTGATGGCGATGAAGCGCCCGCCGGCGGCCTCCTCGCCCAGATGCGCGCACACGTACTTCCACGCGACGTGGCTGGCCACCGTGGGCTCGAGCGTGGTGCCGGACTTCGACGACACGATGTAGAGCGTGCGTGCGGGGTCTGACGAGCCGAGGATGTGGTTCACGTAGACCGGCGACAGCGAGTCCATGGTGCGGAAAGGCACCTCGTCGGGCACCTCGAAGCTGTGCAGCTTGGTGATGGTCTGGGCCGCTTGCGTCGAGCCGCCCTGGCCGATCAAGACGACGGCGTCGAGGCCGGCGCCGCGCGCCTGCTGCGCGAGTATGGCCACTTCGGCCGGGTCGGTGGGGGGCTTGCTGGCCAGGGTGGTCCAGCCCAGGCGGGTGGCGGCGTAGTCGCCCACCTCTTTATCGAACTCGAAGACCGAACCGTCTTTTGCCGCCATGCGCGAGGGCACGTGATGCTCAATCAGCTTGCGCGCCGCATCCGATGCGCCCAGCGTGGCACCGTCGATGAAGGACATGCGAAATCCTTTCCGTGCAATAGCCCGCGCGGGGCACGCGGGCGCGTCTGCAAAAAAAGCTAAGCTCTGCAATTATACTGCACCATTTCTCTCTTGCGCATGGTACAATGTAGATTCTGTATGTCAGGAGGACACGGTTTATGGACGAAGAACCCATCACAAAGCAGGTTGCCTACGTCAACAGCATACACAAGACGCTCATCGACATGAAGGGCAAGCGCCTGCGCGTGCGCGCGAATCTCGGCCGCTCCAAGATTGTCGAGCGCGAGGGCACCCTGACCCAGGCCCACAACTCGCTGTTCATCATCGAGGTGGAGGAAAAGCGCGGGCGCAAGGCACGTCAGTCCTTCCAGTACGTCGACGTCCTCACGGGCACGGTCGAGTTGACCGACCTCGACAACGACCAGCGCCTTTTCCCCGAGCTGCAAGAAGAGATTTTCTAGCGCCGCTTCGAGCACGTGTCGCGCACCGCCTGCGTCGTATCGCACGCGTCGCCCGATTGCGCGAAGAGCCGCTTCGAGAAAGGCGCACATGCCATCCATATACGCATATGCAAAGGTGAACCTGCTGCTCGCGGTGGAATATCCGCCCGTCGGCGGGTTTCATGCGCTGCGCTCGGTGTTCCAGACCGTGGATTTGGCCGACGAGCTGGATTTTTCGCGGGTGCCGCGCGGGGAGCTGGCGGAGTTTCGCGAAGACGCGCCCAGCGCCGCGCATGATGAAGGTCGCGGCGGCGAAGGCTGCGATGTTGGCGGTGCTGGTGGCGCCGAGAGCTGTAGTGTCGAGAAGGGTGGCCGCGTCGTTTCGGATGGGCGGCTCGCGTTCACGCAGGCGGGCAGCGCCGTGGTCGTGGAGTGCGTGCCGGATGTGGGACAGCCCTGCGAGGGCAATCTGGTGTTTCGCGCGCTCGACGCGATGGAGCGGACGTGCGGACGTGCGGTTGCAGCCGCGGACGAGGCCTTGTGCGTGCGGGTGAAGAAGAACATCCCGGCAGGCGGCGGGCTGGGCGGGGGCTCGAGCGATGCCGCTGCGGCCATCTCCTGGTATGCCGCCGAGCACGGCATCGATGCGCGCGGCCCGCAAGCCCTGGCCGTGGCTGCCGAGCTGGGCAGCGACGTCGCGTGTTTCCTCTACGGTGGCGCCACGCTCATGTCGGGCAAAGGCGAGCGCTTGAAGCGGCTGTTGCCACCGTTTGCGCTGCCCATCGTTTTGATGGGCGACGCGCGGGGCAACTCGACACCCGAGGTCTATAGGGCATTTGACGCCGCGCCCGCCGCGCCCGCAGACCCGGATGCGCTCGTGCAGCTGATGGAGGAATGCGCCATCCCCTCCTCTCTTGCGCGGGCCTGCGCGAACAACCTGCAAGAGGCCGCCTTTTCCTGCAACCCCGAGCTGCGTGCGCGCGTCGAGCGCGCCCAGGCTGCCCCCGATGTGCTGGCCGCCCTCGTCACGGGCAGCGGCTCGACGTCTTTTGCCATATGCGCAGACGATGCGGCAGCGCAGCGCTTCGCCGTTCGCGCGGCTGCCTACTCTGCTTGGACGCGCGTCGTTCACGCTGTCCAGCCCGCCGCCCTCTAAAATTTTCTCCAAATCGCGGCGGCGCGAATTTGTGCAGATTCACAACGAACGCCGCCGTGCTTCACCAAAATATTTTCAGAAATGCGGCGCCCGTGTCCGCGCCGCGGCCTCTTCACCATCGTAAAACCCGCCGAAAACTCGCCCATTTCCGCTAAATCGCGCACGTTGACCTGCGTTTTTACATTTCCTACAAAAAGAAGCGCCGAAGCAGTTGAGTTTTAATCACACGACGCCTACATCCCCCTTGACAGAATCTCCACAGGACTTCCCGAGCGAAGGCCTGCAAGAGAGAAAGAGGAGGACGTTATGGCAGATCACAAGCTCGAAGAGCTCTACCACAAGGGAGAGCTGACCTGGCAAGACGGCGAGTTCACCGTCGAGCGTGGCTTCCAGTGGACACCGCCCGGGTGCCACAACAGCTGCGGCATGCTCTATTACATGAAAGACGGCAAGCTCGACCACGCTGAAGGCGACCCGCTGTTCAGCTACAACAAGGGCCGCCTGTGCTCGCGGTGCCTGAACCTGGTCGAGGCCGCCTACAACGAGGAGCGCCTGAAGTACCCCATGGTGCGCGACCGCAAGGACCGCGGCAACAAAGACGCGTGGCGGCGCGTGTCCTGGGACGAGGCGCTCGACATCATCGACGAGTACGTGAAGACTGAGATTGATGGCAAGGGCTACGGCCGCCAGACCATCTTCGGCATGGTGGGCACGGGCCGCAACATCTGCTGGCAGGTGCCCTGGATCATCAACAACGCCTTCGGTTCCCCCAACACCTTCTGCGCCTTGTTCTCGGGCGACTCGTGCGCGGTGCCCCGCACGGCCGCGACCGTCGCCATTATGGGCGGCTACCCCGTCTCGGACATGGGGCAGTTCAACGAGCAGATGATGGACTACCCTGATTTCACCCCGCCGGGGACGATCCTCATCTGGGGCGCCAACCCCCTGAAATCCAACGCTGACTGCTTCCAGGGCTTTTGGATGACGGACTGCTACAAGCAGGGTTCGAAGTTCGTCGTCGTCGACCCGATGATCAACTGGATGTCGGCCAAGGCCGAGGTGCAGATTCAGATTCGCCCCGGCACCGACGCGGCCGTCGCCATGGCCATGAACCATGTAATTATCGAAGAGGATCTCTACGACCACAAGTTCGTGGAGGAGTGGTGCTACGGCTTTGAAGAGTGGTCCGAGCAGGTGAAGGACTGCACGCCCGAGTGGGCCGCCGAAATCGCCTGGTGCGATGCCGACGACATTCGCCGCGCCGCCCGCGTGATTGCCACGAACGGGGCATGCGCCGCGCCCTTCGGCGTCTCCAACGACCAGAAGCGCAACGGCGTGTCCGCCTACCAGTCCATTTTCAACATGCTTGCCTTGACGGGCAACTACGAGAACCCCGGCGGCAACACCGTCGCCTACGACCCCTGGGGCACGGTCATGTCGTATGTGGCCGGCTGGGACGAAGGCGTGCTCACCGACGAGATGAAGGCCAAGCGCCTGGGCGATTCCGAGTTCCCCCTGCACTCCGTGGGCTTTTCCGCGCTGGGCCAAGGCGACGTCTTGCTGAAGGCGCTCGAGACCGGCCTGCCCGAGATGCGTATGTCCTTTGCGATGGGCACGAACCCCATCGTGAACATGGCGCCTGACGCCCCGCGCGTCTACAACGCCTTGATGAAGGTGCCGTTTGCCATCTGCTGCGACTACCGCATGACGCCCTACATCGAGGCTCTGTGCGACATGGTGCTGCCCATCGGCATGAGCTGGGAGCGCAACACCATTCGCTGCTGGTTTACCCCCATGCGCGCGAGCCGCAAAATCTCGCAGTACTACGAGTGCAAGTCCGACGAGGAGATCGTCGCCTTGTTCCTGCAGCGCTTCAACAAGGAATGGGCAGATTCCAAGGGCATCGTCGACGACATCTCGATGATGGAATACATCATCGACTCCGCGCCCAACAAGACCTTCGACTACAAGACTCTGCTGGCAGGCCAGGCCGACGGCAAGAACTACGAGTGGCCTGAGCGCCCCTACGGCCAGCACGAGAAGGGCATGCTGCGCCCCGACGGCCAGCCCGGTTTTGCCACGACGACGGGCAAGATTGAACTTGACTGCACGATGTTTGCGATGCTGGGCCTGCCGTCCATGCCGTTTTACGAGGAGCCGTTCGAGTCGCCCGTGAGCCGCCCGGACCTGTTCGAGAAATACCCGCTGGTCCTGACGACCGGCGCGCGCAACTTCGAGTTCTTCCACTCCGAGCAGCGCGAGCAAAAGCACATGCGCTCTTTCTACCCGAACCCGCGCCTGCGCATCAACCCGGCCGATGCCAAGAAGTACGGCATCGAGGACGGCCAGTGGGTTTGGATTGAAAACGACCGCGGCCGCTGCCGTCAGGTCGCGATGGTCATGGAGGGCATGATGGAAGGCGTGATCGAGGGCGACCACGGCTGGTGGTTCCCCGAGCAGGAGGCCAACGCGCCCAGCCTGTTCGGCACCTTCAACTCCAACATCAACAACCTGACCGAAAACGGCAACCCTGGCTGCTATTCCTTCGGCGCCGACTTCCGCTCGACGCTGGCAAAGGTCTACCCGTGCACGCCGGAGAACAGCGTCGTCACGCCGGGCGAGCAGGTGGTCGAGCTGGGCGGCTTCAAAGAGCCCGAGTACACCAACCCCACCATCGCCGCCTACAACGGCCACACCTGGGCAAACCCGCCCGCGTCTGAGGTGCCCGCCGGGGGATATCCGGTGGGGGCGGCCGCGGAAAATGCGCCCGCAGCAGATACCGCCGTGGCCGGCGCCTAAGAGAGGAGGAGCTAAAAATGAGCGAGATGGGACTTTTCATCAACTACGACATGTGCTTCGGCTGCCGCTCGTGCGTGATGGCCTGCATCCAGGACAAGAAGTTGCCCGTGGGCGAGCGCGGCATAGAGCTCTACGAGTACGGCCCGCATAAAAACGTCGACGGCGATTGGGAGTACACCTTCCTGCCGGTGCCCACGCAGCTGTGCGATCTGTGCGCCGAGCGCGTCGAGTCCGGCAAGAAACCCGCCTGCGTGCACCACTGCCAGGCGGCGTGCATGGAGTTCGGGCCTGTGGAGGAGCTGGCGAAAAAGCTGCCGGACATGCCCCGCTCCACCCTGTTTTCCCTGTAAGGCACTTCTTTCCCTCGCGTCTCGCCCCCATCCTGCTTGTTTGTGGAAAAGGGGGCGGGGCGGGGCGCGCGGGAGATGTGCATGGCACATTGTTTTCTCTAATTAAGGAGGGTTAGCGAAAATGCAATCGAAAATGATCAACGGAGAGAAGGTGTACGGGTACCGCTGGGTCATCCTGTTTTTGTGCTTTCTCGCGGTGGTCGTGGTCAATGGTTCGACGCTGGTGTTTGCCGGCATGGCCACCTCGCTGCTCACGCCCGCCGAGGCGGGCGGTTACGGCCTGACGCCGCAGGAGTTCACCATCTTGAACAGCTGCTCGTACCTCACGGGCTTTTTGTTCTGCCTGCTGACGGGCACCTGGGCCGACCGCAAGGGCATCAAACAGGTCATGGTCATCGGCCTTGCCATATCTCTGGTCGGCGCGATTTTGCGCATCTTCACCTCGGACTTCACCGGCATGTTCGTCACGTCCGTCATCTTCGGCTTCGGCCTGGCGGCGCTCAACGCGAACTCGGCCAAGATGCTGCGCCTGTGGTTCCCCGGCAACATGGTGGGTCTTGCCATGGGCATCTACCTGTGCGGCGCGACGCTTGGCTGCGCCGTGGCCGTGCCCGTGGCCTCCATGTTCACCAGCGTCCAGCCGGTGTTTGCCGGCGTGGCGGTGCTCTCGGCCATCTGCCTCGTGTTTTGGATCTTCCTCTACAAGAAGCATCCCGACAACGAGCAGCCCGTCGTGCAGCCCGTGGTGAAGCACCTGGGCATCGTCATGAAGTCCAAGAACCTCTGGATCGCCTGCCTCGTCATCGGCTTTGTCATGGCGGCCGGCGCGACCAACAACGGCAACCTCGTCGCGTGGATGTCGGGAGCCAAGGGCGTCGACGCGACGACTGCGGCGCTGGTTTCTTCCGTGTGCAACATCACCTGCTCGGTCGGCGGCGTGCTCTTCCCGGCCATCATCGCCAAGACGCACCGCGAGAAGCAGTGGCTGATTGCCCTGGGCATACTCGTGATCGCCGGCATCGCGGTCTACTACTTCGTGCTCGACGGCATGGGCACCGCGGTGGGCATCGCCATCGTCTCCATCTTCGTCGGCGGCGCCCTGCCCCTGTGCAAGGCCATGCCCGCCCAGCTGCCCGACATCAAAGTCGAGCACGTGGGGGCGGCTGGCGGCCTGCACTCGACCGTGCAAAACGCCCTGGCGTTCCTCATCCCGTCTTTCGTTGTGGGTCCTCTGATCACCGGAGCGGACGGAACCATGAACTTCGACATGGTCCAGTACTGCTACATGGGACTTGTTGCCCTCATGGTCATCGCGGCCTTGTTCTTGCCCAAGCTGGCTACGGGAGGTGAGGCCGACCAGGAGGAGTCTGAAGGGTAAAAAGCCCTTCGCAAGCAGCGCATTTCCTTTCCCTTTCCTCAATGGCGATGCGCGAAGTGTCTGAGAGAGAGGCGTGCCGGCTGCACGAGAAGCCCCGATGGGCGGATCTGCGGTGCGGGGCGCCTTTTCTCTGTGTGAAGGCGGCTGGTGCGCGGCGGCGCGTCGCGGGGCAGATGAAGGAAGGCGGGCTATCATGTGCTGGGCATGCAACCCTTTGTGCGGGCGGTGCAAGCCGCCGAAACGGCGCCGGGCGACGTGTTTCGCATGCGACGCAAGCGTGTTGTTTGGCAAGGAGGATTTTCTCGGCGCCGGACATGTGGCGTGCCCGACCTGCGGAGCCGATATCGACTTGACCCGTTTTTTGGCTCCCGTGAACTGCCGACACAGCGGGCTTGTCTGCGCATGGCCGTGCAAGCGCAGCGCCGAGGAGGGTTCGGGCGTTAGGAAGGATGAGGCGCAGTCCTGTCCTTACCACACCCCGGTGCGCAAAGACGGTAAAGACGACGGCGGCGAAAGAAGCGAGGAGGGGCGATGATTCGCTACACGATACCCGGGATGACGGAGTTTCCCGACCTCTGCCTGCTGTTTTGCAGCCTGTGGCGCAAGCAACCCGACATGTTCTTTGCCGACGTGGCGATAGAAAGCGTCTACGGCGGCTTTCCCGGCAGCCGGCTGGGCGGCGGGCGCAACAACGCAGGCTCGCAGATGGATGCCGCGCAGGTGGCCGAGATGCTCGGCCGCTACAACGAGCTGGGTATAGGCTGCAACGCGACGTTCACGAGCCAGCACGCGGGCTGCGACGAGCTGGCCGAGGGCAGCTATGGGCGGATGCTGCTGGAGACGCTTGCTGCAGGTGAGGGCAACGGGGCGATTTTGTGGTCTGACGAGCTGGCAGATTGCGTGCGCCGCGATTTCCCGGGGCTTGTGCTCGTGGCCTCGACGACCAAGGAGCTGGCAGACGTTGCGCAGACAGAGGCGCTGCTCGGGCGCTACGATCGCGCCGTTCTCGAGTACAACATCGTCCACGACGCTGGAAAACTCGCGTGCATCACCCGCCCCGAGGGCCTCGAGATCATGGTGAACGAGTATTGCACCCTGCATTGCCCTTGGCGCCGCGAGCACTACGCGGACGTGAGCCGCTGCCAGCACGAGGGGCGGGTGTCGGCCTTTGCTTGTCGCCACGAGCCCGCCCCGCAGGCGCATGGCTTTTTGCAGGGCCTGGTCGACGGCGAGGTGTTTTTGAAGAACGCCCGGGTGCGCGCCATCGCCGAGGAGTACGGCGTCGAGCATTTCAAGATAGTGGGCCGCGGACTGGAGCGCTACGACGTCGTGGATGCGCTGCTGTACTACCTCGTGCAACCCGACTGCTGGTACGAGGTCCGCGACTTCCTCATCCGGCACCGCTACCTCGGGTAGGGGGTGCGGGTACAGGCGCGGGCAGAGGCGCGGACGAAAACGCGGGCACAGGCGCGGACAGAGGCGCGAACGGCAACGCGGATGGCAGCGTGGACGACATGCGGGCGACGCTATACTATCCGCAGCATATCCACGCTGTTTCGCGCAAAGGAGGCCGAAGGCCGTGGCACATGAACAGGGCTTGCGCCGCATGCCCATCTGCACCGTCAACCTCGTCTTGTCCTGGCTGCCCGACTACGAGCTGCTCTCCGTCCCGCGCAATCTGGAGCGCGCGGTGGACTGGTGCGGCGTCGTCGGCATCGATCTCTCGGAGACGGGCATCGACCCTGCCTGCGTGCTCTACCTGCTCGACACAGACGAGCTGCGGCGCATCGGCACCTTGCCGGAAGGCTCGCTGGGCCTTCTTGCCGTGGGTGCCGACGAGCTTTTCTCTGTGAAATCGCCGCCCTTCGACCCGTCGCTGCTCGACCGCCTCATCGTCGTGCGCGACCCCGGCATGAAGAACTTCTGCCAGCGCCTGCAGTCGCTCGTGCAGTCCAAGCTTTTCGCCTTCAAGCGCCTGGAGCTGGAAAGCGAGGCGATCATCTCGCGCGGCGGCTCTGCTCAAGACCTCGTGGACCTTTTCGAGCCGCTGTTCGGCAATTGGATAAACATTTCGGACGCCACCTACAACCTGATCGCCTACACGCGCCACATCGACCCGCCCGACCCCTTGAGTCAAAGCCTGCTCGAGCACGGCTGCCACCTGCCGAGCGCCGTGGACACCGCGCACCGCCGCGGCATCTTCAACGAGTGGAAAAAGCAGGAGGGGGTGCGCGCCTTCGAGCCAGACGAGACCGTGGGCCACCCCTACATCACGGCGGTCTTGAAGGTTGGCGATGTGTACTACGGGCACATCGTCGCCGTTTTGAACAACGCGCCGTACTCGCCAGGGATTCACGACCTGTTCGCGGCTTTTGCCTCCTATGTGAACGGCCTTTTCGACCACACGAGCAAGCTTCGTGCCAACGGCCTTGCCCCCTACCAGCACTTCATCGAGTTGCTGTTGTCCGGCGAGGAGGTGAACGCGATGTACGTGGAAAGCCAGGTGGAGATACTCGGCATCCCTGCCGAGGGGTATTTCCACATGGCGGCCATCGACTATTTTGGCGGCGAGTGCAGCACCCAGCCCCTGCACCTAGTCTCGATGCTGAAGTCGAGCATCCCCGACGCCTTGCCGTTGATATACCGGGGCAGCATCCTCGTTTTGTTTCATTCGAGGGAGGCCGAGCCCGGGCGCGAGCACGAGCTTTTCCAAAAACTCGATGCTTTCTGCGAGCGCTATTCGTGCACCGCGCTGGTCTCGGGGCTGTGCCGTCGGATTGCCGACATCCACCATCTCTACCAGCAGACCCAGGTGGTGCGCCGCTACCAGGGGGTCGTGCGTGAGTGCTTCGCCATCTCGGGGGAGGAGGTGCGCCTGTACTATTTCCACGACGCGTTCAGCTTCTATTGCTGCGACCTCGGGCGCAAAAACGACGCCTTCCTCGCGCGCTGCCTGGAAAACACCCCGCTCGACCGTATCGCCGAGGCCGACCACAGCCACGACGTAAACGACGTGAAGCTGCTCTACTGCTTTTTGCGCCTGGAGCGCAAGGCCACGCCGACGGCGGAGCTGTTGCACATGCACCGCAACAACGTGCTCTACCGTATCGGCAACATCGAGAAGCGCTTTGCCCTCGATTTGTCGAGTTTCGGCGTGCGCCAGAGCCTGCTGAACTACTACCGCCTGAAGATGCTGCACAGCGCGGAGTTCCGCAAGCTGCTGGAGTAGGGACGCCGCCCCGCCGCATCACCCCGTGACTGGGCACTGCCCCGCCGCCCCGGCCGCGCTTGGCACCAAAACATCGATACGCCGCCCCGCGCCTGAAAATTGGTGCTTGACAAAAAGTTCGCAGCGGTTAACATCTTGGTTTGCATAGGCTAACTTTACCGACAGGGCTGCGGCGTGTGCGCGAAGACGCGGCAGCTGGAGGCGACGCGGCGCAGAAGCGCTGCGAGACGAGGCGCCACCACGGCTCGCATGCGGGCGCAGGCGGCGCGACACGGACACGAGAGGCGGATGGTGAAGATGACCTTGAACGACGTGAAGACCGGCGACTCCTGCGAGGTCGTGAGGCTCAACGACACGGGCCAGACCCGGCGCCGCATCATGGACATGGGCATCACGAAGGGCGCGAAAATCTCGGTGCAAAAGGTCGCGCCCCTGGGCGACCCCATCGAGTTGAACGTGCGTGGCTACCACCTCAGCCTGCGCAAATCCGACGCGCGCGGCATCGAGGTCGTGCCCGCGTAGGGCGCACGGCACCAAGGCGCCGCACATCGCGGCGTATCCGGCACACAAGCGGGCGGTCCGCAAGGCCGCCCTCTTTTAGGTAGCAAGGTAAGCAGAGGCTAACTTCACGCCTCACACGAAAGGAGTTTCACGGACATGAGCTGCACCATTGCGTTGGTGGGCAACCCGAACTCGGGCAAGACCACGCTGTTCAACCAGATGACGGGCAACCACCAATATACCGGCAACTGGCCCGGCGTGACCGTCGAGCGCAAGACCGGCAACCTGCGCGGCGACACAAGCGTCCAGTTCGTCGACCTGCCTGGCATCTACTCGTTGCTGCCGTACTCCGCCGACGAGGTGGTTGCGCGCAACTTCCTCGAGGAGGGTTCGCCCGATGCCATCATCGACTGCGTGGACGCGTCGAACCTGGAGCGCAACCTCTACCTGACCACGCAGCTCATGGAGTTCGGCGTGCCGGTCGTCGTGGCGCTCAACCAGATGGACATCGTGCGCAAGCGCGGCTACACCATCAAGAGCAAGGAGCTGGAAAAGGTTCTGGGTGTGCCCGTTGTCGAGATTTCGGCGTTGAAAGGCGAGGGCATTGCCGAAGTGGTGAAGGCCGCGACCGATGCGGCTACCGCGGCCGAAAAGCCCAAGCCCGTGCGCTTTTCGGCCGAGCTGGAGACCTACCTCAAGCAGGTGGAGGACAAGCTGCCGGCAGGCATCCCCGCCGACCTGCGCCGCTACCATGCCATCAAGTTCTTCGAGCGCGACCAAGAGATTGTCGCCGAGCACGGCAAGACCGAGGCCATCGACAAAATCATCATCGACGCCGAGAGCAAGTTCGACGACGCCTCCGATGCCATCATCACCAACGAGCGCTTCAAGTTCATCGAGGGCTTTATCTCGCGCGTGCACAAGCGCGCCATCTCCGGCCTCACGCGCACCGAGGCGGTGGACCGCATCGTCTTGAACCGCGTGGCCGCCATTCCCATCTTCGTCGCGGTCATCGCGCTCATCTACTACATCTCAATCTCGACGGTGGGCACCATCGCGACCGACTGGGTAAACGACGGCGTCTTCGGCGAGGGTTTCTACATCGGTGCAGGCCAAGAGCAGCTTGACGAGGCCCAGGGCGCCTACGACGAGGCGCAAGGCCAGATTGGCGCGTTTCTCGCGGCGGCCGAGGAGAAAGGCGTCGACACCTCCAAGATAGCGACCTACGTGGGCGAAAATGCCGAGGAGGGCGCCGAGCTGGATTCGTCGGGCGGAAAGGCGGCGCTTGCGCAGTTTTCTGCAGAGGCGGCCAATGTCAAGACCGAGTACGTCTCCGTGGACGAGGAGACGGGCGAGGCGGCAGAGACGTCGGTAGACCTCGCGACCTTCACCGAGGCCCTGTCCGTGCCGAAACCCGAGCCGAGCGCGTACGGCTTTTGGGTGCCGAGCATCCCGACAATCGTTGAAAACGGCCTGAACTCCGTGGGCTGCGCTGATTGGCTGAAAGACCTGATATTGAACGGCATCATCGCTGGCGTCGGCGCGGTGCTGGGCTTCGTGCCGCAGATCATGATCTTGTTCTTCCTGCTGGCAATACTCGAGGGCTGCGGCTACATGGCGCGCGTCACCTTCATCCTCGACCGCCTGTTCCGCCGCTTCGGCCTGTCGGGCAAGACCTTCATCCCGATGATCGTGGGCACGGGCTGCGGCGTGCCGGGCATCATGGCGTCGCGCACCATCGAGTCCGAGGCGTCGCGGCACCTGACCGTCATGACGACGACCTTCATGCCCTGCTCGGCCAAGCTGCCCATCATCGCCTTGATCGCCACGGCGTTTTTCGGCGGTGCCTGGTGGGTCGCGCCGTTTGCCTACTTCCTCGGCATCTTCTCCATCGTCATCAGCGGCATCATGCTGCGCAAGACCAAGCCCTTCATCGGCGAGACGACGCCCTACATCATGGAGCTGCCGGAGTATCGCCTGCCGCGCTTCGTGGACCTGCTGCGCAGCATGTGGGAGCGTGCGTGGGCCTTCATCAAGAAGGCGGGCACGGTCATCCTCGCGGCCACCATCATCGTGTGGTTCCTCTCCGGGTACGGCTTCGAGAACGGCGCGTTTGGCGCGGTAACGGATTCCGACAACTCGCTGCTGGCTGCCTTCGGCAACGCTATCGCGTGGATCTTCATCCCGCTGGGCTGGGGCAACTGGGAGGCCGCCTCGACGACGATTACGGGATTTCTCGCCAAGGAAAACCTCGTCGGCACCATGGCCGTACTCTACGGCGGCGACCCGAGCGTGGCCTGGACGACGACCTTTGCTGCCGGCCTGGCCGAGCTCAACGGCAGCGTGGCGGCGCTGGGCACGGCGGCCGCGTTCAGCTTCATGGTGTTCAACCTGCTGTGCGCGCCGTGCTTTGCGGCCATGGGCGCGATCAAGCGCGAGATGGGCGGCTTCAACAAGTGGTTCTGGGCGGCGCTGGGCTACGAGTGCGGCTACGCGTGGGTCATGGCCACCATCATCTTCCAGCTGTCCGCGTGGGCGATCACGGGCACTTTCACCGGGTTCACCCTGCTGGGCATCGCGTTGCTTGCCTTCATCCTGTTCATGCTGTTTCGGCCTTTCCCCAAGGGGCGCGAGGTCGAGGGTGCGGCTGCCTCTGTGGCCGCAGCCGGTGACGCGGCGTAAAGGGTGAAGGCACGCGTCTCGCACTGCAGGCGCGCGACATAGGGTTGCAGATGGGCTGCCGCGGGGTCTCGTACCTCGCGGCAGCTTTTTGTGCTCGGGTGAAAAGCGTTGCCATATACTGCGTAACGCAATATCATGCGTAACGAAATATTTTGCACATCGAGACTGGAGCAGGACATGCGGACGAGCGCGTGCCGAAACTCGCAGCTCGCAGTTTTTTGTCGGGCGTCGAGCAGGTCGCCGACCCCATGTTGAGGGAAATCGGCACAAACTGCAGGCGCATCCTCTCCGCCCTTTAGCCGCCCGCCAACTTGTTTGCGGGAACCGGCTTCCGCGCTTTCGGCAGTTTCATTACGCGCGGCATCGTCGCGGATAGGGGCTTTGCGCTATGGTGAAGGCCTCGTAGACGAGCTTCGAGGGGGCATACCGTGGAAATTGGCAAGAACAACGCCAAGCAATTTCTTTCGGCGTCGGGGGTGAATTTCAACATACCCGTCTACCAGCGCAACTACGACTGGGCGTGGGAAAACTGCGAGCGCTTGCTCGGCGATTTGCGTGCCCTTGCCCGCACGAGAGACGAAGGCGACGAGACCCGCACCCATTTCCTCGGCACCATCTGCTCGAAGTCGATGCCCGGCAGCCAGAAGACGATCATCGATGGGCAGCAGCGCATCACTACCCTCTCGCTTTTGCTGAGAGCATGCGTGGATTTCGCGAAAGACGAGACGTTGAAGCGTGACATAGAGGGTTGCCTACGCAACATGGGGTACGGTGTGAAGCCCGGCAACGAGGTGAAGCTGCGCCTGAACAGGCGCGACAACGAGGTGTACGCGAGGCTTCTCGAGGCGCACGGGCCGCTCGACGCGGATGCCTTGAGCGAGGATCAGCGTTCCTCCTCGATTTGGCGCAACTACTCCGCTTTCCGCGAGGCTCTGGCAGGCGCCGGCGACGAGGAGATCGGCAGCCTGTGCAAAGCGCTTGACGCGCTCATCGTCGTGGATCTCGATATCGGCGACGAGAACCCGCAGGAAATCTTCGAGAGCTTGAACTCGACGGGGTTGGACTTGACCGATGTCGATTTACTGCGCAACTACCTGCTCATGGCCTTGCCCTACGCGACGCAGAAGCGCTTGTACGACCGGTATTGGTATCCCATCGAGGAGCGCGTGCATTCCGAAGATCCAGAGAACATGGTGCGTTTCTTCATCGACTATCTGATATACGTGAAGAAGTCCGATGCCATTACCCTGCACGGGCGACAGCGGCATATCAACAAGGGGAATTTGTACGTAGCTTTCAAGCAACATTGCCGCGTGCTGTTCGGCGAGGACTGTCGGGGCACGGCGCTCGAGAAGCGCGTCGAGTCCTTGCTTTCCGACATGCTCGAGCGGGCGGAAAGCTACAAGCGTCTTGTGTTCGCCGGGCAGCACGACATGAACAAGATGCCTGACGAGAAGCGGATCATCTACTCGATTGTCGTGGTGAACAAGGGCATGGCGACACGTCCTGTTCTCCTGTGGATTTTGGAGCAACGGCGCGCGGGGCGGCTTGACGATGCGGGCGTGCTCGAGATGCTGCAAGCCGTGCTTTCGTTGGTGTTCCGCTCGAAGGTTTGCGGCGGCAGCGGGATGAACGGGCAGACGGCGGGCAACGTGCTCTTGCGCCTAGCCTCCGGAGACACTGCTGGCGGCGCGGATGCGAGCGGGGGCGCGAGTGCGGGTGAAAGCGACGCTGCGGATACCAGGCGCAGCGCCGAGACCGGAACCGATCTGTGCGAGCGTTTCTGGAGGGCCATCACGTGCGGTGTGGGCAAATTCGCCTTCCCCGACGACGCAGCCTTTGAGAACGCTTTGTGCGATCGCGCGATTTTCGAGGTGCTGCGCGCGGCCGGCGCGAAGTACCTGCTCTACGAGCTGGAACGGCACACGCCGGCGGCCAAGGGGCTGCCGCGCTACGACGACGCGAACACGACGGTCGAGCACATCATGCCGAAGACGCTTTCCGATTGGTGGAGGGATTACCTCGAAGAGGACGCGGAGCTTCACAGCGAGTTTTTGAACAAGCTGGGCAACCTTGCCCTAACTCCAACAATTCCGAGATGTCGAACAGGGCTTTCGACGAGAAGAGGAGCTGGTATCGGGAGTCGAGTTTTGCCCTCACGCGCGAGGTCGGCAACGATGCGGGGGAGTGGTCGGTCGACGCCATCCAGAAGAGGAGCCGCGAGCTTGCCGCCCTGTGCAAGGAGGTCTGGGCATTTCCCGAGCGCTATCAGAAGGCCGAGGGCGGCGAGGCGGAGCGCAAAAAGCGCGGCAGGTTCCATTTCTCGATGGTGGGACTTGCTGCAGGCGACGAGGTGGCATTTTCAGAAGACTCGTCGAAGACAGCGTCTGTCCTCGACGACAGCCATGTCGAGTTCGACGGCGTGTCTTATTCCCTCTCGAAGCTGGCGGCCAAACTGTTGGGCAATCCTGAGGCTAGCGTGCAAGGTCCGGCGTATTTCACCTACGAGGGCAGGCGCTTGACCGACTTGCGCGACGAAGCCGAAAGCGGCGTCCTCTAGCTTGTCTCGAGCCAACGCATGCACGCTGGATTCCAACGCGCATGCGTGTGTGTCCTCTCGAAGACTGGCATGTAGAGTTTCCGCGCTATTTGCTGTGCGCTGTTCAAGTCGCCGGCGATGCCGTCGATTTTGGCTTGGCGAGCCATTTTTGCATATGCCGTGTTGTAATTCACCATCCATGCTTCGGGCACTGTAAAGCAATCTGGGAGAACGATTTTGCGGGCGGCGGCTTCCCTGATGACTTGCTCCACCAGCGTTCGTCCATCGACCTCACAGGTTTTTGCATATACGACGATGTCAGCCAGATCTTTCACACGTGAAGACGGCCTGCCGTCATGCATTTCGGTTATGGCGAGCAATTTGTCTGCAAGCGCGCATTCCACACGGTAAATCCGGTAATCATAGACGGGGAGCCCGTCGATATCGAGCCTGTCGGCAGGAGTCACGATTTCTGGCTCGAGTCCGCCGATTTCGTCTACCACAAGGTCTATCGAGATAGGTTGCAGGGATTTGCCTCCGAGCATCGGGGTAAACCACGCTTTTGTGCCGCGTCGGTACTCATCGTCGGTTTTTATGGGCTCCGCTTTCTCGAAGAGGAAGAAAACGAAGTCCCCGAGGTCGATGGAGGCGAGATGCTTCAGCTCTTCGAGCGCTGCATCGAGGTTCGTTTCGCGCGCCAACAGGTCGATATCGCGAGTCGCGCGCGCGTCGACGGTTCGTGCCAAGACGCTCAAGCCTCCCTTCAGCACGAACGGCGAATCTTTCGCGCTGAACACGCGGCACAGCAATCGGTGGAAATAAAAGCTCGAGACCGCGAGCCCCGTGTCGAGTGGCGACGCTTGGGCTGCTGATTTCACCGCCATTTCCAGAGCGGAAGGTGTCTGATACCTCATGTCTTTCCTCCTCGGAAATCATGGACAAGTTCGACAAGCAGCTCGAGCGCCTTCCTTTTTCTTGGGGTATCCCCGGCTTTTTCTGCAAGCTGCTCGAGACGAGCGAAGTCGAGCCTCTTCGTTTCTGCGTCGCAAAAAGCACTGGTTATGAGCGAGGGATCTTCTTGGTCGAGGCACAGGTCGACTAGCGTGCGTTCTGGCTTTGTCAAGGGCAGCCCCTGCCTCCATGTGACGTCCTCGCCGGCTATTTCCCTTTTCGAGAAGCGAGCGTTTTCAATACGTGAGTTGATTCGTTTCGGTGCGTATATTTGGTAGGGAGACATAAAGAAGTCTCCCATGTCTTGCAGGCTAGCGGCGGTGATTCCACCTATGCAAATGCCGTCCCAGCTGTGCTGACGTTCCCATGTGAAGCGCGTCGCATCGGTGAGTTTCCAGATGGCGGCAAGATCGTCCGTTTCCCTTGTCTGCGCGCCGACGAGACGATAGGCTCCATGGCAGACGCGCTCGATCCGACCCGCCTTGTGCGCATGCGCGAGGGCGTCGCGGGGTATTCCGATTCGTTTGGCTTGGGATGTGGTGAACACGCCTTCCGAAGCGGAAAGCTCGCGTATCGCCGCGATGTGACGTGAATATATCATGTTTCAATTGTAGGAAATATTCCGACATTTGCAACATAATTTAGCTTATCCCAGCAAACGAATTTTCAGGCGCTTTAAGAGTCTGTGTGTCCGCAGGTCGCGCAAATTGTGTAAGGAGCTGCCGCTCGGGCATGAGGCGTACGAACGCAAGATGGGCTGCCGCGGGGTTTGTACCTCGCGGCAGCTTTTTGTGCTCGGGCGAAGACGGGCGGAATCAGGAGTCTTGGCGTGTCGAGAGGTATTCCGAGGCCGTCAGCTTCGGGATGGGGGAGCGCACGAACGCCGCGGCGTCTCTCGTGATGATGTAGTTCGCGTCCTCGATTTCGGCGATTGCGCGGAGCAGGCCGTCCTCGAAGTCCGGCTCGTCGGATTCGAGCGCGTGCATGACGCTGCCGCGGTCCGTCGCCGGGATGTAGCACGCGTCGGCGAACAGGCGTAGCCAACGCCTTTCGAGCTCTTCGCCGAGGTCGCGCCGCGCTATGTAGTAGAAATCCTTCAGCGAGCAGGCGGCCACGAGCCCGACTACCTCCCGCCGCGCGATTGCGGTGAAGAGCTGCGCCGCCTCCTGCGAACCCGGCCTGCCGGAAAGCGCCGCATCCAGCAGGAAGTTCGTGTCCAAGAAGAGCTTATCCACGACGACTCGCCAGCTCGTGCTTCAGATCCTGTGGAGAGAGGTTCTCGAGGAACTCGCTTCTCGGGGTGATGGCGCGCAGCTCGGAGAACTCCTCTTCCAGGGAGCGCCGCGCCTCGTCTTCGGTGTCGCCGGCCGTCGGGACGACGCCGGTCTCGGAGATCTGCTGCCAGACGTAGCGGATGACCTCGGCTTGCGTCGAGCCCGCCCCTTCGATGAAGAACTGCGCCTTCTTCGCCACCGCAGCGTCTACCCGTCCTGCCACCAGCGCGCTCGGCATGATGCACCTCCTTGTTAACAAGCACGGTTAACATTTTAGCATTTTGTGTTGCGCCGTCACGTCAACCACCACTTGAACATTTGGTTTGGGTATGTTCGAGGCGCGGTATGCAACCCTCTTTTTGACGATTTTGGCATCTGCGGCATGCCTCTTGACCTGCATAATCCAGAAAAACGAATTTTTTTGTACGGAAAAACGAATTTTCAAACACCGGAAAAACGAATTTTCGACTCCGGGAGAGGCCGCAGTGCCGTCGCCAGGGGCAGGGATGCAAAAACTCGAGCGCAGGCGGATCTGCGGCTAGGTGTCATTTGCAGTGGTGCCAAATATTGAGAACGCTCAAATTTAATATTTTCCCCACTAGTCTGACCTGCGTATTTTCCAAAATTAAAAAATTTATCGACACCACAGAACCCATTTGATGCTAGCATTGTCCTCAAGGAAGAAGGTCGCACACAGGGGAGGCGAGCGATATGCCGGAGACGAAGGAAGAGGCTCCGCAGGAAGCGGCGGCAGAGAAGTCCAAGCCGAGCGGAGACCTCAAGAAGAAGCGCACGCGGGTCACGATAGGCGTCGTCGTCGCCGTCCTCGTGGTCGCGGGTATCGGTGGCTTTGTCTGGCACGAGCAGCCGGGCTTTTGCAACGCCATCTGCCATACGCCGATGGACGGCTATCTCGAGACCTACGAGGCGCAGGCAGGTCAGCAGGCCACCGACAAATGGGGCAACACCGTTGCCAACGCATCTGGCATGTTGGCAAGCGTGCACAAGAACAACGACTCGAAAGCGACATGCATGAGCTGCCACAAGCCGGTTTTGTCCGAGCAGCTCAGCGAGGCCGGCAGCTGGATTACGGGCGACTACACGCTCGTCGCGACCGAAAGCAAGCCCTCCGGGACGCTCGCGGAGCGCGATTCCGAACAGCTCACCGAAGCTCGCGGGGTCGACGGCAAGGAGTTTTGCCTAAACGAGTCGTGCCACAACATGACGCTTGAGGACCTGACGAAAAAGACGCAGGTCGAGTCCGACGATCCGGCGGTGCAGATCCGCAACCCGCACTCTTGGGAGCACGGCACGCAGCAATGCACCGATTGTCACAAGGCGCACCGGGCGAGCGTGCTCACCTGCTCGGAATGCCACGCCGACATGGAACTGCCCGAGGGGTGGATTTCCGTGCAGGAAGAGCGGGCATTGGCCAACCAGGGATAGGCGAAAGCAGCAGGGGCGAAGCGAAACGGAGGAGATGGCGAGATGGACAGCAAGGGGATGAGCCGGCGCGGTTTTCTGGCAGGGGCAGGAGCCGCGGGCGTTGTCGCGCTGGCGGGCGGCCTGTCGGGCTGCGCCAAGCCGGCCGTGGCGAGCAAAGCGGACGTGGAGAAAAACGCGGCGGCCAAAAAGGCCAACTGGCGTGAGAAACCGGCGTGGCCGGCCAAGATCTCGCAAACGCTCAGCGCTGATGTCGTCGTCGTCGGGGCCGGCAACGGCGGAATGGTCGCGGCCGTCACGGCTGCGCAAAACGGCGCGAAGGTCATCGTCTTGGAGTCGACGAACGGCGTGGCGAGCGCGCGCGAGGCAATCGGCGCCCTCAACTCGAAGCTTGCTGGCGACGAACACAAAGAGGACGTGGCAAAGCTCGTGAACCACGCGAGCATGGTCGAGTCCGGCGACATCAACCCGCCGCTCTACTACACGTGGGCCGAGAAATCGGGCGAAATGATCGAGTGGATGGCGCAGACCCTCGAGCCCAAAGGCATGCTCTTTCCGTTCGAGTGGCACAAGCCCGACGATGCGGAGGCCTACTATCCGGCGATGTGCTTCAACCCGTGCCTCGGCGAATACAACCCGTCTGGCCCCAACTACACCGCCTATCAGCACGTGAAGATGCTGCAGGAGGTGTTTGAGGAACTCGGCGGCGAGATTAAGTTCCTCACCCCTGCCGAGCAGCTCGTGCAAGACGGGCAGGGCAAGGTCACGGGCGTCATCGCGACCGACGTGGACGGGAACTACCTGCAAATCGATGCGGCGAAGGGCGTCATTGTCTGCACCGGCGGCTACGGCGCGAACGAGGAAATGCTCGACGACTTGCAGCCCGGCGTCACCGACTGGTGCGTGACGGGCAGCGCGACGAGCGAGGCTGGCCAGGGCATAAAGATGGCGCTGTGGGCGGGCGCGCAGCTGGAGGCCGGCGGCGGCTCGATGATATGGAACCGCGGCGGCATGACCGACGACACTACCTTCGGCAGGCCCTACAACGGCAACCTCTTCATCATGGGCAGCCAACCGTACCTGCACGTGAACACGCTGGGCAAGCGCTTCATGAACGAGGACCAGTGCTACCCCATGAGCTACGCGCTCGGATGCAACCAGCCCGGCCACTACTCGTGGACTGTGTTCGATGGCAAATACTACGAGGACGCGGTTCGCTTCGACACTTGCGGCTGCTCGCGCATCGTCCCCGCGCCCGCCGGCACGGCATTCAACGCCGACGTCTACAGCCTCGAGGCATGCGGCAAGGAAAACCTGGACAACTTCTGGATCGGGCCGGCGCTCGAGTCGGGAGTCCTGAAGAAGGCCGACACGATCGAGGGTCTCGCCGACGCTATGGGCTTTTCCGGCGAGGTGAAGGAGACCTTCCTGGCGACCGTCGCGCGCTACAACGAGCTGAACGCGAAGGGCGAGGACAGTGATTTCGGCAAGCCGAAATACCGGATGTCCACGGTCGCGCAGGCGCCGTTTTACGCGGCGCGCATCGCCGGCACCATGCTCGTCACGATCCACGGCGTGATCACCGACGTGAACAGCCAGCCGCTGCGCGAGGACGGCAGCGTCATCGAGGGGCTGTACGTGTGCGGCAACGACCAGGGCGGCTTCTACCCGCACAACTACCCGAGCAACTTCACGGGCATCAACGCCGGGCGCACGGCGACATTTGCGCGCATCGCGGCAAAGCACGCGCTGGGCGTCGCATAGGGGCGAAGTTTCGTGTGGCGGGCTTGCGTGCGGCGGACTTGCGCACGCAGGCAAAGCTGCACGTGCGGCAGGGCGTGAAAATGGACGGGCGTGAAGCGCGCCGGCGACGTTGGCCATGTGCCTGCGCTGCGCCTCGTGTTCGCCGTTTTCCTTCGTTGCGCTAGAATCGCGCGAACATGTCGCGGGCATGCCTTGCGCGAGGAGGGCGTGCCTGCGCGAAATGCAGGCAACGGGCGGGACGGTTTCATGGTCAGGCAAAAGGCCGGAGAGAAGAAGCGCAAACTCATCATCGACGTGTGCAAAAAGCTCTTCTACAACAAGGGCTACAGCAACACGACGTACAACGACATATGCGCGGCGGCCGACATCCCGCCCGGGACCATCACCTATCACTTCGACGGCAAGCGCGGCATCGCCGGTGTCATCGAAGACGAGTACGAGACGCAGAACAAGATATACATCGAGCGCATGTGCGCGAACAAGGGCTATACGAAGACGCAGCTCATGGCCATCGAGAACTTCCATATGTGGAAGCGCGAGCTCGACGACGTGAAGCTGCGCAATTTCGTGTTCGACCTCTCGGCCGAGCGCATCCCGAGCGCGGCGGCTTTCCAGGCGGTGAAGTACTTTTACCAATGCGTGATCGAGGAGCGCGGCATCGAAATTGGCGAGAGAGAGCTGGGGCTTGTCGTCGCGGCACAAATCGGCATGTCGGATGCGGTGCTGAGCATGCTCGCCCGCGATTCAGACGAGTTCAGCTACGAGGAGGCGGGGCATTTCTCCATACGCTTTTTCCTGCGCCAGCTCGGCGTGCCGGATGCGGAAAGTGAGGAAATCATCGCAGACGGCCTCGCGTTGTTCAAGCAGCTGCCCATCGACAACCGCTACTACCGCAACTTCGCCTACAACAAGAAGTACCTGACCGTCTTGGACGCATGAGGCCTGCCTGCGGGGAGGCTTCTCCGCGGCAAAATGTCTCTTCTCCTGCGAAAGCGAAGGATTGCGCCGGCGAGGAAGCACGCCAGCGAGAGGGCGCGGCGGTGAGGGGGCGCGGCGCGGCGACAGAGAGCGCGGCGGGATACCTTCGCGTTATTCGGTGAAGACGGCGGTGACGAGTTCGTGGCCGGTCACGTCGAAGGCGGGGTTGAAGACTTTCGCGTCCGTCGGCGCCACGGGCAGCCAGTCGCGCCCGCTCGGCATGCAGCGCACTTCCTTGGGGTCGCGCTGCTCGATCTCGATCTGGGCACCGCAGACCAGTGTCTCGTCGAAGCTGCTCTTGGGCGCGGCCACGTAGAAGGGCACGCCGTGGTGGTGCGCGAGCACGGCCAGCGCATAGGTGCCAATCTTGTTCGCGAAATCGCCGTTTGCGCAAATGCGGTCTGCGCCCACGACGACGGCGTCCACTTCACCAGCCTGCATGAGCGCGCCCGCCATGTTGTCGCAGACCAGGGTAAACGGCACGCCCGCCTGCCCCAGTTCCCATGCCGTCAGGCGCGCGCCCTGCTCGACGGGGCGCGTCTCGTCCACCCACACGCGCTCGACCAGACCGCGCGCGTGCGCCTCGTAGATGACGCCCAGCGCGGTGCCGCCGTGCACGGTGGCCAGCGAGCCGGCGTTGCAATGCGTCTCGATGCGCAAGGGACGCCCCAGGCGCTTGTGCAGCTCTTCTAGCGCGTCGGCCCCGTTTTTCGCGATGGCCGCGCACGTGGCCACATCCTCTTCGGCCAGTTCGCAAGCCCGCACCCGCAGCTGCGC
Organism: Ruthenibacterium lactatiformans; assembly: GCA_963614215.1. Lineage (GTDB taxonomy): Bacteria > Actinomycetota > Coriobacteriia > Coriobacteriales > QAMH01 > CAVAWX01. Next base: position 28,877 of record CAVECB010000001.1, read on the forward strand.
GGCGATGTCGGCCGGCGTCGCCTCCTTGTCTGCCGCATGCGCCAGCTCGGTCATCTGCGCGACGCCCCAGCTCAGGTTCACGGCGGTGGGGCGCACGGCGGCGATCTCGGCGGCCCGCGCATCCATCTCGGAGAAAAACGCCTCGCGCCCGCCCGCCTCGACGGCGATGGCACCGTTCTTGCGCATCCACTCGTTTTCCGCCCACAGCACGACGGCAAACGCCCCCGCCACGCCGATGGCCGGCGCCCCGCGCACAGCCAGGTCCTCGATGCACTCGCAGACCTGCGTGCTGTTGAAGCAGTCGACGTAGACCAGCTCGTGCGGCAGTTCGCGCTGGTCGATCAGGCGCAAGCTGCTCTGGGCGCTTGCCGTGGCGGGTGTCCACTCGAGCGTGCGGGGAATGTCTGCAAGCGGCATGGAATCTCCTTTTGCGCATGTACGCCGCCCGTTTCACCCGGCTTTTTCGGCAGGCGAGGGGCGGTCGCCTTTATTTTCTCGCATCCGATTGTAGCGCGTCGGCACCCTGTCGCTTCTTGCGAGCTGCGGCCGCGTCTCGATTGCGTCTGGCGACAAGGTCGGCTACACCTCGATTGCGCCTGGCGAAAGCACACAGCTCCTGGCAAAGACATGCGGCATCCGGCGAAAGCGCACGGGGGCGTTCGCGCCGGCATGGGGGTAGAATAGCTCCACACGTTTTACGGATGAAAGGATGCAAGATGGCGCGCGTTTGGAATTTCTCGGCAGGGCCGGCCACGTTGCCGGAAGAGGTGCTGGCCCAGGCGGCCGACGAGATGCTGGAATACGGCGATGCGGGCATGTCCGTCATGGAGATGAGTCACCGCTCCGCCGCCTTCACGAGCATCATCGAGAGTGCCGAAGCCGACCTGCGCGAACTGGCGGGCATCCCCGACAACTACAAGGTTCTCTTTCTGCAAGGCGGCGACAGCCTCCTGTTCGCGAGCGTCTTTATGAACCTCGCAAAGGACGGCAAGGCCGACTACATCGTCACGGGCAACTGGTCGAAGAAGGCCTTTGCCGAGGCGAAGATCTTGGGCGACCCCAAGCTTTTGGCCAGCGGCGAGGACTCCAACTTCACCCGCATCCCCGACCTGTCCGACCTGGACGTGCGCGACGATACGGGCTATGTCTACATCTGCCAAAACGAGACGGTCTACGGCGTGCGCTACCCCGAGCTGCCCGACACCAAGGGCCACGTGCTCGTCTCCGACCAAAGCTCGATGTTTCTCTCCGAGCCCATCGACGTCGAGCGCTTCGGCCTCATCCACGCGGGCGTGCAGAAAAACGTGGGGCCGGCTGGCGTGCAGGTGGTCATCGTGCGCGAGGACCTGCTCTCCGACGATTTGCCCGGCGTGCCCACGATGCTGCGCTTCAAGACGCACGCGGACAAGGGTTCGCTCTACAACACGCCGCCGTGCTACGGCATCTACGTTTGCGGCCTCGTGTTCAAGTGGATAAAGGCCCATGGCGGCCTGGCCGGGATGAAGGAGCGCAACGAGGCCAAGGCGCGCCTGCTCTACGGCTTCCTCGACGAGAGTGCGATGTTTTCCGGCACGGTCGAGCCGGCGTATCGCTCGATTATGAACGTGCCCTTCGTCACGGGCGACGCCGAGCTGGACGCGAAGTTCATCGCCGAGGCGGGCGCGGCCGGGTTGGCCAACGTGAAGGGGCACCGCAGCGTGGGTGGCATGCGCGCGAGCATCTACAACGCCATGCCCATCGAGGGCGTGCAGGCGCTCGTGGATTTCATGCGCGAGTTCGAGCACGCCAACGGCTAGGCGCGTTGGCGCCCGTCAACGGCTAGGCGGGCGAATCCGCGCATACCGCCACGCACGTAGAGCAAACAGATATCGCCCAGACGGACCCGGTGTCTATGATCCTCGGCAAGTACGACGGCGAGCACACCTATGACGGCGCGGGCAACCTGCCGCAGGGCTCTGCCACGCTTGCCGGCGCGGAATTCTCCGTCGGGTTCTACAAGGGGTCTTACGGCAGCGCCGAGGGCGTTTGCCCCCTTCGCCGCGCCGTCGGGCAGCATCTGGCCGACGATGACGGCGGCGAGCAGCCGTTTCTCGCGGACGGGGTTCGCGCCCGACTCGGCGCATATCCTGTCGATGGCTCTGTCGAGGTTGACCCTGCTGTTTGGCCTCTTCGCCTGCGTCATGCCAGCTCCTTTTCCAGCTCGCCGTATTCTTCCGCCGTGATAAGGCCTTCCTGCCGCGCCTGTCTCGCCGCGTCGGCGAGTCGCTCCGGCATCACGGAGCGCCTGCACTCCCGTATCGCGTCTGCGACGCGTTGGGAGCGGATGCCGTCGTAGCGGGTGGTGCGGTCGTCCTCGCCCGCCGGCACACGAGGCTCTGCGCGGCAACCTCGTCATTTACGGGCGTTTTTCGGCGCTGTGAAGCCTTTATGGAGAATCTGCCTTTTACGCTAAGGTATACGGCACTTAACGCACGTGACAGCGTGAAGGAGGCTCTTTTTTGCCGTCGCTTGCACATATGAAACGCCCTGCCAGATGGACGACGCTTGCCTTGTCGTGCGCCCTGTCCGCGGTGCTCGTGTCCGCCGGCTCGCTTGCGCCGGGTGCTGCATGGGCCACGGGCGGGCAGTCGCAAAACGAGGCGCAAACCTCTGACGCCGTCTCGGACTTGGAGCAAAAGGTGCGGGAAAGCGCGAGCGCCTACGACGCGGCGGTGGCCTACCAAGACGAGCTGGCCTCGCAAATTTCCGAGCTGAATGCCAATATCGCCGATTTGGAGGAGAAGCTGCCCGCGCAGCAGGAACAATGCGACGAGAGCCTGGTCGCGCTCTACAAATACTCCTACGATTCCGGCTCGGTCGTGCAGATGCTCATCGACTCGAAGTCCATCATCGACATGCTTTCGCTGGTCGACCAGTACAACTGGGTGATAGACCATCACGTGAATGCGATAGAGCAGACCGTGCAGATGAAAAACGAGCTCGAGTCGTCGCGCGTGCAGCTCGCCAGCGACAAGGCAGCGGCCGACACGGCGGCAGACGACGCGGCCAGCGCGCTCAGCACGGCAAAGGCGGCGCGCCAGAAGGCAGCCGAGGAGGCTGCGGCCAAGCAGAAGGCCGAGGCCGAAGCGGCGGCGCAGCAAAAACAAGAGGCAGAGCAGAAGGTGGAGGCGGCGCAACAGTCCGGCGACACGCAGGCGGCGGCGCAGGCGCAAAGCGAGGCAGCGGCGGCGGAGGCTGCGCAAGAAGCCGGTGGGGGAGGCGGTTCGTCGTCCGGCAACGTCGACTGGTCCTCGGACAAGACCGCCTTCGTGAACGAATGGGCCTCGCGCATCGACGACTACCTGTCCGGCTCGCCCACCGCCGGCACCGGCAAGTACTATGCGGCGGCTGCCTGGGACAACGGCGTGGATCCGCGCTGGGCGCCTGCCATATCCTGCATCGAGAGCACCAAGGGCGCCTATTGCTTCCGCTCGCACAACGCCTGGGGCTACGGCAGCTCGGGCTTTTCCTCGTGGGAAGAGGGCATCAACACGGTGGTGCGCGGGCTGGGCAGCTCGCTGTATGGCGGGCACCTCACGCAAGAGGCGGCGCGGACCTACTGCCCGCCCACTTGGCAGGACTGGTACGCCAACGTCTCGTCGGAAATGAGCAAGATATAAGCCTTTGCGATTTTTCGCCGCGCTCGTTCGCGCTTATGGCATAATGTGACGGCTTTGCATGTGTCCCCATCGTCTAGCGGTTTAGGACGCCGCCCCTTCAAGGCGGAGATCGCGGGTTCGAATCCCGCTGGGGGCACCA
>CAVECB010000001.1:32824-106469 GCA_963614215.1 Ruthenibacterium lactatiformans
ATCCCGCTGGGGGCACCATTTTTTTCTTGCCTTTCTTTCACCCGACACGAAACGGGGCGCGGCATGACCACCATCATCACCACACACAACATCCGCGAGGCGGCCGACGCGATACGCGCCGCGGTCCCCGGTTGCGCACCTCGCGCCGCCGTCGTCTTGGGCTCGGGCATGCAAAGCTTCGGCGACGCCATCTCCGGAGCGGTCGAGCTGCCCTACACCGAGGTACCGCACATGGTGCCCTCGACGGCGCCCGGCCACAAGGGCCGCTTCCTGTTCGGCGAGGTCGCGGGCGTGCCCATCGTGTGCATGCAGGGTCGCCTGCACGCCTACGAGGGCTACAGCGCCGACCAGATTGCCTTTCCCGTCTTCGTGATGAAGGAACTGGGCATCGAGGCCCTCGTCGTCACCAACGCGGCCGGTGGCATCGACCCCGCCTACAACGTGGGCGACGTCATGCTCATCGACGACCAGATCAACATGCTGGGCATGGACCCGTGCATCGGATGGACCGACCCCGAGGTCGGCCCGCGCTTCTTCGACATGACGCACGCCTTTTCGCCCGAGATGAAAAAGGCCGCGCTGTCTGCCGCCGACGAGTGCGGGGTTACCTTGCATCGGGGCGTCTACATCGCAGAATCCGGCCCCTCCTTCGAGACCCCGGCCGAGATTCGCGCGTTTGCCGCCCTGGGCGCCGACGCGGTGGGCATGTCCACCGTCCTCGAGGTCATCGCGGCGGCCAACCAGCAGATCCCCACCCTAGGGCTTTCGCTCATCAGCAACCCGGCGGCCGGCGTGATAGACGAGCCGCTCGACATGGACGACGTGGCAAAGGCGGCGACCATCGCGGCCGGCAACATCACCCGCCTCGTCGTTGCCACGCTCGCGCGGCTGTTTTCAGACGACGGCAAATAGCACGGTGAAAGGCGGCGGTGCGCCATGGCACGCTACGACGAGATGGGCAGCGACGAGCTGCGGGCCTTGCACGAGGCGCTGCTTGCGGAGTTTGAGGAAGCGCGCGCGGCCGGCCTCGATTTGAACATGGCGCGCGGCAAGCCTGGCTCCGAGCAGCTCGACCTCGTCATGCCGATGCTCGACGTGCTGGATTCGCATGCGTCGTTTCTCGCAGAAGACGGCACCGACGTGCGCAACTACGGCGGACTTGCCGGCTTGCCCGAGGCACGCCGCCTGATGGGCAGCCTTGTCGGCGCCGCGCCCGAGCAGACGGTGGTGGGCGGCAACTCCTCGCTCACCCTCATGCACGACACGGTGGCCCGCGGCATGACGCATGGTTTTGCCGGGCAGGAGCCGTGGGGGCGCCAAGACGGCGTCGCCTTCATCTGCCCCTCGCCGGGATACGACCGCCACTTCTCCATCTGCGAGCGCTTCGGCATACGCATGATTCCCGTGTGCATGCGCGAGGACGGCCCGGACATGGACGCGGTCGAAGAACTCGTGAAAAATCCGCAGGTGAAGGGCATGTGGTGCGTGCCGCTTTACAGCAACCCGCAGGGCTTTGTCTACAGCGCCGAGACCGTGCGGCGCATCGCGGCCCTGATGCCCGCTGCGCCGGATTTCCGCGTGTTTTGGGACAACGCATATTGCGTGCACCATCTGGCGGATAGGGCGTCCGAGCAAGCGCACATCCCCAACATCCTCGACGAGTGCGCGCGTGCCGGCAACCCCGACCTCGTCTTCGAGTTCTGCTCGACCAGCAAGGTCACCTTCCCGGGTGCGGGCATCTCGGCGTTTATCAGCAGCGAGGCAAACGTCGCCGAGGCGCTGGCCGCGATGTCTGCCCAAAGTATTTCGGCCGACAAGGTCAACCAGCTGCGCCATGTGCGCTTTTTGAAGGACGCCGATGGCGTTGCGGCTCTGATGCGCGCGCACGCCGCCAAGCTGCGCCCGCGTTTCGAGCTGGTCGAGCAGGCGCTGGCCGACAAGCTGGGCGCGGCGGGCGCAGGTTCGTGGACGCGCCCGAAAGGCGGCTATTTCATCAGCTTCCAGGCGCCGAAGGGCTGCGCGCGCGAGATCGTGGCGCGCTGCGCCGAGGTGGGGGTGAAGCTGACGGCGGCTGGTGCAACCTGGCCATACGGCGACGACCCCGACGACAGCAACATCCGCATCGCGCCGAGCTTTCCCTCGCTTGCCGAGCTGGAGCAGGCGGCCGGGGTCTTCACCTTGTGCGTGCGACTCGTCTTCATCGAACATCTGCTGGCCGAACGCGGATAGGAGCGGGGTGGCTGCGGTGGCCGTGTTGGCCGCGTTGGCGCGATTGCCGCAGGAAGACGGGATTGGCGCCGCTCGTGCGCGCGCTTGCATTCGGTGCGCAGTGAAAGCGGGGAGCAGCGCGAAACGCGCCGCGAGCTGCTAGGAGCGCTTCTTCTTGTCCGCCTCGCCGCCGTGTGTGACGAAATCCTCGGGCTTCACGTCCTCGACGAATTTGTGGAACTCCTCCATCTCGACGCCGTGGTCGCCGCCGGGCACGGCAAAGGAGCGCGGCGCGCCTGCCGCCTGCAAGACGGACTCCTCGACGAACAGCGGCGCGTTGGCGCGGATGGCCAGCGCGATGGCGTCGCTCGGGCGGGCGTCCACGCGCGTGAACATGCCGTTTGCACAGCGCAGATACACGGTGGCGAAGAAGGTGCTGCCGTCTACGCGGTCGATGATGACGCGGCTGATCGAACCGCCCAGCGCACGCAGCAGGTTGTTCGCGGTCTCGTGCGTGAGCGGGCGCATCGGCTGGCGCTCCTCGAGCGCGGCCGCGATGGCGGAGGACTCGGAGACGCCCACGACGATGGGCAGCACGCTGTCGGCGGGGATGTCGGCGGCCTTGACAGCCTCTTCGGAGTCGGACACGGGGCGCAGCGTGACGATGGAGGGCATGGGCGGAAAGCCCACCATGAGCGATTCGATATTCATTCCGATCATGTGCGCCTCCCTTCAGATGCGATTCGCGGCGTGACGCCGACCGCGTATGCCGGCCGCGTATGCCGACCCGACTGCGCAACCCGGCCGCGCGCGCCGGGTGTCGCGAGCTTTGGCTCTAGTATAAACGTTTGCGCTCGCCCCGCACCGCCCTTCCTCGTCCGCGCACATCTTCGTTGCCGCGCGGTTATGCGCCGGCATGAAAAACGCCCGCCGCAGTTTCGCGCGACGGGCGTCTTTGAATCCGCTGTGTTGTGCCGCGCCATCAAAAGGCGCAGCGCGAAAAGCGACGAGAACTACTTGTCGGCTTCCTCGTCGGACTTGATCCAGGGAAACATCCCGCGGATCTTTGCGCCGACCTTCTCGATCTCGTGCGTGTTGATGGCCTCGCGCTTCTCGAGAAGCACCTTGTGGCCGGCCTTGCAGTCGTCCATGAACTCCTGCGCGAACTCGCCGTTTTGGATGCGCTCCAAAATCTTTTTCATGGCCGCGCGCGACTCGTCGTTGATGACCTGCGGGCCGGCATAGTACTCGCCGTACTCGGCCGTGTTCGAGATCGAGTAGTTCATGAAGTGGATGCCGCTCTCGTACATGAGGTCGACGATCATCTTCATCTCGTGGTAGCACTCGAAGTAGGCCAGTTCGGGCGGATACCCCGCGTCCACCAAGGTCTCGAAGCCGGCCTTCACCAGCTCGACCAGACCGCCGCACAGCACGGCCTGCTCGCCAAAGAGGTCCTCTTCGGTCTCCTGCGCGAAGGTGGCCTTGATGATGCCGGAGCGCGCACCGCCGACGCCCCACGCGTAGGCAAGCGCCGTGTCCCACGCGTTGCCGGAGGCGTCTTGAGCCACGCAGGCCAGGTCGGGCACGCCGAAGCCGTCCTGGAACTGGCGGCGCACGATGTGGCCCGGGCCTTTGGGGGCGACCATGATGACGTCCACGTCCGCGGGCGGCTTGATGTAGCCGTAGTGGATGTTGAAGCCGTGCGCGAAGGCCAGGGTGTCGCCGCTCTTCACGTGCGGCGCGATCTGCTTCTCGTAGGTCTCGGCCTGCACCTCGTCGGGCACGAGGATCATGATCAGGTCGGCTTCCTCGGCGGCCTCCTCGGTGGTCATCACCTTCAGACCGGCCTCCTCGGCCTTCTTCCAGCTCTTGGAGCCCTCGCGCAGGCCGACGCGCACGTCCACGCCGCTGTCGGCGAGGTTGAGCGCATGGGCATGGCCCTGGCTGCCGTAGCCGATGATGGCGACCTTCTTGCTCTTGATTGCCTCGGGCTTGCAATCCTCTTCGTAGTAGATCGTGACTGCCATTTCAACCGTTCCTTTCGCTTGCCATCTGCGGCGCCGCCCTAGTTTGCCGCGCCGCTTGTTGCCGTTGTATATCGACACCCCGCGATTGTACGGGATGGTGGTTTCGCGCACGTTACGCGCCGCTCGACCCGCGCGAGATTGCAATCTTGCCGCCGCGCACGATCTCTTTGATGCCGTAGCCGCGCAGCAGGTCTTCCATCGCGTCGAGCTTGTTGTCGTCGCCGGTCATCTCGATGGTCAGGCTGTTCGGGCTGACGTCGACGATCTTTGCGCGGAAGATGCCCGCCAGCTCGATGATCTCGCCGCGCTTGGCCGGCTCGGCGTTCACCTTGAACAAGACGAGCTCGCGGTCGATGTGCTCGGTCTCGGACAGGTCGTTGACCTTGTAGACGTTGATCAGCTTGTGGAGCTGCTTGGTCACCTGCTCGACGACCTCGGAGTCGGCGTCCACGACCATGGTCACGCGGCTGCGCGAGGAATCCTCGGTGTGGCTGACGGCCAGGCTCTCGATGTTGAAGCCGCGCCTAGCGACCAGCCCCGTGACGCGCACGAGCACGCCCGGCTGGTTGTCCACGAGAACGGAGATGGTCCTGCTCATTTCGCGACCCCCTTTCCCTTGGCGCTTTTGCGCCCGGCGCTGCCGCCCTCCACGGGCTTGCCGTCCGCGTCCAGCTTCACCACGCCGATCAGCCCCGTCAGGGTGCCGCCCGCGGGCATCATCGGGTAGACGTTTTCGCTGGCCGGGATGATCACGTCGAGCAGGTAGGGTTCGTCGGAGTCGAACCACGCGCGCATCGCGGCCTCCAGCTCGGCGGGCCGCTCCACCCGCGCCGCCTTCCAGCCGTAGGCCTCGGCCAGCTTCACGAAGTCGGGGTTCGCGGTGAAGATGGTCTGGCTGTAGCGCTCGTCATAGAAGAGCTGTTGCCACTGGTGCACCATGCCCAGCGTCGAGTTGTTCAGCAGCAACACCTTCACAGGCAGGTCGTGCTCGCGCACGGTGGCCATCTCCTGGATATTCATCTGCAGGCTGCCGTCGCCGGCCACGCACACGACGCGGCTGTCCGGATGGCCGAGCTGCGCGCCCATAGCCGCCGGAAACCCGAAGCCCATCGTGCCCGCACCGCCGCTCGAGACGAAGGTGCGCGGCCGGGCGGTGTGCAGCCACTGGCTGGCCCACATCTGGTGCTGACCCACCTCGGTGGTGAAGATGGTGTCGCGCTCGCCGGCCAGCTGGTCGAGCATCTGCAGGGCACGCTCGGGCAAAATCGCGTCGTCGCGGTCCTCGTACCACAGCGGGCTTTCCGTGCGCCAGGCCTCGACCTGCGCAAGCCATGCGGTCGTGTCGGGGCGCGCGTCGTCTTTGCCCAGCTCGGCCACGAGCGCCGACAGCACCGTCTTGGCGTCGCCCACGATGGGCACATCTGCCTCGCGATTCTTGCCTATCTCGGCCGGGTCGATGTCCACGTGCACGACCGTCGCGTGCGGCGCGAAATCGGCCAGCCGCCCCGTCACGCGGTCGGCAAAACGCGTGCCCACGGCGAAAATCAGGTCGCTTTCCTGCAAGGTGAAGTTGGCGGCCTTCGAGCCGTGCATGCCCGGCATCCCCAGGCACAGCTTGTGCCCTTCGGGAAAGCAACTCTTGCCCATCAGGCTGACCACAACGGGGGTTTGCAGGGTCTCGGCCAGCGCGAGCAGCTCGTCTTCGGCGCCGCTTGCTATGACGCCGCCGCCCGCGTAGATGACGGGGCGCTTGGCGCGCACGAGGCGCTTGGCCGCTTGGCGCACCTGCTTGGCATTGCCTTTCACCGTGGGCTTGTAGCTGTCCAGCTTCACCGTCTCGGGGTAGCGGTAGGACACCCCCTGCTCTTTCACGAGGTTGCTGGGCAGGTCGATGACCACAGGCCCCGGGCGTCCGGTGCCGGCGATGTAGTAGGCCTCGGCGATGGTCTTGGGGATGTCGGCCGCGTCGTGCAGCAGGTAGCTGTGCTTGACGATGGGCAAGGTGATGCCCGTCATGTCGCTTTCCTGGAAGGCGTCGCTGCCCAGGCTGGCCGCAGGCACCTGGCCGCAGATGACGACGATAGGCACCGAGTCCATGTAGGCCGTTGCGATGCCCGTGACCGTGTTCGTCGCGCCCGGCCCGCTCGTGACCAGCACGGTCCCCACTTTGCCCGTGGAGCGCGCGTAGCCGTCGGCCGCATGCGCCGCCCCCTGCTCGTGGCGCACGAGTATGTGGTTCAGCTTCTTGCTGTCGTAGAGCGCGTTGTAGATGTCGATTGCCTGGCCGCCGGGGTAGCCAAAGACCGTGTCGACGCCGACGTCTTCCAGCGCGGCGATGAGCGCTTGGGCACCCGTCATCTTCTGTCCGTCGTGTTCGCTCATGCAAGCCTCCTTTCAGGGTAAAGGGTGTGTTCGTCGCCTAGTCCAAAATCGCGCCCGTGTCGGCGCTTTTCACTAGCCTAGCGTAGCGCGCGAGCACGCCCGTCGTGTACTTGGGCGCCGGCGCCTTCCACGCGGCCCGGCGGCGTTCCAGCTCGGCTTCGTCCACGTGCAAGTTCACCTGCCCGCCCTCGATGTCGACCTCTATTTCGTCGCCTTCCTCGATGAAGGCGATCGGCCCTCCCGCCGCGGCCTCGGGGCTGATGTGCCCGACGCAAGGGCCTTTGCTCGCGCCGGAGAAGCGTCCGTCGGTGATGAGCGCGACCGAGGTGGACAGCCCCATGCCGACGACATTGGCCGTCGGGGCCAACATCTCGCGCATGCCAGGCCCACCGGAAGGACCTTCGTAGCGGATGACGATGACGTCGCCCGGGTGTATCTCGCCGCCGAGGATGGCCGCGCAGGCGTCTTCCTCGCATTCGAACACGCGCGCAGGCCCGGTGTGGCGCATCATCTCGGGGGCGACCGCCGAGCGCTTCACCACTGCGCCCTTCGGCGCGAGGTTGCCGAACATGACCTTCAGGCCGCCTTGCTGGTCGTAGGCGTTTTCCTTCGTGCGCACTATCTCGCCGTCGGCCGGCGGGCAGGCGTCCAGCCATTCTTTCATCGTGCCGTGGCAGGTGACGGCGCTTTCGTCGAGCGCGCCGATGCGTCCCAGCTCGCCCATGATGGCACTCACGCCGCCCACTGCGTTCAGGTCCTCGATGTGCAGAGGACCGGCCGGCGCGATGCGCGTGAGGTTCGGGGTCTGCTCGCACACGTCCACCCAGTCGTTCATGTCGATGGGGCAACCGGCGGTGGCGGCGATGGCCGTCAGGTGCAGCATGGTGTTCGTGCTACCGCCGAAGGCCATGTCGAGCGCCATGCCGTTGCGTATGGCGGCCGGCGTGACGATGTCGCGTATCTTCAGGTCGCGGCGCACGAGGTCCACGACCGTCATGCCGGCGTGTTTTGCCAGCCGGTCGCGCTCGGAGTAGACGGCCGGCACGGTGCCGTTGCCCGGCAGCGCCAGGCCCAGGGCCTCGGACAGGCAGCAGATGGAGTTCGCGGTGAACATGCCGCTGCAGCTGCCGCAGGTGGGGCAGGCCGTGTGCTCGTAGAACTCGCAGTCCTCGCGCGTCATCGTGCCCGCCGTGACCTGGCCGACGGCGTCGAAGAGCGTGTTCAGATCCGTCTCCGTCACACGGTCGCGGTCGCGGCCGGCCAGCATCGGGCCACCCGAGACGAGCACGGTGGGCAGGTTCACCCGCAAGGCACCCATGATCATGCCGGGCACTATCTTGTCGCAGGCCGGAATCAAGACGACGCCGTCGAAGGCGTGGCCGTTCACCGCGCACTCGACGGAATCGGCGATGGTTTCGCGGCTGGTCAGCGAGTAGCGCATGCCCTCGTGGTTCATGGCGATGCCGTCGCACACGCCGATGGTGCCGAACTGAAACGGCGTGCCGCCCGCCATGTAGACACCGGCCTTCACGTCGTCGACGAGGCGCTGCAGGTGGTTGTGGCCAGGGATGATGTCGGCCTGGCTGGAGATGATGGCGATCAGCGGGCGGCCGTCGGCGATCTCTTCGTCGGTCTGGCCGTCGGCATACAGCAGGCTGCGGTGCGGCGCCCGCTCGAGCCCTTTCTTTATCTGGTCGCTGCGCAGCGCCTGCACGCCGCCCTGGCCGTTGCCGTTGCCGTTGCCCGTTTGTGCGTTGCCCATGGAAGTTCGCGCCTTTCCTTTCGATGTCGCCATCTGCTGTCCAGCCATGCGCGCAAGGGGCGCGAAGGTTGGTTGTGGAAGCCCGATTCTACGCTTCTTGTGCGCCGTGTCCGCGCTCGGTACTATCCTTGCTCGTGGACGTAACGCGGGTTTTTCGTTTCCCGCTTTTTCGCATTCTCAGACGTATCGACTGGAGGCAGACATGGACGCCGGTTTCGCAACTTTTCTCGTATCCCTTGCCGCTGCAGGCGCCGCTCTCGTGGCGGCGGTCGCGGCGATTGCCGCCTGCGCGCAGGTGAAGGCTCTCAAGTCCCGCGACGACACCGAGGCCGCCTTGGCCGACCTGCGAGAAGACCTCGCCGCCAAGATAGAGGAGAGCGCGCGCCTTTCCCAGGCCTTGGTAAAGGAGCGCTGCGACACTCTCGACGCCGCCTTGTCTGCCGACAATAGAAGGCTCGAGGAGAAGTTCGAGGCCTCGCGCCGCGAGAGTGCCGAGACGACGCGCAAAAACAACGAGGCCGTGGGCGCCGAGCTGGAGAGGATGCGCGGGATCGTCGGCGAAAAGCTCACGCAGCGCCTGGCGGAGCAGTCCCGCGAGCTGCGCGATCACCTCGACAAATTTGACGGGCGCTTCGCCGGCTTCTCGAAGCAGATTCAAGGGTTCCAAGAGCAAATGACCAAGGGCTTGGGCGATGTGCAAAACACGGTCGGCGCCCAGCTGAAGGACATACGCGAAGACAACGGCAAACAGCTCGAGAAAATGCGCGAGACCGTCGACGAGAAACTTTCCAAGACTTTAAACGAGAGGCTGAACTCGTCGTTTACCCGCGTGAGCGAGCAGCTGGAAGCCGTGCACAAGGGGCTGGGGGAGATGAAGAGCGTCGCCCAGGACGTCGGCGGCCTCAAGCGGGTGCTTTCCAACGTCAAGACGCGCGGGGTGCTGGGCGAGGTGCAGCTCGGCGCGATTTTGGGCGACATCCTCACCGCCAACCAATACGATGAAAACGTCGCGACTAGGCCTGGCAGCCGCGAGCGCGTCGAGTTCGCGGTGAAGATCCCCGTCGAGGACGGCTTCATCTACCTCCCCATCGACGCGAAGTTTCCCGGTGAGGCCTACGACCAGCTGCAGGTTGCGCTGGAGACAGGCGACAAGGCCGCGGTCGACGCCGCGCGCAAGACGCTCGAGCGGCGCATCGAAGGCGAGGCGAAAGACATCAGCAGCAAGTACATCTCCGTGCCGCAGACGACAAACTTCGCAATTATGTTTCTGCCCTTTGAGGGGCTGTATGCCGAGGTGGTCAGCCGCCCGGGGCTGATCGAGCACCTGCAGCGCGACTACAAGGTCAACGTCGCCGGGCCTTCGACGATGGCGGCGATACTCAACAGCTTGCAGATGAGCTACCAGACACTGGCTCTGCAAAAGCGTGCCGACGAGATTGCGCAGATACTCTCGGCGGTCAAGGCCGAATTCCCCAAGTACCAAAAGGAGCTCGACCGGGCGCTCAAGCAGATCAACACGGCGGGCAAGACCGTGGAGGGGATCATCACCACGCGCACCCGGGTCATTTCGCGCAAGCTCGACGGCGTGGCGGACATGCAAGACCCGCAGGCCGCCGAGAGGCTGCTGGGCATCGGCGAGGGTGCCGACGCCGGAGCTGGCGACGAGCCCATCCCGACCGACGCCGTCGTCGACGACGCATAAGGCCCCAAGCCCCGTCTGGCCGCCTTTCAAGCGTAAATTTTTGCGCTTGATTTTGCGCTCGATTTCAAGCGTAAACGCAATGGCGAATGCATGTTGTTCCTCGATACCACCCAAAAGCCCAAGTCGCGGAATCTCGGCATTCATTCATCAGCAGGAAGATATCTCCATGCGCCCACCAGCGCGAATCCACCGATTAGAGGCCGCGAATCTGCGCCTGCACCTGCTTGTCGAAACTTGCCACCGGCTCGCCTTTGCACGCGTGGCGGGCGACGAGCAGGCAGTCGACGAAATCCATGTTCACCGTTTCGTACAGATTGAATGCGGTAAGAAGCATTTCGGGGTCGTAGAAGTACATGTAGTCGAGCAGGCGCCTGAACGCCGTGCATATTTCGGAGCGCGGGCGCTCATAGACGCCGGAGAGGACGTACACGACCTCTGCCAGCACCTCGGGGTAGGTATAGCAATCGCCTTCCTCTTCGATGAGGCGGCGCGCTTTTTCTGCGGCATCGCCACCGTCCCCCACGAGATAGCGCAAGATGATGTTGGCATCGAGCAGGTGCATTGGCTCAAGCCTCTTCGAGGGATGCGTGTTTTTTGCAGGCGGCACGGCTCCACGCCCCTTTTTCCTGCGCGCGCCTGCTCTCGGAAGCGTGCGCGGCAAACATCGCGAACGCGGAAGCGGCGTTTTCCTCCGCTGCGAGCATGGGCATCTTTCGCGGGACGCTGTGCGAGGCGTCTTCAGCGCGGCGACCCACCTGAAACGGCATCCTTTGCTCGCGCACGCTTTGGCGGGCGAATATGCGCACCGCCTCGGGCAATGAAGTACCCAAATCGCAAAACAGCGCTTCTGCCTGTCGCTTCAGCCCCGCGTCCATGCGCACCTGCAATGTCGCTTCCTTTGCCATGGCTCCTCTACCTCCAAGAGTTGCGATTGCAATACAATCGTACTACATTTGCAATGTATTCGGAAGGGTATTCTTTAGCCAGAGCGCCCTCTGCCGGCGCGGTTTTTTCAGTGCAAGCAGGCTTTGCTGCAGCGGCTTCTTTCAGCCCGGCTGTTCACCCACCTCGAGCAAGTATTCCCCGAGCGAAGCGGCGCGGCAATTGGAGGCGTTGTAGCTGTGCTCGACGTCGAGCAGGACGGCCCGGCTTTCCGGGGGGACGCCGAGAGACTCGGCGGTGGAGAGCAGGGAACGGGCGTAGCTTTCCCGGTACATGCCCGACGCCTTCACCTCGTAGGCGCGCTTGTCGTCTTGCTGGGTGAAGTCGAGCAGGTCGATCTCGATCTTCGAGTCGTCTCGATAGAAGTAGAGCTCGGGGTCTTCTCCCGCGTTCAGGTGCCCCTTCAGGGTCTCTGCCACCACGAGGTTTTCGATGACGGCGCCCTTGCGCGGGTGAGTTTTCAACTCGTCGACTGACTTTATCCCCATCAAGTGGCACAGCAGGCCGGTGTCGTGGAAATAGAGCTTCGGCGTCTTCGTCAGGCGCTTTTTCGCGCTGGCGTGATAGGGCAGCAGCCGGAAGGCGACGTAGCTGCTCTCGAGCATGGACAGCCAGGATTTGGCGGTGTTAAACGTTATGCCGCAGTCTTTCGCCAGCTTCGAGAGATTCAGCAGATTGCCCGCCTGCCACGCGCAGCTTTTGAGCATGCGCTCGTAGTCCGCCAGGCGCCGCACGTCGAGAAAGCCCTCGACATCGCGCTCCAGATAGGTGCGGACGTAGTTCCTGTAGTAGGTGGGTGCGGGTATCTTCGAGTTGTATATGCGCGGGTAGCCCCCGCTGAAGGCGAAATCGTAGAGGCTCGTGGCCGTCCCGTTGTGCGCGAGCTCCGCAAAGCTGAGGGGCAGAAGGTCGATGTAGGCGCAGCGCCCCGCGAGGCTTTGCCGTATCTTGCTGCTGAGGAGGAAGTTCTGCGACCCCGAGAGGATGTATTGGCCGGGTTCGCCCGCCTCGTCGCTTGCCACCTGGATGGCGGAGAAAAGCCCGGGCGCCAGCTGAGCCTCGTCGATGACGAGCCTGCGGGGGCGGTTCTCGATGAAGCTCTGGGGGTCGTCGCGTGCTTGGGTGAGCAGGGGGGCGCGCTCCAAGTTGACGTATTCGTAGTCGGGAAAGGCCGCTTTGGCCAGGGTCGTCTTGCCGCTTTGGCGCGGGCCTGTGATGGCGAGCACGGGAAACCACGCGGCGAGCTGCAGCGCGTGTTTGCGTGCGATTCGGTCGATCATAGCGTTCCTCGCGTTTCGGGCGGGCGGTTTTTGGCGTGGGGAAATACCACGATTCGTCAGTAGAGAGTACCATAATTCATCAGTAGAAAATGCCATAATTCATCAGTAGCACGTACCATAATTCATCAGTAGGAAGAGGCGATGATTGGCGCACGCAGGCATTGACCTTAAATTTTTCCACGGATACTGTGCTTTTCGCGGGTGGGCGACGTGACGCGACGCTCGCGTGCCACTTCGATTGACGTACGCTTTTGCGTATGCTAGTTTGGGGTCACTTGGAAACGCGGTGACAGTCCGCACACGCGAGGAGGATTCCCATGACTTCGATAACGGCGACGGCGGCGCGCAAGGACATCTACAACCTCATCGCGAGCGTCAACGAGAACTGCGCCCCGGTGACCATCACCAACAACAGGGGCAAAAACGCGGTTCTCGTCAGCGAGGAGGAGTGGTTGGCCATCGAGGAGACGCTGTACCTCAACAGCATCCCGGGGATGGCTGAATCGATTATCGAGGGCGGGAAAACGCCGCATTCTGAGTGTGTCGGCAAAGAAGCCTTGAGGTGGTGAAGATGTGGTACGTCGAATTCACCAAACAGGCCATCAAAGATGCGAGAAAGCTTGAGGCCGCAGGCTTTGGCGCAAAGGCGAAAGCTCTTGCCGAGACGGTGGAGTCCGACCCGTTTGCCGTACCGCCCGCGTACGAGGCGCTCGCCGGCAACCTGAACGGCTTCTATTCCCGCAGGATCAGTCGGCAACACAGATTCGTGTATCAGGTGATTCAAGAACCTTGTGAAGAAGGTGGCCGCAACTACGATGGCACAATAAAGGTCGTTAGTATGTGGACGTGCTACGAGAACGCCCGATAACCCGCAACCGGCTCATCACGACACAAAAACGTAGGCGGTTGCAGTCAAACGTCCTCAACTCGAATCTCCTTCATGCGCGATGTATCTGCATCATTTTACCTTCAAATGACGTAGATTCCGCGTGAATGATGGAGATAGGATGCCCCGGCGTTCGACGTTCAAAGCGCGGGGCCGCCCGGGGTGTTTATGCGGCGCAGGCGGCGCAGTTCGTCTCGTCGCCGAAAAGCAGCTGGGCCTCCGGGCCGGACAGTGCGTCGCGCGCCTGGTCGCGCAGATTGTTCATCCCCGAGAGGAACTGGCGATACAGCACCAGCACGAGGTAGCGGCCGCGCTGCGTCAACTCCAAGGCGTCGCCGTCGCCCGCGTCGCCACCGCCGCCATGTGCCCCCGCGCCCTTGCCGCTTTTACTGCCCGCAAAGGCGCCGTGCGCACGCATGTAGGCCATCTCCATGGGCAGGCCAGCCTCCACGCTGCAGCCGAACTCGCGCTTGAACTCGGTCTTGCTGAAATCCAGCTGGTAGAGCTTGCGCAGGAAGTGGTAGCGCATCAGGTCGCGCTTGCCCATGACGCATTTGCCCATGATGGACATGTGCCCGGCCTCGATGTGCGCGTTGTACTCCTCCAGGCTGAAGGTGTTCACGTAGACCGCGCCGTCCAGATGCGAGATCGACCCGCTGCCGATGCCGGGGTACTCGTTGTAGGCCACCTGCATCTCCTCGGCGTGCAGCTCGCCGCGGCGCCTGCCCGTCTCGTCGAGTCTGTTGAAGGTCCACACCGTGTCGCGCCCGAAGCGCGGGTGCGCCCCGCCGGCCAGCGTGTCGTCGAGTATGCGGTAGAAGGCAAACTCGCGGTCGTAGTCCACCCTGCCCAGCGCCTCTTCCATTTTGCGCGTCGTGGCGGTGGACACGTACAGCGGGCTGAAGGTGACCTGTCGTGCCCCGCAGTCGACGATTTTCTCCAGGTCGCGCCGCAAGATCTCCTCGGTTTGGCTGGGAAAGTTGAAGATCATGTCCACGTTCAGCGAGTCGAAATGCTTTGCCGCCTCGCCGATGCGCTCGAAAATCTGCTCGCCGCTGCCGTACTTCTTCAGGCGATCCATTTGCGCGAGCAGCCCGTCGTCGAAGCTTTGCACGCCCACGCTCAGGCGCTGCACGCGGCCCTCCAGCCCGGACAGCCACGGTTCCACGAGGTGGTTGGGGTTGGTCTCGACGCCCACTTCCTTCAAGTCGAAATGCGCGCGCGCCACATCGATGGTCTCGCACAGCTCGTCGAGCAAGATGGTGGGCGTGCCGCCGCCGAAGTACAGCGACTCGAAGCTCCAACCGCGCTCGGCGAGCATCATCATCTCGGCGCGCAGGTTTTTGAAGTAGCGCCGCGCGAGGTCCTCGCGGTAGACGTAGCGGTTGAAGCTGCAGTAGGGGCAGAGCACTTGGCAGAATGGAACATGCAGGTAGAGCATGTAGTTTTCGCCCTCGTGCGGGGCGGGGAAGAACTGCTCTTCGGTCGGGCGCAGATCCAGGTGCGCTTTCGACATCCTCTTCACCACGTCGGTGAGGAAACGTTGTGCGAGCAAAGGGCCGCCCTCCAAATATGCACGGGAATATAGCGCGAGGCATACTAGCAGCACTTGCGCGTTTTGTGCCTCGCAACGAGATAAAAGCGGGGAAAGAGCGTGGATGTTGAAGGGGAGGCGGGCCGGCACAAGCGCCCGCAAACGCGCCAGGAGAGCCTTTGGGGCGCTCCGTTTGCGCTGGCAGCTGCCTTAGTTGGAGAAGAGCAGGGCCTCCGCGCCGCCCGGCTGCGGGTCGGCCGTCTCCACCGCGCCGTCTTCAGCGCGGCGATAGGGCAGATACCCGCTCCAGGCGTGCTCCATGCCGCGCTCGGCAAACTCGAAGAGCAGCGCCGCGACCCCTGCGTCGGCCTCGTCTTGCTGGACCACGCCATCGTAGAGCAGGGCATAGCGCGTGCACTCCCGCCCCAGCTCGGCGACCTGCGCGCATGCCGCCCTGTAGCAGCCGTCGGGCGTGTCGTCGGAGAAGAGGTAGAGGCGTTCGCTGCAGTCGGCGGCGAGCATGACGGGCAGGGTGTCGCCCGCCTCCATCATGTCGATGGCCGTCTCAATCAAAGCGACCGACAGCCGGTCGAGCTCTTCGGATATCTGCGCCACGCCCCTCGCGCCTCCTCGTTGTATCTCGTCTTCGCGCTTTTGCGCCTTCGCGCCCTCTCGCGTTTTCCCGCGTTTTCCCGCGTGCGGCCTTCGCGCGCTTTCGTGCGCCCCTTCACGCGCTCTTGTGCGCCCCGCCTTCGTGGTGAGTGTCTGATTTTACGCCATGGCGCACCACGCCGCGCACGGCACTCGCCGACGCTCGTGGTATCGTATACGGCTGTTTGTTTTACGAGTGAAAGAGGAAAACGCGCCACCATGCTCCAGGGAAACATCCGCAACATCGCCATCATCGCCCACGTCGACCACGGCAAGACCACGCTGACCGACCAGCTGCTCAAGCAGGCCGGCGTCTTCCGCGCAAACCAGCAGGTCGAAGAGCGCGTACTCGACTCCAACGACCAGGAGCGCGAGCGCGGCATCACCATCTTGTCGAAGAACTTCTCCATCCGCTACAAGGACGTGAAGATCAACGTCATCGACACGCCGGGCCACGCGGACTTCGGCGGCGAGGTGGAGCGCGTGCTGAAGATGGCCGACGGCGTGCTGCTGCTCGTGGACGCTTTTGAAGGGCCGATGCCGCAGACGCGCTTCGTCTTGAAGCACGCCCTGGCGCTGGACCTGAAGGTGGTCGTCGTGGTGAACAAGATCGATCGCCCTGGCGCGCGCCCGGCCGAGGTCATCGACGACGTGTTCGAGTTGATGATGGACCTGGGCGCCAGTGACGCGCAGCTCGATTTCCCCGTCGTCTACACGAGCGCGGTGAACGGGTATGCACGCTTGGACCCCGACGACGGCAACATGGACATGCTGCCCCTGCTCGACACGATACTTGGTCAGGTGCCCGCGCCCGACGTCGAGCCGGACGCGCCATGCGCCATGCAAATTTGCACGGTGCAGCACAGCGACTACGTGGGGCGCATCGGCATCGGGCGCCTCTATTCTGGCGCCATCCACGTGGGCGACAATGTCCTCGTCATCAAAAACGGCAACGGCGAGCGCCGCGAAGTGCAGGTGAAGGGGCTGTATACCTTCGAGGCGCTGGGCCAGCAGGAGGCCGACGCGGGCGAGGCCGGCGACATCATCGCGGTGGTTGGCGTCGACGATGCCGACATCGGCGACGTGGTCACGAGCGTCGAGGCGCCCCGCGAGATGGATCCCATCGAGGTCGAGGAGCCGACGTTGTCGGTCATCTTCGAGGCCTCGACCAGCCCGCTCGTGGGCCAAGAAGGCGACATTGTGGGCGCGCGTCAGCTGAAAGAGCGCCTGATGCGCGAGGGCGAGAGCAATATCTCGATGCGCATCCGCGAAACCGAGGACAAAAGCGGCGTCGAGGTGGCCGGCCGCGGCGTGCTGCACCTGTCCGTGCTGATGGAGACGATGCGCCGCGAGGGCTTCGAGTTTCAGGTGGGCCGTCCGCAGGTGCTGGTGAAGACCATCGACGGCCAGCGCATGGAGCCCTACGAGGAGGCCTCGGTCGAGACGCCGTCGGAGTACTCGGGCAAGATCATCGAGCTGTTCGGCACGGCCGGCGGCGAGATGGCCGACATGGCCAACCACGGCGACCAGAGCATACTCACCTTCACCATCCCCACGCGCGGCATCATGGGGCTGCGCACGAAGATATTAAACGTCAGCCACGGCGAGGCCATCTTCGCCCACCGCTTCAGCGAGTATGGGCCGGCGCGCGCCACGAGCGGCGGGCGCAAGAACGGCGCCATGGTCGCCATCGAAAACGCCAAGGCTGTGGCCTACGCGCTCGACACCCTGCAGCAGCGCGGCACCATGTTCGTGGAGCCCGGCGACGAGTGCTACGAGGGCATGATCGTGGGCGAGAACGCCAAGGAAGGCGACATGGACGTGAACGTGTCCAAGACCAAAAACCTCGGCAACCAGCGCGCGTCGTCGGCGGACAAGGCCATCCTGCTCACGCCGCCTGTCGTCTTCACCCTCGAAGAGGCGCTAGAATATATCGGAGACGACGAGCTGGTGGAAGTTACGCCGAAGAGCATCCGCCTGCGCAAACGCACGCTCGACAAGATCGGGCGCAAGAAGGAGCGCGCGCGGGCGCTGGGTAAATAAGGCGACGTAGCAGGCGCCGGGGCGCGGGCAATGCGCTCGCGGCGCGAGTGCTGGGGGCGCGTGGCGCAAAAAGAAGGAGGCGGCGCACATGGCAAAAGAGCTTTTGAACCTGCACGAGGCCGAGGTGCGCATAGACGGGCGGACGATTTTGTCCGTGCCAGAGTTTTCCATCGACGAAGGCGAGCGCTTGGTTGTCTTGGGCCCCAACGGCTCGGGCAAGTCTACGCTCATCAAGATGCTCACGCGCGAGCTGCAGCCCGTGTGGAAAGAGGAACCGCCGCTGCTGTTCCGTGGCAGCCGCAACACCTCGCTTGAAGAGATAAACCAGGTCATCGGCGTGGTGTCCACGAGCATCGAGGAGCGCATGGTCGTGCACCGCAGCGCCCTCGACATCGTGCTCGGCGGCTATTTCGGCAGCGTGGGCGTGCCGTTTCGCCGCGCGGTCACGCCCGAGCAGGACAAGGCCGCCCGCCAGATTTTGCGCGACATGGGACTGGCGAGTTTGGCCACGCGCGACATGAAGACCTTGTCCACCGGCCAGATGCGCCGCGTCTTGATTGCGCGCGCGCTGGTGAACGGCCCTGAGGTGATCGTTTTCGACGAGCCGTGCACGGGGCTGGATGTGGCGGCGAAATGGGACCTGCGCGAGACGCTGTCGGCGCTGGGGCGCGCGGGGCGCACGATGATGCTCGTCACGCACGACGTGGCCGACATCGTGCCGGAATTCGACCGCGTCGTCGTCTTGCGCGAGGGCAAGATCATCGCCGACGGTCCGAAGAGCGAGGTGCTGACGACATCTATGCTGCGGCGGCTGTTCGGCGTGCCCGTCACGCTTTACGAGACCGAGGGGCGCTACCACCTGCAATAGGGCGCGTGTGTGCGTGTGCGCATGCGTGCATCCGCCCACGCAGTGTGCCCGCCCATATGTTGAACGCGTGCGAACGTCTTGTTGTCGTGCCGTCACCCATCTTTTGCGCACTCGTCTATACTCGTTTACCTATATGCGGTTGACGCGGCTTTCACGACTGCGACGAGAGGAGCCGAGCGCACATGTTCGAGAAATTCACCGACAAGGCACGGCGCGTGCTCGTGCTCGCGCAGGAAGAGGCGCGCGAGCTGAACCAGCCCTACGTGGGCACGGAGCATCTGCTGCTCGGCCTGATTCGCGAGGGCGAGGGCATCGCCGCCAGGGTCTTGCACGACCTCAACGTCACCTACAACGCCTGTATCGAGCAGATAAAGACCATCAACGACGCCGAGATGCCGGCCGCCGCGGGGCACATCCCCTTCACCCCCCGCGCCAAGCGCGTGCTCGAAGACGCCCTGCGCGAGACGCTGCAGCTGGGCCAAAACTACATCTCGACCGAGCATCTGCTGCTGGGCATCGTGCGCGAGGGCCACGGCGTGGCCATGCAGGCACTCGTGCAGTTGGGCGTGGACGGCGATACGGTGCGCGAGAAGGTGAAGGAGATGCTGAAAAACGCGCCGACTCCTGTGCCCGCAGGTCCTGTGGGCTGCCCGAATTTCGGGGGACCGCAGGCGGGGCGCTCCGCGCTCAAGGAGTTCGGGATTGATTTGACGCAGCGCGCGAAAAACGGCGAGCTGGACCCGGTGATTGGCCGCGCGCGCGAGACCGAGCGTGTGATGCAGATCCTCTCGCGCCGCACGAAGAACAACCCGCTGCTCATCGGCGAGCCGGGCGTGGGCAAGACCGCCGTGGTCGAGGGGCTGGCGCAGCTCGTGGCCGACGGGCAGGTGCCCGACATCTTGCGCGACAAGCGCGTCGTCACCCTTGACGTCTCGGCGCTTGTGGCCGGCTCGAAGTACCGCGGCGAGTTCGAGGATCGCCTGAAGGCCGTGGTGAAAGAGGTGAAGGACGCCGGCGACGTGATCTTGTTCATCGACGAGATCCACACCCTGATTGGCGCTGGGTCGGCGGAAGGCTCCATCGACGCGGCCGCCATCTTGAAGCCGCCGCTGTCGCGCGGCGAGATGCAGGCCATAGGCGCGACGACCACCGACGAGTTCCGCAAATACTTCGAGCGCGACTCGGCGCTGGCGCGGCGCTTCCAGACGGTCACGGTCGAAGAGCCCGACGTCGAGCAGACCATCACCATCCTCGAGGGCTTGAGCGACAAATACGAGGCGCACCACCGCGTCCACTACACGCACGACGCGCTGCAATCGGCGGCGAAGATGGCCAACCGCTATGTGCAGGACCGTTTCCTGCCTGACAAGGCCATCGACCTGCTCGACGAGGCCGGTGCGCGCATGCGCATCAAAAACATGACGGTGCCCAAGGACATCGCGCAGATATCGGACAAGCTGAAGAAGGTGCGCGAGCAAAAGGACGGCGCCATCGGCGGACAGGACTTCGAGAAGGCCGCCCAGCTGCGCGACAAGGAAAAGGCGCTGATTAAGGAGCGCACCGAGCTGGAGAACAAGTGGCGCGAGGAGGCGGCGCTCAACGTCGCGACCATCGGCGAAGACGAGATTGCCGACGTGGTGAGCGCGGCCACGGGCGTGCCGGTGTCGAATTTGACGGAAGAGGAGACGAAGAAGCTGCTGCGCATGGAAGACGCGCTGCACGAGCGGGTGATTGGTCAAAACGAGGCCGTCGCGGCCGTCTCGCGGGCCATACGGCGCGGACGCGCAGGGCTGAAAGACCCGAATCGCCCCACCGGCTCGTTCATCTTCTTGGGGCCGTCTGGCGTGGGCAAGACCGAGCTGTCCAAGGCGCTCGCGGCGTTTCTCTTCGGCAACGAGGACGCGCTCATCAGCGTCGACATGTCCGAGTACATGGAAAAGCACGCGGTCAGCCGCATGATAGGCTCGCCGCCGGGCTATGTGGGCCACGACGAGGGCGGCCAGCTGACCCGCGCCGTGCGCCAAAAGCCCTACAGCGTCGTGCTCTTCGACGAGATAGAAAAGGCGCACCCAGACGTCTTCAACGTGCTGCTCCAGGTGCTCGAAGAGGGGCATCTCACCGACGCGCAGGGCCGCAAGGTCGATTTCCGCAACACGGTCGTCATCATGACCTCGAACGTGGGCGCCCGCGAAATTGTGCGCGAGAGCTCGCTGGGCTTTGGCACGACGAACTCGGCTGGATTGACGCAAAAAGAGATAGAGAAGTCGGTCATGGCAGAGCTGAAGAAGCTGTTTAGGCCCGAGTTCTTGAACCGCGTAGACGAGACCATTGTGTTTACGAGCCTGGGCGCCTCCGAGATTGCGCAAATCATCGATTTGATGGCAGCCGAGCTGCGTGGACGTCTTGCTGTCCGCGGCATAGGGCTCGAGCTGACGGACGCCGCGCGTGCCTTCATCGCAAAGGAGGGTACCGACACGCAATACGGTGCCCGCCCGCTGCGTCGCGCAATCCAGCGCCTGATTGAAGACCCCATCTCCGAGGAGATTTTGGAGGGCAAGTGGGGCGAGGGCTCGACGATTCTCGTGGACCACGTGGGCGACGAGCTGATTTTCGCGCCGGGTGCTGCCAAAGCCCCCGAGCTGCCCGAAAGCAAGGCGCCGCTTGCGTTACCATAGCCTCGCGGATTTCACGAGAAGAAACGAGGTGGGGGCATGGGCGACGAGCTGGACGGGACACGGCGCGGGGCGGATCCGGTGGCAGGACCTGAGGCCCTCACGCCCGAGCAGGTCGAGGAATTCCTCGAGGAGATAAACTCCTTTGCCCGCACCTTGGGCACGCATGAGGGGCACGTGTCGGCCCATCCGTCGACGGCCGCCGTTATCGTGGCCGGCGGCAGCGGCGAGCGTTTCGGCAACCTCGGCGGCAAGCAGCTGTTCGAGCTTTTGGGCAAGCCCATGCTCACGTGGTCGATCGAGGCGTTCGACGCGGTGGCCGATGTGGGTCTGATCGTGGTCGTGTGCCCCCAGGATCGTTGCACCGAGTACCGCGAGGCGGCGGTGGACCCCTTCGAATTCGCCACGCCCATCGAGTTCGCGCCCGCCGGCGAAATTCGCCAGGAGTCGGCCATGAACGGCGTGGACGCGGTGCCGACCGACTACGACGTGATCGCCGTGCACGACGGGGCGCGCCCGCTCGTCACCGCCGACATAGTCACGCACGCCATCAGCATGTTGAAGGGCAATCTCGACGCCGACGGCATCGTGGTGGGGCATCCGAGCATCGACACCTTGAAGGTGGTAAACGAACACGCCATCGCCGGCACGCCGGACCGCAGTATGTTTTGGGTGGCGCAGACCCCGCAGGTGTTTCGTAGCGACATTTGCCGCCGCGCGTACTCGACGGCCATGTTCGAGGGCTTTGTCGGCACGGACGATTCGTCGCTGGTCGAGCGCATGGGCGGGCACGTGATGATGCTCGACGGCCCGCGCGACAACATCAAGCTGACGGTCCCGGAAGACATAGGACCGGTGGTCGCGGCGCTGGCAAAGCGCGTGGCGGGCGATGACGCATGAGGGTGGAAGGCGTGCGAGGCAGCGAGTGCGGAGCCGGGCAGGCGGCCGAGCCTGGCCGGGCGGGCATGCAGCGCATCGGCCTCGGCTTCGACGTGCATGCGTTTGCCGACGGGCGGCGCCTTGTGCTGGGCGGCGTGGACGTGCCCTTCGAGCGCGGGCTGGACGGCCATTCGGATGCCGACGTGCTCGTGCACGCCGTCATGGACGCGCTGCTGGGTGCGCTGCGCGAAGGCGACATCGGCAAGCTCTTCCCCGACGACGACCCGGCCTATGCGGGAGCCGACTCCATTGCGTTGCTGGAGCGCGTCGCGGCGCTCGTGCGCGAGCGGGGCTGGCGCATCGACGACATCGACAGCGTGCTGGCCTTGCAGGCGCCAAAAATCGCGCCTTTTCGCGAGCAGATGCGCGCCAACATCGCGGCTGCCTGCGGCATCGACGTCGACCAGGTCGGGGTGAAGGCGACGACGACCGAGCACCTGGGCTTCGAGGGGCGCGGCGAGGGCGCGAGCGCCCAGGCCGTGTGCCTGCTTTCGCGCAAATGATTTAGAATCTGCGACAAGCTGTTCAACGTGAAACATATTCACCGTGAAGGGAAAGGACGGTTCACCCACATGGAGACCTATGACTATCTGATCGTCGGCGCAGGCCTGACGGGCGCCGTGTTCGCACACGAGGCGACCGCGGCCGGCAAACGCTGCCTGGTCATCGACCGGCGCGAGCATATCGCGGGCAACTGCTTCACCAAGAAGGTCAACGGCATCGACGTGCACGAGTACGGCGCGCACATCTTTCATACCTCCGACCGCGCGGTGTGGGATTACGTGAACCAGTTCACCGAGTTCAACAACTACGTGAACAGCCCGGTGGCCAACTTTCACGGCACCATCTACAACCTGCCTTTCAACATGAACACCTTCGCGCAGATGTGGGGCATACGTACGCCGGACGAGGCGCGCGAGATCATCGAGCGGCAAAAGGCCGAGGCCGCCATCGACGGCGAGCCGGCCAACCTGGAGGAGCAGGCGCTGTCGCTGATTGGGCGCGACATCTTCGAGAAGCTCATCCGCGAGTACACGGAAAAGCAGTGGGGGCGGCCGTGCACCGAGCTGCCGGCCAGCATCATCAAGCGCCTGCCCGTGCGCTACATCTACGACAACAACTACTTCAACGACCGTTGGCAGGGCATCCCCATGGGCGGCTACACGCGCATGGTCGAGCGCATGCTCGAAGGCGTGGAGGTGCGCTGCGGCGTCGAGTACAAGGAGTTTGCCGCGGCTAACCCCGGCGTGGCCAGCCGCGTCGTCTACACCGGGCCCATCGACGAGTACTTCGACTTCTCGCTGGGCAACCTGGAGTGGCGGACCGTGCGTTTCGAGACCGAGCTGCTCGAGGGCGTGGCCAACTGGCAGGGCAACGCCGTGGTGAACTACACGAGCCACGACGAGCCGTTCACGCGCATCATCGAGCACAAGTGGTTCGAGTTCGGCAAGGGCGAGGACGGCGCCGATTTGCCCGACACGGTGATCAGCCGCGAGTACTCGAGCGCGTGGAAGCCGGGCGACGAGCCGTACTACCCGGTCAACGACGAGAAGAACACGGCCCTGTTCGAGCGCTACCGCGAGCTGGGCGCCGCCGAGGAGGGCGTGGTCTTTGCCGGGCGCCTGGGCGCGTACAAGTACTATGACATGGCGCCGTGCATTGCGGCAGCCCTGGAGCTGGCGCACGCCGAGCTGGGGTAGGGCAGCGGCCGCTGCCTAGCGCCGGGCGCGGTCGTGCTCGTAGAGCTCGTAGACGGCCAGCTCGTATTGTTTGCGGGCGGTGCGCGCCGCCGAGTCCAGAATCAGGCCGCATATCCAGAACAGCACCGTCAGGACCGCGCAGCCCACCGCCGCGATGGCCAGGGGCACATGCGTGATGTAGGAGGTCTGGGCGAACTCGACGAGCACGGGGATGCCGCATGCCAGCGTGGCCACGAGAAAGATGACGGCGAGTGTGCCGAAAAAGCGCATGGGCTTGTACTCGCGAAACAACGAGGCGATGGTGCGCAGCACGAGCATGCCGTCGGAGAAGGTGTTCAGCTTTGAGACCGAGCCTTCCGGACGATCGCGGTAGCCGATGGGCACCTGCACGACCTTGAAGGCCTTGTCCAGGCAGTGGATGGACATCTCCGTTTCGACCTCGAAGCCCTCCGAGACCACCGGGTAGCTCTTCACGAACACGCGTGAGAAGGCGCGATACCCCGTCATGATGTCGGTGAGCTGCGCATGGTAGAGGTGGTTGATCAGCCCGCGCACGAGGTTGTTGCCCAGGCCGTGGAAGGCGCGCTTGTTCTCCTCGCCGTAGGTGCCGTTGGTCAGGCGGTCGCCGATGACCATGTCGGCCTCGCCGGCCTCGACGGGCGCAATCATGGCGTGGACGTCTTCAGCGGGGTAGGTGTCGTCGCCGTCCACGAGCACGTAGCAGTCGGCCTCGATGTCGCGAAACATCTGGCGCGTGACGTTGCCCTTGCCCTGGCGGCGCTCGTGGCGCACGATGGCGCCGTGCTCGGCGGCTATCTCGGCCGTGCCGTCGGTGGAGTTGTTGTCGTAGACGTAGACGTCCGCGTCCGGTAGCTCGCGCTTGAAGTCGTCCACCACCTTCGCGATGGTGACGGACTCGTTGTAGCACGGTATGAGAACTGCAGTCTTCACTTCTACCCCCTGTATGCGCCGATGCGCGTGTGCGCCGCGCGGTATCTCGGACGCGGCCGCTTCGGCAATGTCGCTGCGATTGTACGCTAAAGTGTGCGCGCGGCGCGTGCACCGTCGGGCGCTTCATCGGGAATCTGGAATTTTGCGAAAGCGCCGCTGCCTAGCGATGGGCGGCGCGGAGTGGAGCGTGCGCTAGCGTCGGGCGGCGCGCATCTCGGCGACGATGTCGTCGAGGGGCTCGACGGCCATGTTGGTCGACGGCATGGCCTGCAAGACCTGCTTCCTATAGCCTTTTCTCTGCAGCCGCCCGTCGGCCAGCACGAGAAAGCCGCTGTCGTCGGAGCGCCGGATCAGCCGGCCGGCCGCCTGCTTCATCTCCACGATTGTCTTGGGCAGCGAGTAGCGCGCCCAAGCGCTTCTGCCTTCGCGTTGTGTGCGCTCGCAAAGCAGCGGGTTTTTCGCGCTTTCGAAGGGCAGCCTCGGGATGACGACGCAGCGCAGGGTGTCGCCCGGCGCGTCGAAGCCTTCCCAAAACGCCTTGAGCGCGAACAGCGACAGCTTCTCTTCGGCGATGAAGCGCTCGCGCACCGCGTGCCTGCCCGCTCCCGGCGGCTGCACGGCCAGCTCAAGCCCCGCGGCTTCGAGGCGCTCGCGCAGCTCGGCCGCATACGACTGCATTTCATTGCGGTTGGTGAACAGCGTGAGCGTCGAGCCGCCCATGGCCACGTGCACCTCGTAGAGCAGCTCGACCAGACGCTCGTGATAGCTGGGGTCGTAGGGGTCGGGCATCTCGGCGGGCAGCAGTATGCGCATGTTGTGGTCGAAGTCGTAGCTTGACTCGATGGTGCGGCACGAGAAACGCTTCTGCTCGATGCGGTCGAGGCCCACCGCGTGCAAAAACGAGGCAAAGGGCGCGTCGCTTTTGCCGGTGGCGATGGTCGCCGAGGTGAAGATGACGCTGTCGACATTCGGGTAGAGATACTCGGCAAGCGCGGACCCGATGTCGAGGCGCAGCGCCGACAGAGACTCAATCACGCGCTCGGGTTTGCGGTGGACATGCGCCGCATAGGCATAGTCCTTGTTCGCACCGTTCTCGTCGCCCAAGACGAGGGCAAGTGCGCTGCGCATTTCGCCTACCCGGCAGGCGATGCTGCTGACGTCGCCTTGGGTGACGCCGCCCTCGTCGCTGCATTCCTCGAGTGCGGCGACGAGGTCTTTCAGGGCTTTCGCCAGCCCCTCGAGATTGTCCGCGAGCACGGCTCCTGTCTGCGCGACCGGATCCCAGGCGGCGCTTTGCCGCAGCTCGTCGCTAATCCAGACGTCCACCTCGTAGTAGCTGCCCGTGTCTTCGACGCACGAGTACAGGTTTTTTACGAAAGAAAAGAAGCTCTCGGCGCTCTTGCGCACGTCCCCGACGCCGCCCTCGACCTTGGCCGCCGGGGCATAGAGCACGTTCGCTCCGCTTGTGCCGCCTGCCTTCTTCTTCACTTGCGCGAGCAAGCCGCCGTTGCCGTCGATCTGTCGCAGCAGGTGCTTTAGGTCGCGCACATCGATTTTCGTCGAGAGCTGGGACCTGGCCTCCTCTTCCACGGCGTGCGCCTCGTCGATCACCCAGTGCCGCGTGCCCTTCGGCAAGATGGCGCCGTCTGTCTCCATATCGCGGAAGAGCAGGGCGTGGTTCGTGACGATGATGTCGGCCTTCTCGGCGTGCGCGCGCGCCCCGTGCAGATAGCATTGCTTGAAAAAGGGGCATTTTCTTTTCAGGCAGCTCTCGGGCGTGGGCACCACCTCGTCGCGCAGGTCGTAGGGCCAGCGTATGCGCAGCGCCCCGAGGTCGCCCCAGGTGGTGTGCGCGGTGAAGCCGAGCAGCGTCGCGACAAACTCGATGCCCTCG
The DNA here is from genome assembly GCA_963614215.1 of Ruthenibacterium lactatiformans. Classification (GTDB taxonomy): domain Bacteria; phylum Actinomycetota; class Coriobacteriia; order Coriobacteriales; family QAMH01; genus CAVAWX01. Next base: position 59,266 of record CAVECB010000001.1, read on the forward strand.
ACGTCGAGGTCGTCGCGCCTGTACAAGGTCTGGAGCTTGCGCAGGCACAGATAGTGGTCGTAGCCCTTCAGCGAGACGTAGTCCAGCCCGCCGAGCGCGCGCGCCAAATCGGGCAGCTCGTGGTACATGAGCTGGTCGGTGAGCGCGTTGGTCTTCGTGGCGACGCCGATGTGCACGCCGTTTGCTCGGGCGATGCGGGCGGCCGGCAGCAGATAGGCCATCGACTTGCCCACGCCTGTGCCCGCCTCCAGCACGCGGCACTCCCCGTCGCGGAAGGCGTCGAGCACTTCGTGAGCCATCTGCAGCTGCGGCTCGCGTGGCTCGAAGCCGGGGTACATCGCGCCCGCGACGCCTTGCGCGGAAAAGTCGGCATCCAGTTCCTCGTCGCTGGGAAACGTGAGCTTTACCCCGTCTTCGCGGTCGTTGCCCTCTTTGGGCACAAGCCCGATGCGCGCACGGCGCAAAGACCCGAGGCGGAATTTGCCGCCCTCGCCTTCACCCTCGCCGCCTGTGCCGGCGCTTGCCTGCGCCGCATCGTGAAAGACGGTGCGCAGCGGCCAGGGCGTGTCGGGCGCGATCGAGGCTATGCGCGCGGCCAGCCCGTCTGGTAGAGCGTAGGCGCCCGCGACGAGTATCGGCCACAGTGCGGCCAGCGCCGCCACGTCGTCGTCTGCACGGTGCGTGGAGGCGTGCACCCCGAAGGCGCGGGAGAGGTCTTCGAGGCGATGCGATTTCAGGCGCGGCAAGACGATGTTGGACAAGATGAGGCTGTCCAGCCACTCTTCAGAGACGGTGCCCGCCGCAGCGCGGTGCATGATGAAGCCCCGGTCGAAGCTTGCGTTGTGCGCGACGATGCGCCTGCCGCCCGCGAATTCGGCGAACTGCTCGACGGCAACGCCTGGGTCGGGGGCGCCGGCCACGTCGTTTTCGGTGATGCCCGTCAGCTCGGAGATGGCCGGCGGGATGGCGCGCCCGGGGTCGACGAAGGTGTCGAAGTGAGCCACGACCTCGTTGCCGCGTACGATGCAGGCCGATATCTCTATCAGCTCGTCGTGCACGGGATCCAGCCCTGTCGTCTCCGTGTCCATGACGACGAGTTCCTCGTCGATGAGGCGCCCCGTGCCGGCAGCCGCCCGCGTGGGCAGCGAGCAGTACAGCTCGACGATGTCGGGGTCGGTTCCCGCGACGACGAGGCTTTCGAGCATGGCGCTGTCGAAGGCGCCGCCCTGCGAGGTGCTGGCCTGCGAGGCACCGCCCTGCGCGGGGGCGCTGTCCTGTCCGCCCGCCGCGTTGCCTGCAGCAGCCCCGCCCGCACCCGTGTTGCGTGCCGTCGTTTTCACCGTGTCGTCCATGCTCTCGCTTTCCGTTGTCTGCTCCGTCGCGCGAGCGGCCCTCGCGCCGATGCCGCCCGCTTTCCTACCTGCTGTTTTCCGCCCGTGCGCCCTGCGCCTCGAGCATGCGGTTCAGCGCGTTCACGTAGGCCTTCGCGCTAGACACTGTGATGTCGCCGTCGCTGCCGCGCCCGGTGTAGACCTCGCCGTCGGGCGCCGTGATGCGTATCGTGACCTCGCCGAGCGCATCGATGCCGCGCGTGACGCTTTGCACCGTGTACTCCGTCAGGTCGTTTTCCGCGCGCACCACCTTGTTGATGGCCTTGTACATTGCGTCGACCGGACCCGTACCGAACTCGGCGGACGTGGTCTCGACGCCGTAGCGGTCCTTCAGCGTGACCGTGGCCGTGGGGGTGAGGGGCTGGCCGCAGCTGATCTGGCAGGCCACGAGCGTGTAGATCGCGTGCTCGTTGCGGTCGTGCTCGCCCATCAGGCTGTGCAGATCCTCGTCGTAGACTTCCTTTTTGCGGTCGGCCACCTCGAGGAATGCCTCGTAGATGCGGTCGAACTGGTCTTCGGGCACCGTGTAGCCGAGGTCTTCGAGGCGCTTTTTCAGCGCGGCGTGCCCGCTGCGCGCCGAGAGGATGATCTGGCTACCGGCCGCCCCGACGTCTTCAGGGCCGATGATCTCGTAGGTGGAGCGGTTCTTGATCACACCGTCTTGGTGGATGCCGCTGGAGTGCGAAAACGCGTTTGCCCCGACGATGGCCTTGTTGGCCTGCACAGGCAGCCCCGTGATGCGGCTGACCAGGCGGCTCGCGTGGGTGAATTCGGTGGCCTCGATGTCGGTGTGGGCGTCCAGCTCGTCTTCGTGCAGCTTCATCGCCATGACGACTTCCTCCATGGCGGTGTTGCCCGCGCGCTCGCCCAGGCCGTTTATCGTGCACTCGACCTGCGTCGCGCCGTTCATGACGCCGGCCAGCGACAGCGCCGTGGCCATGCCGAGGTCGTTGTGGCAGTGCACGCTCACCTTCACGTTCTCGATGCCGTCCACGTGCTCCATCAGGTACTTGATGCGCTGGCCGAACTCCCAGGGCACAGAAAAGCCCGTCGTATCGGGGATGTTCACCACCGTGGCGCCGGCTTTCACCACCGCCTGGATCATTTTCGCCAGGTCCTCGTAGGGGGCGCGTCCGGCGTCCTCGGCGTAGAACTCGACGTCTTCGACGTATTTGCGCGCGTGCTTCACGGCCGCCACGCCGCGCTCGGTGGCCTCGTCGAGCGTCATGCCCTTGAACTTGTACTTCAGGTGCTCGGGGCTGACGCCGATGCCGGTGTGGATACGCGGACGGGCGGCGGCCTGCAGGGCCTCGGCGCACACGTCGATGTCGTGCTCGACAGCGCGGGTCAAACCGCAGATGATGCAGGCGTCGCCGGCGGTCTTGGCGATGTCTTGGACGCTTTTGAAATCGCCCGGGCTGGACACGGGAAAACCGGCCTCGATTACGTCGACGCCCAGGCGCACGAGCTGCTTGGTGATAACGAGCTTTTCCTGCGCGTTCATCGAGGCGCCGGGCGACTGCTCGCCGTCGCGCAAGGTGGTGTCGAAGATGTCGATTTTGCGGCTCATGTCAGGCCGGTCCTTTCCGCGCCATGCAGCAGGCGCGCCTTCTCGGGTGAACAAACGCGCACATTCTAGCGCGAAGCGCGGACACGAAAAGCCGGCGCGAAAAGCCGGGCGAAAAGCCGGCGCGTCCGATGATGTGGTGGGGAGGAGGCGCCCGATGGGGGCGGAAAAATTGGTGCGGGCGAGAGGATTTGAACCTCCACGGGGCTAAGCCCCACTGGCACCTGAAGCCAGCGCGTCTGCCGTTCCGCCACGCCCGCAAGCCGTGTGCGTGAAAACGCGAAGACGAATACTAGCACAGATTTTGGTGGCGTATAATGGAGGTTCGATTTTTCTCGAGATTTTTATCGGTAAATTTCGGCAAAGCCCTTTTCCCGCAGCCTGCGGGGTTTTTAGAAAGCAGGTAGACGATGGCAGATATGCGCGAGTTGGCCGAGGTGAGCAAGAACTTCGGTGCATATAGCGGCTACGACGAGCGCTACTACGACCATTTCAACGTCAAGCGCGGCCTGCGCAACGCCGACGGCACGGGTGTGGTTGCCGGCCTGACCTCCGTCTCCAATGTGCACGGCTATCTCACCGACGAGGGCGTGAAGATTCCCGACGAAGGGCGCCTGACCCTGCGCGGCTACGACATCGCCGAGCTGGTGGACGCGGCGGTGGCCGAGCAGCGCCCCGGATTCGAGGAGCTGGCCTACCTGCTATGGACGGGCGATTTGCCCGAGCGTGCCCAGCTCGAGCGCTTCAGCGCCGACATCGACGCCTACCGCGACCTGCCCTACGGCTTCGTCAACAACCTGATTATGAACTACCCGTCCAAAAACGTGATGAACATGGCCGCACGCAGCGTGCTCATGCTCTACGCCGACGACCCCGACACCGAGCTGGACACCATCGACCCTGCCCACGAAGTGCAGATTGCCACGCAGGTTCTAAGCCGCCTGCCGCGCCTTTGCGTGCTCAGCTACCTGGCCGAGCGCCAGCGTGCGGTCGAGGGCGCCGCCATGTACATCAACCCGCCCAAGCCCGGGCTGTCCACGGCCGAGACCGTGCTGCACATGCTGCGCCACGACATGTCCTGGACGCCCGAAGAGGCGCGCATGCTCGACATCATGCTCATGCTGCATGCCGAGCACGGCGGCGGCAACAACTCCACCTTCACTGTGCGCGTCCTAAGCTCCAGCGGCACCGACGCCTACAGCGCCTACGCGGGCGGCATATGCTCACTGAAAGGCCCCAAGCACGGCGGCGCGAACATCAAGGTGGCCGCGATGCTGCGCGATTTGGCCGACACGGTGGGCGAGGGCGCCGACGACGGGCAGGTGGCCGACTATCTGCGCCGTGTGCTGCGCCGCGAGGCCTTCGACGGCACGGGGCTGGTCTATGGCATGGGGCATGCGGTCTACACGAAATCCGACCCGCGCGCCCGTATCTGCAAGAAGTACGCGCGCAAGCTGGCCGAAGGCACGGAACATGAGGCACGCTTCGAGCTGATTGATGCCGTGGAGCGCCTGGCGCCGCAGGTGTTTGCCGAGGAGAAAGGCTCGGCCAAGACGATTTGCGCCAACATCGACATGTATTCCGGGCTGGTCTACACGATGCTCGGCATCCCGGAGCGCCTCTTCACCCCGCTGTTTGCCGTGTCGCGCATCGCGGGCTGGGTCGCGCACCGCTTCGAGGAGCTGGTCGAGGGGCGGCGCATCATCCGTCCTGCGTACAAGTCCATCTACGAGCGCCGTGCCTACGTGCCCATGGATGCGCGCGGCGGCGGCGACCCGGCGCAAAAACGCAGCGACCTGCCGGCGGAGCAAGGGGATTTCTACAGTGATTGACGCGTGTGCAACGTGCGGGGCCTTAGCCCCTCGCCAAGCAGCGCTTTGTGGTAAAAGCTATGGTGGAAACGCGGCAAGAGGAAGACGAGAGCCATGATTGAAGAATACGACTTGTCCACGAGCGAAGGCAGGAAAGAGGCGGCCGGGGCGGCCGGGGCGCACAAGGAGATCCTCGAGGAGGCGGCCGAGATGCTGCGCGGGCCTAGCCGCAAGAAGCGCCAGCAGGCCTCGTCGGTGCTCGCGTTTGCCGCGCAGGAAGACGTTGCGAGCGTGCAGCCGTATGCCGAGGACGTGGCCGATGCCTTGAACCGCCCGGAGGACCAGACGCGCTGGAACGCCCTAAACGCGCTCGATTTGATGGGCAAGGCGGGCACGCGCTACCCCGACGACGTGCTGGAGGCGGCCGAAGACGCGATGTATGACGAGGATAGCGGCGTGCTGCGCGAGGCGGCTTTTCGCTTTTTTTGCGGGTACGCGGCCTCGTCGTCGGAGAACTCGGACAAGGTGTGGCCGCGTATCGACGAGGCCATACAGTGCTACCACGGCAACCAGGAGTTCGCGCAGATGCTGTCGGTGCTTGTAGACCTGGCGCAAAGCGACGCAATTTCTGACGACGCGCTGCGCGGGCTGGGCACGCGGATGCGCTTTGATGCGGGCTCGGCCAAGGGCACGCTGGGGATGCGCTCGCGCCAGATTGTCGAGGCTATGCGCTCGCGCGGCTTGGAGTTTGCCGAGGAGCCTGCGGCGAAAGGCGAACAGGGCGCAAACGACGAAGACGACGAGTAGGCCGGCTGACGGCGGCGCTACTCCTGTTCATCATTATCTGAAAACTGGATAATTTTCGCGCACCTGCGCGAGCCGTTTGCGCAAATGCTCCGTGCGGCCTTTTCGCACGAACGCCCCCGCGTAGTGGATCATCAGCGAGACGGCCTCGCCGCGCCCGTGGAACAGCATGGGGTATTTGCCCAGCATGAACTCGACGAACTCGCATGCGCGCACGTCGAGCGTCAGGTGGAGGCGGCGCTGCGCGGGCGGGCTGCTGAGGGATTCGAGCGCGAGATAGCGCTGGGCGCGGATTTTCTGCAGGCGCCGCAGGTAGCGCCCGTCGGCGGCCTCCATGTAGACGCCGCGCTCCCATAAAAGCAACGTCTCGACCAGCTGGCTTGTGCTGCGGTAGCTGGCATCTGCCTTGCGCAGGGCCGACAGCGTCGCGCAGGCCTGCTCCTCGACGGGGGCCTGGAAGCGCTGCTTTGCCTGCTCGCGCTGAGGTTTTCCTGCCATGGGCGCGTCCCTTCCCGCATGCGCGCGCCGCTTCGCATTCATCTTCGCCCCCGCCTTCGCGGGTGGCGGCCAAAGGGCTTGGGTCGCAGCCGGCCTGCGCGCGTGTCGCACCATAGGTGAAAACTCAAACAATAGTTGCTGGTCTGCGGAGTTTTCCCTTCACTACTATAGGTGCCGCCCGGGGGAGAGGCGGTGCGAAACCCATGTACGAACCGTATGCGGTCACAGTCCTGACGACGGAGGAGCGCTGCGATTTTTTCCGTGCGGCCATCGGGGAGAAGGCGGATTTCCACTTCGACCCCTACGACGCCATACCCTTGCACCTCTTCTTGACCAACGTCGCGCTGAGCGCGGGCAGCGCCGTCGTGCTCGACGAGGACTATTTCCTGTCCACGGATTCCATGATGCGCGGGCTGCGCGATTTCCTCGACGACGCCGCGCGGCCGGCACGCGAGCTGCACCTCGTGCTCGTGTGCTCGCACAGGAAGGCAGGCGACGCGCTGCTGCGACGCGTGGTGAGCTATTTCGGCATCTACGACGTGGTCTACGATTGCACGGTGCGCGAGGCGGCACACGAGACGGCGCGCGTGCTGGCCAGTCCGAACAGGCGCGTAGACGTGCTGGAGCTGTTTCAGGGCGCGCAAAACGGGGGCGAGGCGAGCGATGCGCGTGCCTTCGAGGGGGTTGATGCACGCGTCTTCGGAGCGGCCGACCTGCGCGTTTTCGACGCGGGCGCGTCCGGCGGGGCTGGTGGGTTCGGCGGTCTTGACGGACATGGCGAAGCGCTGGCGGGTGCGCGCGGCGGCGGGGCGAGCGCAATCTCTCGGCGCGGCGAGGGCACGTGCGGCGTTGGGCGCGACGGAACCGACGTCACCATAGAGCGCAACGGGTTTCGCGTGGACATCAGCCTAAATATCACGCCGATAGTTTGAAAAACCACGAGCCGTTGATATTCGGCCTATCGTATGTGGCAGTTCAACACCTATATGTTGAAAATGCGCCCATTGATGGAAAACACAATGGGAGGTCGGTGCGTGGACACGCTGGAGGCCACATCGAAATGCTACGCCGTCAGCTTTCGGCGGCACCGCAAACTCAAAAAACTCACCCAGGAGCAGGCCGCCGAGCGGGCGGGCATCTCGCCGCAGTACGTGAGCAAAATAGAGCGCGGGATGTGCTCTCCCAGCTTGGAGGTGAGCACGCGCCTGGCCGAGGCTTTGGGGGTGAAGCTTGCGACCATCGTCGACATCGGCGACCCCGAGGAATACCTCTACGAGTTCGTGATGATGGACGCCTTCGGCTGAGTCTTTTGTGAAGGGGCGCGCCCGCGCGCAATTCTTGCTTGTAAACCGAACAAATGTTCTGTATACTTGCGCTTGTGGATGATACCACAGGCGTATTCTTCGCCGCGCATAAACTTGCGCCTGTCCAATGTGTTTTCCGCATCCCATGAGATAGCGAAAACACACGAGACGATTTCGGTTTGCGCTCCGTGCGCGTCCGGGTCTTTGCCTAGGCTTGCCCCGTTGTGATTGAGGCTTCGGGGGAAGCGGGGAAGACATATGTGCATCTATGTGCCGCGGGCGCCACAGCCCGCAGAAACGCCGGAAGTGATGGAGCGCCTTCACGGCGTCCAAGCCCTCTTCAAGGGCGAGGGCGCGGGCGGAAGGCGGCATCTGCGAAAACGGGGAAGGACTCGGGGAAGTCTGGCGGAATCGAACGTCGGCGCTTCTCAAAAGGACGGGGTTTTTCGAGAAACGCGGGCGCGGTCGAAAAAGGGCGCGGGTGCCCGGGACGGGTACCGCGGTGCGGTGCTACGACGCAAGCTCGCCCCCGCATGCCTCGTGTGCGTGGACATCACCATACTCGTGGCGGTGCTGTGCGCCCTCTACGCGCCCGAGTCCCTGCCCGCGCAGTTTCTCTCCTCGTTTGCGGCGGGGAGGTGAGCGGCGATGGAAAATAAAGAGCCGATGTTTGCCGAGTACGTCCCCCGCAACCGCCTCGTCTCCGCGATGCTGCAGGACAGAGGTGTGCTGCGCCTGTTGTCCGCGCCGCACGGATTTGGCAAGTCGATGCTTGCCCACGAATACGGCACGCGCCTTTTTCCACGCGAGAAGCTGGTGTGGGTGGACGCGCGCGCCCCGGAGTTCTTGCAGGCGCTCGACTGCGGGCGCATCCTTTCTGCCGGCGCGGCTCAAACCTTAGGCGAGGGTTCCCTGGTCGTCATCGACGACATCCCCTACCTCGACGAGCTGCGGGCAAAGACGCTCTCCGACGGTATAGACGCGCTGCTTTACGCACGTGTGGAAGTTGTCGTCACCACCCTGCCCTCGCATGATGTGCTGCGCTTTTTGCAACCCGATCGTCTGCTGTTTCGGGCGGGCGATTTGCTCGTGGACCGCGCGGAGTCCGACGCCTTGCACCCGGCGCGCACCCCAGAGGCGGGTTCTTTGCGCGTGCACACGTGGCGAAACGCCGAAAAGCGCCTGTTCGGACGCGTGCCGGCGGTCTTCTTTTCCGAGAGCGCGGACGCGGCGCAGGCCTGCCTGGCGGGCTTTTTCAGCGAAAAGCTCCCGCTTGAGACCCTGCGCTGCGTGTTTGCCATGCTGCTTGTGGCTCGCGGGTCTTTCGAGGACCTCGACGTGCTGGGGGTGGGGATGCGCGGCGAGTGCGAGGCGATGCTGGCCGACGACTACGCCTTCTTAGGGCTTGACGCGACGCAGCGCTGTTTTGAGGCGCCCGACGTCTCGCCGGAAGTGCTGCGTTCTTGCGTCGAGCAGGCACATGTCTTGCAGGAACTGCTGGGATGCGAGGGCGGGTTTGCTGGACGCGCGCTTTCGCTGTTGATGTCGTCGGGGCAGGTGGAGCGGGCAGGCGCTGCGCTCGACGTTTTCTTTTCCGACGAGGAGTGTGGCTTGTGGCTCGAAGAGGAAGGCTGGGAGCTGCTCGACCGCGGGGAGTGCGCGCTTGCCGACAAGCTCTTCGAGCGCTGCCCCGCGCGCCTGCTCGAGGGCAGCCGGCCACTGCTCGCACTACGCGCGTGGGCTTCCGGGCTTGCAGGAGACGCGCGCGAGGCGGCCTATTTCGCCCGGACGGCGCTGCAAAAGGGCGCCGGCGAGGGGGAAGGCGCGGGCGCCGACGAGGAAGGAGACGCGAGCGAGAGGCTCGCCTCGGCATGCGCCTACCTGGCCTTGGTCGCTTTCGACGGGGGAGGCCCTGCGCTTTTTGCCAGAGGCAAATACGGCACGGATGCGATGCCGGCCTGCGCTGCCGATGTGTTTTGCGCCGTCGTCGACGAATGTGCCGACGAGGAGCTGGACGCCGCGTTCGGGCCGTCTGCTTTCGTGCGCAGCGGCGCGCGCGGCAAGCTGTGCCGCGAGATGGAGCCGTCGCGCCTGCGCAGCTTCGAGGCGCTGCTGACGGCGGGCGAGCAGCGTTTCGGCGACTCGCTGTGGTACCGCCTCTCCTTGCATTGCCTCCAATCCATGAACAGCGTGAAGGCACGCATGCTCTTGCAGAGCCTCGGCGCTCCCGCCTTGCCGCGGATGCGCCGCCGCGGCCTGTGCAACCTCTCCGAGGCACTGCTGGTGTGCGATTTGTGGGAGGGTGGTTATTTCGGCGCGGTCGGCCTGCGCGCTGCGAAGCGAGACCTCGTCTTGCTCGAAGGCGCGCACAAGGTCTTGTCGCGCGCGGGCACGCTCGCGGGCGCGGAGTTGCACGTGCCGTGGAAGGAGAAAATGGTGAAGCGGGTGGCTGGCACCGGCGTTTTCGACATACCGGAACCGGTTTTTACGCTGACAGGCGCCGACGCTGCAAAAGGCGCCGCCTCGGCGCCCGCAGCTGCAGGCTCTGGGGCGGTCGGCGCTTCTGGCGCAGACCTGAGTCTTGCCGCCGTGTCGTCCGCGCAGTCTGTCCCGCTTCTGCACGTGCGCATGTTCGGCGCCTTTGAAGTGGCCGTCGGCGAGGACCTCGTGCTCGAATCGCAGTGGCGCAAAAAGCCGCGCCTGCTCTTCATCATGCTCGCGCTGCGCCTGGGCCGCGATGTGACGCGCCAGGAGATATTCGCCCAGCTGTGGCCGGATTTCGAGCGCGCGCGGGCCTTGGACAATTTCTACAACGCATGGAGCGCGATGCGCCGGGCGCTGGGCAAAGGCCCCTACGTGCAGCGCAGCGGGGATTTCTGCCACATCGACCGCCGGCTCGTGAAAAGCGACGTAGGCGAGTTTGACCGCCTGACGCGCGAGATATTGGTGGGGCACGGGGAAGGCCCGGACCTGCTCGACGCGTACTCGCAGGTGGAGGCTGTCTATCGGGGCGGACTTTTGCCCAGCGAGCGCGACAGCGACTTCGTCGACGCGCAACGTGCGCATTACCAGCAGCTCTTCGTTGACGCGATGGTGGCGGCCAGCTTCAAGGCCATCGAGGGCAAGGACGCGCGCCTCGCGCTGTGGTTTGCCCACAAGGCTCACGAGGCCCAACCGCGCCGCGAGGACGTCTACTACGCACTCATCCGCGCCCAGATCGAGGTGGGCCAGCGCTCCTCTGCCGTGCGCAGCTACGAGCAGTGCCGCAGTTTCCTGCGCGAGGATCTGGGGCTGGACCCCTGCGCGGACGTGCAGGCGCTCTACGACAGGCTCGTGACGGCAGACCCCGCGCTCGTCGGCTTCACCGCAGCGCGGGCGTACGGGTGAGGCGCGGGCACGGACTGGCATGGAGTGCGCCGCCACTGCAGATGACGGCTCGCCGCCGCATCCGCGCCGCCGCCGTCTGCCTTGCCTGCCTGTGCTAGAGTGGACGGGTTTTAGACGACATCAGGCGACGACACACGGAGACGGCGAACATGGGCATTTTCTCCAAGCTTCTCACGGCGGGGTCCAACAAGAAGATCAAGGCTTTCGAGGGCCGCGTCGGCGAGATCAACTACTTGGAAGACGAGATAGAAAAGCTTTCCGATAGCGAGCTGGCGGCCAAGACGGGCATATTCCGCGAGCGCTACGGCAACGGCGAAACCCTGGAGGAGATTTTGCCCGAGGCCTTTGCCGTGGTGCGCGAGGCCTCGCGCCGCACGATCGGCCTGCGGCATTTCGACGTGCAGCTCATCGGCGGCATGGTCTTGAACCAAGGCGGCATCGCCGAGATGAAGACGGGCGAGGGCAAGACGCTCGTCTCCACGCTGGCGGGCTACCTCAACGCCATCCCCGGCACGGGCGTGCACATCGTCACTGTCAACGACTATCTGGCCGGCCGCGACAGCGAGTGGATGGGCCAGATTTATCGCTTCCTCGGCATGGAGGTCGGCCTGATCAAAAACGGGTTGAAGACTGACGCGCGCAAAACCGCCTACACCGCCGACGTCACCTATGGCACGAACTCCGAGTTCGGCTTCGACTACCTGCGCGACAATATGGTGGGCAACCCCGCCTCGCGCGTGCAGCGTGGACACGCTTTTGCCATCGTCGACGAGGTCGACTCCATCTTGATCGACGAGGCCCGCACGCCGCTGATCATCTCCGGGCCGGGTACGCAGGCGACCGACACCTACCGCAGCTTTGCTCGCGCGGTCAAGCAGCTGAAAAAAGACGCCGACTTCGAGATGGACGAGGGCAAGCGCACCATCTCGGCCACCGAACAGGGCCTAGAGCGTGTCGAGACCCTCACGGGCATTGACGACATCTACGCCGACCTCTCCGGCCAGTGCTCCAACCACCTGCAGCAGGCGCTGCGCGCGCAGTTTCTCTTCCACCGCGACAAGGACTACGTGGTCGTGGACGGCGAGGTGAAGATTGTCGACGAGTTCACCGGCCGCATCATGGAGGGCAGGCGCTACTCCGAGGGCTTGCACCAGGCCATCGAGGCCAAGGAAGGCGTGCTGGTGCGCGAGGAGAACCAGACGCTTGCCACCATCACCCTGCAAAACTTCTTCCGCCTCTACGACAAGCTCTCGGGCATGACAGGCACGGCCAAGACCGAGGACGCGGAGTTTCGCGACACCTACAAGCTGGAAGTCGAGGTCATCCCGTCGAACAAACCGGTCATCCGCGAGGAGATGCCCGACTTGGTGTACCGCACCGAGCAGGCGAAATACAACGCCGTGGCCGACGACGTTGAAGAGCGCCACGCCCGCCAGCAGCCCTGTCTTGTGGGCACCGTGTCCATCGAGAACTCCGAGAAGCTCTCCGCACTGCTGTCCAGGCGCGGCATCAAACACAACGTGCTGAACGCCAAGCACCACGAGCAAGAGGCGCACATCATCGCGCAGGCAGGTCGCGCCGGGGCCGTCACCATCGCCACAAACATGGCAGGCCGCGGCACCGACATCTTGCTCGGCGGCAACCCCGACGAGCTGTGGGGCGACATACTCGTGCAAAAGGGCATCGAGCCCGACGAGGCCGACGAGGCCCAGATCGAGGAGGCGAAGGCCGAGGCGAAGGCCACCTGCGAAAAAGAGGCCGAGATTGTGCGCGCGGCGGGCGGGCTGGCCGTCATAGGCACCGAGCGCCACGAGTCGCGCCGCATCGACAATCAGCTGCGAGGCCGCGCCGGCCGCCAGGGCGACCCCGGCTCGTCGCAGTTTTACCTCTCGCTCGAAGACGACCTCATGCGTCTGTTCGGCGGCGACCGCATGGATCGCATAGACGGCGCGATGCAGCGCATGAAGATAGACGACGACATGCCCCTCCAGGCCAAGATGGTCACGAAGGGCATCGAGAGCGCGCAACGCCAGGTCGAGGCGCTGCACGCCAGTTCGCGCAAGCACGTCTTGGAATACGACGATGTGATGAACCAGCAGCGCAAGACCATCTACGCCGAGCGCAACTCCATACTCGACGGCAAGAGCTACGCCGAGCGCGTGCCCGAGCTGATCGAGCGTACGGCAGGCGATGCGGTGGCCGATTTCTGCCCCGCGCACGCCGTCTACGACGAATGGGACGTGGAGGGGCTGAACGCCTGGTACAAGGAGCTGACGGGCATCCCAGAAAACCTCGGCGCCTGGGAGCACGGCGAAGACGCAGCTCGGCTTGAAGAGCTGCTCGTCGACAAGCTGACAGAGATTTACGAGCAGAAAAAAGAGCAAGCGCCCGCAGAGGTGTTTAACCAGGTGGAAAACCAGGTCATGCTGCGCGTCATCGATACGCGCTGGATGGCGCACCTCTCCGAGATGGACTACATGCGCGCCGGCATCGGGCTGCGCGCCATCGGCCAGCGCGACCCGCTGACGGAGTACAAGGAAGAGGCCTTCAACATGTTCGGCGCTCTCGTGGCGACGATCTACGAGGATTTCCTGCGCACCATCTTGCGCCTGAAGATCGACGTGCAGGTGCAAGAGGAGGCGGCCGCGCCCGAGGAGGCGGCCGATGCCGAGGCGTTGTCGAGCGTGTCGTACTCGCAGCCCGACGAGAACATCCCCGCCGACAACTTGAGAGCGAGAGCGGCAAGCTCCGGCGTGACCATGAGCATGTCGGGCACCGCGAGCGCCGCACGCGCCGCTGACAGCGTGGGCGCGGCACCGAAGCCCGGACAGGGCAGAACCGCGACGGTGGTAAAGGACAAAAACGACCCCTTTGCCGACGTCGGGCGCAACGAGCCGTGTCCTTGCGGCAGCGGCAAGAAGTTCAAGAACTGCCACGGCAAGCGCGGCTAGGGCGCGAAGGCGGCGAAGATGGCGGAAAACTACGCCCCGGAACTGAAGGCGCTGCGCGAGCGCGTCGGCAAGATACGCTCCTACCTGCACATCGACGAGGGGCGCGAGAAAGTGGCCGCGCTCGAAGAGGAGGCCGCGGCGCCCGGGTTTTGGGACGACGCCGAGACGGCTCGTGCACACATGCGCGCCATCTCGGATTTGCGCGGCGACATCGAGGCCTACGATTCTTGCGTGGCGGCCCTCGACGACGCCGAGGCGGCCAACGAGCTGGCCGTGGCCGACGACGACGACGAGATGCAGGCCGAGGCCAAAGAAGCGCTGGACCGCCTGCGTCTTTTGGCCGACGAGCTGGAGCTGTCCTCGTGGTTTTCCGACGAGTACGACCACGGCGACTGCATCGTGTCCATCAACCCGGGCCAAGGCGGCCTGGAGGCCCAGGACTGGACGCGCATGCTCTTCGAGATGTACCAGCGCTACTGCGAGCGGCGCGGCTGGAAGGTCACGGTCAACGACGTGGTGGACGGCGAGGCCATCGGCTTGGACCGCGCCACCTTCACCGTGGAAGGCCACAACGCCTACGGCATGCTGAAAAGCGAGCAGGGCACGCATCGCCTCGTGCGCATCAGCCCCACCGACGCCAAGGCGCGCCGCCAGACCACCTTTGCCGGCGTCGAGGTGCTGCCCGTCGTGGGCGAGGAAGTCGAGCTGGAGATCGACGAGAAGGACCTGCGCATCGACGTCTACCACTCCTCCGGCCACGGCGGCCAAGGGGTGAACACGACAGATTCGGCCGTGCGCATCACCCACCTGCCCACGGGCACGGTCGTCACCTGCCAAAACGAGCGCAGCCAGCTGCAAAACAAGGCTACGGCCATGGGCATCTTGCGCGCCAAGCTCTACGAGATGGAGCGTCAAAAGCGCGCCGAGGCCCTCGACGAGCTACGCAACGACGGCGACATATCGTGGGGCAGCCAGATACGCAACTACGTGCTCTACCCCTACCAGATGGTGAAGGACCTGCGCAGCGGCGTGGAGACGGGCAACACCGACGCGGTGCTCGGCGGCGACCTGGACGCTTTTGTCGTCGGCTATCACAGGTGGAGAGTATCTGAAAGCTAGCGATGCCCGCCCGCCCGCGCATGTCTGCATGCGTACAATGGGACGCACGGATTTGACACGCGAGTTGGACGCATGCGCGTGCCATGGCTGTCGAAGAGAGAGGGCTTGCGGAGCCGACATGGAAGCAAAAGACATCGCGAATGTCGAGACCGCTGCGCATGCGATGCGCGTCGACATCGTGAAGATGCTCGCCGCCGCGGGCAGCGGGCACCCAGGCGGATCCCTTTCCGCCGCAGAAATCGTCGCCGCCCTCTATTTTGGCGGCGTGATGCGCCACAGCGCAGACGATGCACACGACCCCCTGCGCGACCGCTTCATCTTGTCGAAGGGGCATGCCGCGCCCGTGCTCTACGCGGCGCTGGCCGAAGCCGGCTACTTCCCCAAAGACGAGCTGGCCACCCTGCGCAAGCTGCACTCCCGCCTGCAAGGCCATCCCGACAGCAAGAAGCTGCCGGGCGTCGAGGTCTCTACGGGCTCGCTCGGACAGGGGCTGTCCATATGCTGCGGGCTTGCGCTGGGGCTGCGCCTCGGGGCGCACGAACAAGGCGAGCACGTGCTGCCGCCGCGCGTCTTCACCCTCATGGGCGACGGCGAGATAGAAGAAGGCCAGGTCTGGGAGGCGGCGATGTTTGCCGCGCATTACGGGCTGGACAATCTCGTCGCCATCGTGGACCACAACTCGCTGCAGATAGACGGCGACGTCTATGCGGTGGGCGGCCTAGACGACATCGTGGCGAAGTTCGCGGCGTTTGGCTGGCAGACCATCGAGGTCGAAGACGGCAACGACGCGGCCGGCGTGCTGCGCGCCCTGTCTGCCGCCTGCGCGTTGCGGGGCAAGGGAAAACCCGTCGTCATCGTTGCGCACACGGTGAAGGGCAAAGGTGTGTCGTTCATGGAAAACCAGGCGGGCTGGCACGGCAAGGCGCCGAATGCCGAGCAGGCGGCCGAAGCGCTCGCCGAGCTTGAGGGGGAGGAGTAGCCATGGCGGCACAGAATGGCCGGCCGGCGCAGGCGACGCGCGCGGGCTACGGCGAGACCCTGGTCGAGCTGGTCGCGGAAGGCCTCGACATCATGGCCGTCGAGGCAGATCTTTCTGGTTCGACCACCACGGCAAAGCTCGGAGCAGCCCATCCCGAGCGCCTTGTGAACGTCGGCATCGCCGAGCAGAACATGATCGACGTGGCGGCCGGGCTTGCGCTTGCGGGCAAGACGGTGTTCACGGGCAGCTTCGCGGCCTTCGGCACGGGGCGCTGCTACGACCAGATACGCAACACGGTGTGCTACGCGGGCCTCGACGTGAAGGTCGCGCCCACACACTCCGGGGTCACGGTAGGGCCGGACGGCGGCAGCCACCAGATGCTCGAGGACGTGAGCCTCATGCGCGGCCTGCCCGGCATGAACGTGCTCGTGCCGGCCGACTATTGGTCGGCAAAGCGCGCCATACGCATCGCGGCTACCACCCCTGGCCCTTTCTACATTCGCCTCGGCCGCGCGAAGGTGCCGCAGGTCTATGGGCCGGACGACGTTTTCGAGCTGGGGCGCTCGCAGGTGCTGCGCACTGGCGCCGATGTCACGCTCGTGGCCGGCGGCGTCGAGGTCGACCAGGCGCTCGGCGCGGCGGAGCTTCTCGTGGCAGACGGCATCGATGCCGAGGTCATCGACGTGTTCAGCGTCAAGCCCTTCGACAAGGACACCTTGCTGGCCAGCGTGGCCAAGACCGGCTGCGTTGTTACCTGCGAGGAGCACTCGACGGTGGGCGGCCTGGGCTCGGCGGTGGCCGACATCGTGGGCGAGAACCATCCCGTCCCGCTCGAGCGCGTGGGCGTGCGCGACGCGTTCGGCACGAGCGGCGAGCCAGACGAGCTTTTGCGCGAGTACGGGCTGGACGCGGCCGGCATCGCCGCCAAGGCGCGCAACGCGATTCAGAGAAAGAAATCTGGCCTTTGATACAATGACGCATTGGTCAGACAGAAAACGCATCAACCGATCGAGGTGAGCGAGTGGCGATATTCGGAAAACAACAGCAAGGGGCGCACGGCAGGCATGCCGCGCAACCCGGACGGGCGCCGGCGCGCGGTGCCGCCCAGCAAGCCGGGCGGACCACTTTCGCCGAAAAGGCCCGAGCTGCGGCGGCGCGCCAGCAAAGCGCGGCCCAGCGCCAGCAGGCGGGCATGGGCGACATGGCACCTGCTACGGAGGCGACCGGCTCGTACGCGGATCTGGCCGCCCAGGACACGCAAGGCCGCAAGCTGGGTCCTGTCGTCATCTCGCTGCGCCACGTCACCAAGGTCTACCCGGCTCAGCCCAAGCGCCCGGCTCTCGCAGACCTCACCCTCGACATACGCGCGGGCGAGTTTTTGTTCCTTGTCGGGCATTCCGGCTCGGGCAAATCCACCTTCATCCGCATGCTCAACCGCGAGATTGTGCCCACTTCTGGCGAGCTGATTGTCGCGGGCGAGAACCTGCGCACCATCCGCAACTGGCGCATTCCCTATCTGCGCCGCAACGTCGGCTGCGTGTTCCAGGACTTCAAGCTGCTCCCCAACAAGACGGCTTTTGAAAACGTCGCCTTCGCGTTGGAGGTCATCGGCAAGTCCCGCCACGTCATCCAAACGCAGGTGCCTGAGGCGCTGCGCCTCGTGGGTCTGGAGGAGAAGATGGACAAGCTGCCCGACCAGCTCTCTGGCGGCGAGCAGCAGCGCGTCTCCATCGCGCGTTCCATCGTGAACCGCCCGCCGCTGCTCATTTGCGACGAGCCCACGGGCAACCTCGACCCGCAGACCTCGCTCGGCATCATGCGCTTGCTCGAGCGCATCAACCGCACGGGCACCACGGTGCTCGTGGCCACGCACGACCGCGAGATGGTCGACCAGATGCGCCGGCGCGTGCTCGCCTTGGAAAACGGCGTGCTCGTGCGCGATCAGAAGAAGGGGGTCTACGGCTACGATGTCTAAGATTCTCTATTTCCTCAAAGAGTCCATCGTCAGCTCGCGCCGCAACCTCGGCACGACCATCGGTGGCATAGTCACGATTTTCCTCGCACTGCTCATGGTCGGCTTGGCCATCATGATGTCGATCATGATCGGCAACGTCGCCACCTCGTTCGAAAACGAGATCAGCGTGCGCCTCTACATCTCCGACGACGCTTCCGACGAGCAGATCCAGCAGTTCACCACGTACTTGAACTCGCTGAAATCCGACGAGGGCAACGTCGCCGACGTCGAGTTTAAAGACAAGGATGCCGTGCTGAAGGACTTCCAGGCACAGACGACGAACAACCCCGACATCGTCAACCAGCTCGACGGCAACCCGTTGCCGCGCACCTACGTGCTCACCTTGCGCAACACGCAGAAGGTGCAGCAGACCGTGGACAAGGTGCTTGCCAACGAGACCTTCAAGTCCATCGCCGACAACGCCAACGACCCGTCGGATTCGGTGAAGTACGGCCAGGACACGGTCGCGAAGCTGTTCAAGGTCACGAACCTCGTGCGCTACGGGTGCGCCGTCGCGGTCATCTTGCTCATCTTCATCTCGCTCGTGTTCTTGAACAACACAATTCGCCTGGCCATCCTGGCGCGCCGCCGCGAGATTTCAATCATGCGGCTTGTGGGCGCGTCCAACGGCTTTATCCGCGGGCCGTTTCTTATGGAGGGCGCGCTGCAGGCCTTGGTGGGCGCAATCTTTGCCATCATCGCGATTGCGTGCATCCGCGTCTTTGCGATGCCCAGCTTGGAGAACTTCGTCCAGTTCCTGCCGCTCACCGTCGAAGACGGCGCCTACGGCATGATCTATCTTGTCCTCATCGTCGGCGGCATCCTCATCGGCATGCTGGGTTCGGCCATCGCGATGAGGCGCTATCTGAAGGTCTGACGGCTTTCGGGTTTCGGCACGACGGCGCGCCCGCTTGCTAGCGCTTGCGGGTGCGCCTGTTTGTATACGGTAAAAGGCATGTGGGTTGCAGCGCGGCGTGCGAGGCGCCCGACATGCCCCGGCGGAAAGGCGACAGCTATGAGCCAGATTGTGGACGTGTACGGCCGCGAGGTCCTCGATTCGCGCGGCAACCCGACGGTGGAGGTCGAGGTTGTGCTCGACGACGGCGCTTTCGGCCGCGCGACGGTGCCCTCCGGCGCCTCCACCGGCCAGTTCGAGGCCGTGGAGCTGCGCGACGGCGACGAGGACCGCTACTGTGGCAAGGGCGTCGAGCGCGCGGTGGCGCACGTGAACGAGGAGATTGCCGATGCCATGGTCGGGCTGGACGCCTGCGACCAGCGCGAGATAGACGCCGAGTTGCTGGCACTTGATGGCACGGACAACAAGGCCAAGCTGGGCGCGAATGCTATTTTGGGCACCTCGCTGGCCGTGGCCAAGGCGGCAGCCGAGAGCTGCGAGCTGACGCTGTACAGCTACATCGGCGGAGCGAACGCGCACTTGCTGCCCACGCCCATGATGAACGTCTTGAACGGCGGCGCGCACGCCGACAACAACGTGGACTTCCAGGAGTTCATGATCATGCCCGTGGGCGCGTCCAGCTTCAAGGAGGCGCTGCGCTGGTGCGCCGAGATCTACCACACGCTGAAGGGCGTCATCAAGGAGAAGGGCTATTCGACGGGTGTGGGCGACGAGGGCGGTTTCGCGCCGAACCTCTCCAGCAACGAGGAGCCTCTGCAGCTGCTCGTCGAGGCCTGCGAGAAGGCGGGGCATGCGCCGGGCGAGGAGATTCGCTTTGCCATGGACCCCGCGTCCACCGAGTTTTTCGACGCGGAAAAGGGCGTCTACGTGCTGGCCGGCGAGGGCAAGACTTTCACCAGCGAGCAGATGGTGGACTATTGGGAGCAGTTGGTGGACAAGTACCCCATCGTCTCGCTCGAAGACGGCATGGCCGAAGAGGACTGGGACGGTTGGAAGATGCTCACCGAGCGCATCGGGGACCGTGTGCAGCTCGTGGGCGACGACCTGTTTGTCACGAACGCCGCGCGCCTGCAAAAGGGCATCGACATGGGCGTGGCCAACGCTATCCTCATCAAGGTGAACCAGATCGGCAGCCTGACCGAGACACTCGACACGATCGAGCTGGCCAAAACTCACGGTTACACCTGCGTGGTCAGCCACCGCTCTGGCGAGACCGAAGACACGACCATCGCGGATTTGTCCGTGGCAGTGAACGCCGGCCAGATTAAGACCGGCGCCCCGTGCCGCACGGATCGCGTCGCGAAGTACAACCAGCTCATCCGCATCGAGGAAGAGATGGGCCCGTTTGCGCACTATGCCGGCGCTGACGCGTTTTACAGCATCGACGCGTAAGGCGAACGCTGGGGCGAAGCGCAGGTGGCGGCGGCGACGAGAAAACCGAGCAAGAGGCCCAAGCCCTCGCAGGACCTGAAGGAGGCTGCGAAGGAGGGGGCGAAGGAGGCCGCGAGGAAAGGCGGCGCCGACGCCACGGAAAAGGATGCCGGCGCGCGCAAGCCGCATGGGCGCAAGGGCAAGAAGCCGCGCGAGAAAAAGCGGGGCAAGAAGGAGAAGAAGGCCGAAAAGGAAAAGAAGGAGAAAAAGGACCCGACGCGCAGGCGCTTTGTCGTCGTCGGGTCCATCGTCGTCGTGCTCGTGTGCGTGGGGCTTTTGTATCCGGCCGGCCGCACCTATTACGAGTCCGTGCGCACCGACCAGCGCAGCGCTGCGCAACTTGCGGCGATAGAGGCGCGCAACGCCGAGATTCAGCGGCAAAACGACTATCTCCAGACCGACGAGGGCATCGAAGACCAGGCGCGCAAGGACGGCGGGTACGTGCGCGAGGGCGAGGAAGGCGTCGTCATCACCAACGGTGGCAGCTCGACGGACAGGAACACGCAGTTGCCCGACCAGGTGGATCTCGACCGGATACACGCGCCCAGCACGTGGTATTACGATATCCTAGACGCGTTTTTCTTTGTGCACGTCTAGCGCGCTGTCCGGCGCGGCGCGTGAGACGGGCGCGCGGTGCCGCAAGGCGCACAACAGGACGCACGACATGCGAGACGGACGTGCGGCATATGGCACGGGGGTGTGGCGGAATCGGCAGACGCAGCGGACTTAAAATCCGCCGCCGCAAGGCATGAGGGTTCGAACCCCTCCACCCCTACCACTTTCAAAAACGATGCAGGGTTCGAACCCTGCGATGGCGCGACAGCCCGGTGGGCTGTCGCGGGCCGAGGCGCGCGCCCGCGCGCGAGGCCTGCGGCGATGCGCAGCGCCCGCAGGGCGCGAGCAGGCGCCTCGAACCCCTCCACCCCTACCACTTTCAAAAACGATGCAGGGTTCGAACCCTGCGATGGCGCGACAGCCCGGTGGGCTGTCGCGGGCCGAGGCGCGCGCCCGCGCGCGAGGCCTGCGGCGATGCGCAGCGCCCGCAGGGCGCGAGCAGGCGCCTCGAACCCCTCCACCCCTACCACTTTCAAAAACGATGCAGGGTTCGAACCCTGCGATGGCGCGACAGCCCGGTGGGCTGTCGCGGGCCGAGGCGCGCGCCCGCGCGCGAGGCCTGCGGCGATGCGCAGCGCCCGCAGGGCGCGAGCAGGCGCCTCGAACCCCTCCACCCCTACCACCACCTCCACCCCTACCAACTCCCCCTTTCCCCTTTGGGAAACTTGCACCCCGCGCCAGCGCCCCGGTGCCGTACAATGGGGGGCGTCTCAAGTAGGTTTTTTGCTTGCAAGGAGGGGTGCAACCATGGGTAAAGAAGAAAGGCACGGGATTCCTGACTATCGGGTGGCGGCGTTTGCCTCGTTGGACTTAAAGCAGCACATGACCGACGCTGCGGAGGGCTTCCACTTCGAGAAGAGCGTCCAGAGCATCGACTGGAAGGTGAAGCACGAGAAGGGCTACTACGTCGCGGAAGGCGAGCTGCGTGTGCCGTTCAAGATGTATTTCACCGCGCAAGACGACAAGGAAGATGCGCTGTTCGTCGAGCGCGTCGTCTGCAACGGAAAGCGCGTATTCGACGCTCGTGTGAGCGAGGACGAAGACGAAGACGATCCGAACTTCGGCATCGACGTGGACAGCGTCCGCGCCGAGAGCTTCGTCCGCTACCAGAGCAACATCGGGGGTCGCAACAAGCAGATATAGCATGGCACTTTCCATTTTTGAGAAATACCTGAACTCCAAGACGTCCCGCGTCGGCGAGGTCATGGCGAGCTATTTTTCCGAGGGCACGCACCCGGACATGAACCGCTATCTCTACGAGCCGCTGGCACGCTATGCGGCAAACGGGGGCAAGCGCCACCGTCCTCTCATCTGCCTGCTCGCCTGTCAGGCGGTGGGCGGCGACGAGGAACAGGCGCTGGCGGCCGCCGCCGCGATTGAGCACTTCCACACGGCGGCGCTCATCCACGACGACATCGCCGACGATTCGATGCTGCGCCGCGGCAAGCCCTGCCTGCACATACAGGAGGGCGAGGGGCTGGCCATCAACGCGGGCGATCTTGCGTTGTCGCTGGTCACGGGCGCCGTGGTAGACGATAAAAGCCTGAGCGACGCGGTGAAGCTGCGCGTGCTCAAAGAGCTCGTGGACATGACGACGCGCACCATCGAAGGCCAGGCGCTCGACATCGGCTGGGCACGCGACAAGCGCTTCGACATCACGGTCGACGACTACGTGGTTATGGCCGAGCACAAGACGGCCTTCTACTCGGGGGGCGTCCCGCTGGCCGTGGGTGCCATCATCGGCGGCGGCAGCGAGGAGCAAATCGAGGCTCTGCGCGCCTACGGCATGTCGACCGGGCTGGCCTTCCAAATTCAAGACGACCTGCTCAACCTCGTGGGATCGAAGGAGGCTGCGGAAAAGGACTTCCGCAGCGACATCACCGAGGGAAAGCGCACCATCATCGCCGTGCACGCGCTCGAGCATGCGCCGACTGCCGAACGCGACGAGCTGCTCGATATACTCTCGACGGCCCAAAGCGAGCCTGCGGTGCTGGAGCGCGCGGTGCAGATCATGCAGGAGGCGGGCTCCATCGACTATGCGCGCGCCTACGCCATCGAGCTGGCGCACAAGCACCAATGCGACCTCGAAGAGGCTCTGCCGCCCTCGACCGCGCGCAAGCTGTTGTTGGCCATGGGCGACTTTTTCGTCAGCAGGCTCAGGTAGGCGGCCGCCATGGACACCATCCGCACGGGCAGCACGGGTTCTGCCGTCTACGATGTGCAGCGGCGCCTGCGCATGCTCGGATACGAGCTGCAAGTGGACTCCGTGTTCGGCGACAAGACCCGCGCGGCCGTCGAGGCGTTTCGCCAAAGTGAGGGGCTGCCCGCAGGCGACGAGGTGGACGAGGCCACGTGGAACGCCCTCGTGGACGCCACCTTTGCGCTGGGAGACCGCATGCTCTATTTGCGCATGCCCTATTTCCATGGCCAGGACGTGCGCTCCCTGCAGGACATACTCGACGTGCTCGGCTTCGTCACGGGCGACCCCGACGGCATATTCGGGCCGCACACGGAGCGGGCGCTGCGCGAGTTCCAGGCTTCCGCGGGCATCATAGACGACGGCATCGCGGGCGCGAGCACCTATGACGCCATCGAGCGCCTGCGCCATGCGTGGGCCGACAAGCAGGCGGCCGAGGATGTGCCCGCCGACAGGGCCTATATGGGTCTTGCCCGGGCGTTCGAGGCGCTGCAGGACATGGAGGCGTGCTTCTACGGCCTCGACGAGGCGGGGCGCGCCGTTGCCGCCCGCATCGCAAACCTAGCGCGCGCGACCACCCCGACCGCCCGCGTGATGTGCGCAGACGAGCTGGACGGCGTGCCGCATGCTAGCATGCTGCTCGTGGGGGTGGCCTCGCCCGGAGCCTCGACGCAAGAAGGCGTGCCCATGGTGGCGGTCTCGGCGGACTACTCGTTTTCGAAGAGGCTCGCGACGGCCCTCGAGCTGGCGGGTGCCGGCGAGCGGCGCCTGGTCGTCGAGTTGCTGCCGCCTGCGGACAGCCTGGCGCAGGTGAGCGCGGAGCAATGGCAGCAGCATCTGGCCGTGCTCGTGCTCGATGCCTTCTGCAACGCCTTCTCGCGTTGAGTTTTCGCCTTTTTGCGGGGCCGCTGGCGAGGGCTGCGCCGCGCTGGCATCCTGACATGGCGGCGCTTTACCCCGCCCCGTTTTCGCGTTCAAATGTGAAGGGGATGTGGGCGAAAAGTCTGAAATTTTCGGGCGCGCCTGCAATCGGGTGTACTATGGACTCTCGTATGAAGAGCACGACGAACACATGCGGAGGTTTTCAACATGCCGCTCGAACTTGATCGCAGGTCTTTCACCAAAGCCGCAGCCGTTGTCGCCGGAGCCGCTTTCGCGCTCGCGCCGCAGCAGGCGCACGCCATCACCTCGGCGGAGAAGCAGGCGGAGGTGCAACAGGTCGCCTCGCAACTCGAATCCATCAACAGCGAGTTCGAGACCGCTGTCCAACAGTACAACAAGGCGCAAGACGACTACAACAACGCGACGAACGCCGTCGAGGAGTGCGAGGAGAAGATTTCTGCTGCGCAGGAAAAGATTGGCGGTTTGCAGGGGCGCCTAGAGACGCGCGCCACGAGCATGTATCGCAACGGCTCCATGAGCTATCTGGACGTGCTGCTGGGCACGGCGTCGTTTGCCGACTTTGCCACCGTTTGGGACACGCTGAACAACCTCAACGAAAACGACGCGGATCTGGTCTCGCAGGCCAAGGCGGCCAAGCAAGAGCTCGAGAACACGCAAGAAGAGCTCGCGGCCAACCAACAGGCGGCAAAGACCGCCGTCGCCGAGGCGAACAGCTACAAGGCCACGGTCGAGCAAAAGCAAAGCGAGTACACCAACCTCTACGACAGTCTCTCCTCCGAGTACCAGCAGCTCTTGGAGCAAGAGCAGGCCGAACGCGACCGCGCCGCAGCCGCAGCGGCTGCCGCCTACACCCCGACGGTCACCCAGGAAAGCTCCTCCTCGTCCGGCTCGAGCAGCTCTGGGTCCTCGTCGTCTGGCTCGTCGTCTTCTTCTAGCGGCGGCGGGTACGCTTCCTCCAGCTCCATCCCCACAAACGGCAGCGTCGTGGACTACGCGTACTCGCGCATCGGCTGCCCGTACGTGTGGGGCGCCTCCGGCCCGGACCAGTTCGACTGCTCGGGTCTGACCATGTGGTGCTATGCGCAAATTGGCATTTCGCTGCCTCACTACGACGTGTCGCAGAAAAACTGTGCCAAGGCCATCTTGAACCCTGAGGACGCCGCCCCGGGCGACATCCTGTGGCGCTCCGGCCACGTGGCCATCTCCACCGGCGGCACCAACTACATCCACGCCCCGCACTCGGGTGCCGTGGTGTGCGAGGGCAGCGGCGGCCGCTGGACCTGTGCCCTGCGCTTTTAAGGGGGTTTCGCGCCTTTCGAGGCTGCGCTACATCCGCACGACGCGCCCGCGCACTGCCGAGATCTTCACGACGGCGCCCGTGTGCGGCGCCTCGATCATCTGCCCGTTGCCGATGTAGAGGCCGCAGTGGTGGCTGCTGCACGAGACCACGTCGCCCGGTTGCGGGTTGCTCGCCGTGGGCAGCGAGGCGAAGTCCTGCGCGAGGTAGTGGCGTTTGTGGTCGCCATGCAAGGCGTATCCGACCAGCCCCGAGCAATCGTAGCCGTTAGGCCCCACGCCGCCCCACACATACGGCAGGCCAAGGCACGAGTACGCGCGATCGACGGCGGCGTTGCCGCTGTAGGACTGCGTGCCCCCGGATTGCGAGCTGCCCGACGAACCCGACGAGCTCGACGAAGAAGAACTCGAGCTGACGGACGTGACGGCCGGCGTGTAGGCCGCGGCCGCCCGCGCCTCTTCTTGTCTGCGCGCCTCCTCTTCTTGGGCGACGAGCTGGCGATACTCCTCGTTTAAGCTGTTGTAGAGCGCGTCGTACTCGCTTTTTTTCTGTTCGATTGTGGCCTTGTACGATTTCGCGTCGGCAAGCGCCTGCTCGGCCTCGGCCTGCTTGTCGTCGAGCGTCTGCTTCGTGGCCTCCAACTCGGCGCGCGCGCTCTTGTTGCTGGCGACGAGATCCGCATCGTCTTCGTTGAGGTTGTTCAACGTGTCCCAGACGGTGGCGAAGTCGGCAAACGACGCCGTGCCCAGCAGCACGTCCAGATAGCTCATGGAGCCGTTGCGATACATGCTCGTGGCGCGCGTGCTCAGTTTGCCCTGCAGGCCGTCGATCTTTGCCTGGGTGCTGTCGATTTTTTTCTGGCATTCCTCGACTTCGGCGGTGGCCGACTCGTAGGTCATCTGCGCCCTGTTGTAGTCGTCGACGGCGGCCTCGAACTCCGAGTTGAGCGAGTCGAGTTTTTCCTTCGCCGCCTGCGCCTCGGCCTTTTTCTCGGCAGAAGTCACGCCAAACGCATCGCTTGGCCGCGAGGCAATCGCGATGCCGGCGACGGCTGCTGCGCCCACAAAAGTTCTGCGGTTCAGCATGTTCATATGTACGACCTCCGAACTAGTTTGCTTCCAGTAGGTCGCCCAATCACAGGAGCGCATATGGTAGCACGCGCGCTGCGCGCGTCAAGAAGCCCGTGTAGACACCTTGCCTTGCGCATCGCCGCCCACATCGCGCTATCCTTCACCGTGCACTTTTTTCGCGCCTTCGCCTAAAGGAGCACATGTGACACGCGCCGCAAACAAACTGGTTTATCTTTTCGAGCTCGATTCCGTGCGGGCCTCGCCCATGCAGATCAACGCCGGCCTGCAGGCCCTCTACGACGAGATTGTCGTGAACGGCAACACGGTTGTGCTCACCTTCAACCAAATCGCCGATTCTGCGCTGTTTTACGAGCTCATGAACAAAGCGCGTCGTGAAGAGGCCGGCGAGACGTTTGAAAATCTCGTCCGGCTGTTCCAAAACGGCGCGTTGAAGATATCGCAGTTCGCTACGACGAGGACCATCGTCCAGTTCCTCATCGACAAGCTCGACTCCGATTCGTTCGTGTATTCCGCTTGGCCCATGAAAAGCTCCCAGCCCAAATTGTGCGCCCTGATCAAGCGCTCCCTGGAGACCTGCGATTTGTCGGAGCTGGCCTATTTCAAGAAAGACGACGTGCCGGCCGACGAGCTGAGAGGCCTGTTTTACGACACCGGCGAGAAGGCGCGCAAAAAATCCGGCGGGAACCTGCCGAAAGAGTCGCTGGCGTCGCTGCATGAGAAAATCGACATGATCTACTGGCTGGTCCGCTTCGTGCTGCGGATCAGCATCATCCCCGACATCTACCTTCCGCCCAAGGCTGAGATAGACGACGCCTTCAAGATGCGCGCGCTGCTGAAATTCGTCGTGGAAAACAATATCGACCCCGCAGTCAATGCCCTGGCGTCGCTTCCCGCTTATATCGAAGGCGACAACACCCGCTCTGCCTACGAAAGCGACATCGACGAGCTTGTCGCCCAAGGCTGCAGCGAAGAGACCGCCTGCAAGATAAAGCTAATGGTCGACCTGTGCTACAACTATGCAAGCGAGCGCTCGATTTTCGGAATTTCTTTGCACTACGGCTGCCCGGACGGCAAGAAAGACGCCCCCGGCGAGGACTTTCTGCAAGATTTCACGGCAAGGTTTGCCGACGAGCTTGCGCAGTTTGAAAAAGACGACGCCCGAAAAGCGCGCGCTTCAAGAGACGAGAAAAGCTACAAGGCCGCAGATCCGGGCGCGATTGCGTTTCCCGACCTTGCCGGCGCGGTGGCAGCCTCCAGGCTCTCCCACAAAAAGCACAAGGGCGATTTCCAGAACAAGGAGCACGTCTCGGTGGAGACCTACGAGCGGGGCTTTGCCGAGGCGAAGAAGCGGCACCGCAAAAACCTGTTCGGCGGCTTTTTCTCGAGGATCCTCTTGCTGTTGCTTTGCCTCTTCATCGCGGTGTGCCTCGATTTTTCCACGGGCGCCCTCGAAGAGGCGGTCTCTTCGAGCATCCCGTTTTCCGATATCGTGACGGTGATGCTCGAGACCTTGCTGTTTTTGCTCGTTTCGGAATACATCACCGTCTGGCTCTCGAAGAGGATTCCGCATTTTGTGTCGTTGTCGGAGGCGATTGCGGAGGTCGTCGTCGCCGGCAAGAACGCTTTTAGGACCTTTCGCAGCGCGTGCACCCATATAAACACCGCGGGGACGGCAAGCCCGACAAGCCCGACAAACGTGCGCGAGAGCAGGGAGGATGCGGCAAAACTGTGGTTTCCCACCATCTCAAAGAGCCTAAAGAGGAGCCGGAGTGCTTGGGAGGGCAAGTTCACCGAAGGCGAGCTTGCGCACTACGAGGAGGTGAGCAACAAGAAGCTGGGGCTGGTATATAGCAGCGAATACCACGACTTCTACGTCGACCCCGTGGGGCGTGCCGAAAGGAAGGCCGCCCCCGCAGACAAGAAGGCCGCCCCCGCAGACGACGCGGCCGTCACGGGGTTTTACGAGCGGCTCGAAAACAGGAACGCGGGCGCCGTCGTCGTCATCCCCGTGCACGAGGGCAAGTTCGTTTTCTTGAAGCAGTTCCGCCATTCCATCTCGGGGGAGGCGTACTCGCTGCCGCGCGGCTTTGGAGAAAAGGGCGTGTCTGCTGCGAAAAACGTTGCCAAAGAGCTTGGCGAAGAGCTGCACACGGACGTCTTGGGCACGCCCGTGCACCTCGGCAGGTGCTATCCCGACACGGGAATCATGGGGGCATATGCCGAGGTGTTCCTCGCCGAGGTCGGGAAATGCCGCGTGGAACCCGGCTACGAGGGGATTCGCGACATCGCGTTTGTCGCGCCGGGCGACGTGGAGGAACTGATGGTAAAAGACTCGCCGTCGGCCCCCTTCGAGCTGCACGACGGGTTCTCGCTTTGCGCGCTTGCTCTGCTCCACGCAAAGCTTGCGTCTGCAAACCTGAGCCTGGAGCAGCTGCTCGGAGATGCGTAGGGCAAAGGCCGGGGGAAAGCGCCGGGCAAAAAGCCGGGTAAAAACCACGCGCCTTTGCCACGTCTGATGCAATCGGAGCCGGGGGGCGGCTACAATGGGCGCATGGCGCTTCTCGGTATCATATCGGACACGCACGGCACGCTCGATGCGGCCGTCTATGACGCGTTTGCGAACGTGGACGCGATTGTGCACGCGGGCGACATCGGTCCACGTAGCCTGCTGTGGGAGCTAGAGACCATTGCGCCGACCATCGCCGTCAGGGGCAACAACGACTGGGGCGACTACGGCTCGGCTGTCGGCGAGAGCGCGACGCCCGAGATAGGCGGGGTGGAGCTGTTCGTCTCGCATTTCCCGGAAGACGCCGAAGAAGCGGCGCGCTCGGGCGAGTACGACCTGGTCGTCCACGGGCATACGCACGTCCCGCGCGAGGAGCTCGTCGGCACGACCAAGCTGCTGAACCCCGGCTCGGCGACCCGCCCGCGTGCCGGCAGCGACCCGTCCGTCATGCTCGTTTCCCTGAAAGACGGCGTCGTCGGTCCGGTGCGCCTCGTCAGCCTGCTCGACTAGCCTGACCGCCGCACCCGCCTTTTGGGCGCGTCATGTGGGCACGGCGCTTTCCTGCGCCGCCAAGGGGTGTTTTCGCAGGTTTGCTGTGGATTTCGCCGTTTTTTCGTTTTACGCTAGAATTACCAAGTTAATGTTCGTTTCGCGGCAGGCGGCGCGCCGAGGATGCGCCGCGCCCGAAGAGAGGAACGCGAGAAATGGCACTCTACACTCCGGACTACAAGCCCAACGGCAACGAGGTCGCCGTCATCACGACGGACAAGGGCACCATCAAGGTTCAGCTGCACGGCGCCGACGCCCCCATTCACGTGGGCAACTTCGTCGAGCTGGCGCAAAAGGGCTTCTACGACGGCCTGAAATTTCACCGCTACGAGCCCGGATTCGTCATCCAGGGCGGCTGCCCCCATACGCGCGACATGAGCCAGGCCGACGTCGCGGCGGGCAAGTTCGGGCCTTCCGGCCGTCCTGGCACGGGCGGTCCGGGATATGCAATTAAAGGCGAGTGGATGACCAACCCCCACAACGAGCACAAGGACGGCACGCTGGCCATGGCGCGCAGCCAGGCACCGGATTCCGCGGGCAGCCAGTTCTACTTCTGCTTGGGCGACCAGCCGTTCCTCGATTCCAACTACACGGTTTTCGGCGACACGCTCGAAGGCCTCGACGTCATCGGCCAGTTGCGCGCCGGCGACCTGATCGAGTCCGTGCGTATCGAGGGCGCCAACTAAAAAAGACGACCGATTGCATCGGGAGGCGCATTTTGAACGTCACGGCATTCAAACAGGCACGCGAGGCGTATGCGGCCAAAGACTACAAGACGGCGCTGGCGGGCTTTCTCGCCTGCTCGCACGAGCTCGACGGCTTGAGCGGGGAGGACAAGGCGAAGTTCTTCCAGCTGCTGGGCAACTGCCGCATCAAGACCGGCGACGCCCGCCGCGCGGCCGAGAGCTACACCCGCGCGCTCTCCAGTGCTTCCGACGAGCGCAAACCCGCGCTGTACGCCAGCCTGGGCACCGCCTTGCTGGGCGTCAAGGACTACGACGAGGCGCTGGCCGCGTTCAACAAGGCGCTCGACTGCCCCGGCTACCGCACGCCCTACAAGGCTTACAGCGGCATCGGCGCAGCGCAGCTCGCGTTGGGCAAGACCGAGGAGGCGGGCGCGGCGTGGCGCGAGGCGGCGCTGGACCCGAACAATCCGAAACCGGCAAAGGCGCTGGTGAACCTGGGCGCGTGCTTCATGGAACTTGCGCGGCCCAAGGATGCGGTCGTCAGCTACGAGACGGCGCTTGACCTCGGGCTGGACAAGCCAGCGGCCGACAAGGCGTGGGCGGCCTTGGGTCAAGCGTACATGGCCGAAGGGCGGGTGAAGCGCGCGATCGCCGCCTTCGAGGAGGCCACGGCCGACGGCAGCTACAAGCTCTCGCCGATGGCCGCGCACGACCTCGAAGTGGCGCGCGGCTTAGAAAAGCGCCTCGAGGCCAAGGCTCCGGGCATACTCGACACTGCGAGCTTGCCGGTCGTCCCCGCAGACGACGCGGACGCGGCAGGCGACACAGGCGACGCGGCCACACGCGATGAGCAGTCCGACCCCTTCACCCCGCAGACGCGCGCGCAAGACGACGCGCAGTCCTTTTCCGGCACCACGGGCAGCATGGAGGCCTACCGCGACGAGGGCTACTCGCTGAGCTATGCCGCCTCCGACGGTCTGGCAGACGCGCATGGCTTCGACGATGCCGGACGCATGCCCGGCGGATATGCTCCCGGCCAGACCGGCGACATCCCCTCGCCGGAGCTGTCGGGCTTTTTCGACACGAGCGAGGAGCAAATAGACGAAGAGGCGGAAATGATGCGCCGCCGCAAGAAGCACCGCTCGGGCGGCGTCGGCTTGAAGGTGGCCATCGCCGTCGTGGCGGTGTTAATCGTGTTGGTGGCCGCGGCCATCGGCGCGTACGCGGCCGGATATGGCTACCCGTCGGCGGAAAGCGTGGCGCAGGACTTCTTCACCTCTGCGCAGTCCAAGAAGTCGGCGGACGCCTACTGGGACTCCTCGGTGGACGCCAGCTCGCGCAGCTCGCAGATCGCCGCTTTGTCGGGCACGAGCGGCTGCAGCGTCGAGGCAGTTGAGCGCGGCATGGCGCAGTCCAAGGTCTACGTGAAATCTACGCTGCAAGAAGGCGGCGACATTTCCTACGAGGTGGGGTTGGGCCGCGACGGTCTGGGCTGGAAGGTCCTCTACGTGTCGCTGTACTTCCCATCCAGGCAATAGCCTCTCGGCCCGCGCGTCCGGCCGCGTTCACGCGCGGACCGCATGCGGGTCTTCGGCGATATACGAGACGATAAAAGGAGCAACGAGAACATGGCAATCGAGAAAACCTACACGATGATCAAGCCCGACGGCGTGCGCAACGGCCATATCGGCCAGATCGTGGGTCGCTTCGAAAACGTCGGCCTGACGGTGGAGCGCATGGAGCTGGCGCAGGTCAGCCAAGAGCAGGCCGAGGCCAACTACGCCGAGCACAAGGGCAAGCCGTTCTACGACGGCCTGATCGAGTACGTGACCAGCGGTCCGGTGGTGAAGATGGTCGTGTCCGGCGAAAACGCCGTGGCCACGGTGCGCAAACTCATGGGCGCCACCAACCCCGCCGACGCCGCCCCCGGCACCATCCGCGGCGATTTCGGCCTGACCATGGACGAAAATGTCATCCACGGTAGCGATTCTGTGGAGAGCGCGCAACGCGAAATTGGCGTTTTCTTCGGCGCCTAGGAGCGCGTGCTACACTCGGTTTTCGCGTAGGCGATTGTTGTGTCGAAGCGCGGCCGCAGGTCTGCGGCGGCGCTTTTGGCATCTTGAATAGGGCACGGCGAGGAGAAAGTCTAAGACATGGCGCTCAGAGACAAGCTGTTCGGAAATTTCGGCAGCGACATGGCCATAGACCTGGGTACTGCGAACACGCTGGTCAGCGTGCGCGGGCAGGGCATCGTCATCAACGAGCCGTCCGTCGTTGCGATCGAGCAGCAGCAGCAGCACGTGTTGGCGGTGGGCAAGGACGCCAAGGAGATGCTCGGGCGCACCCCGGGCAACATCGTGGCCATGCGCCCGCTCAAAGACGGCGTCATCGCCGACTTCGACGTCACCGAGGCTATGCTGCGCTACTTCATCAGCAAGGCGCAGGGCAAGCGCATGCCCTGGCACTCCAAGCCGCGCGTCGTCGTGTGCGTGCCTTCCGGGGTCACGAGCGTGGAAAAGCGCGCCGTCTTCGAGGCCACCATCACGGCCGGCGCCCGCCAGGCCTTCCTCATCGAAGAGCCCATGGCCGCCTCCATCGGCGCGGGTCTGCCCGTAGATAGCCCCACCGGCTCGATGGTTGTCGACATTGGCGGCGGCACCACCGAGGTGGCCGTCATCAGCTTGGGCGGCATCGTGCGCGCCACTTCCATTCGCATCGCTGGCGACGCCTTCGACCAGGCCGTCGTCCAGTACGCCAAGACGCATTACAACCTGGCCATCGGCGAGCGCACGGCCGAGGAGATAAAGATTTCCATCGGCTCGGCGGCACCGCTCGTCGAAGAGATCGACGTCGAGGTGCGCGGGCGCGACCTGCTCTCCGGGCTGCCGCGCACGGTGCGCATCGAAAGCGAAGACATACGCGAGGCCCTCGAAGAGCCTGTCGCAAAGATGGTCCAGGCGGTGAAGGACACCCTCGACGAGACCCCGCCGGACCTGGCCAGCGACCTGATGGAGTACGGCATCGTCCTCACGGGCGGCGGCGGCCTTCTGCGCGGCCTCGACGAGCGCTTGCGCAAGGAGATAGGCGTGCCTGTGCACGTGTCGGAGACGGCTCTCATCAACGTGGTCGAAGGCTGTGCGGCAGTGCTCGAGTCGCCCGATTTCTTGAGCCAGCCGTACATGCAACAAGGGTAGTTTCGGGCATATGCCGGGCCTGTCCTTCAACAACAACCAAGGCCAGCAGCGACGACCGGGAGGATGGATCATCTCGGTCGTTTTGGTTGTGCTTTCCGTCCTACTGGTCACGCTGTGCGTGCGCTCGGATGGCGGCGGCGCGTTTGCGGCCGTGCGCGACGGAGTGCAGACCGTGACCAAGCCCATGGCAAACGCGCTTTCCGTCATCTCCGGGCCGTTTCGTGCCGTGGGCGCGTCCAGCTCGGACGGCTCGAACATGAGCGAGGAGGACACGGCCAACCTGAAAGAGGAAAACGAGCAGCTGCGCACGCTGGTGGGCGAGCTGGAGGAGTACCGCCAGCAAGACAAGCGCCTGACCAGCCTGCTTTCCCTGCGCGACGCCTACAACCTCTCGACGCTGCCCGTCAACATCACGGGCATCACCTCCGGCTGGGAGCAGACGGCTACCATCGACAAGGGCAAAGACGACGGCGTGCGAGAAGGCCAGGGCGTCATGAGCTCGTGCGGCCTGTTCGGGCAGGTTGAATCCGCACAGGCCCACACGGCCACGGTGCGCCTCATCACCGACGCGCAAAGCTCGGTGTCGGCCAGGGTGCAAAGCTCGCGGGCGACGGGCATTCTGCGCGGCAGCTACGACGGCACGCTCGTCTTGGAGTACGTTTCCATCGACACGACGGTGGGAGCCGGCGACGTGATCGTCACTAGCGGCGACGGCGGCGCGTATCCGGGCGGCATCATCTTGGGGCGCGTGCGCACGGTCGACCAAGACTCCTCGAAGCTTTACTACCGCTTGACGGTCGCGCCCATCTACGACATCGCCTCGTGCCAAGAGGGGTTTGTCCTGACGGGCAACGAGGACGAGACCGCCAACCTGCTCTCCGACGACGTGATAAACGCGATCGCGGGCACGACCAGCGCGTCTGCCGAAAGCAACGCCGTCATCGGCGTGCGCATCCAAGAAGAGCAGCAAAAGCGCGAGGAAGCCGAGGCGAAGGTGACGGAGCTGGAAAACAAGGTCAAGGAGCTGGAGGCGGAGCTGAAGGCAGAGAGAGCCAGCTCGTCGTCGAGCTCGTCTGCGTCGTCGACGTCTTCTTCTAGCACGTCTAGCTCGGGCAGCTCGAGCACGAACACGTCGGGCACGTCTTCGGCATCCGGCACCTCCGGCACCACCTCGACGGACGCGGCTGCGACGGGAGGCAACTAACCATGCTGGGAAAACCGCTCGTATACGCCATCACCTTCGTCGTCTGCATACTGCTGCAGGCCGCCATCGCGCCCAACATCGCGCTCTTCGGCGCGCAACCGAACTTCCTCCTCATCCCCGTCTTGCTCGTGGCGCTGCGTTCGGGCACAGGTCCTGCCTCCATCGCGGGCTTTTGCCTGGGCGTGCTCTACGACGCGATGACGAGCGGCACTATCGGGTGCATGGCGCTCGTGCTCGTGCTAGTCGCGTGGGTGGCCGGCGCCCTGAGCGCCAACATCGCCGCGGACAACGTGGCGGTCGCGCTGGTATACGCGGTGGTGGGCGCGCTGTTCACCGAATGCCTCTACGCCGTGTCCGTGCTGCTCACCACGACGGACAGCTCCGGTGCGCTTGGCGCCTTCGTCGGGCACGCGCTGCCCGGTTTTCTCTACACCGCCGTTTTCGCCTGCATCGGGCTGGCCACCATCACCCTCGCGATGGGCGAGGGGACGAGTTATCAGCCGCGCGCGGGGCAGGGCGGCGGCGCGCGCAAGAGGCCGGGCGGCAGGAAATCCGGCACCCCGCTCGACTCGCGCCTGCACTAGGAGCGGCTTTGCCCGCCTTGCCACAGAAAAGGGAAAGGAGGAACGCATGACCCAGGCGGTCTTGGCATCGATAGTCGTGTTGCTGCTCGTCGCGGCGGTGTGCCTGATCGTGCTCGTCGTGCGTTCCGGCAATACGAAGCGCGCGCGCATCTCGCTGGGCGAGGAGCGCCAAAAGGGCATGCCCTCGGGCACGGAATCGCTCAACGGCGCGGGCACCAACGCCGATCGCAGCGTTTCCAGGCGCCTCTTCATCCTTTTTGGATTTGTCGTTGCAGCGCTTGGGTCGCTGTTCGTGCGCCTGTGGTCCATGCAGCTCGTCTCCGGCAAGGACTACACCGCGCAGGCCGAGTCCAACCGCACGACCGAGTACAAGACGGCGGCCTCGCGTGGGCGCATCTACGACCGCAACGGCAAGGAGCTGGTGGGCAACCGCTCCAGTTTTGCCGTGCTCGTGAATTCCGAGGTCCAATACGACGAGGGCACTATCCAGCGCCTTTCCAATGTGTTGGGCATTCCACGTGAAACAGTCGCGCAGCTCGCGGCCAGCCAGTCGGAGGGCGCGCAGGCCGACCGCCTGATATCGCTCGACGTCTCGGATAGATCCGTGGCTTTCATCAGCGAGCATCCGAGCGCCTTTCCCGGCGTGCAGGTCGAGGCTCGCACCGTGCGCACCTATCCGATGGGCAGCCTGGCCGCGCACATACTGGGCTACACGGGCACCATTTCGGCCGAAGAGCTGAAGAACCAGACGCTGGGGATGACCTATGAAAGCGGCGACACCGTGGGCAAGGATGGCGCCGAACAAGCTTTCGAGGGCTACCTGCAAGGCGACCACGGCGTGAAGCGCGTGGAGATCAATGCGGCGGGCGAGGTGGTGAGCCAGCTGGACACGGTCGACCCCGTGCAGGGCAACGACGTGCGCCTGACCATCGACGCCGACATCCAGAAGGTGGCCGAAGACGCCTTGCAGCAGGCCTTCGACGACGCGCGCACGAACAAGTACCTGAACGCGCAGGCCGGTGCCATCGTGTGTATGGACTGCACGAACGGCGAGATTATCGCGATGGCCTCGGCGCCCACCTACGACCCTGCCGAGTTCATCGGCGGCATATCCAGCGAGACCTGGGAGCGCCTGACCGATGAGGATTCGGGATACCCGCTGTCGAATCGCTGCATCGCCGGCCAGTACCCGGCGGCCTCGACCTTCAAGGGCTTCACCGGCCTGGCGGGTTTGCAGTACGGCTACGCCTCGGAGGGCAGTACCTGGCATTGCGCGGGCACCTGGACCGGGTTCGGCGAGGCGTGGCCGCAGAAATGTTGGAACACCGAAGGGCACGGCGACATCGGTTTCCACATGGGCATCGTCGAGTCCTGCGACGTCGTCTTCTACGAGATAGCCAAGCGTTTCTACGACGAGGACACCACCAACGTGGCGCTCCAGACCTACCTACAGAGCTGGGGTTTTGGCTCAAAGACCGGCATCGAGTTGCCGGGCGAGGCGGCAGGACGCGTGCCCACCCCGGAGTGGAAGAAAAACTACAACCGCGACGCGCCCGAAAACCAGGCCTGGCAGCCGGGCGACATGTCCAACCTCATCATCGGCCAGGGCGATTTGCTGGTCAGCCCCCTGCAGATTGCCTGCGGGTATGCCGGCCTTGCCACGGGGCGCATCCCCAAGCCCGTGTTGCTGCACTCGGTCGTGAGTGCCGACGGCAAAACCAACGTCGTGGACGGCGCGAAGTTCCAGGGCTCGACCTATTCGCCGCAGTTCGAGCAGGCCAACATCGAGATCATGCGCAACGGTTTTCGCGGGGTGGTGGCCGACGGGTCGGTGAAGTCGGTGTTTGCCGACATGGCCACGACGACCTCGGGAAAGACGGGCACGGGCGAGGTGGCCGGCAAGGACAACTTCGGCTGGTACGTGGGGTTTGGACCTTCCGACAATCCGAAATACGTGTGCGCCTGCTGCATCGAGGAAGGCGGCTCCGGCGGCTCGTGCGCCGCGCCGGCCGTGCGCCAGGTGCTCTCCGCGGCCTTCGGCGAGGAAGTCAAGCACATATTCGTCCAGTCCACGAGGGAGCGCTGAGGCCACCATGCCCTTTTCCCTGCCACGGCGCGAGCCGAAAGTGCACCAGCGCGAGGGCGTCGCACAAAAGCGCCCCCTGCCCGGCGCGAACTCAACCATCAACTTCTTGCTGCTGGCTGCCGTGCTTGCCTTGTTGGTCACGGGTGTGATTACCCTCTATGCCGTCACGCGCACCTCGACCGAGTACTCGCTGTGGCGCCAGATTGGCGGCATCGGCCTCGGCGTCGTGGCCATGGCGGCGTTTTGGGCCTTCGACTACCGACGCTTTTCCGAGTGGTTCGTGCCCCTGTTCATCCTCGACATCGTCCTCATACTGCTGCCGCAGGTGCCGGGCCTGGGCGTCGAGGTGAACGGCGCGACCTCGTGGATCCGCGTAGGGTCGCTGTCGTTTCAGCCCTCCGAAATTGCAAAGCCCGTGACCATCGTCGCCATCGCGGCGTTTGCGGCGCGCTTCGAGGGCCAGATTGACTCCGGGTCGGCCTACCTGAAGCTGCTCGGCGCCCTGCTCGTGCCTGTCGTCTTGCTCGTGCGCGAGGACTTCGGCTCGGCGCTTGTCATCTTCATCGTCGGCTTCGTCATCATCTGCGTGGCCGGCGCGGCGCGGCGCTGGATCCTCATCACCGTCATCACGCTTGCCGTGGCGGCGGCGGGCGCCTTGTGCATGAACGGCTGGATTAGCGATTGGACCGGCGGCAAGGTGCAGCTGATCAAGCCCTACCAGATGTCGCGTCTGCTCGTCTTCATCGACCAGGACAACCCCGACTACGCCGACGACGCTTACAACTTGAACCAGGCAAAGATCGCGGTGGGCAGCGGCGAGGTCACGGGCAAGGGCTTCGGCAACGCCACGCAAAGCTCCGGCGGCTTTTTGCCCGAGTCCGCCACCGACTTCATCTTCTGCGTCTATGCCGAGCAGTTCGGCTTTTTGGGCTCGGTCATATTGCTGGGACTCTACCTTGCGCTGCTGGGGGCGGCGCTGTCTGTCGGCCTTGCCGCCGGCGATTTGTTCGGTACGCTCATCACGGCAGGCGTCATGGCTATGTGGCTGTTCCAGATTATGGAAAACATCGGTATGGACCTAGGCCTCATGCCCATCACGGGCATCCCGTTGCCGTTCATGAGCTACGGCTCGTCGTTTATGATTACCAACTTTATCTGCGTGGGGCTGCTATGCTCTGTGTGGGGCCGCCGCATGGATGTCGGCGGGAACGCCAAAACGAGAAAGGCGGGGTTGAGCAATGCCCAAGATGCCCATTGACGTGAAACAGATCCTCGAGGCCGCTGTCGGGTTCGGCCAGGAGCGCGACGCGGCGCTGCTGGT
This sequence comes from Ruthenibacterium lactatiformans, assembly GCA_963614215.1. Lineage (GTDB taxonomy): Bacteria > Actinomycetota > Coriobacteriia > Coriobacteriales > QAMH01 > CAVAWX01. The sequence continues at coordinate 97,671 of CAVECB010000001.1, forward strand.
GGACGTGGTCTTTGACGCGACGGCATCCGATGCCCTGATCGGGGCGCTGACGACCGCATTGTGCGAGGACGTGCAGGCGGCAAACGCCGATGTGGCGCATTATGTGCTTTCTGGCGGGCTGCCCGCGCTGCGTGCGGACGCGGATTTGTGCGTGGTCGTGGGAGGGCAGTCGAGAAAGCTCGGCAACGTCATGGGCACGGCGCGCAACAACGGCACGGCGGCCGTGTGCGTGATAGAGCGCAACGTGACTTTCTTCACGGAAGGCGGCACGGGCGCGGGCATTGCGGGCGCCGGTGCTGCAGGTGTTGCGGGCGCTGTTGCGGGCGCCGCCGTCGGTGAAGCGGGTACCGCGGCAGGTGAAGCGGGGGCGGGTGCCGTCGCGTTGGCGCCGAGCGTTTTCATCCCCAACGAGACGGAGTACATTGCCGCCATCGACGTTGACGACATCGTGGACGTGGACCTCTCCGAGGAGCGTCCGCTCGACGCCCTGGCCACGTGGGCATCTTCGCGCCTGCCGAAAAAGCAACTGGCGATGGGCGCGGCCTTTCCCTTCATGCGCCACGTCCTCGCCCGCGAGCTCACCCAAAGCAACGCCATCGCCAACGGCGCAATTGGCGTGGTGGCCTTCGTGCCGGGATCGGACATGCCGCTCATCACCGCCAATCAAGTGAAGCTCGTCTTGCAGATGGCGGCCGTGTACGGCAAGGAAATTGACCGCGCCCGGGTGAAGGAGGCCGTCGCGGTCGTGCTTGGCGCGTTTGGGTGGCGTGCGCTTGCGCGGCGCCTTACGCGCTTTGTGCCGGTGCTGGGCGTGCCGGTGAAGACGGCGGTCGCGTACACGGGCACCTTGGCCGTGGGGCATGCGGCCTGCGTCTACTTCGAGAACGGCGGCGAGGAGAAGTGCGAGAAGGCCGTCGAGACGGTCGTGGAGAAGGGCAGGGAGCTGCTCGCGCGCACGGACGCCGCGTGAAGGCGGAGCATGCGTCCGTGCAGGTGTTAGACGCCAATCTTGAGATAGACCTCGCGGGCGAGCTGGGCGGCGGGGCGTTTATGGACGACGACGCCACGGGTTGCGCGCTTGCGCTCGTGGCAGATGGCGTGGCGACGACGGGTTGCGAGCGGGTCGTCTTGGAAGGCGCGCGGCGCGTGCCTGGCCTCGATGTGTCCGAACTTGCGCGGCGCCTAGGGCCTGCGCTCGCGGCTGATGTGAGCATATTCGTCCGCGAGGATGCCGGCGGCGACGAAGACGGCGGCGACGGTGCCGGCGACGGCGCTGGAGGCGCTGACGATGGCAAAGCTGCCGACGACGGCAAGGCTGCTGCCTGCGCACGCGAGTCTGCGCCCCTCACGCTGCTGGCGCGGGGCTGCGCCGGCATGTCGGGCGGTTTGGACATGGGCGGCGATTTTTCTTTACGCATCGTGTATGCAAAGGACGGCGAGGCGCGCGCCCTCTCGCACAGGGACACCATGCGCGAGCTGGAGCGCTGCGTGCGCCGGGCGCGGCTGCCCTACGACGTCAGCCACGGTGCCCGCCCGCACATGAGGACGGTGCCAGGACCTGCCCTGCCGCCGGACTGCATCGGGCGTGCCGAGCCTTTCGACGTGCGTCTGTGCGCGTACGTGCCCGCGCGCAGGGTATGCGACGCCTTGAACCACGTGGCGCCTGCGGGGCTTGCGTTCGTATCGTGCGCGTACACGGACCTGCACGCCGCGAGCGCCGCGCAGGCCTTTCCTGAAAGCATATGGGAGGCGCGTGTGACAGGCGTTTTGCCAGACGCGCTGCAGGCCGCGCTTGACGGCCTTGTGGAGCAGGGCTTTCTCGAGCTGAAAAAGGTGAAGCAGACGAAGGCCGGGCCAATCGAGCAGGTAAAGCGCGTCGATTTCGCCGGCCGCCTCGTCTCGGCACCGCAGGTCGCCGTGGTAGAAGGCGGCAACGGCGCTTCATCGGCAGGAGCATGCTCTAGCCTGCGATGCACATGGGAGACGCATGATGCGGGGAACGGCGCTCTGCGCGCGGACCTGTTCATGACCGAGGCGCTCTCGCGTGTGCCCGGCGCGCGGCTCGTCTCGATTACCCGCACGGCCCTGCGCGGCGAAGCATGCGACGAGGCGCACGGGAAAGCCTGACGCAGGCGGCGCTTCGCGCGTTTGCCCGGCCGCCGCTTGAAAAGCGAGGGAAAAACGAAAAGAATGGAAAACCCACGCGCGCCGCGCGCGCATCCACGACATGCGAGGAGCAGATATGAGCTGGACGAAGAAGATGCCCGCACGCCCGGTCGTCGCCGTGTGCGGGGCGACAGGCGCCGTCGGCCGCGAGATGCTGAAGGTGCTCGAGCAACGCGCCTTTCCCGCCGCAGAGGTCCGCGCGCTCGCCTCGGCGCGTTCCGCTGGCAGCACGCTGCCCTTTGCGGGCGGCGAGCTAGTTGTCGCCGAGATGGGCGAGGACAGCTTCGCCGGCGTGGACATCGCGCTGTTCAGCGCGGGCGCATCCATCTCTAAGCGCTTCCGTGAGTCGGTTGTGACGGCCGGCGCCGTAATGATCGACAACTCTAGCGCGTTTCGCCAGGACGCCGATGTGCCGCTCGTGGTGCCCGAGGTGAATGCGCACGACCTCGCCTGGCATTCCGGCGTCATCGCCAACCCCAACTGCTCGACGATTGAGATGGTCGTGCCCTTGAAGGCGCTTGCCGATGCGGCGGGCGGCATCCGGCGCGTCGTCGTGTCCACCTACCAGGCGGCAAGCGGCGCGGGCGCGAAAGGCATGGACGAGCTCTACAACCAGACGCGCGAGTTCTTGGACGAACGTCCGCTTTCCATATCGGCCTTCAGCGACCAGATTGCCTTTAACGTCATCCCCCACATCGACGTGCCCGTTGCCGACGGGTACTACAAGGAAGAGTGGAAGATGGTCGTCGAGACGCAGAAGATCTTCGGCGACGACTCCATCCAGGTCGCGCCCACCTGCGTGCGCGTGCCGGTCTTGCGCTGCCATGCCGAATCGCTCAACGTCGAGTTCAACGAGCCTATCTCGGCCGAGCGTGCCCGCGAGGTGCTGGCAGCTGCGCCGGGTGTTGCCGTGGAAGACGACTACGAGCAGCTGCTCTATCCCATGCCCGGCCTGAAGCAGGGCAGCGACGAGGTGTTCGTCGGGCGCATACGCAAAGACCACACGGTGGAAAACGGACTGGCGTTTTGGCTGGTCATGGACCAGGTCCGCAAGGGCGCTGCGCTAAACGCTGTCCAGATCGCCGAGGCCCTGTTGCTGTAGTCGCTGTTCGTATGCGTGCGGCGGCAAGGGCGCGGGGGCGTGTCCCGTGCTCAGACAGTCCTCGCTTTGGCAAGCAGCCCACTGGGCTGCTTGCGTCGCTGTGGAACTGCGCCGGGACACGCCCCCGCGCCCCGTTTCGCCCATGCTTGACGGCGACCTTCGCGCAGGCGTGCGCTGCACGGGTATAATGTCGCGCGTGCGTGGGCGATTGGCGCAGCGGTAGCGCAGCTGCTTTACACGCAGAAGGTCGCAGGTTCGAACCCTGCATCGCCCACCAACATGCATGCCTGCACGCCGCGCAGCACCGCCGCGCGCATCGTGCGGCCTGCGCGACGCACCCGCACTTTCGCCCGCCCCCTTTCACCTGCCGCACACTCCTCAAGAAAGAACGTGAAGATGTCGCAACCCGACCAGACCCAAAGTTTCGAGATGCTCGTCGAGTTCACCAAAGACGACGACCCCAAGGCGCGCGCCCTGGCCGTCATGGGGCTGGCGCGCACGGCGGGTGCGGCCGCCTTCGCCCCCGTCGTGGTTGCGTTGTTCGACCCGGTAGACGAGGTGCGCACTACCTGCGCCGCCGCTCTTGGGGTGATGAACGACGAACGTGCCTTGGAGCCGCTGCTCGAAGGGGTGAAAGACCCGTGCGAGCAGACGTCGGCCAACTGCGTGTGGGCGCTCGGTCAGATCGACGCGAAGCGCTGCCTAGATGCGGTGCTCGACCTGCTGGCCGACGTCTCGCGTCCCGCCCACGTGCGCATCGCGGCGGCCACGGCCATAGGCGAGCGCTGTGAGAAACCGGGCAGCGACATCGCCGCCCACGTCTCCGTACAAGAGCGCGCCCGCCGCGCCCTTTTGTCCGTGCTCGAAGAGGAACCGGGCATCGATGCCCTGCGCGGCGCGTCCGTTTGGTCGCTTGGGCACCTACCCTTCGACAAGCAGACGGTCGGCACCTGCATCGACCTGCTCGAAGATGCCTCCACCTGGACCGTGCGCTACGCCATCGAGGCACTCGCGAACTTCAAGGCCCTAGAGGCCTTGAGCCCGCTCGAGGAGCTGGCCGACAGCCCCGACGAGGAGACCGCGCGTCTGGCCGCGCAGGCAATCGAGGCCATTCACCTGCACTGACCTCGTCCATCATCAAATCTGCACGCTTGCGGTTCATACTCGCCCGCGCATATTGCCTGAAAGAGGGCACGTGGTAGAATCCCTCTTCATGTTTCGAGTGTGTGTCGTCGAGGAGAGACATTTGCCCGAAGGTGTTGAACATACGAATCCCGAGAGCCGCGAGGACGCAGGCGAGATGTCGCACGCCGATGCCGCCCCCGCCCCCGAAAAGCGCCCCATCGCCGTCGAGTTCAAGGACGTGACGAAGCGCTACAGGCTCTACGCCAACGACCGCGCGCGCATTCTCGGCCTGCTCTTCAAGCGCATCCCCTACGAGGAGGTATGCGCCAACAACAACCTGAGCTTTCAGATACGCCAAGGCGAGGCCGTCGCCTTCTTGGGTCCCAACGGCGCGGGCAAATCCACCGCCTTGAAAATGATCACCGGCGTGGTCTACCCCAACGAGGGCGAAATCACGGTCAACGGTCGCGTTTCGGCTTTGCTGGAGCTGGGCGCCGGCTTCGACAACGGCCTGACCGGCCGCCAAAACATCTACCTGCGCTCCCAGATTTGGGGCTTTTCCAAGGAAGAGGCCGCCAAGCTCGAGCCCGGCATTGTCGAGTTCGCCGACCTGGGCTCCTACATCGACCAGCCCATGCGCACCTATTCCTCCGGCATGCGCGCCCGCCTAGGATTTGCCTTCGCCTCCAGCATCAACCCCGACATCCTCGTCGTCGATGAGGCGCTGTCCGTGGGCGACCGCGAGTTTTCCGCGAAATGCCGTGCGCGCGTGAAGGAGATCATGGCCGACAGCCACGTCACGGTTCTCTTCGTCACCCACGCCTCCGATGCGGCGCGCCAGTTCTGCGAGCGCGGCATCGTCATCAGGAGCGGCCAAAAGCTTTTCGACGGCCCCATCCAAGAAGCCATCGATTTCTACGAGAAGGACTGAGCGGCTATGTGGTCCACGTTTCTCCAGATGCTTAAAGACCTCGGCACCTGGCGCAGGCAGGTGTGGCACCTGGCCTACATCTCGCTGCGCCGCCAGACGCAAAACACGGTCTTTGGCTGGGCCTGGCTGTTTTTGAAGCCGGGCATGTACATCTTCTGCTTTTGGTTCGCGCTGTTTTTGGGGATGCGCGCCTCCGGCGGCAACATGACGGGCGCCGAGTACCTGATATGGCTGGCCTCGGGCATCATGCCGTGGTTTTTCCTGCAAGACACCATCAACCAGGGCTCGCACGTCTTCAACCAGTACGCCTATCTGGTGAACAAGCTGAAGTTTCCCGTCGCGCTCATCCCGGTCTTCCACATGCTCTCACTGATGTTTTTGCACCTTTTGCTCATGGCCGTACTCTTCATCATGTACGTGCTGTGTGGCGGCACCTTCGACATCTATTTTTTGCAGCTGCCGCTGATCATGGTGATCATGTACGTGTTCTCGGTGGGCTACTCGCTCATGACCTCGCCGCTGTCGGCCATCAGCAAAGACGTCTCGAACCTTATCGCGACGCTCAGCACGATTCTCTTCTGGCTTTCCGGCGTCATCTTCGACGTGAACGCCATCCCCTACCACGCGGTGCAGACGGCGCTGCTGTTCAACCCCGTCACCTTCATCGTGCAAAGCTACCGCACGGTATTTGCGAACGGCTCGGTGGTCAGCGGGATGGGCGGGTGGATTTGGCAAGACCCCACCTTCTTCTTCTGCGGTGTGGGCACCATCATCGCCACCGTCTTCATCGGCCTGTTCGTCTTTTCGCGCCTGCGCAAGGAGATTCCAGACGTCTTGTAGCGCAGCACGCGACGCGGTGTGGCGTTCATGGTGAATCGCCGGCTGCATGTTGAAGGCGGCGCCCGCGTCTCGGGGTACAATCGGCGCATGAACACGAGAAAAAATGCCATCCTCCTTTTTTCGAAGGTGCCCGAGCCGGGCAAGGTGAAGACGCGCCTCACGCCCATCAAAGACGGCTTCTTTCCGCCCGAGACGGCGTCTGCGCTCTACCACTGCATGCTCTTTGATGTGGTCGAGATCTGCTGCGATGCCTGCGCGGACCTGGAACGGGCCGACCTGGAGCGCCGCGCGATGGAGGGCACCTGCGAGTACGTCCCCGTCTGCGACGAATACGACATCTTCATCTCGTCGCCCGGTGCCGCCCAAGAGCAGCAGATGCGCGAGCTGTTTGCCGCTAGCGGGGCCTGGCCGCGCCATATTTCCTTCATCCACGACGACGGCGCCAGCTTCGACGAGCATTACAACGACGCGTTTTCCCAGGTTTTCGCCTGCGGCTACGACACGGTGCTGTCCATGGGCTGCGACATGCCGGCCCTGCGTCGTACGGTGGTGGAGGAGGGTTTCGCGCGCCTGCACGAGCTGTGCGAGGTCGAGGGCGGCGGCATCGTGGTGGCGCCCGACCAGGAGATGGGCGTTTCCATCGTGGGGTGGACGCGCGACACGGCCTTCGACCATACGGGCGTCTTCTACAACGCCGAGGGGCTGACGGTGCTGCCGGCCTACATCCAAAAAGCCGATGCGCTCGGCCTGCCGGCGCTCTACCTGCCCGATGTACCCGACGTGGACACGATGGCGGACCTGAACCACAACGTCACTCTCGTGCAGGCGCTCGAGTATTGCGCGCGCTTCCAGGTAGACATCACAGCGCCGCACCGCACGGCGCAGGCCTTGCGCGAGATGGGCTACACCGACATACGCGTCATGCCCAACGACCTGCGCGACGACCGCGACGAGATAGACCTCGGGTGAAGCGCGGCGCGTCGGTGTGTCGGCGCCTGCAACGCCGCGCCGCCCGGGCGTGTGCTGCACGGGGTACCTGAAAAATCGGCAAAATCGGTGGAATTGTGGATAAGTCTGCGTTCGGGCAGGAGCCGAACACGGGCGCATTCCACAACGGCTGTTGAAAGCGTGTTTCGCGGAAAAACGTGTCCGCCCGCAACGCTAGAGTAGGGGGCAATCGAGACCACCGCGAGAAGAAAGCGCAACGATGCCCGAACTTGCCTACTCAGCCGGGCCGGCCGCAAAGCCGCGCCCCTTGAACAACCCCGGCGCCGAGCGCGTCATCCCGCAAAACATCGACGCGGAAAAAGCCGTGCTCGCGGCCATGATGTTCGACAACGAGGTGGCCGAGGAGGCCTTCACCAAGATCACGGCCGACGAGTTCTACCGCCCTGCGCACCGCAAGATCTTCGTGGCGATGCAGGAGCTGTCGGCCAAGGGCATCCCGGTGGACCAGATATCGCTTGCCTCGCGCCTGCAGGCCAAAGGCGAGCTGGAGGCCGTCGGCGGGAAGCCCTACGTCATCGAGCTGGGCAACAATTCCTACGCGATGGACAACTGGACGCACCACATCGACGTGGTGAAGCGCGAGTCGCTGCTGCGCGCGCTGGTCGGCGCCGGTGCCCGCATTCAGGCCATCGGCTACGACGCCCCCGACGACCTCGACGAGGTGGTCGAGGAGTCGGAAAAGCTGCTGTTTTCCGTCACGAACCAGCGTGTCGCCACCGGCTTCAAGGGTGCCGATTCCCTCGTGCTGGAAGCCTTCGAGGAGCTGCGCGATTTGGCCGAAAGCGGCGGGCGCATGCTCGGGGTGCGCACGGGTTTCAAAGACCTCGACGAGCTTTTGGGCGGCCTGCGCGGCGGCGATTTGGTCATACTCGCGGCGCGTCCCTCCGTGGGCAAGACCGCCTTGGCCCTCAACATCGCCTCGCGTGCCGCGCAGTTGGGCACCGCCGTTGCCTTCTTCAGCTTGGAGATGTCGGCCACGCAGCTCATCTCGCGCGTGCTGGCCACCGAGACGCAGATCGACTCCAAAAAGCTCCAGACCGGCCAGGGCCTGCGCGCCGCCGATTGGCAAAGCCTCATCCAGGCCTCGGGCACCCTGTCCAAGCTCAGCTTGTGGATCGACGACACGCCTTCGGCGTCCATACTCGAGGTGCGCGCCAAGGCCCGCCGGCAGCTGCGCGGGGTCGCGCCGGAAAAAGGCCTCATCATCGTCGACTACCTGCAGCTCATGCAGCCGCAGAACTCGCGCACGGAATCGCGTCAGGTCGAGATCGCCGAGATATCGCGCGGCCTGAAGATCTTGGCAAAAGAGCTGGACATGCCCATCATCGCGCTTTCGCAGCTCTCGCGTGCCGTCGAGTCGCGCCAAGACAAACGCCCCATACTCTCGGACCTGCGCGAATCCGGCGCCATCGAGCAAGACGCCGACGTGGTCATGTTCCTCGACCGCTCCAAGACGGTCAACGAGGCCGAGCAGGAGGGGCGCCCGGATTGGGGCGTGGCCGACGTCATCGTGGCCAAGCATCGCAGCGGGCCTATCGGCACGGTGCACCTGGCCTTCAAGGAGAACTCCACGCGCTTCGACAACATGGCCTTTACCGACGACCGCTACGCCGAGGAGTATTAGGGC
>CAVECB010000001.1:106545-112359 GCA_963614215.1 Ruthenibacterium lactatiformans
CCCTTTTTCACCGAGGCTTCACACGGGGCGCACACACGCATTCGCTACACTGTTGCAAGTGAAGACAAGCGCGCGGCCGCCTTTTCCCGACGCGAAGGGGCGGGTGAACATCCGCGGCGCGCCACCCGACGAAAAAGGAGCAGACATGCCGGGCACCATCCTTGTGGGCACGCAATGGGGCGACGAGGGCAAAGGCAAGGTCACGGACCTGATTGCGCGCGACTACGATTTCGTGGTGCGCTTCCAGGGCGGCAACAACGCCGGCCACACCGTCATCCACGGCGACACGAAGCTCGCGCTGCACCTCATCCCGAGCGGCATCATGTACGATGCGGTCACGCCTGTGATCGGCAACGGCTGCGTCATTGACCCGCATGTGCTCGTCGAAGAGATGGACATGCTCGAGTCTAAGGGCATTGCCACCGACAAGCTGCGCATATCCGGCAACGCGCATGTGATCATGCCCTACCACCTCGACTTAGACGGCGCCGACGAGGCGCGTCTGGGCAAAAACAAGATAGGCACGACCAAGCGCGGCATCGGCCCTTGCTACCAAGACAAGTTTGCCCGCTACGGCATACGCGTCCAAGACCTGCTCGACGAGCACATCCTGCGCGAGAAGCTGGCCGCCGCCCTTTCGGTGAAAAACGACATCCTGGAAAAGGTCTACGGCCTGCCCGGGTATACGGTGGACGCGATCTGCGACGAGTACCTGCCCTTTGCCGCGCGCATGCGCCCGCACGTCATCGACGCCGCCCAGGTTCTAAACGAGGCCCTGCGCGGGGGCAAGCGCGTGCTTTTCGAGGGGGCGCAGGCCACGCAGCTCGACATCGATCACGGCACCTACCCCTTCGTCACCTCCAGCAACTGCACGGCCGGCGGCGCCTGCACGGGCAGCGGCGTGGGGCCTGTGGCCATGGAGCGTGTTGTGGGCGTGGCCAAGGCCTATCTCACGCGTGTGGGCTCGGGTCCTTTCCCCACCGAGCTCGACGACGAGGACGGCGCGCGGCTGGCCGAGGTGGGCTGCGAGGTGGGCGTCACGACGGGGCGCGCGCGACGCACGGGTTGGTACGACGCGGTGGTCGTGCGCTACGCCGCCGAGGTCAACGGCCTGACCGACATCGCGCTCACGAAGCTTGACGTGCTGGGCGCTTTCGAGACCATCAAGGTGTGCACCGCCTACGAGGCCGACGGGCGCAACTGGGCGAGCGTGCCCGGCCAGCAGACGGCGTTTCACCATGCGAAGCCCGTCTACGAGGAGCTGCCCGGCTGGAATTGCGACATCTCGGGCTGCCGCAGCTTCGAGGAGTTGCCGAAAGAGGCGCGCGACTACGTGGCGTTTCTCGAAGAGCTTGCCGGCGTGCGCGTCAGCATCGTCACTGTGGGTGCCGAGCGCGACCAGACTATTTTGCGCGGCTGGGACGAATAGCGGGTGCGGCCGGGCGCAACGGTGTCGGCACCGCGCCACAAGGGTCGCATGTTCGCATTGTGGGGATTGCCGGGGCGCCCTCGCATTTGATGGTATGATGCAGGCAGTTTTGCGAGTACTTTCGACGGGAGTCACAGCATGCTCAAAGCCATCATCGTCGACGACGAGGCGCCTGCGCGCTCCGAGCTGCGTTTCCTTTTGGGCGAGACCGGGCAGGTGGAGGTCGCGGCCGAAGCCGCGAACGTGCGCGAGGCCATAGAAAAGCTCAAGGAGTCGGGCGCCGACATCATGTTCCTTGACGTGGACATGCCGGGTGCGAACGGCCTGCAGCTCGCCGAAGCGCTGCGCACCCTCAAATACCCGCCCTACATTGTCTTTGTCACCGCCTACAGCGAGTACGCGGTCAAGGCTTTCGAGGTGAACGCGACGGACTACCTGGTCAAGCCGGTCGAGACCGCGCGTCTGCAGCAGGCCATCACCAAAGTGCGGCAGCTGATCGCCGCGCAGGGCCGCTCCACTTCCGACGAGCGCATCCCCGTGGAAAAAGGCGGGCGCAAGCTCTTGATCGCGGCGGACAAGATTCGCTACATCATGGCCAAGGAGGACTACTCCTACATCCACACCAGTACCGACGAGCGCTATCTGTCCACCACGTCGCTGGCCCAGCTGGAAGAAAAGCTCGAGCCGCTCGGGTTTTTCCGCGTGCACAGGCGCTACCTCGTCAACCTCGCCTTCGTGAAGGAGGTCGTCCCCGTCAACGGCGGCACCCTAGAGATTGCCATCTCGGGCGAGGACGAGGGGCAGAAGATCCCCGTCTCGCGCCGACGCGTCTCCGCGTTCAAGAAGGCCATCGGATTTTAAGGGCGCGTCATGCGCGACGACGACTTTTTCACCGGCGTCCCAGACACTTTCCTCGACGACGACTCTCCCAAAGACGAGTGCGCGGTCTTCGGGGTGTGGGCGCCCAAGGGCGACGCCGCACGCATCGCCTATTTCGGCTTGCAGGCGCTGCAGCACCGCGGCCAGGAATCGGCGGGCATCGCAGCCGGCGACGGCGAGACCGTCGTGGTGAAAAAGGATCTCGGGCTGGTCACGCGCGTTTTTTCCGAAAGCGATTTTGCGGCGCTGTCCGGCCAGGTGGCCATCGGGCACGCGCGCTACTCCACCAGCGGGGGCGCCGGCTCGTGGGAGGCCGCCCAGCCGCACCTGTCTGCCATCGGCGAGGAGATTGTGGCCGTCGCGCACAACGGCACGCTGGTGAACACCTCGCATTTGCGCGTCGAGCTGATCGAGCGCGGCGTCTCGTTTCGCAGCGCCACCGACAGCGAGGTGGCGGCCAAGCTGATCGGCTACTACACCGAGCAGACCCACCACATACGCGAGGGCATCAAGCACACGATGCAGATGGTCGAAGGCGCCTACGCGATGGTTCTCATCACCCGCGAGGCGCTCTATGCGTTTCGCGACCCGAACGGCATACGCCCGCTGTGCATAGGGCGCATGGCCGACGGCGGCTGGTGTGTGGCCAGCGAGACCTGCGGTTTGGACATCGCCGGCGCGAGCTACGTGCGCGACGTGGCTCCAGGCGAGATAGTGCGCCTGAACGGCGAGGGTCTTGTGTGCGAGCAGGGTGTTGCCGCGCGGCGTCCGGCGGCGTGCATCTTCGAGCAGGTCTATTTCGCGCGCCCAGACAGTATCTTCAACGGCACGACGGTGTATCAGTCGCGCGTGTGGATGGGGCGCGTGCTGGCCGCCGAGGCGCCGGCTGATGCCGACATATGCATAGGCGTGCCCGACAGCGGCATCCCGGGTGCCATCGGGTTTTCGCGCGAGAGCGGCATCCCTTATGCCGAGGGCATAGTGAAGAACCGCTACGTGGGCCGCACCTTCATCCAGCCCACGCAGGAGCTGCGCCAGATGGGCATACGCCTGAAGCTGAACCCCATGCGCTCGGCTATCGAGGGCAGGCGTCTCGTGGTCATCGACGACAGCATCGTGCGCGGCAACACCTCTCGTCAGCTCGTGCAGATGTTGCGCGACGCGGGCGCGGCCGAGGTGCACCTGCGCATCGTCAGCCCGCCCACCGCGTGGCCGTGCTTCTATGGCGTGGACACGGCGGTTCAAGACGAGCTGGTGGCGGCGCGTTGCAGCGTGGACGAGGTGTGCGAGATGGTGGGCGCGGATTCGCTTGCCTACATCAGCTTGGACGGATTGGTGAAGGCCGTGTGCATGCGCGGCACGGCAGGTGGGGCGGTGCGCGGCCCGGGTGCCGGCGCGGCAAGAAGTGGTGAAGGGGAAGGTGCCGAAGGGGCGCGTTGCGATGCGGCGCCTGCGGATGATGCGGCGACGCGTTGCGGTGCGGCGCCTGAGGACGGCGAAGCGGCGGCGCGCGCGGGCAGCGTGCCATGTGCCGCAGACCCCGAGGCCGGCGCGCGTGCAGGCGAGGACGCGGGCTTTTGCATGGCGTGCTTTTCCGGGCGCTACCCCGTGCGCATCCCCGAGCGTTTCTGCGCGGGCAGCTTTTCGGACGGCGCTCGCCCGGTCTTTCTTGACGAGGGCGAGGCGGCCGCGCACGCACAGTGCGGCATCGACGGCTGATGGAAGCCGGGCGCAAAACGGGCGCGCAGCGGGCTTTCGAACAACGGCGGCACACAGGGAAAAGAGGACGCGCATGAGCGGAAACGAGCAGGTCACCTACAAAGACGCGGGCGTCGACATCGTCGAGGGCGCGCGGGCGGTCGATGCCATCCGCGACGCCGTGGCCTCGACGCGCCGCCCCGAAGTCATCGGCGACATTGGCGGTTTCGGCGGACTGTTTTCCGCGGCGGCGCTCAAGGGCATGGACGACCCCGTGCTCGTCTCCGGCACCGACGGCGTGGGCACGAAGCTGGTGCTCGCGCAGATGGCCGGGCGGCATGCCACGGTGGGCATCGACCTTGTGGCCATGTGCGTCAACGACGTGCTCGCCTGCGGGGCCGAGCCGCTGTTTTTCCTCGACTACGTGGCCGTGGGCAAGCTCGATAGCGCCCAGATGGCCGAGATTGTGGGCGGCGTGGCTGAGGGCTGCCGGCAGGCGGGCTGCGCGCTCGTGGGCGGCGAGATGGCCGAGCATCCGGGCGTCATGCCGGCCGGCGACTACGACCTGTCCGGATTTTGCGTAGGCGTGGTGGACCGCCCGAAGATGATAGGTCCTGCCCTCGTGCGCGAGGGCGACTGCATCTTGGGGCTGGCCAGCACCGGCGTGCACTCCAACGGATTTTCGCTGGTGCGCCGCGCCGTGGTCGAACGCATGGATCGCGCCGAGCTGGACGAGCCGCGGCCTGAGCTGGGCGGTGCAAGCCTGATGGACGCGCTGCTTGCGCCGACGCGCATCTACGTGAAGCCGGTCTTGGGCCTTTTGCGCGCGGGACTGCCCGTCCACGCTTGCGCCCACATCACCGGCGGCGGCATCACCGAAAACCTCGACCGTGCCCTGCCGCCACAACTCGACGCGCAGGTGCGGCTCGGCTCCTGGGAGTGCCCGCCCGTCATCGACTTCGTGGTGAAGGCGGCGGGGCTTTCGCGCGAGGAGGCGCTCAAGACCTTCAACATGGGACTGGGCATGTGCGTGATATGCGACGCGGACGCGGCGGATGCGGTGCGCGCGCAGTTGGAGCAGGCAGGCCAGACGGTGTTTACGGTCGGGCGCGTGGTGTCCGGCAGCGGCAAGGTGGTGTACGCATGACGCCGGGTGAAAGGGGCGGCGCCTTCACTCGCATCGCCGTCTTCGTCTCTGGATCGGGCACGAACCTCCAGGCGCTCATTGATGAGCGTGCGGCCGGGCACTTGCACGCCGACATCGCGCTGGTCGTGGCCAGCAACCCACGAGCCTTTGGCATCGAGCGGGCGCGTGCGGCGGGCATCGAGACGCTCGTCTTCACCCCGGACGACTACGCGGACCCCGAAAGCGTGGACACGCGCATCGTGGCGGCCCTCGAGGAGCGCGGCGTTGAGTACGTGGTCATGGCCGGGTACATGCGCAAGGTCACCCCCGTGCTGCTTGACGCGTTTCCAGACCGTGTGGTGAACCTGCATCCGGCGCTGCTGCCGCGCCACAAAGGGGCACATGCCATACGCGACGCCTACGAGGCAGGCGACGAGGTCACGGGCATCACCATCCACTTCGCCAACGAAAACTACGACGAAGGGCCGATTGTGTTCCAGCACGAGGTGCCCATCCTTTCCGACGACACCCTAGACGAGCTGGAAGAGCGCATTCACGCGGCCGAGCACGAGTGGTACCCGCGCGTCGTGGACGCCATCGTCACGAACACGACCGCCGCGCTGCCACACGCTTGAGACTTGTTTCTGTTGGCTTTGCTAGGCCTTTGGGCTGCGGGCACATG
>CAVECB010000002.1:0-106385 GCA_963614215.1 Ruthenibacterium lactatiformans
CCGGGTGCAGCTTGCACAGAGGATCGGGATGCAGAGTGCGCAGTTTGGCCACCTGACGCTGCTCGGAGTGGAAGAAGTGCGCCACGCGCTGGCCGGAGGTGACGATATAGGGATACTCCTCGAGGTCTTCGGGCGCGGAATACGGGCTTTCGACGGGCTCGACGTAGCTGGGCAGCGGATCGAGGCCCGACCAGGACGTGTGGTGAAAGACCATCGAGTAAATCTCCGCACGGCCAGTCTCGGTCTGAAAACCCGGGGCGCCATCAGAGCGCAGGCCGCCGGTCTCGTATTTGCGGTACTGGAACTCGGGATACTTCCACACGCTTTCTTTCAGCTCTTCCCAGGTAAAGCCGCCGTCTTCGAGCGCGTAGTCCCACATCTCCTCGACGGAATCCCACGGCCAGGCAATGTCGGCGTTTTGCGGGCGTATAGCCTCGACCAGGCGCTTGCCCAACTCGAGAAAGATGGTGTTGTCGGGCTTGGTGTCGCCCACCGGCTCGATGGATTGGGTGATGGAGCTGATGCGGTAGGGGTTCAGGCCGCCAAAGCCATTGCGCTCGGCATAGGTGGAGGCGGGCAAGACCACGTCGGCGAGCGCCATCATGGTCGGCGTCATGAAGAGGTCTTCGACCACCACAAACTCCAGGGTCTTGTACCACTCGAGCTGCTTTTCGGCCTGGGCGCCCATGGTCGCCAGGAAGTTGTTGGTCGCGAAATAGGCACCGCGTATGGGGTGCTCGCCGTTTTGCCACTTCTCGATGGTGGCGTTCGACGAGAGGTTTTTAAAGCCCACGGCAAACATCGGGTAGCGCTCGATGCCGATGCGCTTGGCGTGCTCCTCTTCGGTCAGCAGCTCGTCGTAGCCCCAGGTGCCCGTCCAGTTGGGCTGCTCGATGCCCCAGCACGCGCGCCCGATCACGTTGCCGCCGGGCACGTCGAGGTTGCCGGTGATGGTCCACATGGCCACCAGCGCGTGCGCCGCCTGCTGGCCGCCGGTCTGCTGGTCGAGCGCCACGCCCCACTGGATGGCGGCGGGCTTGGCCTTGGCATAGGTGCGCGCCACGCGGACGATGTCTTCCTTGGCGACCCAGCACTTCTCGGCCAGCTCGTCGAGGTCGTACTCCTTCACGCGCTCGCACACTGCCTCGAGGCCGTAGACCCATTTGTCGCAGAAGTCCTGGTCGTAGAGGCCCTCGTCGCAGATGACCTTGAGCATGGCCATCGCTAGGGCGCCGTCGCCGCCGGGGCGCACACGCAGCCAGTCTTCGCCGGCGCGCGAGGCAATCCAGGTGAGGTTGGGGTCGACCACGGCGACCTTCATCCCCCGCTTCATCAAATCCAAGATCCAGTGGCCGTAGAAGCCGTCGGCGTTGGAGTAGAAGGGCTGGTGACCCCAAACGATGCAGTACTCGGGCACCTCGTAGCGCGGGTCGTCGTAGCGCTTGGGGAAGAACTGCGAGCAGTCCATGACGCAGGCATCGCCAATCATGCACGCCATCGAGGCGATGCGCGGCAGGTAGCAGGAGTTGCCCGCGAAATAAGGGACACCCTCGTTGGGCGAGCCCATGCAGGCGTTGATGCGCGTGATCTGGTGGATGTCGCGGCCGGTGCCCTGGCAGCAGGCGATGGTGTCGCTGCCGTAGGTGTCGGATATGCGCTTGAACTCGCGCACGATGATGTCGTAGGCCTCGTCCCAGGAGCACTCGACGAATTTATCCTTGCCGCGATCGGCACGCTCGCGCTTCATGGGGTGCAGCAGGCGATCCTTGTGGTAGACGTAGTCGGGTATGCACAGGCAGCGGCTGCACAGACGACCCTGGTTGTAGGGGTCCATGGGGTCGCCTTCGACCTTCACGAGCTTGCCGTCTTTCACGTACGACAAGATGCCGCAGACGTTGTGGCAGCCGGGTGCCGAGCGGGCCGTGCCGCGGATGACGGTCATGCCGTCTTCTTCCCAGGTCCAGGGCACCTCGGGCGTCTCGGCGCAGGGTATGGGCTCGTATCCCAGCTCGCTTTTCTTGGGCAGGCGCGACCCGCGCTTGTACTCTCCCGGAACATACGTTGCTTGCGCCATCTCTTCCTCCTTCTCGCAATTGCTTCTCTCTCTTCTCGCCGAAACCCTCGCCAGGTCCGGCGCAAACGATTCGCGAGAGCTTCAAAGCTCACCCGCATGCCGGGCTGGCCGCGCATCGGAAATCGTCTGGAGGAAAATCTAGGGGCGCACAGGCGCAGCACACCCCCGACAAGTGATGAGACGGCGCAAATCAGCATCCCCGCAGGGCGCGATAAGGCGGTCTCATACCAATGGGATTAGATGTCAAAAGGGCTGCTATGCGCCCTTCCTAGCTCGCCTTTGTAACGTTTTTCAGGTCGTGAAAGGGGTTGTTTGTAACGTTTTTCTCGTCATAGGCATCGAGGTGAAGCAGATCGCCCTCGCTTGCGGCGACCCGCCTCACCCCTTCTGCAGCAGGCTTGCGGCCTACCTCAGTCTTCTTCGCTGGCTTCTTGCCCGCAGCGGGCACGCACCCGCTTGCGAAACACCAGGCTCAAGGCCACGTAAAGCACAAAGGTCATCGGCGCGCAGGTGAGAAAGGGCACGGCCACGAGCCCGGACCCATAGAGCCAGACGTTGACCGCCGTGACGACGGTCAGCGTCGCCACGCCGCGCCAGTTTACCGCCTCCACCTCGTCGAGCGGCATGTGCCGGGCTCCGATGCGCATAGGCCCGCGCACGACGTAGTAGTCGGTGATGAGCATGACGCACCAGCCGATGGTCAAAATCGACCCCACACTCATGAAGGCGTTCACCTGGTCGAGTATGTCGCCGTAGATGAAGACGAGCCCGATGACGTTGGCGATGATCACGGCGACGGGCCACTTCAGCTTCACCCCGAACAACGAGTCAAAGAGGTTTGACACGGCGTTGGCCCCGCCGATGGAGTTCGACGTCTCGACCTTCATCTGCGACAGGCAGATGATGGCAAGCCCCACACCGCCACCGGCCAAGACAAGCGAGATGCCCGGGTTGGTGATGGCTGCGTTAGCCGCGCCCGCCTCATCGTAGGTCCCCAGCGCACTGAAATACTGGAATGCCTGATCGAAGCCGTAATAGGTGATGAGCGCGCCGAAGATATAGGTGATGATGGCAAAAAGCGACCCCACAAGCGAGATGGGCACGAGGTCGCGGCGCTTGCGCGCGAAACGGGTGAAGTCGGCGGCGAACAGCGCAAGCAGGCCACTCGTCATAATGGCGTAGTTCACGCTGTAGGAAAACCCGCTCGCCGCATCGACGCCGGGGATCATGATGCCATGGGTGAGCGCGTCGCCCATCTGGCCGTTTGCCGCCAGCAGATAGACCACGTAGCCCATGACGGCAAAGAGCAGCACCACGAAGACCGCGTTCATCCGCGCAATAATCTTCGTGCCGAACAGCGATATCAAAACCCACACGCAGGATATGCCGAGAAAGAGCAGCCAGCGCTCGAGTTGCCCGGTGATGCCGAAGGCAAACAAGATGGCGTTGCCCAGCTGTACCGTGCCCACGGCCAACACGCCCACGAGCAGAAAAATCCAGACGAGCGAGCCTGCCGCCGAGCCGCGCGTGCCGAATATGTAGAGGCGCGAGGCGACATTGTTGGGAAGCCCCTCCTCGAAAGTGACGCGCCCCACGAGGTAGGTCAAGACGAAACTCAAGGCGAAGGTGATGGCCACGGCCAGACCGCCCAGCTGGCAGCCTGCGTAAAACGCGACGATGCCGCCTCCCATGAGCTTGGACAAGCTGGAGACGACACCGGAGAGTATCGATGCTATGTCTGGCCAAGCCAGGCGCTCCTTGTCCGAGACACGCTCGAACAAGGAGGCCTGGGACATGGCGGAATGCCCGCGCATGGCTCTAGGCGATTCCGCAGCAGGCCAAGACAATCATCACCACCAAGGCGACCAGACCCGCTCCGATGGAGATTGCGGCGATATGCTTGTAGGAATTGCCGTGGTTGAGGCCCATAGCAGCGAGCATGCCGAACATGGCGCCCGAGTTGGGCAACGCCCCGCCGATGGTGGCGGCCGTCGCAATGATCTTCGCGAGCGCCGCAGGGTCGACGCCGGTCGCCAGATAGGGCTCGAGGAAGTTCTGCGCGATGATGCCGACCGCGCCCGAGCCGGAGCCCATGATGCCGCCGAGCACGGCAGACATCGTGGCAGCCGAGACGTAGGCGCCACCCGGCATGTTGAAGATAGCCTCGTAGATGACGGTGAAGCCAGACGATGCGGCGGCCACGGTGCCCACGCCGACAGCGGCCGAGGTGAACAGCGCAGGCCCTATGGCGTTTTTCGCGCCGTTGCCGAGCACGTCGCGCTGGCTGTCGATGAACTTATTGAAGACGATCATGGCTACGACGATGGCGACGACCATGGCGATGTAGACGATGTTGGCCACGCCCGCAGCCGACCCGCCGATGATGATTGCGATCAACAGCACGAGCGGCAGCAGCGCGAGCAGGATGTGCGGGGTGGGCGCCTCGTCGGCCACGGCCAGCTCGTCGGCGGTCTCCTCGTAGACCTCGCCTTTTGCCTGGGCGCGCTTCAAGGCAAACTTGATGTAGAGGCACGAGACCACGATGGCCAAGATGGTACCCACGACGCCTAGCACGGGGGCGGCCGTCAGCGAGACGCCGCAGCCGTTAGCCGCGTTGATCCAGGCAACAGCCGGCACGCCGGGGATCATTGCCATGGTAAACGAGCATGCCGCCAGCGACCATGCCGCGGCGAAGAGGTGCCAGGGCATGTTGCATTCTTTGAACATAGGGCGCGCGAGCGGTATGAGCGCAAACATCGCAACAAACATCGAGATGCCCGCGTAGGTAAGGATGGCACCGACGAGCGCGATGCCCAAAAGCACCAGATAGGGGCTCTTCGAGCCGACTTTGTTCATGATTGCATGCGCAATCGAACGCGCCGCGCCGGACTTGTCCATCAGCTCGCCCAAAATCGCGCCGCCCAAGAAGATGAAGATGTTTTTCTGGACGAAGCTTGCCAGGCCGGTGACGTACGAGTTTTCCGTGCCCACCATCGCACTGGCGATGTTCATGCTGTTCGTCAAGGCGATAATGATGGCCGTGACGATTGAGGTGACGAGAACGTTCCACCCCTTCATCGCGGCCACGACGAAAAACACAAGGCCGACGATGATGCCGAGTACTCCTACGATTTCCATGTGAAAAACCCCTCCTTTATCAGTTTTTCAACCCTTTTGTCTTGCAAAAAAGGCCGCCCGCGCACGCGCATCTCCCTCGTGACGCGCACATGCCGCATCTGTTCTCTCTTTCGCGCGGAGGCGAGACGGCCTTTGATGCCAAAACGAAAAACGTGCGTGCGCCCCTCCTCTCAGGCCATGTCGTTTCGAGTCGCGCGCAAAAGCTCGGCGTTACTCGCGAACTTCATGCGCAGCTCGTCGCGGCCGATCGTCCCGTCCTCGAACTCGGAGAGATCCGAGGCGCTGTCAAACATCGTGCCCAGATGCCCGCGCTGACGGTTCAGTTCGATGGCCTTGTCCGCGTCGTAGGGCAAGAGCTGCTGTTTCTCGCGCTGGTTCCAGATCAGGTAGTTGGGCTTGGTGATAGACGGATCCGGCATCCCCGGGCAGTAGCGCACGTCGCCGTACTTGGCCTCCAGCTCGTCCATGGGTCCGAAGTCGAAGGCACGCAGCGGGCAGGTGGCCGCGCACACAGGCGGCTCGCCGGCTTCTAGACGATCGATGCACATGTCGCACTTGTGCATCTTCTCACCCGGCTCATCGCTTGCGAACTTCGGCGCGCCGTAGGGGCAGGCCTCGTAGCACTTGCGGCAGCCGTTGCATTTCTCCGAGTCCACGAGCACGGCCCCGTACTTATCTTCCTTGAAGATGGCGCCCGTCTCGCAGGCAGCCATGCAGGCCGGGTTGTCGCAGTGCCCGCAGGAAAACGCAAGGTTGTGGATGCGCACGTCGGGGAAGGTACCGCTCTCCCACTCGTAGACGCACATGAGCTTCTCGGCGCCCGGGTCGATGTCGTTCCAGTCCTTGCAGGCTATGTCGCAGGCCTGGCAGGCATAGCAGCGGTTCATGTCGAAGTGAAATCCATGCTGGCTCATCATGCCACCACCTCTCGTTTCTCGGGCGCGTCTCCTGCGTCGTTGTCGCCCAAAGCAGCTATCTGCTCGCGCCTCAAAGCCTCGCGCCCCTCGATTACGTACTTCGCGCCGCGCATGCCGCCACGCTGGCCTTCCGGCCCAAACCCTTCCGCGTCGCCGTCGGCGACCTTTTCCACCTCGACCAGGCCAGAAGTGAGCAGCGTGCCCAAGATGTTGGGCAGGTGCTCGTCGTCTAGCAGGATGTTCGGGGCGCCGCGCAAATCTTGACCAAAGGGGTTGAGCTGCGTTTTTCCGCGTCCACCTTGAAACCATGCGCCGTGATGGACGGCCGCGGTGCCGGGCATCATGCGGTTCGTGACGTAGGCCGACAGCTCCATCTCGCCGGTCTCGGAAAAGACCCGGCATATATCGCCGTCCTTGATGCCGCGCGCCTTCGCGTCCACGCCCGAGATCCACACGGCATGCCGGTAGCACTCCTCGCGCAGCATGGGGTTGTCGTCGTTAGACGAGTGCTGGCGGTAGACCGACACCGGCGTGACAAGCGAGAGCGGGTATTTGCGGGCCCGCCAGTTGTAGAAGCCGTCCTTTGCCGCCGTCGCGATGCCGGCGTTGGCGTAGCTTGGCTGCCACACGGGCATGGGGTCAAAATTGCCGCGCCACTTGGTTTTGGACAGGTCGGTGTGCTTGACGTAGTTGGAGACGAACTCGATTTTGCCCGACTCGGTCTGGAAGGGGTTGCCGCCCGTCTCCAGCACGGACTTGTAGGGGTAGTAGGGCGTGTCGATGGGGATGCGCACAACGGGTTGCTTGATGAACTCGTCCCAAGGCTTGGTCTGTATGCCTTGGCGCGCAAGCAGGCCCCAGCCGTCTTCGGCCCAGTTGTCGTAGGCCTCCTTGTAGATGGCGCGCTGCGCGTCGGTCCAATCCTCGACAGAGACGTCCTTCATCCTCGGGTTGTACTGGTCTACGATGCCCAGGCGCTTGGCAATCTGCGTCCACACCCACTCGCGGCTGCGCACCTCGCCCGGATAGTCGCAACCCTTGTCCACGAAGGTGAAGTAGTTGCGCATACCAGACGGGCCGGAGACAAAGCGCTGGTGACCGTACATATACTCGTCCATGCCCTCGAACTGCCACACGGGCGCGGGCAAGACGATGTCAAGAAACTCTATAGAGGGCTGGTTCATATGCCATTGCCAGCCCCAGTTGAACTGCGTCGAGGCAAAGCCGCCCATGCGCTTGTTCGTGTCGTGATGGTTGTTCACGTAGTTGTTGTCGATGATGAGCATCTGGATGTTGGGCAGCGGCGCGTCGTCGGAAGGCGACCCGATGCGGTGTCTGAACTCCGATTCGCTCATGCGGCCTTCCCAGTAGTCTTTTTGGCAGGCCAAGGTCTCGGTGAGCTTGTTGTTGTTGCACAGCTGCGGGACCTTGTAGTCGCTGGGCGCGCGGCGCCAGTCGGCCACGGGTGTCTGGATGCGTCCCGGGGTGGGCAGCGCCGAGCCGGTCTGGCAGCCGCCCGGGCAGGCGATGTTGCCCGTCATGGTCTGCAACAGCATGGCCGCCGCCGCCGAGTACTCGCCCATGTGGCGCTTCGCACAGGAGTAGAAATACTGCAGGTGCGCCGGCTTGGCAGACGCGTAAAGGCGCGCGAACTCGCGTATAGTCTCGGCCGGCACGGCGCATATAGGCTCGGCCCACTCGGGGGTCTTCTTCACTCCGTCGGCACCCTCGCCCATGCAATAGGCCCGCCAGGTGGCAAACCCCTCAGGCTCTGCCCATTGCTCGACGTATTCATGGTCGTAGAGGTCTTCCTCGAAGAGCACCTGCGCAACGGCCAGCTCCATGGCCAAGTCGGTACCGGGGCGGATGGGGATCCACTGGTCGGCCAAAAGCTCGGCCGAGGCCGTATAGCGCGGGTCGATGACGATGGTCTTGCAGCCGTACTCGTGCGCGAGCTCCATGTAGTAGGACACCTGCCCGAACCAATCCACCACCGGGTCCATGCCCCACATGACGATCAGCTTGGAGTTGAACAGGTCGGAAGCCTCGAAACCGGGAAGCGCGGGGCTTTCGCCGGAGACCATGGACTTCGTCAAATCGAAGCCGAGGAAGAAGTTCTCGCCTGCCGTGTGCCCGGAGGTGGAGTGGTCGCCCCAAAAGCCAAAGCTTGCCTCCCACCAGGGCGCGAGCGGAAAGCCGTTCTTGCCGAAGCTGCCGTATTGCGTGTGGAAGATGCCGTAAGGGCCGTACTTTTCCTTGATCTCGACGAGCTTGTCCGTGATGGTGTCGAGGGCTTCTTCCCACGAGATCTGGACGAAGTAGCCCTTGCCCGGACCTTTCTTTCCCACGCGCTTCATGGGATGCAGCACACGCGTGTCGGCGTACAGCTCCTTTTCCCACGCATGCCCCATCGGGCACGGACGCGCCTGCACCATGCCATGCCAGGTGTTTTCCCAGCCCACGTCCTCGCGACAGGCCCCGGGGTTGACCGTGTCGTCGGGTTCGATGCGCACCAGCTTGCCGTCCTTTACGTGGCATTTCAGGATGCAGGAAGCGTCCCAGCAGCCGTTGGCCGGGCACGTCGTGTAGAAGATCCGCTCGCCTTCGCGGCTCTCCTGCTTGCGCGCAACGATGTCATCTGCGTTCATACCTGTCCCCTCTCTCTTGGACAAGGCCGCGTGGCACATGCGGCGTGCGGCGCGGCACATCGTGTGCGAGGTGTGGCGCCGGCCCGAGTCGGGAACGGCGCAACCTCTTGACGTGAAGAGAATATGGAGGGGCGCGAAAGATGAAAACGTCAGCCACCCGTTTGGCTGGTCGAGAAATTTTCACGGGCTGCAAACAATTTTTTCAACGGTGAAGGAGAAGTTTGCCGCGGCCGTAAAGCGGGGGCGTCATCGACCATTTGGATGATGAAAGAAAGGGAAACCGCGCGAGAGCAAGGTTTGCGACGCGTTTTTACGACGCGCTCTTCTCGGGCAAGAGCAAGTCGCCGAAATCGAAGGCGGCAACGAAGTCGCGAAACGCGCGGGCAAGCGGCGGACACGCGCGGTCCGTGCGCCAGACCAGTTCGACAGGGTAGCGCATCTCCTCGGTGTCGACCGAAAACCAGATGAGAGCGGGATCGTTGCGGTAGCGGCGGGCGATGCAGCGCGGCACGGACGCCCAACCCAGACCCGCACGCACCCCGTTCACCATGGCCTCGTGTGTGTCGAAGCGCGCGACTAGGTTGTGCTCCATGAGCGAGATGCCGTAGCGTTCGCGGAAATAGCGGTTGCCCACCATGTGCCGGCCGGAGTTCCACTCGTAGATGATCATCGGCCACTTCAACAGGGTCTCGACCTTCACCGGCTGGGAGGCCGAGGTGTAGGGCGGCGCGGCCGGTGCGCAAAACTCGAGCACGTCGTATCCCAGCAGCTCGCGCGAGAGCGACTCGTCGACCGAGCAGTTCTCCACCAAGGCGAAATCGAGCTTGCCCGCACGCACCTTCTCCACCAGTCCAGGCTCGTAGGCAGCCTCCAAATGCACGAGCGCCTCGGGGTGCAGGCGCGCGAACGCGGCGACGGCGCCGGGAAGGAGCTCCACGCCGTCGTTGAAGCTCATACCTACCTCTATATCCGAGGAAAAATGCTCCTCGTCTGCCGCCAGTTCCGCCTCCAGCGCGTCTTCGAGTTGGCGTATCTCGCGGGCATAGCGCGTGACGATGGCGCCGGCCTTCGTGGGCTGGACGCCAGAAGAGGTGCGCTCGAAGAGCTTTTGGCCGTAGTCGGCCTCGATGGCAGATAGGCGCTGCGAGAGGCCAGGGCGCGACATGTAGAGCTGGTCGGCCGCGCGTGAGAGGCTGCGCGTCTTTTCCAGCGCGAGAAATATCTCGGTATCGGTGACTTTCACGGGTCCCCCTTTTTCTCCATGAAAGAATGCACTTTCCCTTTTTTTAAGGGAATGCGGCGGCGCTCGCGCGCTATTGGGCGATCAGGTGCTCGATGACGGACTTGGGCACCGCGCCCACGGAGCGATCCACCAGGGTGCCGTCTTTGAACAGCAAAAGCGCCGGGATGGAGACGATGCGATACTTTAGCGCCAGCTCGCGCTGGGCGTCGGTGTCGACCTTGCCCACCTTCACCTCGGGATGCTCTTCAGCCACCTCGTCTACCAGCGGCGAGAGCATGTTGCACGGCCCGCACCAGCTGGCCCAAAAGTCGAGGAGCACCGGCTTGTCGCTTTTCAGGACCTCTTGCTCGAAGTTTTCGTTCGTAATCTCTATTGCAGGCATGTTCTCGCTCCTTTTCCTCATGCACGCCCGCGTCGGCGGCCTCCATACGGATGTTGCGGACGTGGGCGCACGCTTTTATCGTGCGCGTCTGCATCCACTCTAGCACGCCCGCGCGCGTCTCGCCGCCCTATTCGCCGGCGTTTGGGTAGCAAGTGAAAACGACGACGCTTCGGATGAGGGCGGAGGCGCCCCAAGCGAAGGCGGCGCTAGCTCGGATGAAAGGGCTGCCAAACGAAGCAGCGCAAGGCGCAGGGCACAGGGCACATGCAGCGGCCAAACGTTGCCTCATTCGTCGGCGTCCGGGCAGGAGATACCGACGCCGAACATCCCGCCGCAGCTCTCGCCGCCCACCAGCTCGGCCAGGCTCACGCCATCCACATACGACCCAATGGCCGCGTCGAGGCCCTTCCAGAAATCGGCCGTCGTGCATATGTCCTCGCGCGCGCACCCGCCCGCCAGCGCCGGGCAGTCCACCACGCGCATCTTGCCGCCCTCGGCTGCGCGCAGCACCTCGCCGGCCGAGATGTCGGCGGCAGGCCGCGTGAGCCTGTACCCGCCGTCGCGTCCGCGTGCGCTTTCCAACAGGCCGCCGTGCGCGAGGCTGCGCGCGAGCTGCTCGGCGTACTTCAGCGAGATGCCCTCGGACTCGGACATGTGGCGCAAGGCGACGTTGCAGCCATTGGCGTTCGCGCGGGCTATATAGGCCATCATTCGCAGGGCGTAGCGCCCTTTTGCCGAGACGAGCATCGAGCCGCCCTCCTTCACCATCCAGATGAACGACAGGATAGGCGCAGAGTAAAAATCTATCAACATGGTAGGGATTAATCCTTGACAGACGCGCCCCCTCCATTATCTTGAATCGGCATAGAGAGGCGCCGCGTCCGAGCAAGCGCGCAAAACGCGCGAGACGCCCTGCATCCGAAAGGCGTCAGCGGCGGACTGCGGCGAAACAACATGACGAAGGGGGCCTGATATGGCTGGAAACGAGGCGCTGCTGTCCGTGCGGGGGCTGTCCGCTTCCGTGGACGAGAAGCAGATCTTGCACGGCATCGACCTGGAGGTACCGGCCGGCGAGGTTCACGTGCTGATGGGTCCCAACGGCGCGGGCAAGTCCACGCTGGGGCACGTGTGCATGGGCGAGCCCACCTACACGGTCACGGGCGGCGAGGTTGTCTTCGACGGCACCGACATCACGGAACTGACCCCGGACAAGCGCAGCCGCGCCGGACTTTTTCTGAGCTTTCAGGCCCCGGTCGAGATACCGGGCGTGCCGCTACGCAGCTTTCTGCGCGCCACCGTCACCGGGCGCGAGGGGCTGGACCTGAAGAACAAAGAGTTCAAGAAACGTGTGCGCGCCCTGGCCGACGAGCTGAGCTTGGACCGCGCCTACCTCAACCGCGAGCTGGGCGTCGGCTTTTCGGGCGGCGAGAAGAAAAAGGTCGAGATGCTCCAGCTGCTTTTGCTCGAGCCGAAGCTGGCCATACTCGACGAGACGGACTCGGGCCTCGACGTCGACGCGCTGTCGGTGGTCTCGAAGGGTATGCAGGCCTATCGCGAGCGCCTCGACGGCACCTTGCTCATCATCACCCACAACACACGCATCCTCGAGCACCTCGACGTCGACCGCGTGCACGTCATGGTGAAGGGCCGCATCGTGGCAAGCGGCGACGCCTCAATGATCGACGACATCGACAAAAACGGCTTCGAGCAATTCGAGGGTGCGCTGTCCGGCGCGGACAGCGCGGAATAGGGGTGCGCCATGCCTGAGGAGAGCAAGAAGGAAAGGACGCAGGTCGCCGACATCGACCGCAGCGTCTACGATTTCAGCTACAGCGAGGAGGGCTTCAAGAAGCTCGACGCCGGACTGACGCCGGAAATTGTGCGCGAGATATCGGCGGAAAAAGACGAGCCGGACTGGATGCTCGAGCACCGCCTGAAGTCGCTCGAGATCTACAACGCGACGCCCGTACCCGACTGGGGACCGGCCATCGACGGGCTGGACATGGACCACATCGTCACCTACGTCAAGCCCGACACCGAGCAGAAAAGCGATTGGGAAAGCGTCCCCGACGACATCAAGGACACCTTCGACAGGCTGGGCATCCCTAAAGCCGAGCGCCAGTATCTGGCAGGCGTGGGCGCCCAGTACGATTCCGAGCTGGTCTACCACTCCATGCAGGATTCGGCATCCAAGATGGGCATCGTCTACTCCGGCATCGAGGAGGCTTTGCACGGGGAATACGCCGAGCTCATTCGCGAGAAGTTCATGACACTCATCCCGCCCACCGACCACAAATTCGCGGCCCTGCACGGCGCCGTGTGGTCCGGTGGCAGTTTCGTCTACGTGCCGGCCGGCACCAAGCTCGACTACCCGCTGCAAAGCTACTTCCGCTTAAACGCCAAGGGCGCAGGCCAGTTCGAGCACACGCTGATCATCGTCGAAGACGACGCGGACCTGCACTTCATCGAGGGCTGCAGCGCGCCGAAATACAATGTGGCCAACCTGCACGCCGGCGCCGTCGAGCTGTTCATCGGCAAACGCGCACACCTGCGCTACTCGACCATCGAGAACTGGTCGAAGAACATGTACAACCTAAACACCAAGCGCGCCATCTGCGACGAGGGCGGCGACATCGAGTGGATCTCGGGCTCGTTTGGCAGTCACGTCGGATATCTCTACCCCATGAGCATCCTAAACGGGCGCGCGGCCAAGTCGAGCTTCACCGGCATCACCTTTGCCGGCGCGGGGCAAAACCTCGACACCGGCTGCAAGCTCGTTTTAAACGCGCCGCAGACCAGCGCGAGCGTCGAGACGAAGTCCATCTCCAAAGACGGCGGCATCTCGACGTTTCGCTCTTCTATCGTGGCCACGCCAAAGGCGACGGGCGCGAAGGCGTCGGTGTCGTGCCAAAGCCTCATGCTCGACGACACGAGCCGCAGCGACACGATTCCGGCCATGGACATACGCGTGAAAGACATAGACGTCGGGCACGAGGCCTCCATCGGGCGCATCGGCAACGACAAGGTCTTCTATTTGATGAGCCGCGGCATGAGCGAGGAGGAGGCCCGCACGATGATCGTGAACGGGTTTGCCGACCCGGTGTCCAAGGAGCTGCCGCTGGAATACGCGGTCGAAATGAACAACCTGATCAAACTCGAGATGGAAGGGGCGATCGGATAATGGGCGAGAAGATTCAGCACGTCGCGCAGATGCCCGCCATCACGTGGTACGGCCTGAAGGCCAACGAGGCCGATATCGAGCTGCCCTGCGAGCTGGCGACGGCTGGCGAGGCGTGCGTTGCGGTCGTGGCCGATGCGGCGCTGCTTGGTGAAGCGGGCGCCTTCGAGGCCGCGATGGACGCCGCGCAAGAGGCCTGGCTGCCCCTGCATGCCGACGACGAGGTGGCCTGCTCGACGGCACACGCAAAAGACGAGGAGGCGGCCTACGGTGGCCTTGCCATGAGCGTCTACCAAAAGCGCGCTGACGAGATAGAATTGGCCCGCGACCTGCGCGTGGCCTTCGAGACGGGACTAGGCAAAGAGGCGAGCGCCTGGCTGCGCGAGGCGGCGGCGCGAACCGTCGTCTTCACCCCGCAAGAAGGGGCGAGCGGCGCTGCCGTCCACGTGCGCGCGGCAGATGGGGCGGCCGCTGTCGCCGCCATCGACGTCGTGGCCGCGCCGGGAGCCGATTTCACCCTCGACATCGTGGTGGACTCCCCGGATGCGGGGACAGGCCTTGCCGCGACGGGCCTGCGGGTCTTTGCGGGCGCGGGCGCCCATGTGCAGGTGCGTCGCGTGCAGACGCTTGATGCCACCTGGACCGACCTCGACGATATGGGACTGTTTTTGGATGCAGACGCGCATGTCGAGATATCCCAAAGCGTGCTGGGCGGCCGCCAAAGCGTAAACGCCGTGGCCGGCGATTTGCGCGGCGACGCCTCGCGGGCCGATGTGGCCGTACGCTACCTCGGACGCGGCGACTCCACGCACGATTTCAACTACAACCTGCGCCACCACGGCAAGAAGACCGAGTGCGCGATTGTGGCAAACGGCGTGCTCGCGGGCACATCGCGCAAGACGCTGCGCGGCACCATCGATCTCGTGAAGGGCGCGAAGGGAGCGCAAGGCGCGGAAAACGAGTCCGTGCTGCTCGTAGACGAGGGCGTGCGCAACACCACCGTGCCCGTCATCTTGTGCAACGAAGACGATGTGGCGGGCAACCACGGCGCAACCATCGGGCACATCCGCCCCGACCAGATGTTTTATATGGCCAGCCGCGGGCTTGCGCCGACGGCAGCCGAGCAGATGTTTTCGGGCGCCTACCTGGAGGCCGCCTGGCTGGAAGCTTGCGACGAGACCGCGAAGACAGCCGTCGCGCGTCTGGGCAAGAGCGTGGTCGAGGATTTCGAGGAGGTCTGCGCATGAGCGTCGACATCGAGCACAACCCCTACAAGGCGGACTTTCCCCTGCTGGTCTCGCATCCGCACCTGGCCTACCTCGACTCGGCGGCCACCGCGCAGCGCCCCCAATGCGTGCTCGACGCGCAGGCCGAGTTTTCGAAGACGATGAACGCAAACCCTTTGCGCGGCCTCTACGAGCTGTCGGTGAAGGCGACGGCAGCCATCGACGCCACACGTGCGCACATCGCCCGCTACATCGGCGCCGGCGAAGACGCTGCGCGCGACATCGTGTTCTCGCGCAACACTTCCGAGGCGCTCAACATGCTGGCCGCCTCGTGGGGTAGTGCGCACGTGCACGAAGGCGACGAGGTGGCCGTGACCATCATGGAGCACCACTCGAACATGGTGCCTTGGCAGCAGCTGTGCCGCCGCGCGGGCGCGCGCATTGTCTACCTCTACTGCGACATGGACGGGCACATCCCCGAATCCGAGCTGGACAAGATAGGGCCTGCCACAAAGGTGGTCGCCGCCGCGCAGGTAAGCAACGTGTTAGGCGTGCAAAACCCCGTGGCCGAGCTGGCAGCCCGCGCGCATGCGGTCGGAGCCGTCATGGTCGTGGACGGTGCGCAGGGCATCCCGCACGCGCACGTGGACGTGAAGGCGATGGGCTGCGACTTCTACGCATTTTCCGCCCACAAGATGATGGGTCCGTTCGGCATCGGCGTGCTGTGGGGCAAACACGAGCTGCTCGAGGCGATGGATCCCTTCCTCACGGGCGGCGAGATGGTCGAGACCGTCTCGGAGGAAGGCGCCGTGTGGAGCCCGGTGCCCGAGAAGTTCGAGGCCGGCACCCAAGACGCCTGCGGCATCTACGCCACGGACGCGGCACTTTCCTACATGGAGCAGGTGGGCATCGATGCGATCGCGGCGCGCGAGGCCGCCCTTGCCCGCTATCTCATGGACGCTTTGTCCGAGCTGGACTACATCGAGCTCATAGGTCCTGCCGATCCGGCGGCGCACCACGGCGCCATCAGCTGGAATCTGCGCGACATCCACCCGCACGACGTCAGCTCGATCATGGCGCAAGACGAGGTTGCAATACGCGCCGGCCACCACTGCGCACAACCGCTGCTCACGCACCTCGGGGTGAAGAGCTGTTGCAGATCGAGCGTGGCCTTCTACAACGACAAGGCCGACATCGACCGTTTCGTCGAGTCGGTGAAAGGGGTCTGGAGGATCTTCCATGGAGAATAGCAAGGCGCTCTACACCGGTGCGCTGATGGAGCACAACGCGCACCCGGACTACAAGTATGAGATGGAGGCGCCCAGCTGCGCCCACGACGGCATCAACGCCTCGTGCGGCGACGAGATGACGCTGTATCTGCGCCTGGACGGCGACATCATCGACGAGGCCTCCTTCACTGGGCACGGCTGCGCGGTCAGCCAAGCCTCGGCCGACATCATGGCAGAACTCATCTCCGGCGAGACCGTCGAGGAGGCCCGGCGCCTCTCCGGGTTGTTCATCTCGATGATCCAAGGCCGCGAGCTGTCCGACGAGGAGCGCGAGGACCTCGACGAGGCTGCAGAGCTGGAGACTATCTCGAAGATGCCGAGCCGTGTAAAATGTGCCGAACTTGCATGGCGCACATTGGACGGCATGCTCGAGAAACGAGGAGAGAGCTGATGAAGCACACGCGCGGCGGCAAGAGGAGCAGCGCCCCTGCCGGGGCCTGCGTCCTCGCGATGCTCGCCGCCGTGCTCGCCGTCGCGGCCTTTGCCCTATGCGCCTGCTCGAACGGGAACGGCGCCGCGCAGCAAGAGCAGCGGACAGGAGCCGAGCAGCAGAAAGGCGCAGACGGGCAGAGCTCGCAAGACGGCCAGGAGCAGGAAAACCAGGGCACCAAGGCCGACGAGAAGAGCGCTGCCGAGATAAAGGCGAAAAAAGAGCAGGCCGAAAAAGACGCCGCCGAATCCAAGGAGCTCGACCAGGAACCGTATGCCAACGGCATCCACCACGCCGAGATGATCGTGGCCGGCTACGAGGACACTCCCATCGAGATAGAGGTCCACTCGCAAGACGCGCGGCGCACCTCGGCGATGTTTTGCAAGCTCGCAGAAGAGGGCTTCTACGACGGCAAGAGCATCTACTGGATCGTGAAAGACCTCTATGCGCGTTTCGGCGACCGCAGCGGCGAGAGCGCAGGCCAGCACTGGGTGCGCGGCGAGTACCGCGAAGCCGGCATCGACAACAACCTCTCGCTGCGCCGCGGGTGGATTGCCATGTCGCGCACCGAAGACGGCTACAACTCGGACGCCTCCTCGCTCGTGCTGCTCCTAAGCGACGCGTCGTATCTGGACGGCAAGTACGCGACCTTCGCGAAAATCACCTCGGGGATTGAGGTTTTCGACAAGATTTCCGCCCTGACCGAGTCGGATGCGGCCAGCGAGGGGATAGAATTGGACGAGAGCGGCAAGATCTCCAACGAGGAAGACTGCCCCATCATCACTTCGATAAGGATGGTTGATTAACGTGAAGAAGAAGATGTTTTCTTTGCTCGTGTGCGCGCTCGGCGCCTGTGTGCTCGCCTTCTGCCTGGCAGGCTGCGGCTCTTCTGGCTCCTCGAGCTCGTCTGGCTCGTCGAATTCGTCGAACTCCTCCAGCTCTTCGAGCTCCTCAAGCTCCAGCTCGTCGTCGAAGTCGAGCAGCTCCACCTCCAGCAACGTGAAATCCACTGCCGAGGGTACCTACGCCACGGGCACGCACCATGCCACGGTCGAGGTCACGGGATACGACGCCTTCACCATCACCCTCGACGCCGACGCGGCGCCCGTCACGGTCAGCAACTTCTGCGACTTGGCCAACCAGGGCTTCTACAACGGCAAGACCTTCTATCGCTTCGTGCAGGACTTCTGCATGCAGGGCGGCTCGACGGGCAACTCCGCCTCCATCGTTGACGACGGCATCACGCCGATCGTGGGCGAGTTTTCTGCCAACGGCAAGACCAACGCGCTGGCCGACGACTTCAAGAAGGGCACCGTCGCGATGGCGCGTTCCAGCGACAAGGATTCCGCGACGTCCACCTTCTTTGTCACGCTGGGTTCGGACAGCTCGACGGCGCAGGCCTTAAACGGCAAGTACGCAGCATTTGGGACCATCGACGAGGCCGGCATGGCCGTCGTGGACAAGATTGTCGCCGACTACCTGCCCAGCGTCGACGATTCGCAAAGCGGCGCCATCTCCGACGAGACCAAGCAGGCGCCCATCACGAACATCAGCATCATCGACTAGCGCCGCCGCCGTCCGAAGACCACAAAGCGAGGCGCAAAGCGCCCTTGCGGAGCCAAACATGCTTCCCGCAGGGGCGTTTCTTTTTTCAAGACCTTGAGTCGAGGAGACGCCCGCGCAGCACGACGCGTCCACCTTGATTGGCGTCTCGTGAAATCTCGTCCGCATTTGTAGCATCCACAAAACCTGCCGCTACAAAACGTGTTCAGCTCCTCGGCACAAATCCAGAAAACCGGCAGGTGACACGAGCTTCGGATAGGACGAGAAGTGACGCGTGTTGCCGCTGACAAGAACCGAGCCAGCCGTGACGGCCAAGTCGAGCACAGGCTGGTCTTTCGGGTCGGGGGACACGAATTGCCCCTGAGGGGAAGCGGAAATGATGCTTGATTGCATGCGCAAAGCGTCAACGAGCGCAACACACAGATTCGAGTCGAACGAAAACTTCGGGCGGCGCAAAACGGCAATGTACTCGGCAAGCAGATACTCGCTTGCCACCAAATCAAATCCCCCTGAAAGCGCCATATCCAACACGATCCCCGGCTTCGAGGCTGGTTGCAAGACGCCCGACACCACAACGTTTGTGTCGAGGACGGCTTTCACATCCCACTCCGCACGGCTTCAACCTCTGCGTCTATTTCTTCAACGGAAAGGGCGTCGAGCCCTCGAGCCGCGGCGTCTTTCCTCAACGCTGCAAGAGCCGCCCTTCCAGCGCAATCGCGCGCCAAATCGACGACTTCATCTATGTCAAGCGCCGAAACGTTAAAGACAATGTTTTGCGCTCTGCCGTTGTTCGTAATCACGACAGGATTTCGCATGGAAAGCACCGCCGACGGGCGACGGGAAATATCTGCCACAGTGCACGTGTCCATACATGCTCCTCTCGTAAAGCTTTACGAATAATAACACATGTAATTTTACGTATTCGCATCAGTATCAACTTGCGATGCCTGGTTGACCTTGATTGCGCTTTGCGATTCTACCCCTGACTCGACTTCGCGCGGTGGCGGCGGTAGACGGAAAGCACCAGCACACCGGCGGCCGCGGTCGTGACCGCGAGGATGGCGTAGGTGGGCACGTAGCTGCCGCAGGCCTGCGCGAGAAAGCCCGGGAAAGTATCGGCCAAAAAACCGCCCGCGGCATATCCCACCTGCATGTTTTTCACCGTGCTCGCCCGCGTGGCCGCGCACGACAGCTCCAGCGACCACACCGAGATACCCACCGACCCCACCGCCCCGCCGATGCCAAAGCACACGGCGGCGGCCACGGCCACGGCAGGGCTGCCAAGCGGCGCCAGACAGCAGAGCACGAGCGCGACGACAAGCATGGAAAAGGCGAAGGCGGTGCCGCGCGGGGTCCCGATGTGGTCGAACAGCTCGCCCGTGCCGAATTTACTCGCCGCCAGCGCGACGCCGCACACCGACAGCATGAGCGCTGCGAACCCCTCCTCGTAGCCGTTGGTGGTGAAGAGGATGGACATGTAGGCCAGGCCGCCGATGCTGACCATCCCCACGAACACCGAGGCCACGACCAGTAGGACATGCGCACGCGGCGAGATGGGGTCTTGCGCAAGTAGGAGGGCGCGGGCGCTGCGGCGGGCGTGCTTGCGGGCAATTCTGCTGACGATGCGCTTGCTGCCCTCCTTGCCGCCGTGATGTACTAGCCCGTGCATCTCGTCCGGGCGGTTGCGCAGCAAGACCAGCTGCAGCACGCCGACGGCAGCGGCGATGCCGGCCTCGACGAGGAAGGCAAACGACAGCGACACGCTGGCAATGAGCGCGTGGCACACGGCCGGCATGAGCATGCCCGCGATTCCGCTGCCCAACGTGGCAAAGCCCACCGCCGTACCCACGTGGTCGTGGTACCAGCGCCCCGTGAGCAAGGTCATACCGACGATGCCGCCCAGCCCGTATCCCAGCCCGCAAAACACGGCGCCCGCGCACAGCCCGGCCAGGGCGTCGGCCAGCCCGTAGAGGGTGAACCCCACGGCGGTGAACAAGCAGGCCACGCCTATGCCGATGCGGCAGTCCACGCGGTTGTACCACCAGTTCACGCAAAACATCGCGCCCAGCGTGAGCAGGGTGCGCACGCTCAAGACAAGCGACGCGCCGCCATCGCCCACGCCCGGCAGCGCGGCCAGATAGGGTTGGTAGACGCCAAACGACGTGCTGGACAGCCCGACGTTGACGAAGATGAAGAGAAAACAGCAGCCGCTGATGACTCTCTCGTAGTGCTTCATGCGACGAGGGGGGCAGACATTTTCGCGCGGCAGACGGCCAAACCGGCCGCACGCCTTAAAGCCCTCCTCCCGTCACCTCCTTTTTTCGCAAAACGGCCAGGCCTTCTCGACCAGCCTAGTAGACCATGCCCATGGCCTCGCGCACCTCTGCAAGCGTCGCGGCGGCAACCTTGCGGGCGCGTTCGTTGCCCTCGTGCAAGATGTCGGCCACCATGCCCATGTCGGCGGCCAGCTCGGCACGCCGTGCGCGTATTTCGGCAAAGCGCGTGTTCACGCTCTCGGTGACGTAGGCTTTGAGCGCCCCTCCCCCGCCGTCGCCTATCTCGGCTGCAATCTCGGCCTCGGTCCTGCCCGTACACAACGCCGCCGTCGTGAGCAGCGCCGAGACGCCGGGGCGCTTTTGCGGGTCGAAGGTGATGTTGCGATCGGCGTCGGTGGGGCTTTTCTTGATGAGGCGCGCCGTCTCCTCCTCGGTCATAGACAGCGCGATACCGTTGCCGTAGCTCTTCGACATCTTGCGTCCGTCCAGACCGGGCACCTCGACCACGTCGGAGAGCACGCCTTCCGGCTCGGGAAACACCTGCGCGTAGCGCTCGTTGAAGCGGCGCGCAATTGTACGTGTGATCTCGATGTGGGGCAGCTGGTCTTTGCCCACGGGCACGACATTACCCTTGCAAAAGAGTATGTCGCAGGCCTGGTGGACGGGATAAGTCAACAGCAGGCCTGTCAGCTGATGGCCGGATGCCTCCTGCTCGGCCTTCACCGTCGGGTTGCGCTCCAGCTCGGCTTCAGAGACAAGCGAGAGAAACGGCAGCATGAGCTGGTTGAGCTCGGGCACGGCGCTGTGGGTGAAGACCATGGTCTTTGCCGGATCGATGCCGCAAGCCAGATAGTCGAGCAGCATGTTTGCCACGTTGTCGGCGATATGCTCGGTCGTGTCGCGGTCGGTGATCACCTGGTAGTCGGCGATGACGATGTTGGTCTTGATGCCGGCGTCTTGCAGCGCGACGCGCCGGGCCAGGGTGCCGAAATAGTGTCCGAGGTGCAGGCGCCCTGTGGGTCGGTCGCCCGTGAGCATCGTATACTTGTCTGGATGCACCGCGAAATCAGCGCGTATCTCGTCGCTTCTGCGTTTTGCGGCCTCGAAGCTTCCCTCGTTCGGCATCGTGTCCTCGCACTCCCTTTTTCCATGGTGAACGAAACGGTCTTTTTGCAACCAACGCTAGATACTACCCCAACGCGGGCGCGGCGCACTCGACGATGCGCGTGTGCTCCGCCTGAAATTCATGTCCGAATCCGGCCGGTTTTCACCCGGCGCGTGGCATAGAATCTCCCCCGCACGAAAGGAGAGGGCGATGGAAGACAAGGCGGCAGAGTCCGACCGGGCGGCACAAACCGACGGCGAAGCCAAACATGGTGAAGACGCGCAGGCAGCGCCCCCGGCAGCGCCTGCAAAAGACGGCGACAAGCTGGTGAACTACCTGACCATGTTCGGGCATTTGTGCTCGGACATCAACCAAGGGGCGCTGTCTGCCGTGCTGCCGTTTTTGGTGGCCTTCAACGGCTACTCGTATTTCGAGGTCACAATGCTGCTGTTTTTCTCCAACATCGCCTCTGCCGTCATCCAACCTCTCTTCGGCTGGATTGGCGATCGCCGCGCGTGCCCTTGGTTCATGGCCGTCGGCGTCTTTTTGGCAGGACTTGGCATGTTCGGCATCGGATATCTGGACGATTACGCGCTCGTCTTGGCCTCCTCGCTGGTCTCAGGTGTAGGCATCGCGATGTTTCACCCAGAAGGCGGGCGGCTCGCCAACCTCTCGGCGGGCAAGAGCAAGGCCGGCGGCATGAGCATCTTCGCCGTGGGCGGCAGCATCGGCTTTTTCGTCGGTCCCACCTTGTGCGCCATCTTCCTCACCGCCTTCGGCATGCACGGCACGCTGGTCTTTCTCGTCCCGGCCATCATCTGCCCCGTCGTCTTGCTCGCTTTCGAGCGCCGTTTCAAGGCTCTGGGGATCGCGGCCCAACATGCAGGCGGCAGCGAGGACATCGCCACGCCACCCGAGCGCTGGGGCCGCTTCTCGCTGCTCATGGTCGTGCTCTCGCTGCGCTCCATCATCGGCTACGGGCTGGTGGCCTTCGTGCCCCTGTTCGTGATGGGCGTGCTCGGCCACGACGAGACGACAAGCTCGCTTGTGCTCTCGGCGTTTTCCATCGTGGGCGCGGTGGCCACCTTCCTGTCCGGGCGCGCCTCGGACGCGATAGGCCCGCATCGCTTGCTCATCGCCTGCCTCGCCTTCACCGTCGTGCTGTTCGCCGCCTTCTCGCAGGCAGGCACCCTGGCCGTAGCCGTCGCGCTCGCGCTCGCACTAGCCGTGAGCAGCGACCTGTGCCACCCCTCGACCGTTGCATTGGGGATGAGCTACGTGCCACGGCACCTGGGGATGGCATCGGGCATATCCTACGGCGTGACCGTCTGCGTGGGCGGCGTGGCAGAGCCCTTCCTCGGCATGGCGGGCGACAACGTGGGGCTGCCCGCGGTCATGCTCATCTTGGCGGGCATCACCGTGGCCGCGCTCGCGTTATCCGTCGTGTGTGCCCGCATCGATAAAACGAGGCCGTAGGGGGCGCCGCCCGAAAACGCGTCGGATGTCCCGCAGGTGAACATCCGCAGCGCCGCAGTCCGCGCTGCTGCAATCGACGGAGTACACTGCGTGCGGTGAACAGGTATATCGAGACATGGAGGCATGAGGGTGAAAACAGGTGTCATCGACACGGGCGGCGGGTTGCGCGACGTTTTCGGCGCCGGCGTCTTCGACTGGTGCATGGACAATGGCGTGCACTTCGACTACGGCATCGGCATCTCGGCAGGCGCCGCCAACCTGATCAGCTACGTGGCAGGCCAGCGCGGGCGCAACCTCTCCTTCTACACCGAGTACCCAAAGCGCAAGGAGTACATGAGCTTGGGCAATTTCCTGTTCAAGCACTCCTACATCGACCTAGCCTATGTCTATGGCACCTTGAGCAACGCCGGCGGCGAAAACCCGCTCGACTTCGACGCGCTGAGCCGCAGCGGCATGGAGTGGTACATCCAGGCATGCGACGCGCGGACCGGCCAGGCGAAGTACTTCACCGAAGACGACATCGCCCCCGACAACTACCGCATACTCATGGCCTCGAGCGCCATTCCCGTGGTCTGCAAGCCGGTCCACATCGATGGAGTGCCCTACTTCGACGGGGCGCTGGGCCAGACCGTGCCCGTGGACAAGGCGCTGGCAGATGGCGTAGACAGGCTCGTGCTCGTGCTCTCGAAGCCCTCGACGGAGCGCCGCGATCCCACGCGCGACGAAAAGCTCGCACGGCGCCTGCAGCGCAAGTACCCGGCGGCGGCCGAGCAGCTGGCCGCACGGGCAAGCAAGTACAACGCGGGCGTGGAGCGGGCGCTGGAGCTGGAGGCGCAGGGCAAGGTGCTCGTCGTCGCACCCGACGACACATGCGGGGTCGGCACGTTGACCAAAGATGCCGCCCCGCTCAAAGAGCTCTACGGAAAAGGGTACGCGGCGGCTCCGAAAATCACAGACTTCCTAGCCTCCTGAACAGGTGTTTCACCAGCCAGGCACGCACGGGGCGGGGCATCAGCCGTTTGCGGAGGCAAGGTCGTAGACGGTTGCCGAGCCGAGCGTCTGGGCGGTGAAATTGGCGCTCACCCACTCCTCTATCTGGCTTGCCGCATCCGAGCCGCCCATCTGCTGGCCGCCCATGCCGCCCGAGGCGATGTAGTAGCGCACGAGCCCCTGCTCGACGTAGGACTTGAACTGCTCTAGGGTGGGCGCGGGATCCGAGCCGTTGAAACCGCCGATGGCCATGACGGCAAGGCCGCTTTCCAGCTGGTATCCCGCTGCGTTCTGCGAGCCGGTCGTGGCCGCCGCCCAGCGGTATCCCGAAGCGTTTTGCTCCATCAGCTCCACGAGCTCGGAGCTGGTCTGACCGCCGAAGATGCCGCCGCCTTGGCCGCTGCCGCCGGGTGCGCCGCCTTGTCCTTCGGGCACGTCGGGTGCGCCGGGTGCGCCGAACGCGCCGTTTTGGCTCCCAGATGCGCCGTTTTGGTCGTCCGCGCCGTCTTGAGCGCCTGCGCCGCCCGGCTGCTTTGTGCCGTCGTCTCCCGAAGACGTCTGTCCGGCGTCGCCGTTGCTAGAAGGAGGCTGCTGGCCGGACAGGGCTTGACCCTGCTGTTGCATGCCGCCCGGCTGCTGCCCACCGGCTGCCTGGCCAGCCGGGGCTTGATCATCGGGTTTTTGGCCAGAAGCCGCATCGGATGCCTGCCCGTCGGCAGTTTGCGCGCCTGCAGCCGAGGCATCGCCTGCTTCACCATCTTGCCGAAGGCCGCCTTTTGAAGCGCCGTCAGGCACCTGTCCGCCGCCTTGCCCCTTCTCGGTTTGAAGCTGCCCGTCGCCTTGCACATCGCCTTGTCCGAAAGCACCATCCAGGCCTTCCTGCCCATCGCCGCCAGGCCCGCCCTGCTGTCCGCCACCGCCAGGTCCGCCCGCTCCCATAGCGGAAACCGGACCTGCAGAGACGATGGAGCCCGTGTGCCCCGTGGAGACGGTCGCCCAAGTCCAAGCAACAGGACCGGCAAACACCGCGACGGTCGCCAGGGCGCAAGCTGTGGCAAAGCAGGTGCGCAAGGCTCGCCTGCGCGACGGCCGCCCCGTCTTCTTCGTGTGCGCCCGACCCGCCTCGTGCAACTCGTGCGCCCCGCGCGGCTCACGCGACCTGCGCCATGCGACGATGCGACACGCGAAGGCCAGCGCGCATGCAGCCAGACCGCCCACGAGTATGCCCCAAGCCAGGGCATCAAACGACCCGTTTGCCCGCACGAGCGCAAACGCCCAAACCACGGATGCCGCCGCAGCCATAAAGACGAGGATCTGCGTCCACATGCGCTCCCGCAGCTCCCAAGCACCACGTGCACACACCGCCGTCAGCACGGCGATGGCAGGAGCCAAAGCGACCGTGTAGTACTGGTGGAAGATGCCCGCCATCATGCTGAACACGACCCAGGTGACGAGCAGCCATGCGCCGAAGACCGCGACGAACGCGCCGCGCGTGCGCCGGCGCACGTCGCCTTTCGCAAAAAGGCGTGCGCACACGATCCCCAGCACGATGCCCACGACCGCAAGCAGTGCAAACCACGAAATCTGGTCGGCGAAGTCGCTGCCGAACAGGCGCAAAAGCCCGGTCTCGCCCCACATGCCGCCGCCTTGGCCGCCGGGCGCGCCGCCGCCGACCACCGAGCCCGTCTCGTCGCCCGTGAGGCGCCCGAGGCCGTTGTAGGAAAAGGTTAGCTCGAGGAAGGAATCAGTCTGCGAGCCACCGAAATAGGGACGTGAGCCGCTGGGCACGAGCACGCCCGCGAGCACCCACCACCCCGCGCCGACGACCATGGCGGCCAGCGCAACGGCCGCATCGGCCAGGCGGCGGCGGACACGCGCCGGCGAGAACGCGAACATCGCGAGCGCAAAGCCCGGCAGCACGAGAAACGCCTGGAGCTGCTTGGTGAGAAAGGCAAACCCCACGAACAGACCCGCGAGGGCAAACCATGCCGTGCGCTGCCTGTTGCCCGGCCTGTCCGCGGGCTTCTCGAGGCCGCGCAGCACGGCCGCGCTGGCCGCCACCAGCAAGAAAACGAGCAACGCATCCGGGTTGTTGAAACGAAACATCAACGCGGCGACGGGCGTGACGACAAACACGGCGCCGGACGCGATGCCCGCCCAATTGCCCCAGTAGCGGCGCACGGTCGCATAGAGCAGCCAGGTGGTCGCAACGCCCATAAGCGCCTGGGGCAAGAGGATGGCAAACGAGGACAGCCCCAGCAGGCGCACAGACAGCGCCATGAGCCAGATGGAGGCCGGCGGCTTGTCCACCGTGATTGCGTTGCCCGCGTCAAGCGAGCCCCAGAAGAAGGCTTCCCAGTCCTGCGAGCCGGCTTGCGCGGCAGCGCTGTAGAATTCGTTGGCGTAGCCCGAGGCCGTCAAATTCCAGAAGAAGACGGCGAAAGCGGCGGCCATGAGCGCGATGAAGGCGGCCCAGTCGAGTTTGCCGCGTTTGGGGACGTGCAGCTTTTCTTCGCATGACGCCGTCGCCGCGACGGGCGCAGGAGCGGCAGGTGTCGTAGAAGCCACAGCCGTCGCCGAAGCCGCGGCAGGCGCGAACGCACGGGCGCCCTCGCGCACTGCCTGTTTCGTTTTCGCGGCGCCATCTCGCACCGGCGCGTCCGTACGCTCTGCGCGTTTCAGGCGCCGCATGCCCGCAAGGTCCTTGCGCACGGTGTCGACGATCTTCACCGTCGAGCCGGCGTCTTCTGTCCAGCGCACGGGAAACTCGTGCATCGCCAGCCCCGCACGCTCGCCCAAGACGAGCAGCTCCGTGTCGAAAAACCACTCGTCGTCTTGCACCTGCCCCAGCAGCTCGGATGCAGTGCGCGCGCCGATGGCCTTGAAGCCGCATTGCGCGTCGCGAAATTTCACCCCCAGATAGCCCTGCAGCATACGGTTGTAGCTACGGGAGATGAACTCGCGTTTTGCGCAGCGCTGCACCTGCGAGTTTTCGAGCAGACGCGAGCCAAACGAAATGTCGGCGCGCCCCTGCAGAATAGGGTCGAGCAACTCGTCGATTTGCGCGATATCGGTGGACAGGTCCACGTCCATGTAGGCCCGTGCGCGTGCCCGCGAGGACCCCCACGCCAGCTTGAGTGCCCGCCCGCGCCCCTTTTTTGAGATGCGCACCGCGCGCACTTCGTCGGGAAACGATTGCACCAGATGCCGCGCGAGGTCCCAGGTCTTGTCGCTGCTCGCGTTGTCGGCAATCACCACCTGCGCCGAGACGGGATTCTCGCGGGCCGCAAGCGCGCGCACCTGCTCGACCAGCATGAGAATCGACGAGCCGAGCTCTGCTT
This sequence comes from Ruthenibacterium lactatiformans, assembly GCA_963614215.1. Lineage (GTDB taxonomy): Bacteria > Actinomycetota > Coriobacteriia > Coriobacteriales > QAMH01 > CAVAWX01. The sequence goes on from CAVECB010000002.1 coordinate 27,277, forward strand.
GCTCGTTGTAGACGGGCACGACGATGTCGGCATCCACCGCGCGGGGTTGCCCCGCAAAGACAACGCCGTCGATGTGCTCTTCCGGGGTTTTCCGCTCCTCCATCGCCTGTTTCCTCTCGCGTGGCACGTCTGCTGTTTCGTGCCTTGCATCATGGGCGACGCGCCTGAACGGGCGCTGAAAGAGGGCGGGCAGATTCAGACAGGTTTCAGGAAACGAGGCCGGCACATGCCCGCAATGCGGCCAGCTCCCCATACGTCAGCTCGCGGCACTTTCCGAGCGCCAGATCGCCTAGGGCAAGCGGGCCGAATCCGCAGCGGTGCAGGTGCCGCACGGGATGCCCCACGGCAGCAAGCATTCGCTTCACCTGCCGTTTTTTTCCTTCGTGAATGCGCAGCTCGACCACCGCACCACCCTTTTCACACGAGAGCAGCCGCGCCTCGGCCGGTGCCGTCATGCCGTCTTCGAGGCGCACACCGGCGCGCAGACAGGCAAGCGCCGCCTCGTCGGGCACACCCCTCACATGCGCCTCGTAGACCTTGTCCACATGGTGCTTTGGATGGGTGAGGGCGTCTGCCAGCACCCCGTCGTCGGTAAAGAGCAAAAGCCCAGTCGTGTCGGTGTCGAGGCGCCCCACATAGACGAGCGCCGGGTAGCGCGTGCGGTCTACCAGCTCGAAGACCGTGTGTTGTGCGTGGGGGTCGGCCGCGCTCGTCATGTACCCGGCCGGTTTGTGCAGCATGAGATAGGCGTGCTCGGCGGGCAGCTCGACTGCCGCGCCGTCCAGCTCCACCGCATCGACGCCGGGCGCCACCTGTGTCGCCAGCTGCAGCGCCACTTCCCCGTTCACCCGCACACGTCCGGCCGCAATCAGCTCCTCGGCCTTGCGGCGGCTTTGCGCCGCGCCTGCGCGCGCCAAAAAACGGTTCAGGCGCATCGTCGCGCCGTGTATATCCTCGCTCAAGCCGTGCCGCCCGCACCGTCGGCGGAGTCGGCGTCACCCTCGACATCGGCAGTGTCGGTGTCGCCCTCGACATCGGCAGCCTCGTCCGCATCGACGCCGGGTATGTCCACGTCGACTTTCTCCGTCATAGCCTGCCCGACAATCTCGGCCATGGCCGCCGGGTCGTCTTCACGCACGTCATCGCCGAAATCGACCTCCTCGACCGCGAGCAGGCCGTCCTCGTCGGTCACCTGCACATAGCGCTCCTGTTGCTCGCGCTGCTCGTCGTCTAGGGCCTCGTCAGCGGCATCGGTCAGCGGGCTTGCGCCGGAGAGCCTCTCGCGGATGAACGCGCGGCTTTCCTCGTCGGGCGCGAAATCCTCCAGTGGCGGCAGATCCTTGATGCTCTTCAGGCCGAACTTCTCCAAAAACGCCGCCGTCGTGGCGTAGAGGATGGGGCTGCCGGGCGAATTGTCGCGGCCGGCCTCGCGCACAAGCCCCTTTTCCACGAGCGAGGCGATCACGCCGTCGGAGTTCACGCCGCGCACCGCGTTCACCCCGTTTTTCGCGACGGGCTGGTGGTAGGCAATCACGGCCAGCGCCTCCAGCGCCGCCTGCGAGAGCTTGCGCGTGTCCCACGACAGCACGTAGCGCTCGATCAGCTCGTGGTGCGCAGGATGCGAGTAGAAGCGCCAGCCGCCAGCCACCTCGCGCAGCTGCATGCCGCGGTTTTGCTCAGCGTACTCGTCGCGCAGCGCCTGCAGCACCTCGTCGGCCAAGCTGGGCGTGACCTCCATGACGGTGGCGAGCTTGCCAGCGCTCACCGGCTCGTCGGAGACAAACAAAAGCGCCTCGGCCGCGCTCATCAGCTCGGCCAGCTCCTCATCGCGTTGCCAGCTCATTTGCCCTTCCCTTCTGCATGCGCGTCCGATTCACCGTCTGCTTCACCGTCGTCCGTCTCGGCGGCGTCCGCTTCACCGTCCGCATCGCCGTCCTCGTCGAAACCCGCCAGGCTCGGGTCTTCGGGCATGCCCCAATCCGGCACGGAGAAGTCCACGACCTCGGGCGCGTCGTCTTCCATGTGCAAGGCGATGTCGCCGAAAATGTCGTCTTGGACCACCGACACCACGCCGCGCTTGTAGAGCTCGAGCACGGCCAGGAAAGTGACCACGACCAGCTCGGGCGTGGGCGCCTCCCCCACGAGCTGCGAAAACGTGCGCTCCTTGCGCCGGCACATCGTGCGGTATATACCCTCAACGTGCTTTTCCATCGAGATGGGCACGGCGGCGATGTGCTCGGCTTCCAGCAAGAAGGTGTCGCGGCGCGACGCGATGTCGGCGCATATCACGGCCAGCCCGTGCAAGGTCATGCCCTCCAGGTAGTCGGGCACGAGTCCGGAAAATTGCGGCTCGAGCGCGGCATGCCGCGGGTGCATGTGCCCCTCGTTTTCCATGCGCGCGCCCAACGCGGCTGCAGCGCTCTTGAACTGTTTGTAGACGATCAGGCGCTCGACGAGTATGTCGCGTGCCTGCTCAGGCGTGAGGTCGTCGAACTCGTCGTCTATCTCGGGCTCGGACGTCTCGGCGGGGATGAGCGAGGATGCCTTCATTTGCAGCAAGGTGGCCGCCACGACGAGAAAGTCGCTGGCCACGTCGAGGTCTAGGTCGCGCATACGGTCGATCTCGGCCAGGTACTGGTCGGCGATGTCGGCAATCGAGATGGCGGAGATGTCCACCTTCTGGCGCGAGACCAGGTGCAGCAGCAAATCGAACGGGCCTTCGAACGCCTCGACCTTCACCCGATACGACATGCGCGCCTCCTTTCCCGTCTCCCGCGTCTTTTCTTGCGCCGCCCGCCTTCGCGCAACCCGCCCATTGTAGCCGATGCGCCGTCTCGCAAAGCGCGCCTCACGGCAAGATGAGGTTTGCCAGGTTGCCCGCCGTGAGCTGCAGGTACCATCCAATCACGTCGAAGTGGATGAAGTAGGGCACGACCAAGATGAGCAAGATGAGGATGAACATGCTGTAGCGCTGCACCTTGTAATAGGTCTGGAGCGCCGAATCGGAGAACAGCGGCGCGATGATCGACGAGCCGTCCAGCGGCGGCAGGGGAATCAGGTTGAAGAAGGCCAGCGCGAGGTTTACCTGGGTGAAGTACATGCCGAAATACCAGGTGTAGAGGCCGGCGTCGGGCGCGACCAGGTAGAGGTAGTTGCCGCCCCAGGCGATGGCCGCGCCGATGAGCGCCATAAGGATGTTGCTGGCCGGTCCTGCCAGCCCCACGAGAACTTCGCCTTTGCGTATGTCCTTGAAGTAGCGCGGGTTGTAGGGCACGGGCTTGGCGTAGCCGAATATCATGCCGCCGGCGCCCACGGCCGACAGTGCGATGAGTATGCCCGGCAGTACGACGGTGCCGAAGGGGTCGATGTGGGCGATTGGGTTCAAGGTCAGGCGGCCGGCGTTTTTGGCCGTGGGGTCGCCCAGCTTGTGCGCCATGAAGCCGTGCGCGCACTCGTGCACCACGATGGCCGGCACGAAGGCCACAATCATGAGTGCTATCTGGATGGCCTGTTGCAAGATGCTGCCCGTCATCAGGCGCTCACCCCCGCTTCCTTCAGCTCGACTTCCACCTTCGCGGACAGCTCGAGCCATTCTTCCTCGTCGTGCGCCATGCGTGCCTTCAACTCGTTGTACTCGGCCAGCGCCGCTTCGAAGCGCTCGTGGTCGGCATAGAGGCTCTCGTCGGCCATCATCGCGACCAGCTCGGCGTTGCGGGCCTCGTCGCGCGGCATGCGCTCCTCCAGCTCGGCCAGGCGCGCGCGTTCGTCTTTCAGCTTACGATAGACCGCGTTTCTGGCCTCGGCCTCGGCGCGTTTTTGCTCGCGGGTCTTGGGCGCCGAGCCCTTCGTGGCCGCGCCGGCGCTTGCCCCGCGCTTGCCCCGCTTGTTCACGGGGACGCCCGCGCCCGCGCCCTTGCCCGTGTCCGACGCGGCGCCCGCAGTATCCGCGCCCGCGCCTGCCCGCTCGCCGCCGCCTTCACCATTTCGCGGCGCGTCGGAATTCAGGCTCGTATCGCGGCGCGAGAGTCTGCGGTTGGCTTCCTCGGCCGTCATCGTCGAGTTGCCCGTGATGTCGGTGCGCCCGGATTTGTAGAGGAAGTAGTCGTAGTCGCCCTGGTAGTCGGTCAACACGCCGTCTTCGATGTAGAGCACGCGGTCGGCGACACGGCGGATCAGGTGCTCGTCGTGGCTGATCAAGACAATCGTGCCCTCGAAGCTTTTCAGCGCCTGTTCCAGCACGTCCACGCTCGATATGTCCAGATGGTTCGTCGGCTCGTCTAGGCACAGTAGCGGCGTGGGCTGCACGAGCATTTTGGCCAGCGCAAGGCGCGCCTTCTCGCCGCCGGAAAGCACCGAGACCTTCTTGTCCACGTCCTCGCCGTGGAAGAGAAACGCGCCCAGCAGGCTTTGAACCTGGGTGCGCGTCCAGCCCGGAGCCGCGGCGTCCAGCTCGGCAAACACAGTCTTTTTCAGGTCGAGCTCTTCAAGCTGGTGCTGGGCGAAATAGCTCACGTGCACATGCGTACCGTTCACCAGCCGCCCGCTCGTGGGCTTCTCCACGCCGGCCACCATCTTCAGCAGCGTGGACTTGCCCGAACCGTTAGGCCCCACGAGCGCGACCTTCTCGCCGCGCCAAATGTTCAAATCCAGCCCGTCGTAGACCGTCTTGCCGCCGTAGGACTTCACCACGCCCTCCAGATGCATGACGCACTCGCCGGTGCGCTTGGGCTGGGGGAAGGTGAAGTGGACGGGCTTGCGCTCGTCGGGGATGACGATGCGCTCGATGCGCTCGAGCTTTTTCACCCGATCTTGGACCTGCTTGGCCTTGGTCGCCTTGTAGCGGAACTTCTCGACGAAGGCCTCCATGTGGGCGATTTCTTTGTCCTGAGCCTCCTTCATGGCGATGAGCTGCGCGCGGCGCTCAGCCCGCTGGCGCAGGAAGGCGTCGTAGTTGCCGGTGAAGACGTCGAGCTTGCCGTTGGCGATGTCGGCCACGTGGTCGACGATGGCGTTCATAAAGGCGCGGTCGTGGCTGACCACGAGCACGGCGCCGCGATAGCTCTTGAGGAAGTTTTCTAGCCAGCGCACGCTCTCCAAGTCGAGGTGGTTGGTCGGCTCGTCGAGCAGCAGCAGGTCCGGCTCGCGCAGCAGCAGCTTGGCCAGCGAGATGCGCATCTGCCAGCCGCCCGAGAACTCGTCGGTGGAACGGGCCATGTCCGCTTCGTGAAAGCCCAGGCCAAAAAGCACGCGATGCGCCTGGCTTTCGATGTTGTAGCCGTCGCGAGCCTCAAAGCGCGTGCGCAAGGCGCCGTATTCTTCAAGCAGCGCAGGTGCCGAGGCCTCGTCGGCACTTTCCAAGGCGGCCTCCAGCTCGGCCAGGCGCTCGCCCATGTGCGCGACGTCGGCCACCGAGGTCATGACCTCTTCAAGCACGCTGCGCCCGTCCATCTCGATGGACTCCTGCTCCAGATATCCCGGCTTGACATTTTTCGCGAAGGTGACCAGGCCAGTATCCGGCGTGTCCAGACCTGCGATGATGTTCATCATGGTCGTCTTGCCCGCGCCGTTTGGCCCCACGAGCGCATAGCGGTCGCGGTCCTCGATGCGCAACGAGGCCTCGGAGAAAAGGGTGCGCGCGCCGTAGGTTTTCGAGATTTTATCGACGTTCAATATCATGCGCACCATGGTACACGAGGCGCGTTTTGCCCATGCGCCCCGTGTGCCATCGTCACAGATTCGCCAAAGAGGGTGTGAGGGCTCCTGGAATCGTGGGGGCATCTCCACTACCTGCAGGTATTCAACGACTCGGGAACGGATCTCTCGCAGCCCCACTACCAGCAGGTTTTCGGCGCGTTCTTCTGTATCCTTAAATGTCGGGTCGCGATAGAGCTGCAAAACAAGACCCAGTGTAGAGCCATGCGAGATATGGAGTTTTTAGATGATGCAAAAATGCATGACGCCACTTAAGAGTTTATTTGCTGTTGTTCTGGCCTTGAGTTTGGTGCTCATGGGTCAGCCAGCCGAAGCACAGGCTGGCACGGCTAAAGTTACTTTCGACTCTGACGGCAAAGGAACAGTCAGCGGCGACTATGAACTGAATCTCAGCACACAAGCAACTGTATATGACGGTGGAGCTATAGTTAACCTTGGAGAGCTGAGAAATCCTGAGGTTATTCAGCCCAACACGGGTTATGTGTTCGACTATTGGACCGCCAATGCAATCCTCTATAGAAGCCGATGGGGATGGTTCGTAGACCCTGCCCCTATTGGCTATCAAATCAGTTCGTTCTCAGAGGAGTTTTATACAGCTTCGGACGTTACCCTTACGGCGCACTTCAAACTTAAACCTGCTGCTGTTACATACACAACCGATGGGCATGGTTCTGTTAGTAAGTCGGGCGAGTCCGTCGAGCTTAACGAGGAGCACCCATGTGGCGCGGAGACGCTTGCCGTTGGAAAGCTCGGCGGCACAACGGCAACTCCCACCGACAGCACCAAGTATGCGTTTGATTATTGGACAGCCGACAAAGACGTCTACAAGCTCGAAAACGACAAACTGACGACCATCGCCGCTGATACCAAGCTTGCCTCGCTAGAGGATTATTACGTATCGGGCGACGTCACCTTCACCGCCCACTTTAGTCACAAGCCAATAACCGTCACCTACACCGCCGATGACCATGGAACCGTTGGCAAAGACAATGAATCGGTCGAGATCGACAAAGAGTACGCCTGCGGCGAAGAGACGCTTGCCGTTGGAAAGCCCGACGGCACAACGGCAACTTCCACCGACAGCGCCAAGTATGCGTTTGATTATTGGACAGCCGACAAAGACGTCTACAAGCTCGAAAACAACAAGTTGACGACCATCGCCACTGGCACCAAACTTGCCTCGACTACAGATTGCTACGTAGCAGACGCCGTCACCTTCACCGCCCACTTCAAGCAGATTGCCGGCAACGTCACCTACACAAGCGCTGGTCACGGCTCTGTTTCTCCGAAAACTGAAACGTTGGCGTTTACCGAGCAGACGATAGATGCCGCCGGCACCAAGGCAATGGCGGGCACCCCAACCGGCGCCACAGCCAACCCCGACGAGGACTACAATTTCAGCCACTGGACGGCCAGCTCCGACGTTATCGTCCTTTCCGATTTTTCCACTATTACCGCCGGCGACAAAATCACAAACGACCAGCTGAGCAGCATCCTCGTAACTGGAGATACCACCTTCACGGCTCACTTCAGCGCGAAACCCGTTACCGTTTCCTACACAACCGACGGAAATGGAACCGTCACCAAAACCAGCCAGACGGTGGAGCGCGCCTCGACGCATCCACTAGGGTCGGACCCAACCAAAGAACTTGCAGTTGGCCAGCCTAGGTACGAGGTCTTTGCAACTGCCAACAAGAACTATATGCTCAACTATTGGACGGCTTCTGCCGATGTCTACGTCCTTGATGGCGATACCATGCGGCTCTCGGTCTACAAAGCAGGCACCCATCTTCCCAACGAGAACGTTTCGATGTACTACGTGGAGCAGGACACCACCTATACGGCTCATTTCTTCCGCACGGCCTACGACGTCACCTACAAAACAGCCGGACACGGCACGGTGTCTCCCGCTTCGGAAAAAGTGGCAGTCGATAGCACCCCTGCTGGCTGCACAATCACTCCCGACAAAGATTATGAGTTCAGCCATTGGGTAGCCAACGTCGATATCGAGGTTAGCGAAAAGAGCGCGCAGCCCCAGGCAGGCACCACCACCATTGCCGCAGGCGAGCCTATCACCGACGAGCAGCTCAAGCAGGCAGTTTCCTTCTCCGACGACCCGGTCTTCACGGCCTACTTTAAGCACAAGCCGGTCACCGTCAGCTATGCGGCTGGAGACAACGGATTCGTCGACAGGGACAGCGAGTCTGTTGAAATCGACAAGGAGTACAAGAGCGGGGAGAACATGCTTCCCGTGGGGCAGCCGGGTGGCGCGACGGCGACTCCTTTTGATAGCGCCAAATACGCGCTTGGCTATTGGACAGCCGATAAAGACGTCTACAAGTACGAGAACGCCCAGCTGACGACCATCGCTGCCGGTGCCGCAATCGCCTCGCCTGAAGACTGCTACGTGGCAGACGCTGTCACCTTCACCGCCCACTTCAAGCAGATTTCCGGCAACGTCACCTACATAAGCGCAGATCATGGTTCTGTTTCCCCGGGCTTTGAGACGGTGGCGTTCTCCGAACAAGCAATCGACGCCGCCGGCACCAAGGCAATGGCCGGCACTCCTTCGGGGGTTGCAACCAGCCCCGACGCGGGCTACGAGTTCGACTATTGGACGGCGAACATCGACGTGATTAGCGTGACCGACTTTTCTGTTTTCGCGGCTGGTGACAAAATCACAAACGAGCAGCTTGGCGCCAGCTTGATAACCAAAGATGCCACCTTCACAGCTCATTTCAAGCACAAACCGGCTCGCATTTCCTACACGACCGACGGACATGGTTCTGTTGGCAAGGACAGCGAGTCGGTCGAAATTGACAAGGAGTACAAGAGCGGAGAGAACATGCTTCCCGTGGGGCAGCCAGGTGGCACGACGGCAACTCCTCTCGATAGCACTAGATACGCGTTCGACTATTGGACGGCCGACAAAGATGTCTACACGTGCAAAGATGACGAGCTGACGACCATCGCCGCCGGCACCAAGCTCGATCGCTTACCTGCGGATTACTACGTAGCAGAAGATGTCGTCTTTACCGCCCACTTCCTGCGCACGGCGTATAGCGTTACCTACAAGACGGCTGGTCACGGCACGGTGTCCCCCACTTCGGAAAAAGTGGCAGTTGGCAACACCCCCACCGGTTGCACAATCACTCCCGACAAGGGTTATGAGTTTGGACACTGGACAGCCAACGTAAGCGTCGAGGTTGCTAATGAGGACGCGTCTCAGGTGACCATGCTCGCCGACGACGACGCAGAGCCCCAGGCGGGTACCACCACCATTGCTGCAGGCGACCTCATCACCGACGAGCAGCTCAAGCGGGCTGTCTCCTTTTCCAGCGATCCTGTTTTCACTGCCCATTTCAAGCAGACATCCAGTAAAACCGACGATGCCGATAAAACAGACGACCCGAGTACTCCGAGCACCCCAAGTGCTCCAAGCAACCCGAGCGCCACGAACAACCCGAGCGCCACGAGCACTGCAAACACTCCGATCATCACAAACGCCACAAGCGCCACGAGCAACTCCAATGGCTCTGGTGGCACTGGCAACTCCGGCGGCAATTCAATGCCCGCAACGGGCGACGCTCTGTCTGGTGCTACGGTCGTCTTTTTCTTCTGCGCAGGTATCGTAGCAGCACTAACTGCGTTTTTCAGAAGGCGCAATTGCTAAAGGACCGCACGACAATGTCTTGCCCAAAACGAAGCTTCAGCCGCACGAAAAACCGCGGCTTCCGGATACTACAATCCTATCTGTGAAAAATGCGTCATGCTGCAAAAATTTCAGATAGAAATGCGAATAGTCACCGATTCAAAACCCGTCCGCCTAGCGTGCCCGCTTTTGGTGCACGAGGCCGAGGAGGTACACGACATTTTCTGCCTCGCGGTATTCATATACGATAAGAAAGGGGCGCACTGCCAGCTTGCGTATATCGCTGCCGAACTCATCTATGACGGATGTGGCGACGTTGGAAGATCCGGCCTTCGGAAAATCCGCAAGCATGGCGACGTGGCGAAAAATCTCCTCGCGCGTGCGGGTCAGCTCGACGCGCGCCACGTCGTCCGCAAACCCCTCGGTGTAGACGAGCCTAGCCATGCAGCGCCGCGGCCTTTTCCTCGACGGCGGCGCGCGCGGCCTCGGTCGTCTCGTAAATGCGGCCAGCCTCGATGTCGGCGAATCCGCGCTCGCACACGGCGCGCATCCTCGCTTCGTCTGCCGCATCAGCGCGCGCCCGGTCCAAAAGTCCCTCGAACACGTCTTCCGAGCAGAACACGTACGCGCCCCTGCCGTTTTCCGTGATGCGCACCAGCCCGGATCGGGCGGCTGCCCTCACCTCACCTTGCTGCTTCTGCAGGGCCGTGACCGGATAGATAGCTTCCATTTCATCCCCTTTTTCTCGGAGAATTTACCATATAAAAATCTAACTTTCGTCCCACAGCAAGTCAAGGCCTACAATGAATATACGCACGCTTATCGCAGCCCGGTAACGTAAAATTTCTTGCGCAGAGGTGCCCACTCGGAACTTTCCAACCGAAATTTTGGCCAAAACAGGGAACTTTCCAACCTAAATTTTGCCCGAAACAGGGACTTCAACCTCTCGGACGGTGCGAGCAGCCTGTGCGCACTAAAGCGCTGCGGCCCTCCTCGACTTTTCCCCAGATGATAGCGTGTCTGGTGATATTTGGGGTATTTTACCAAGGTTATTTGGGGGCAGCGAACGCGCCTGAGCGCGGGCACAGCGCCCGCCGCCCCCGATCGCAAGGATGGAAATCTAAACTTCCGTGTCTACGAAAACTTTAGCAGCACCCTGCAACCCCGCCACAACCTTGTCATAACGACAAAACCTCCTTTTGCGGCGAATCTTTCACGTGGGCAAAAGACGGGAAAACAGACGGCGCCCGCCTCTCGCCACCAAAGCAAAAGGCCGCGCGATGGAGGTGTCAATGTCAAAAGGAGCAAGCGGATTGTTTGCGGGAACAGAGGGAGATAGGAGAGGACGTGGAGACGCGGAAAGCATCATCGCATCGAGGGTGCATGGACTCGACTTGAGGGCGCACCCTGTACAACGCGCACAACTCAGCGCGGCGAAAATGAGACACATTGAAGAAAAAATCGAAAAACGAAAGGCCACTCGCGAGGAATACGCGACATACATGTGGAACAAAAGATTTGCGAAACGTAGAAGAGCAGGAGTGAGGAGGTTTTGGAAAAGCGAGCGCCGACGCCTTTCTGAGGGAAAGGCCGGCACGCGCAACTGGACGACAGTGCAACGAGCGGCAATTTTGGCAAAGAAGCCCGTCCTCTATGAAGGAGAGAGTCTGCAGGCCCATCACACCTATAGCGCCGCGATGTATCCGCATCTCGCCGACAGGGGTGAAGTAATATACCCAGCAACGAAAACCGAGCATTTAGCAGGATGGCACGGCGGGAACTTCAAGAAGAGCCTGCCAGGCAGGAGAATACGCGCAATCAACGAATTCTAAGGAGGCACAACGATGAGCCATATAGAGGAAACCAAAGTGGGGATCCGGATTTCCGGTGAAGAACTAAATGCCCGAACCCTAGGAGTCATCCGCGGGGAAACGCGCCTTTCCATAAGCGAAATACAGTCACGAGCAGAAAAGGGGCGCTGCATTTGCAAATGTGATGAGACCGACGACGAGGGAATCGAGCAAATCATCTCCCTGTACAAGAAACTTGCGAAGCTCGACTGCAATCCCACCCTGTATGAAGATGGAGCGGAAAGCGATGTCGAGTCCCTAAAGCAGACTCTGGCTTGGTATCAGAGCATGGAGCAAGAAAACGATTGATTCCAACCCCGCCCGCACGTAAGGGGGCGATTACCGCCCCCTTGCCCAGGCATCGCAACCCCGTCGCAACCCTGTCATAACGACAAATACCGCCCCAAAAGCGAAGCTGTCGCAAGGACAGGACGAGAAGATGCACGGCGCTCGGTTCTTGTTCCTTGTTAAAAAAAGGCCGGCAGATGACGAGGTTTGACTATGTTACACAAGCACAGAGCGCAAGGGTCCTCCCCCGTGCGTCCGGACGTCGAGGACATCAGGACATGGAATGCGTTCATGCTCGACGGGGCAAAATACGACAGGCACGACATCCCAAGGTGCCCAACGACAGCGCGACACGTCCCCGAGCACATGATCACCTGGCGCGAAGCAAAAGAAATGTACAACGACGCCATGCGCCGAAGAGACGCGAGCTTTTTCTGCGACGCGTTCGTGTGTTTCTACCTCGATGATTATCGTTTCGACGGCCCGAAAAAAGGGATATGGACATGCCCGGAATCCGTCGAGAGAACACTGCGCCATTTTGACGGGGTCGTCACTCCCGATTTTTCGACATACCAAGACTTCCCCGAATTCCTGAAGGGCTACAACACGTTGCGTATGCGCCAGTTCGGATACTGGCTGGGGCGTCTCGGACACCAGGTCGTGAACAACGTGCGCTGGGGCACGAGCGAAACCTGGGATTACTGTTTCAATGGAATCGACAGAAACTCCATGGTCTGCGTGGGAACTGTCGGCGGCAACCCCAAAAAGCTCGAAGACAGGGCGCGTTTCAACAACGGGTTTTATGAAATGATAAAACGCCTGCAGCCAAACTGTATTCTTGTGTACGGATCGAGCAGGTACCCGTGTTTTGAGAAAGCTCGCGCTTCTGGAATCCGAATCGTCTCCTATGAAGGGAAAACATCGAAGAGTTTCGGCAGGATTCAAAAAGCAAGGTCGTCTATGACGGCTTGCTCGGCAACCACAAAAATCCTTCCATGGACGTCGGCACCCTGCACCGTCTACCATGCAGCGTCCTGTCGGAAACAAGGGGTTTCCCCGCTCCTTCGAACGAACGGGTGACATGCGTCTGAAATGTCGTGTCGACGCAAATGACGATAATGCTCTTCTCACGTCTTCTGTTTTCAAATCCACGGGCGAAAATATCCCCGGAAACCAAAGACAGGGAAGCCGTACCGCGTTTCCACAGGCAAGACTCCCGCCTTTGTCTGTTGTTCGTCCTCGTCGCAAACAACACAGAGGAAGCCAGAAGCAGTGCGCTGTCTTCATCTATCTCGGCAAGAGCATCGAGCGCTTCCTTTTGAGCCGTCTGATCGCAAAGGGAAGCGATACCCCCTTTTAAGGAGACAAAATCCTCCTCGTCGAGCAAATCGTTGACAAAGCCCTCGTATTCCCGTGCAAGCCTTTTTGGAATCTCGATATGCTCTGCCGCCGTACGCAAAACCGTCGGCACATCGTCTTTTCCAGCAAGTATGCGACTGGTCCTAGATTTGTCGAAATGAATAGGGTCACCATTTTTATTGTGTGCTCCGTCTAGCCGCAGCAGCGGCTGAACCATCTCGTTGAAGAGTCGTTCATTCGAGACATCAGACACACACAAATCTTAAAGCAACGGCCAACCAGTTTTTCTCCATGGGAATATGCAGCGAGGGAACCATGTCCATGTATTCCGCAAAATGCGGAATCCTCTTCCAAATCGAAATCAGCTCCTCGCAGGGATGCTCGGACAGGCCGCCCTCGGGATAAACTACGATTACGGGTAATCCAAGTTCGCCGATGCCGTACCTCAGCTCTTCGGAAAGGGCGCGGCTCGCCCGCGTGTGGGTACTCAGAATCAAAATGATGTTTTTTGAGGCCCTGAGCCTTTCGTGCAAACGCGGCTTCAGGGTGTGTTCCCAGTCGCTATCATCGCGCACTCCATAGGTTTTCTCGTGTGCATCTATGAAAGGAAAGGAGCTGTCCTCTGCTTTCCACGCCGTTAAAATCCGGTAGTAACAGAAATCGTACGCTCCGTTCGGGCCGAGGTTTCCCGACGAAAACTGCTCATCCACGTAAAATGCCACGTAGTTAGCATTTCTATACCCCATGCAATCTCCTCCGTCTCTTCACAGCCATCAAACAAAGCTCGTACAGACTCTAGCAAGAACCTCGGACACGAAAATCGAAGAAATTTTCGCGGTAAAGGGGCTGGCAGGTGGGGCATAGGCGCAGCTCTCGCAATGGCAGAATGCGAAAGCGAGAGCTCGGGATTCCCTGTTTACAGGGACCCTGGCAGCTGGTGGCATAGCGAAAGAGCTCCTCGCGCTTGCCGGACGGCTTAACTAGGTGGCGGTTTTTTGGGCGTAGAGCTTGAAGAGGTGGGCGACGATGCGCTCCTCGTCGCCGCCGAAATCGACGCCGTAGGCCGCCTCCACCGCCGCATCGAGGGCAGCGTGCGCAGCCATGAGATCGGGAAAAAAGAATTCGTTGTCCGGGTCATAGAGCTTGGCAAGAGTCGCGCCGGCGCATAGGTTGCGAGCGTCAAGCACCAACTGAGCAGCTCTCTCAACACCCGCGTGCGCGGCATCAGTAGCATTGGGAAAGACAAAGCTGTTGTAAACGGCAGGTGCATAGCTGTAGCTACTTCCGAGACGCCCGGCTACTACCCGCATCCAGGCATTGTGAAACCGCGAAGAGAGCAAGCCAAAAAGAAACAAGCTGTCCGTCGGGATGAAACGCAGCTTGTTGGACGCAATCACATTTGATTGCACATACCCAATAGGAATATAGCGCCGCCTCTCACTCGACACCTCTGGCACGGCCAAATAATCCGTCTTAGGCTGGCGGTTCTGCGTGAACAGCATCGGCGTTGCTGCAGCCTCGCACACGGATTTAGTAGGGCTCTTAGCACGCATCTGCGCAACGGTAGCCAAACGCTCGCGAATCTCGGGAAAAGTGAAGCGAGACATGTCGGCACCGTCAAACCATAGGCACCACCTGTCTCCGCCGTTCAGAAACTCCTTGCCGCCTACATAAGGTCTAATCACCTCATTCATCACGGGATATTTCGCGATGAGTCGTGCACGCTCTGCCCCGTTCAATATGAGATTGCCGCCGTCGGTCGGCTGACTACCCTTGGTCATCTTGGGAGCGCCCAAATTAATCGGTTTACCTCGGTTTTCAATAAATACGTCAGGCGCGGCAGAAAGATATCCGTTGATATGTGCAACTTCGTGCGAACTGCCGACAGAATACAACTTCTTGGCAGAAGCATTCGCCATGCCAAAGCCGACTATCACAACATGAACGTGTGCTCCATCATTCGAGGCGCTATTCCAAACAAAAGATGGCCAAGCGAAGTTTATTTCCACCCCACGTGATGCGAGGTGCTTCCAGAGGATGCCGACGGATTCGCCTTGACACACCGAGTTTGTCGAGACAAAAGCGCAGCTCGCCCGTCCTCCTTCGAGATATTCAGTAGCTTTCTCGAACCAGCAACAAGCATAGTCCAATTTTCCATGAGCGGGCACATCCGTGAAAACAAGCTCCATATCCCTTTGTTGTGCTTCGTTTCGCCACTGGTGTCCGACAAAGGGCGGGTTGCCTATGACGTAGCTCACCTCGGCGGCATCCACCACGTCGTTCCAGTCGATGCGCAAAGCATTGGCCTGCACGATGCCGCCGTAGTCTTTAAGCGGCAGCTCCTCGTAGACGCGGCGGGTGACCTTGGCCGTGTCGGCGTCGGCCTGTTTTTCGGCAATCCATAGCGCGGTGCGGGCCACGCAGCAGGCGAAATCTTCCAGCTCGATGCCGTGGAAATTCGCCAGGCTCACGAGCACGTCGCGCTCGCCCATTTCTTCAAAGCTCATACCCATCTGCTCACCGGCAAGCTCGAAGAGGATGCGGTTTTCCAGTGCACGCAGCGAAAGGTAGCTTTCCGTCAGGAAGTTGCCCGAGCCGCAGGCCGGGTCGAGCACGCATATGCGCCCGAGCTTTTCATGCAGCTTCTTAAGCGCCTTCGTGCGGGCGCCGCTGACCCGCGATGCGGCGCAGGCCTCCTCGAACTCTGCTTGCAGCGCATCCATGAACAGCGGGTCTATGACCTTGTGGATGTTTTGCGGGCTGGTGAAGTGCTGGCCGTTCGCGCGGCGCGCGTCGTGGGAGAGCGCACCTTCGAAAATGGAGCCGAAGACGGTGGGGCTGACGACCGACCAGTCAAGGCTGTCGCAGCCGTCTTTCAACAAGGTCTTGCGGAACTTTTCACTCAGCGGCGGAATCTCGGTACGCTCGCGAAAGAGGCCACCGTTCATGTACGGGAGCGGCTTGAGCCACTCCTCCGCATAAGGGTCGCGGGCCTCGGGCGGCGTGTCCAGCCACACGAAGAGGTCTTTCAGGCCGCGGCGCAGGTCGGGCGCCTTGTAGTGGTCCACGTAGTCGCGAAAAGCGTTCGGCGCCAGGAGGCCAGCGTCCTCGCAAAACATGAGAAACATCAGGCGCGTCATCAGCACGGAGAGTGCATGGTGGTTTTCGGACGTGTCGGCGTCGTCGAAGGAGGCTGCGGCCAGGTCGTGCAGGGCGGCCATGATTCTGCCGGCGTCTTTGGAGACGGCTTGGGCGAGGGTGGCCGGGGCCTCGCCTACGCCTTTCAGGAACTGGACGGCGGGCAGGTTTTTCGCCAGCTCGCAAAGGGGCAGGCAAAACCGCGGCTCGTTCTTGCACAAGGCGTCGTCCTCGCGGTCGTAGACCCACATCTCGGAAAAGTTGCAGGCCACGATGTAGCGCGGCTGCTCGGAGAGGTTCATGCCCTGCGCGTAGGCGAGCGCCTGCTGGGCGGGGGTGACCATGCGGCCCTGGCGTTTTTCCGGTTTCGCCAAATCGATGCCGAGCGATTTTTGCTCGACGATGACGCCTGCCGAGGGCACCAGCACGTCGATGTAGCCCTTATGCTCGCTTGCAGCGGTGGCCACGGGCACCTCGAAGCGCAGGCGCGAGATGGCATCCGGGCAGTCCAGCACGTCTTGGAAAAAGGCAATCCAGAAGCGCTGGGTGTCTTGGTTCTCGTCGCCCTTGCCCGCCCACTCGCGCGCGAACTTCTCCGCGTCTGCCTTCGTGCCCGCCACGTGCTCGCCCCTTTCCTTTGCGCCGCGCTTTTGGTGCCGTGCTTTTGGTGCCGTTTTCAAACGCCATGCTTTTCGGCACGCGCCCCTCGCTTCGAACGCCGCCCCGAAGCTTGCCTTCTGAGGGCAGATTGTACGGCATGGAAAAGACGGCCGGGCCTTACAGAAACGCCGCCATGTAGACCGGGCAATACGCCACGGCTCCGTCGACCGAAAGATTGCCCTCGTGCAAGACGAGCGCTTCCTCGATTCCGTAATTCGCGGTGGAAAGCACCTTTCCGAGCGCCACGTGGCGCCTGTATCCCTTGCCCGATTTCACCTCCACCGGCACGACCCTGCCATTTTGTCAATTTGCAAACATGAAAACGGGGTGATTTTGTCAATCTGCGCGCAGGAAAAGGGGGCGATTTTGTCAATCTGCGCACAGGCCCCTTCTTGCAGGCGGCTCCTAGCGGGTTGAAGCGTCTGCAAGCGCAAGGCGCTGCGATTTTCTCCTGACAAGGGATTCGTCGAGCAGCACCTTTATGCAAGCCTGCCTGTTGATTCCCAGATATTCCGCCTCACGGTCGAGGTCTGTCAGCTGGCGCAAGTTGAAATCGACGTTCACCTTTTTCGTCTCGCGCACAGCAAACTCGCCGACGCTGCGCCGCGAGCCCGTGTCCAGATAGGGCGTGATATCGCCGCCTTCGTCAAACAATGCGTCGAATTCCTCGGCGCTAATCTTCTTGTTCATACAACTTCACCTCTTCCTTTCGAGCTCTCCTAACAGATATCAGGCGAACCGCCTCTCCCCTTAACGTGAAAATCGTCACCCACGCCTTTCCCTCCAGCTTGGAGACGAGAGCGTATCGTTTTTCGTCCTCGCTTCTCGCGTCGAGCACAATGCCTGCCTCGTCTTCCCACAGCTTTTGCGCCTCGACGAAGTCGATGCCATGTTTCGCCTTGTTTGCCGCGCTTTTATTCTCGTCAAACTCAAAGCATTGCATCATGCATACCCCCTAGGTATACAAAAAGTATATCACAACCGCAATCCCTGAATTGCATGAAGCTTTTCGGCGGATTACAAAGCAAAGCTGCCATACACGGGCAGGTGGGTGTAAACCGGCAATTAGTAGTTCAGCCCGAAGCACCACAGTGGGATAGTGTGCGCGAACGGCGCCTCAATCCCATCCTTGGCAAGGTAGGCGTGCTCCACCCCCCGCACCTGCTCTGCAATCTTGTTCCTGCCGCCCACCTCGAACGTAAGGCCGTCAATCTCGAAATCAGACACGAGCGAGGCGCACACCCTGTTGTTCACACGCATCTGGTTCAGGAAAAACGTCTCGCGCACGCTGCCCACATTCGCGCCGCTGCCCGCGAGAACGTGCACGAGCACCGGATTGTCCAGATATACCTTCTTCACCTTGCCCAAATCGGCAAAGCCCGAGTAAGCGCTTCGCAGCCGCGCTATCATCCCCGCATCTTCCATGAGAGCCAGGTATTCGTTCACGCTGTTGCGGCTGGCCTCTATTCTCTTCGCCAGTTTCGAGACGTTCCACGATGGCTACTGCTCTGCGCGCTGAGCAGTTTTAGGGAAAAATTGCTCTCTGCGCTGAGCAGTTTTAGGGAAAAATTGCTCTCTGCGTTGAGCAGTTTTAGGGAAAAATTGCTCTGTGCGTTGAACACTTTTGGAGCGCAGTAAAACTGTATCTCGGAGGCTGTAAGCAGGCGCTTTTTCGGATTGGCGCAGATGATCAGCCGGCGATGCGGCCGCCGCCCAACACGAGCGCGTCGGAGTAGAAGACGCAGGTGCTGCCAGGCTCGATGCCGCGCCGCGCCTCGGGAAAGCTCACAAGCACGCGGTCCGCGCCGGCAAAGCTCAGCTGCGCGGGCACCGCCTTGGCGTCCCACGAGGTCTTCACCTTGCACGAACGCACCTGCCCCGGCTCGCGCACGGGCGCCTCGACGCTCGTCCAGACCACCTCGTCTACAAGGCAGGTCTCCACGCCCGCCACGGCGGCAGGCCCCACGTAAAGCGTGCGCGTGGCCGCGTCCTTTGCCACCACGAACAGCGCCTCGCCGCCGGCAAGCTGCGCGCCAGAAAACCTCTCCCCCGCCTCGTAGCGCAAAAGGCCTGCGTGGCGCATCTGCGGCGCATCTGCGGCGCCCAAGACGACCACAGGCCCTGGCGCATCGTCGATGCCGGCTTTTTCGCATGCCCACTCGTGGGCGGGCTTGCCATCGAGGAAGAAGGGGTCGTATTCGTCGAGCAGGGGCGCGAGCGGCAACAACCCTTCACGCATGGCCATTTGGCGGGCGACGGGCTTTGCCGTCGCATGCAGGGGAAAGCGCAGCTGCGCAAGCGCGTTTTGGCCCAGCCCGTAGAGATAGTAGCTTTCATCATGAAAGACGTCGGCGGCCCGCACGAGACGCAGCGGCAGCAGACCCGCGCCCGCCGCATCTGTCATGCCTGTTTCACCCGCCTCATCCGCCGCGCCCGCGTCTACGTCGCGCTCTATGCCCGCGTAATGCCCCGTGGCCGCCCCGTCGCAGCCCAGACGCTGCGCCTGCTCCAGCAAGGCGGGCACGAGCAGCGGCGTCGTCCACAGCATGTAGGGGTTGTCCACGCGTCCAGCGCGCAGCGCATCGGTGAAAGGAGCCACGACCTGCTCGGAAAAGCGCTCGCGCTCGTCGGCCACCACGTGCTCGATGCCGAGTTTTTCGCACACCTTGCGGGCGGCCTCCACGCGCGCCTCTTCGCGCGCGCACGGATACAACAAAAACGTGACGCCCGCCACGTCGTGGCCGTCACGTTGCAAAAAACGGGCGGCCATCGACGAATCGACGCCGCCCGTCATTCCTACGAGGAGCCGGCTCAACGCTGCTCCCCTTCTCTTTGCGCTACTCGGCGTCCGCCGCAGACGCGTCCTCGGCCTGCTCTTCGGCCTCGGCCGCCTCTGCGTCCTCGGCAGGCGTCTCGGCCTCTTCGGCCTCGGCCTTCTCCTCGGCCTTCTCGGCCTTGGCGCCCTTGTCGGACTTCTCGCCGCCCTCGTAGTCGGCGACCTCGATCTCGACGCCCAAGGTCTCGGCGGCGGCCTTCATCGACAGGCTGATGCGGCGACGCTCCAGGTCCACGTCCATGACCTTCACCTGCACCTTGTCGCCCACCGTGCACACCTGGCTGGGAACGTCCACATGGCTGTTGGCCATCTCGGAGATGTGCACCAGGCCCTCGATGCCGTCGCCCAGCTCGACGAAGACGCCGAAGGGCACGAGCTTGGTGACCTTGCCCTCGACGATCGAGCCGACGGGGTAGTTCTTCACCAGCGTGCGCCACGGATCCTCGGTGGTCTGCTTCAGGCCCAAGCTGATGCGCTCGCGCTGCATGTCCACGTCGAGGACCATGACCTCGACCTCCTGGCCGACCTTCACGACCTCGCTCGGGTGGTTCACGTGGCTCCAAGACAGCTCGGAGATGTGCACCAGGCCGTCGATGCCGCCCAGGTCCACGAAGGCGCCGAAGTCGACGATCGAGGAGACGACACCTTTAAGGCGCATGCCCTTGGCCAGCTTCTGCAGCACCTCGGCACGCTCGGCGCGGCGGCCTTCCTCCAGCACGACGCGGCGCGAGAGCACCACGTTGTTGCGGTTGCGGTCCATCTCGATGACGCGGGCCTCGATGACCTGCCCCAGGTAGGTGTCCAGATCCTTCACGCGGCGCAGGTCCACGAGAGAGGCGGGCAGGAAGCCACGCAGGCCGATGTCGAGAATCAGGCCGCCCTTGACGACCTCGATGACCTCGCCTTCCACGTTCTCGCCGGCCTTGAACTTCTCCTCGACGGAGATCCAGCCACGCTCGTATTCCGCGCGCTTCTTGGACAGCACGAGACGGCCGTCCTTGTCCTCCTTTTGCAAGACGAGCGCCTCGAGCTCGTCGCCTAGGCCGACGACCTCGGACGGGTCGATGTCTTTGCGGATGGACAGCTCGCGCGAGGGGATGACGCCCTCGGACTTGAAGCCGATGTCGAGCAGCACTTCGTCGTGGTCGATCTTCACGACCGTGCCCGTCACCAAATCGCCGTCGTCAAACGGGTTGATGGTGCCATCGACCAAGCCGGCGAACTCCTCGTCGGTCATGTCGGGCGCTTCGATGATGGATGGATTCTTGATCTCGCTCAAGGTGACCCCTCTCGATCCTTGGGGCCGCACGAATAGTCGCAAGTTGTACGTTTACTCGAGGGCCTGCAGATACTCATCATGGTGCGGCCTATTCCGCACACAACCGCGCTATTGTACACGAAACGCGCCCCGCGCCGCGCGCGAAGATGCGCACGGACACGAGACGCGCCCTTCCACTCAGGAGCGCTCGTTGCGCCGCCGCGAGAACAACATCGCCACCACGGCCGCGGTCACGAGCGCCGCGCCTCCCGCCGTCAGCACGACCGCCCCGCCCGCGCCGGCAAGCGGCATGGTCCAGTTGCGGTAGTTCGGCAGCGAGTATGCGCCGTCCGCGCCCACCTTAAACGCCGGCGGCAGCATCTCGCCGCGCGCCGTGACCGACACCGCGCCGCCAACCGCGTCCACGTCAAGCATCCACTGGCCGTAGGGGCGCCGGTACCCTTCAGGCGAGGCCGTCTCGACCATCATGTACTGGCCGCTGTACAGCCCCGTGAAACTGACCACGCCGTCGTCGCCGCTCGTGGCCGTGGCATAGGCCGCGTCCACCTTCCAGCAGCAGTCCGTATCGTTGGTGGCCAGCTCGGAGTGGTCGGCGGCGCTCGTGTGCGCGGAATTGCCGCACTTGTACAGCTCGAAAGTGGCACCCGCCAGCGCCGCGTCGCCGTCGCCAATCTTTGTGAAGGTGAAGTCGGTGGTCTTGTCCTCGTCGGTCAAATTCGTCGGGGTGTTCACCACCGCGCAGCCCACGTTCTTGGCCGCATCGGCACCGCCCGTCTCGATGGCCAGCCCCGTGCCCTCGCGCTGCTCTTGCGGGATGAAAAACGCACCCGAGCCGTCGCCGGCATCTTGGCCGAAGAAAGTGTCGAAGTCGATCAGCAGCTGACCGGTCGGCACCTCGAACTCCCACTCGCGCCCGCTCGGCGCCGTGTAACTGCTCGGCACCGCCGTCTCGACCAGCATGTAGTAGCCGCGCGGCAGCTCGCCGAAATCGACCGTGCCGTCCGCGCCCGACACGACCGTCTTCAACGGGTCGCTCGTGGCCAGTCCGTCGGCGTCGTAGCTGCCCCAGCACGAGTCCGAGCCGCCCGCCACCGCCGAATGCGAATCCTTGCCGGAGTGCTGCGGGTTCGTGCATTCATAGAGCGCGAAGGTAAATCCCGGCAGCGCCGTCTTCAAATCCGACGACTTCTTCGTGAAGCTCAGCGGCTCGGTCGCGGCCGCCTCGTTTATCACCCAGCGGCTGTTCGCCCCGCCGGAAAACGCCTGCGCGTTGCCGAAGTTCCAATCCGCGCTGGCCTGCCCGTCCTCGCAGGGCTCGACGACGAGGTCGGTTTGGCTCGTGGCCGTCGCCGGCACCGTCACCAACCACTGCCCGCTGGGCAGCTCGTAGTCGAGCGCCTGCCAGTCGCCGTCGGCATCGTGGTAGCCGCCGGCCGCCCTGTCCTCGACAAGCATATAGCTCTTGCCGGGCGTGAGCTTGCCGAAATCGTAGGTGCTACCGGTGTGGCCCGTGCCGCCCACCGACTTCCACAGCTTCCAGCAGCTGGTGGTGGAACCGGCCGTGCCCGTGTGCTCGGAGAGCTCCGTGTGGCCGTCCACGCAGGTGTACATGGAAAACGCCGCGTTCTCCAGATCCAGCCCGTCGTCGGAGGCCTGGTCGCTTTTCTTGAACGAGAACGCGACAGTGCCCTCGTCGGGCGCATCGGCGATGGTGTAGCCGTCCGCATAAGAGCCGCCGGGCGCAGGCGCGTAGGTGGTCGTGCCCTCCGTCGCATAGACCTCCACGGTGCGGTTCGCGATATCGGCATAGACGTTCCAAGTGCCCAGCACGCGCTCGTAGCCGCTCGGCGCCGCCGTCTCGGCCAAGGTGTAGTAGCCCTCTTTGTCGAGCAGGCCAAAGTCCACCTTGCCGGACGCGTCGGAAGTGGCCGTGAGCACCGTGCCGTCGCCGCGGTCGAGGGTGAAGGTGGCACCCGAGAGCGCCGCGCCCGTCTTCGAGTCGGTTTTGATGAACGAGAAGGGCAGCGCAAGAGCGTCGTTTGTGAGGGTGAAGCCGTCGTCGTAGGTGCCGGTGAAGGCACGCGTGTCGCCGACGGGCGTCACGGTCACGGGCGGCTCAGCCGCAGAATCCACCGCAACGGTCCAGGTGCCGGTCAAGGTGTCGTAGCCGTCGGGTGCTGCCGTCTCGGACAGCGTGTAGGTGCCGTCGGCCAGGTTCGTAAAGCTCACGGTGCCATCCACGCCCGACTCGGCGCTCAAGGCCGTGCCGCTTGCGGGCGTAAGGGTGAATGTGGCGCCGGAGAGCAGCGTGCCGGTCTTGGAGTCGGCCTTGCCGAAGGTGAAGGCCACCGGTTCCTTCTCGTTTTCCAGCGTAAGGCCGTCTTCAAAGGTCCCGCCGAAGGCCGTGGCGCCGTCGTTAGCCGTCACGGCCAGCTTCCAGTTCTCCACGTCCACCGACACGGTCCACGAGCCGGCCGGGTCGGCATATCCTGCAGGCGAGGACGTCTCCACGAGCGTCCAATCGCCCGCATCCAGCTTGCCGAAGTCCACCCAGCCTTCCTCATCGGAAGTGACGGTCGCATACACCTGCCCATCGCGGCGCAGCTCGAAGGTGGCGCCTTGCAGCTCATTGCCGCCGGCGCCCGTCTTGGTGAAGGCAAAGGGCATTCGGCTCGCGCGCGCGTTGGTCAGGGTGTAGCCGTCCTCGTAGTTGCCCGCGAACAGCGGCGCATCGTCGCCCATCGGCTCGACCGAGGAGATGGAAAGCGCCTTGGTAGTGGAGTCTTGGGCCACCGTGATCTTCCAAGTGGACGAGGGACGGTCGTAGCGCTCGGGCGCCACTTGCTCGCTCAAGACGTAGGTGCCCGGCTGCGAGAACCCGCGGTCGAACTCCACGAGGCCGTTGGCATCCGAGACGCCCCAAGAAAAGTCGCTGCCTTCCGTCTGCCCCTCGACATCCAGGTACTCGACCAAGAACTCCGCGCCTTCCAGCGGGTTGTCGTTTTCGTCTACCTTGGTGAAGGTGAAGGGGATGGAGGGCTTCTTGTTCACCAGCGTGAAGCCGGTCTGGTAGTCGCCCTCGAAATCGATGGCGGTGCCGCCGTAGTCGCTGTCGATGGAGATGGAGATGGTGCGGGCGTCCATGTCTACGTCCATATTCCATCGGCCTGTCCACATCTCGTAGCCATCAGTCGCGATATTTTCGAACAGTTTGTAGGTGCCAGAGTGCAGGAAGCCGCCCAATTCGAAAATACCATTTTCGTCTGTAGAAGTGCTTATCCAAGACTCAGATCCATACTCAATAACAAAGTCCGTATGCTGCAACGGGTTGCCGTCCTCGTCCACCTTCTTGAACGAAAAGGGTAGTGGCTCGTAGTTCTTCAAGGTCCAGCCGTTCGCGGTGCTGCCCTCAAAGTCGGTAGGCTGCTCGTAACTGCCGTCGGGCATGACAGAGGTGATTGACGTCACATCGACGGATTTAGCATCATCTGAAAGCGCGAGAGTGACCGCCCAATGAAAATACTCAGAGTCACTCCAAACGGCGTGCGAATGCGAATGATAGTACGGAAGGCTA
Organism: Ruthenibacterium lactatiformans; assembly: GCA_963614215.1. Classification (GTDB taxonomy): domain Bacteria; phylum Actinomycetota; class Coriobacteriia; order Coriobacteriales; family QAMH01; genus CAVAWX01. The sequence continues at coordinate 51,625 of CAVECB010000002.1, forward strand.
TCCTCGTACAGGTCATAGGTACCGGGAACAAGACCTGAAAAGCTCACCACACCGTCCGAGCCGGACGTCGCCGTGGCAACCTCCGTGCCGTTTTGCTTCAAGGTGAAGCCCGCACCCTTAAGTGCCGCCCCACTCACGTTGGTCTTCGTGAACTTGAAGGTGCCCTTCAAAGGCTCGTTGGCCACCTTCAAATCGCCGTCCGCATACGTGCCCGTAAACTCGGGCGCACCGTCATTTGCCGTGATGGAGACCGTGTCGTTTTCCGCATCCACCACGACCGTCCACGTATGCTGCGTCATGTCGTACCCTTTTGGTGCAGCCGTCTCCGTCAGCGTGTACGTGCCCGACGCCACCTCGCCGAAGTCCACCTTGCCATCGTCGCCCGACGTGACCGTACCGACGGTCGTCTTCGTCTTCTGGTTCACCAGTTCAAAACTCGCCCCCGACAGCGCCGTCCCTGTCCCCGAGTCGGTCTTGGTAAACGAGAACGGAACCCGCGGCACATAGTGGATAATCTCGTTGGTCTCATTCGCCGGGTCGCCCGTGCCGTCCCAATCCACCTCGTACAGCCCAACATTTCGTATTACCGACGGAGCATCGTCGAGCACTTTCACATGAAGGGCGCATACACCTCCATACCCAGGATTCACAGGAACGTTAAATGAGTCCCATGTGACGAAATTTTCATCCTCGTCCCAGTCTGGAGCTTTATCAGAGCCGTCGGGCGGCATCATGGCACCCAAAAAAACCGTGCCCTCGGGAACGTAGTCGCGCAACGTCAAAGACGCAGCGGCAGCACCGTTATTCTTAATTTCGAATGTATATATCAGCATGTCACCAGGGGACACCGAAGCACCAAAATCAGGGGAGAAAGCTGTCTTCGTCACGGAAATGATTGGGATGGCCTTGTTGGCCAAGCTGTAGCCGTCCGCATAGCTGCCGGTGAAATCCGTCGCACCGTCGTTCGAGGCGATGGAGACCGTCGTGTTGTCCCCGTCCACCACAACCGTCCACGACCCGCCCGACTTCTCGTAGCCGGTGGGCGCGAAAGTCTCCGTCAGGGTGTAGGTACCCGGCCCCAAGCTGCCGAAATCCACCAGCCCCGTCGCCGTCGTGCCGGAACCGTCGGCGCTCGTCACGGTCTGGAGAACCGTGTCGCCTTGCTTCAGCTCGAAGGTCGCACCCGCCAGCGCCGTGCCTGACTGGTCGGTCTTCGTAAACGAGAACGGGACTCCCCTCGTGTAGTGGACAATTTCATTGGTCTCGATTGCAGGGTCGCCTGTGCCATCCCAATCCACCTCGTACAGGGCGACGTTCCTTATTACCGACGGCGCAGTGTCACGCACCGTCGCCTGAATGGTGCATTTCGAAGTATACGTTGTGCCAGCTGGCACCTTAATCGACTGCCACGTAATAGTATTACCAGTAATGTCGGGCGCCACATTTCCTGGTCCATACCAAACCGAACCTACGTATAAATACTCGGGAACATAGTCTCGTATGCTCACTTCTGCATCCGCAGTACTGCTATTCGTGATTGTGAATGCATAGTACACTCTGTCACCAACAGACACCACGCTACCAGCAGGAGGAACATCGCTAACACTAGTGGAGACGGTCTTCGTCACCAAAACGGTCGAATCGTTCTTGTTGGCCAGCTTGTAGCCGTCTGCATAACTGCCAGTGAAATCCGTCGCACCATCGTTTGATATGATGGAGACCGTCGTATTGTCCCCATCCACCACAACCGTCCACGAGCCGTCCGATTTCTCGTAGCCAGATGGAGCCGCCGTCTCCGTTAAAACATACGTGCCCGTCTCCAGCTTGCCGAAACTCACAGTGCCATCGGAAGCGCTCTCCACTGTCTTAAGAAGCGTGTCGTCCTGCCTCAGTTCGAAAGACGCACCAGCAAGAGCCTTGCCAGTCTCATTTGTCTTCGTGAACGAAAACAAGGCACCAGGCCTCTCGTTGGCCAAGCTGTAGCCGTCTGCGTAGGAGCCGGTGAAGGCCGTAGCGCCGCTTGCGGAGGTGAGCGCCACGGTGTTCGAGCCCGAGAGGTTCACGTCGACGCGCCAGTAGCCGGAAAGCTTCTTGTAGCCGTCAGGCGCCGTCGTCTCGGAGAGGTAGTAGGTCCCGCTGTCGAGCGTACCGAAATCCACGAGACCAGCGTCGGTCGAGGTCGCGGACTTCACCAGCGCAGACGCGGTCATGCTGGTCGAAGAATACAGGCCAAACCTCGCGCCCGCCAGCACGTCGCCCGTCTCCGCGTCGGTTTTGGTAAACGAGAAGGGCAGCGGCGACAGGGCATTGACCAGTTTGTAGCCGTCCGCGTAGCTGCCGGTGAAGGCCGTCGCGCCGCTTTGAGCCGCGATGGTCACGGTTTCAGACACCGCGTTCACCGTGACGGTCCAGGAACCGCCCGCCGCGGTGTAGCCGGTCGGCGCCGAAGTTTCCGTCAGGGTATAAGTGCCCGCGCGCAGGCTGCCGAAGTCCACTTTACCGTCCGTGCCACTTTCCAGCTCGCCCACCGTGGTCGAGCCGTTCACCAGCTTGAATTTCGCGCCGGCAAGCGCCGTGCCCGTATCGTCGGTCTTCGTAAACGAGAAGGGCACTTCCTTAGGCTTGTTGGCCAGCTTGTAGCCGGCCGCATAGCTGCCCGTGAAAGCCGTGGCGCCGCTTGCCGCCGCAACCGTGACCGTCTCGGACACCGCGTCCACCGTGACGGTCCACGAGCCGCCCGCCGCGGTGTAGCCGGCCGGCGCCGAGTCCTCGGTCAAGGTGTAGGTGCCCGCGCCCAAGCTGCCCAGGTCCACCGTACCGGCCGAGGTGCTCGTGACGGTCTTTATCGTGGTCGAGCCCTGCTTCAACGTGAACTTCGCGCCCGAAAGCGCCGCGCCGTCGTCGTCGGTCTTTGTGAAGCTGAAGGGCACGGTCTTGCCCGCGTTAGCCAGCTTGTAGCCGGCCGACTGGCTGCCCGTGAAGGCCGTAGCACCGCCTGCCGCCGCGACCGTGACGGTTGAGTTCACCGCGTTCACCGTGACGGTCCACGACCCGCCCGAGGCCACATAGCCCGCAGGCGCCGAGTCCTCGGTCAAGGTGTAGGTCCCCGCCCCCAGGCTGCCGAAGTCCACGAGGCCGGCCGAGGTGCTCGTGACGGTCTTTATCGTGGTCGAGCCCTGCTTCAACGTGAACTTCGCGCCCGAAAGCGCCGCGCCGTCGCCGTCGGTCTTCGTAAAGCTGAAGGGCACGGTCTTGCCCGCGTTGGCCAGCTTGTAGCCGGCCGCGTAGCTGCCCGTAAAGGCCGTGGCACCGCCTACGGCCGCGATCGTGACCGTCGAGTTCACCGCGTCCACCGTGACGGTCCACGACCCGCCCGAGGCCACGTAGCCCGCAGGCGCCTCACTTTCCGTCATAGTGTAGGTGCCGCTCGGCAATTCGCCGAAGTCCACAAGGCCAGACGAAGTGCTCGTGCACAGCTTCGATGCAGTGGTGTCCTGCGTCAACATCAACGTGAACTTCGCACCCGAAAGTGCCGTGCCCGACGCATCCGTCTTTGTGAACTTAAAGGGCACCGTGATGGGCTCATAGACGACGGCCACCGTGTGGTTCGCGCTGATGTTGGAAAAGGTCTGGCTACTGGGCTTCGAGCTTGTGACGTTCGCACCGTCCACTGTCACGGATTTCAGCTTGTAGCCAGCGCTCGGCGCGTAGCTGATGGTCTTGCTCGAGCCATATTCCGCCGTGCACGATGGGTCAATGGTGCCGTTTTTCACCGTCGTGGTGATCGTGTAGTTCTTCTTGGCCACGTAGACGTTGATGTAGTGGTTCGAGTTCGCGTACTGCCAAGTGGCCGAGTTCACGGCTTTCGCGTCGTTGGTCGTCTTGTCCGTGCGCGAGTACTTCAGCTCGTAGCCTGTGGGAATGGCCAGCGAAACGGTGGTCGCGCTCGTGTCGGAGCTGTACATGGTGACCGTCTTGGAGACGCGGCTACTGGTGAACTCGACAGGAGAACCCGAGGTGACGTCATAGAGATGCCCTTCCAGGGTGACGTTTTGATTGTAGGCGTTCAACCGGCTGCCACTCGTCTCTATGATCATGCCCTTCTTCACGGTGTATGTGAAGGTCGAGCCGTGGTGCAAAGTGAGCACGCCCAAGTTGCATTCCGGGCTGCCGGAGTTCGAGGCAGAAGTGAACGTTGTGCCAGAACGGGAGATGCCGCCGCCGTAGATGGCCTTGTCTACGCCGTTTGCGTTGATGGTGTATGTCTCGTTGGTTCCGGCAATCGTGCCGCGGGTGATGTTGAAGAAGTAGTTGTACCAGTACAGGTCGCTTACCGATGTCTTGAAGCTGGTGCCGCTGTAGTAGAAGTCGTATTTGAAGGTCGCGGTGCAGTAGCTGCAGTCAATCGCCGTGACGTATTTGTTGAAGTTTTTCTGTATGGCGATGTAGGCAGAACCCCAGATATCCGTCACATTGGTGATGGTGATCTTGAGGTCCACGCTTTTGCCCTTGAACCAGCCGACGTTTGTGATGGTGACGTACTTGTTCTTGGCGGATTTGGCGCCGACGCGGTAGCCTTCGCAATGGCCTTGCACGCTGCCGATTAGGGCACTGTTGGAAGAGGTCCAGCCCGACGAAAACCCCATTTTGCTCGTGCCGCTGCCGTTCCATCTCGGGGAGAACTGATAGAGCTTGGGCACGGTGAATTTCGAATTGCCTTGGTCGTAGGTCGTGGCCTGCGCGCCCGGCATTTCCACGAAGAGCTGGGAGAGGCCAAAGAGGGCGGCCAGCACCGCAACAGTCGCGACGCCGCAGGCAAGTGCACGGCGCAAACCCCGCCTCTTGCCGCGTTTTTTGCCCGCGGCTCGCCGCGTCGGACGCGCGTCGACAGCATTGTTGAAAACAGCGGCAGGGCGCGTGGCGTCCGTGCTCGCGCACGTAGATTCCAGTCGTGCGGCGTCCGCGCGACGCGAGGATGCGGGAGACTTCAGCAATGAAAGCCCCCCCCTTCAGATGCGCGGCCGGCACCCTTTGCGTCGCGGCCGATGCGCCTCCTCGGCGTCTTCTCGCCCCTCATATCCACAGCTCCTCCTGCGCATTTCCCCATTTACATACATATGCGCAGGATAATAGCACGCAATTTCACACGCCGAACGCGGCACTCGCCCATTTTGAACGCAGGTCACGCCTATTCGACGGTTTGGACGATATGCGCTTGGGTTAGGCCAGGGTGTCGCCTAGAGCCTCGCGCAGAGCGGGGGCAAAGCGCGTATCTTTCAGCGCCATCTGCACGTTGGCGGCAATCCAGCTGGCGATGGTGCCCGTGTCGTAGCCCTGGCCGGGCTCGATCACGTAGGCATAGAGCTCCTCGCGGTCCAGCAAATCGACGAGCGCATCAGTCAGCTGAATCTCGCCGCCCGCGCCCGGCTTCGTCGCGGCCAAAAGCTCCATGACCGCAGGCGAGAGCAGGTAGCGCCCGAAAATGGACAGGTTGCTGGGCGCGTCTTGCAGCGCGGGCTTTTCAATCATCTTGTTCACCCGCACGACGCCGCCGTCCAGCTCCTCGCCGCCGACAATGCCAAAGCGGCTGACCTCGGAATCGGGCACAGGCAGCACGGCGATCACGCTCGCACCGCCGTGCGCGGCCGAAATCTCGGCCATCTTGGAGCAGACGTCGTTGCCGGGCACGAGCACATCGCCCAGCATGACGAGAAACATGTCGTCGCCCACGGCCTCTGCCGCGCAGTGCACGGCATGACCCAGGCCCAGCGGCTCATCTTGGACGGCAAAGCTCACCGGCAGGCTGCCCGCATGCGCGACGGCCTCGGCGAAAGAATCCTTGCCCGCCGCCTTCATCTGCTCGACGAGCTTGGGGTTTTCGGTGAACTGCTCGGCAATGGAGGGCTTGCCCTCGCTCGTGACGATAACCACCTCGTCGGCGCCGGCCGCAAGCGCCTCCTCGACGATGTATTGGATGGTCGGCTTGTCCACTACGGGCAGCATCTCCTTGGGCTGCGCCTTCGTCGCGGGCAGAAAACGGCTGCCCAGTCCTGCCGCGGGTATGACTGCTTTCATCTTCGTCCTCCTGGTTGCGTCTCGTGTGCGCCCGATAGGCGCCGGATGCCTTCGGGCTTTCGTGTGCTTCAGGCGGCGCGGCTCTTCACCCTTCGCGCCGCCTGCGTCTGTGCCCGTGCCTGCGCCCCTACGCTAGATGCGCTCGGCGATTTTCGTGCCCATATCGCTCGTAGACAGCACGTGGTCGGCAGGCGTCGTGTCCTGCGCGACGTCGTAGGTGCACCAACCGTCGGCCAGCGCCTCGCGCACGGCACGGTCGATGTCGGCGGCGGCCTCGTCCATGTCGAAGCTGTACTTCAACATCATGGCGGCCGACTGAATCTGGCTGATGGGGTTCACGTCGTTTTTGCCCGCATGCTTGGGCGCCGAGCCGTGGCTGGGCTCGTACAGCGAGGTGGAATCGCCCAGCGACGCGCTGGCCAGCAAGCCCAGCGAGCCACACAGCATCGAGGCTTCGTCGGAAAGTATGTCGCCGAAGGTGTTTTCCGTGACGATAACGTCGAATTGGTCGGGGTGGTTGATGATCTGCATGGCCGTGTTGTCCACGAGCATGTCGGAAAACTCCACGTCCGGATAGTCGGCGGCCACCTCGTGGGCAATCTTGCGCCACAGGCGGCTCGTATCGAGCACGTTGGCCTTGTCCACGCTGGTCAGCTTGCCACGGCGCTTGCGCGCAGCCTCGAAGCCGCGGCGGATAATGCGCTCTATTTCGTAGGCGTCGTATTGCATGACGTCGTAGGCGTGCGTGCCCGGCGCGCCCGCACCGCCCGCGCCCGCGACGCCTTCTTGCGTGACGTGGTCGCCGAAATACAGCCCGCCCGTCAGCTCGCGCACGATGAGTAGGTCCACGCCTTTCACCTTCTCGGTTTTAAGCGGCGAGTTTGCAGCGATGGAGTCGTAGATCTGGACGGGGCGCAGGTTCGCGTACAGCCCCAGCTCCTTGCGAATCTTCAGCAGGCCGTGCTCGGGGCGCGGCGCACCTGGCTCGGTCGTGTCCCATTTCGGGCCGCCCACAGCGCCCAGCAGCACCGCGTCGGATTCGCGTGCCAACTCAAGCGTCTCGTCCGGTAGCGCCTGACCGGTTTCGTCGATGGCCGCCCCGCCGATCAGCGCGTCCGTGCACTCGAAGGCCACGTCGTATTTTTTCTCGACGGCGCGCAAGACCTTGATGGCCTCCGCCACAATCTCTGGCCCTATGCCGTCGCCCGCCGTCACGCACACCTTATAGCTCTTGCCCATGTTCAACTCCTCGTTTGCCGAACGTTTCCAAACCCCGGCCTATCCGCCGAAGGATTCGCCTTGCCTCAAACGCGCGCGCCTTTTCACCGCACGCGCCACGCTGCGCCGTATCGCGCCTACGCCCCTTGCCCAGCCCTGCGCTACTTGCCCATCTTCGCCTTCGTGCGCGCGACCAGGCCGCCCGCCTCGATGATCTCGCGGATGAACGGCGGAAACGGCTGCGCGGTCCAGCTCTGGCCCGTCGTCTCGTTCACGATCGTGCCTGCCTCCGCGTCCACCGAGACCACATCGCCGTCCGATATGCCGTCCACCGCCTCGGGACACTCCATGATGGCCAGCCCCGTGTTGATAGAGTTGCGGTAGAAGATGCGCGCGAAGCTCTTGGCCACAACGCAATCCACGCCCGCTGCCTTGATGCACACGGGCGCGTGCTCGCGCGACGACCCGCAGCCGAAGTTCTCCTCGGCCACGATGATGTCGCCCGGGTGCACCCGCTCGACAAAGGTCGGGTCGAGGTCTTGCATGCAGTGTTTGGCCAGCTCGGCCGGATCGGACGTGTTCAGGTAGCGAGCCGCGATGATGCAGTCCGTGTCCACGTCGCGCCCGTATTTGATGGCGCCTCCTGAAAACTTCATCGCCTAGGCCTCCTGTTCCAGCTGCTCGGGGGTGCATATATAGCCCGCGACGGCCGAGGCAGCGGCCACGGCCGGATTCGAGAGCACGACCTCGGACGTGGGGTCGCCCATGCGCCCGATGAAGTTGCGGTTGCTCGTGGAGATCGAGCGCTCGTGCGCGGCCAGCACACCCATATAGCCGCCCAAACACGGGCCGCAAGTGGGCGTGGAGATGGCGCAGTTCGCGTCGAGGAAGATATCCATCAGGCCCTCGTCCATGCACTGGCGCCACACGGCCTGCGTGGCCGGGATGACGATGCAGCGCACGTCCGGGTCCACCTTGCGGCCGCGCAGCACCTCGGCCGCCTGGCGCATGTCCTCGATGCGCCCGTTCGTGCAGCTGCCAATCACAGACTGGTCGATGTCGATGTCGTTGCACTCGGCCGCCGGGCGCGTGTTGGAGGGCAGGTGCGGCAGCGAGACCGTCTGGGGGATGTCGGCTGCGTCGATGTGGATGACGCGCTCGTAGACGGCGTCTTCGTCGGCGTGGTATTCAACGTAAGGCCGCTCGCAGCGCGGATCCACGTAGGCGCGCGTGATGTCGTCCACCTCGAAGATGCCCGCCTTGCCGCCGGCCTCGATGGCCATGTTCGATATGGTCAGGCGGCTTTCCATGGACAGCTGCGCGATGGCCGTGCCACTAAATTCCATGGCGCGGTAGAGGGCGCCGTCCACGCCGATCTGGCCGATGATGTGCAAGATGACGTCCTTGCCCACGACGCCCGGCGCAAACTGCCCGTCGATGACGAACTTGATGGTGGGCGGCACTTTGAACCAGGCGCGCCCCGTGGCAAAGCCCACGCCCACGTCCGTCGAGCCCATGCCGGTGGACAAGGCCCCGAGCGCGCCGTAGGTGCAGGTGTGCGAGTCGGCGCCGATGGTGAGGTCGCCCGGCACGACGACGCCTTGCTCGGGCAAGAGCGCGTGCTCGACGCCCATGACGCCCACCTCGTAGTAGTGCGTCAGCTTTTGCTCGCGGGCAAACTCGCGGGTCTTTTTGGCCTGCTCGGCCGACTTGATGTCTTTGTTGGGCGTGTAATGGTCGGGCACGAGCACTACTTTTTCCGGATCGAACACCGTGTCCGAAATCTGGCGGCACACGTCGATGGCGATGGGTGCCGTGATGTCGTTGGCGTGCACGATGTCGAGGTCGCACTCGACCAGCTGGCCGGGCTCGACCTCGTCGAGGTGCGCGTGCGCGGCAAGGATCTTCTCCGCGACGGTCATGGGACGTGTCATGTTCTACACCTGCACTTTCTGCAATGTCATAGCCTACACCTGCGCCTTTCGCAATATGTCGGCAAAAGCCTCGACGGACATGGCGCCCAAGTCGCCCTCGTGGCGCTCGCGCACGGCCACCTCGCCGGCCTCCACCTCCTTGTCGCCCAAGACGAGCATGTAAGGAATCTTTTGCTGCTGGGCCTTGGCAATCTTTACCCGCATGGGCTCGTTTTGGCCGTAAATCTCGACACGGCCGCCCGCCTCGCGCAAACGCGCCTGCAGCTCGCGCGCCGGCTGCTCGTGTCTATCGGCGATGGGGATGATGGCGGCCTGTACGGGGGCAAGCCACAGCGGCAAATTGCCCGTCGTGTGCTCGATAAGGATGCCGAGGAAGCGCTCGATGGAGCCGAAGAGCGCGCGATGCAGCATCCACGGACGCTCGGAGCTGTTCTCCGCTGTGCGGTAGACAATGTCGAAGCGCTCGGGCAGGTTGAAGTCCACCTGCACGGTCGAGCATTGCCACCAGCGGCCGATGGCGTCTTTGACCTTGATGTCGATTTTCGGCCCGTAAAAGGCGCCGTCGCCTTCGTTGATCTCGTAGGGGATGCCGCGCCGCTCGATGGCCTGGCGCAAAAAGCTCTCGGCCTTCTCCCACATATCGTCGGTGCCGATGGACTTCTCTGGGCGCGTCGATATCTCGGCGGCGTACTCGAAGCCGAACTCGCCCATGATGTGGTCGGCCAGATCGAGGATGGCGCACACCTCGTCGACCACCTGGTCTTCACGGCAAAACACATGCGCGTCGTCTTGGGTGAACCCGCGCGCGCGCATCAGGCCGTGCACCGCGCCGGACAGCTCGTGGCGATACACCGTGCCGAACTCGAAGTAGCGTATGGGCATCTCGCGGTAGCTGTGGATGTCGTTTTTGTACAAGATGACGTGCCCGGGGCAGTTCATAGGCTTGACCCCGTACTCGGTGGCAGTCGGGTTGTCCTCGGAACCCTCGTTGATGTTGAAGAAGTACATGTTGTCGCGGTAGTAGCCGTAGTGACCAGAGGTCTTCCACACGTCGGCCTTGTAGATGTGCGGGGTGATGACCTCCTCGTAGCCGCGGCGGTACAGCTCGCGGCGCAGCCACTCCTGCAGCAGGCGGATGACGCGCGCGCCAGCCGGCAGATACAACGGCAGGCCAACGCCGGCCCGATCGTCCATCATGTAAATGCCCAGCTCGCGGCCGAGCTTGCGGTGGTCGCGTTTTTCGGCCTCCTCCAGACGCGTGAGGTAGGCCTTCAGGTCCTTCTTGGAAAACCACGCGGTGCCGTAGATGCGCTGGAGCATCTCGCGCTCGCTGTCGCCGCGCCAGTAGGCGCCCGCCACCTTCATCAGCTTGAAGGCCTTGGCATCAATCATGCCCGCGCGCGCAACGTGCGGACCGGAGCACAGGTCCACGAAGTCGCCATGGCGATAGACGGTGATGGCGGTGTCGTCGTCGAAGTCGTCGATGTGCTCGAGCTTGAAGCGCTGGTCCTTGAAAATCTCCTTGGCCTGCGCGCGCGTGACGACCTCGCGCACGAACGGCTCGTCTTTGGCGACGATCTCGCGCATCTTGGCCTCGATGGCCTCGAAGTCGTCTTGGTTCACGGGGCGCGACAGCTCGAAATCGTAGAAGAAGCCGTCGTCGGTCTGCGGGCCGAAGGCAATTTGCGCGCCCGAAAAGAGGCTTTGCACGGCCTCGGCCATGATATGCGCGCAGCTGTGGCGCATGATACCTAGGCCTTCAGGCGAGCGGCTCGTGATGATCTCGATGGCGTCGCCGTCTTCGAGCGTGGCCGCAAGGTCGGCAAACTCGCCGTTTACCTTGCCCGCGAGAGCCGCTTTGGCAAGGCCTGCCCCGATAGAGGCGGCGGCATCTGCTAGCGTCGCGCCCTGTTCCAGCTCGCGCTTGGACCCGTCCGGCAGTACAACTTCGATGGTGCTCATAGTGCTTCCTTTCCGCCCTGCCTCGGCTACAAACCGAGTGGGACTTTTCCTAGCGGCTCGGCCACAAACCGAGTCTGCTGCCTGAAACGCCGCGACGGGGGCGGGTGAAGCCTTCGCGCGCGGCGCGTAAAACCGTGGTTATTTGGACGTGCGCGCCTTGGACTGGGCAGAAGAGGCGCCCGCGGGCTTTTTCGCCTGGCGCGAGCCCCCTTTGCGCCCGCCAGCCGCACCCTGCGACGCGCCTTGGCCGCCAGACGAGGAGGCACCAGACGACGGGTGCTTTTTCGTCGACGTTGAAGACGGGGCCTTCTTTGCAGGTGCCTTCTGGGCATGCGAGGAGCCGCCGCGCTGGGCGGGCGGGGTAGCGGCGCCCACGGGCTGCGTGCAATACGGGCACATGGTCCAGGCGGGGTCGAGGGTGCGGCCGCAGCGCGTGCAGCGATTGCGCAGCTGGTGGTGGCAGCACGGGCAGACGACGAAATCTTTTTGGGAAGGATAGCCGCAGTGCGGGCAGTCCGAATATTCGTCGAGCTGGCGCTGGAGCAGATCGAGCTGCATGTACTGCTCGTCGCGGTCGAGAACCGTCATGGGCGGGCGCAGCAGGCAGTAGGCCACAAGACCTGCCACCGGGATGATGGCGATGACGGCCCACATGACGGCCGGCGCATTGCGCTCGCGCGCGTCGCGGAAGACCCAAACGATGCAGAGCAGGTAGAGCATGATGACGACGATGGTGACGACCGCCAAGGCGATCTGCACCGGAAGGCTGAACATCTGGGTGAGTATCTCGCTCATCGAAACCCCTTGTTTCACGTTGTTCGCTGTTGCATGCCGCGCGCGGGCGCGGTTCCGCGAAATTCTAGCACCAAACACGCGCGGCAACTACGCGCACACAAGACGCTTCACCTCGCCTGCAACGGTGATGGAGCCGGTGGCGAGTACGGGCGTGTCCGCGAGCATCGAAAGCGCGGCTACGATGTCGGGCGCCTCGGTGGGCATGCGGCCCGTTTCGGCAGCGACGAGGGCGGCAAGCTCGTGCGGGCAAAGCGAGCGCGGCGAGGAGCTGCGCGTGACCACGATATCGGTGAACAGCGGCGCAAGCTCGTGCACGATGCCGGCGGCGTCCTTGTCTGCGAGTATGCCGAGCAGCAGCGTCGGCATGGGGGGCTTGAAGCGGGCGACCAGCTCTTTTGCAAGCACAGCAGCGGATTGGGGGTTGTGCGCCGCGTCGATAACGAGGAGCGGGTCTTCGCGCAGGCACTCGAAGCGCCCCGGGATAGAAAGGCCGCAAAGCGCGCGCGAGACCTGCGGCAACGCAGCGATTGAAATCCCGAAAAACGCCTGCGCCGCCTTCAGCGCCGTCGCGATGTTGGGGCGCTGGTAGGACGGAAACGACGAGGCGGCGCCCGGGTCGGCGAGCAGCCTTAAGTCGGCGGGACAGGCATCCATCACGGGGGCGTCCACCTCGCGGGCGCGGGCTGCAAACAGCTCGCGGCAGGCGATGCCGTCTGCAAGCACGGCCACAGAGCCCGGTTTGATGATGGCCGCCTTTTCTGCCGCGATCTGCTCTACGGTGTCGCCTAGGACACGCGTATGGTCGAGACCCACCCCCGTCAGCACGGCGACGGCCGGGTCTGCCACGCTCGTCGCGTCCCACCTGCCCCCAAGACCACATTCGAGCACGGCGGCGCCGACGCCTTCCTCGGCAAACCACCACAGGGCCGCCGCCGTCAAAAGCTCGAACTCTGTCGGGGCGACACTACAGCTCTTCCCTGCCGCCACGGCCGCGTCGATGGCCTCGGCAAAAGCGATATCTGAAATCGCGCGCACGTGCCCGTCGCTGCCCTCGAAGATTTTCATACGCTCGTTGTAGCAGGTAAGCCCAGGCGAGGTATAAAGGCCAACCTTCGCGGGCGCCTCGAGGAGCGTGCCCGCGCCGGACAAGGGCGCACCGGACAGACCTGCGCCCCCTTCACCGCAACACGCATCCGCGCACGCCTGCACAAGCGCAGCCGTCATATGCGCCGTCGAGGTCTTGCCGTTCGTGCCCGCCACCTGCAGGCACGCATAGCTTTTCTGCGGGTCGCCCATGTATGCGCACATGCGCGTGATGGGGTCCAACGACAAGTCCATGCCAAAGCGCAGCGCCTCGCGCAAGGTCGCGCATGCCCGCTCGTAATCCAAGTTCGCCTGCAACCCCGCGCGCTCCTTTTTCGCTTGCCGCAAGTCCCCGCCCCTTAAAGGAAAAAACCCGTCTCTGTCTTCGGTGTGGCATCTTAGCGCAGCAGGCGCACAGACCTCACGGACGCAAGCCCGCCTTCTCTATGGCGCTTTGCACGACGAGGAGGACGCGGTTTTCCAGGTTCACCTCGCTTGCGCCGGCATCATAGTCGAGCACGGACAAGGCAATGTCTGGGTGCAGGCGCTGCATGCGCCGCAGGGCGCCCCGCGCGAACACGTGCGCCCCGAGGCAGCCGAAGCACGCGACGCATATGACGTCGTGCACGTCGCAGTCCTCGAAGAAGTCCATCTCCGGTGCCAGGAAATCCTTCTCGCAGGTGATGTCGCACAAAGGCGGCATCACCACCCGGCAGCCCGCCTCCTCGATGCGCTCCAAGACTTTCTTGGTGAAAAGGGCGTTCATCAAGACGGGGGCGTTGCCGGCGATGCCGATTGCCGGACGCGCGGGGCCTGCGGGGCTTGCACAAGGCGCAGGGGACACGGCCGGCGGCGGGCACAAGCCGCGCAACTCGGCGGTGGAAAACCCGACGAGGCGCACATGCGGATGGCCGGCGCGGGCGAGTGCACGCAAGAGCAGTTCGGGCAGCACCGCCTGCCGGCAGTCGTGGCACAGCTCGGGTGCGAGCAGGGCGGGCGGGCGGGCGGCGCCTGCCCATGCGGCAAGTGCACGAGCGTAATGCCCCACAAGGGCCACGGCGACGCTGCAGGCGTCGTTGTCGACAAGCGCGAGGCCTGCCGCCATGTCCGCTTCGTCTAGCTCGGGCAAAAGCTTTACGGTGAATCCGCGCCTCTCCATGAGGCAGGCGACCTCTTTACTCAGCCCGCCGAAGACGCCGGGCACAAGCAAGATTTCAGTTGCGGGCGCGTCTTGTGGCGCAGACAGAGCGCCACAAGGCCGCAAGGCCGGGCCGGCAAGCGCGGCGGCAAACGCCCCGGCAGACGACGGCACGGGCAGGGGCGGGCAGGCATCCGAGGTGCCCGAGGTGCCCGCAACATCCGTTGCATCCACCTCTTCCCCCGCCGGGGCCTGCGGTTTTTCGCGGCGGGCGCGGGCGGCGTAGGCAAGAGAGCGCAGGCGTATGCGCACCGCGGCAAGGTCCGATATCTGGTCGAGCTTTATCTCGGCAAAAGGGCGCCCGGCGGCCCGCAGCTCCTCGTGCAGCTCGTCGGCGCGCATCGCGTCGATGCCGCAGCCAAAGGAGCGCAACACCACGAGCTGCGCATCCGAGTGCGCGGTACGCACGGTGTGCGGGTCGAGAACGTCGGCCAAGACGACGGCATAGCCCATCTGTCCCAGTAGCTCGTCGATGCCATGGTTGATGCCGGGGTCGGCGTGGTAGGGATGCCCCGCGAGTACGGCGACGGGAAACTCCCCCGCCTCCGCACGTGCGAGGATGTCGGTGCTGCGAGAGGCCAGCTCGTCGAAAAACGCGCGATAGGCCGCCTGTCCGCGCAGGTAGGCCGCCTGCAACTCGTCGGCACCCACGACAAGGCCGGCACCTGCAAGCGAGGTGCGCAACGGCTCTGCCGCCTCGTCCCACGTGCGCATGCCCGACAAGACGGGCGCCGCCAGCTTCACCCCGGAAAAGACGTCGGCATCCATGTTGCGGCCGAGCATTGTGCCCGCGTGCTCGACGAGCGGGCATTCCACAAGGGCGTCCGGCACCGCGTCGCCCAAAAGCGCCGCGCGCGCGAAGGCAGACCCCATATCCGGCACGAAGAGCAGCTCCGCGCCGCGGCGCACGAGCTCTGCGGCGTGGGTGAAGAGCAGCTTGGACGGATAGCAAGCGCCCTCGACGGCAATCGCGCCCATGTGCCTGCGGTAGAGGCCCTCGTCTGTGGAGGCGCCCGCGACAAGCGAGACACCCAGTGCCTCGAAAAAAGCGGCCCAAAAAGGGTAACTCTCGTAGAGCGCAAGCGCCTTCGGGATGCCGACAACCGGGCGCCGTTCGGATGCAGCGCACGCGCCGCCCGCGTCCCTTGCTGTAGTGTCGCCCTCTCCCGCGCCCGCCGCGCCCCTTGCCGCAGCGCCGCGCCCTCCCGCATCCTCGCGACCCTTCGCGTCGCAGCAGGCGATGAGGGCGTTTTTCACCTTCACCATATCGGGCGGCACCTGCCGTGCCTGTCCGGCCGCCGACAGCGCCTGGCCAAACGAAGACGCGCCCGATACGCGCGCGCCCTTCTCGCAGCGGTTGCCCGTCACAAAGATACGCTCCTTGCCACGTCCGTAGCCGTCTGCAGCCGGTAGGGAAAAGCGCGACACCATGAGCTTGCAGCGGTTCGCGCACGCCTCGCACCTTTGGCTGCGGCGCACGATGCGCAACGCGGCCAGCTCCTGCGGCCCAAGCAGACCCGAGCGCGCCTGCCCCGCCCCATCCGGGTCTGCCTCGCGCGCCGCAACATGCGCGTCGCGTGCCAGCAGGGCCGCGCCCCACGCGCCCATCAGCTCCGGGCGGTCCGGACGCGCGACCTCCACGCCGCATTCCAGCTCGAAGGCCCGCAACAGCGCGTCGTTGGCAAAAGCCCCGCCCTGCACCATCACACGCGTGCCAGCGTTCGGAAAACCAGGGCGGCGCACAACCTTGAACAGGGCGTTTCTCGCGCACGCCCACACGACGCCTGCCGCCATGTCCGCGCGCGAGACCCCCTCTTTTTGCGCATGCTTTACCCGCGACTCCATGAAGGTCGTGCAACGGCATCCCAAGTCCACGGGATGCGCGGCAAACAGCGCTTCGCTCGAAAACGCCTCCTTCGTACAGCGCATGGACCGCGCGATGGCATCGAAAAGCGAGCCGCAGCCCGAGCTGCACGCCTCGTTCAAGACGATGTCGTCGATCTGGCCGTCGCGCACGTAGAAGCACTTGATGTCCTGGCCGCCTATGTCCATGAGGAAGTCGAGCCCAGGGTCTAGCTCCAGGGCGGCCCGCAGGTGTGCGACCGTCTCGACCTCGCCATCGTCGACGCCAAAGGCCGCTCGACAGAAATCCTCGCCGTAGCCCACGATGCACGCGCGACGCACGACCTTGCGCGGCATCCAGGGGGCGTCCATGTCGCGGTAGATGCGCTCTAGCATGCGCGGGAAGCTCTTGGCGATGTCGCCCTCGTTCCACTCGTAGCGCCAAGACAGCATCGCGCCACGGGCGTCGACGAGCACCATCTTCAACGTCGTGGAACCGGCGTCTATGCCAAGGAAGACGTCCGAGCCGTCGGCAACGTCGACGGGGTTTTCGACGGGGATGCGGCAAGCTAAGTGGCGCGCGCAAAACTTTTCGTACTCGTCTTTGCCGGTGAAGAGGGCGGGCAGGCGCCCGATGCCGTCTGCCTGCGAGAAGTCCGCTGTGCGTATGGCCGCCTCCAGCTCGGAAAGAAGCATGGGAGCCGAGCGCCTGTCGGATGCAGCGGCACCGTGCGCGACGAACAAATGCGCGCCGTCCGGCACAATCGCATGCGCCGCATCGATGCCGGAAACCCTGCAAAACGCGTCGCGCAAGGCGGGGATGTGTTGGAAAGGGCCGCCCAGCAAGACGACCGTGCCCTCGAGGGGGCGCCCCGCGCAAAGCCCCGCGACCGCCTGCGTGCACACGGCTTCGAGCACGCTGGCCGCGACGTCTTCCTTGCGCGCGCCGGATGCAAGCAGCGGGCGCACATCCGAGCGCGCGAACACGGCGCAGCGCGAGGCGATCGGATAGGTAGTGTTCGCGCCCATGGCCAGCCTATGCATGTCGCAGGAGCGTTCGCCCATCAGCGAGGCCATCAGGTCGATGAAGCCGCCGGTCCCGCCCGCGCACACCGCATTCATGCGCTGTTCAGGCACACCACTCAAGTAGAGGAGTTTGGTGTCCTCGCCGCCCATCTCCAGCACGGCGTCGGCGCCGGGACAGCGCGTCTCGACCGCCCGCTTCAATGCGACGACCTCTTGGACGAAACAGACGGGCAAAAGCTCGGCCACGCGCATGCCGGCGCTGCCCGTGACACAG
The DNA here is from genome assembly GCA_963614215.1 of Ruthenibacterium lactatiformans. Taxonomy (GTDB): domain Bacteria; phylum Actinomycetota; class Coriobacteriia; order Coriobacteriales; family QAMH01; genus CAVAWX01. The sequence continues at coordinate 69,032 of CAVECB010000002.1, forward strand.
GCCTCGACCTCGCGGTCCCCAAAGCGCCACACGCAGTCGTGGATGACCTCGGCAAGTGCTTCTTTTATCTTCGAGCGGTGCCGTGCATAGCTCTCGCAGACCACCTCGCCGCTCGATGCGACCAGCGCGAGCTTGATGGTCTTGGACCCTATGTCGATCCCGAGCCTGTCTGGCATCCCGTGCGCTCCTCGCCGCCGTCTGCCCCTTTCGCACCGTCGGCATCCTCGTCGCCGCTTGCCCCTTTCGCGCCACCTCCGGCATCGCCGCGCGCCTTGCCTGCCGACACACCGGGCGGCGGAAACGCGACATAGCCGCATTCACGGCACGCGCCCGTCTCCGGATCGATGACGCCTCCGCATTTCAGACAGGGGATGCCCGCCGGCGGCACGTAGTAGGGGCTGTCGGGATTGTACTTCCCACAGCGTCCGCATCGTGTGCAGGGATAGCACATCGTCGCCGCTTCCTCAGCGCACGTCCACGAGCTCGAGATGGTAGGCAAGCGTCTTTCCCGCAAAGGGGTGGTTGAAGTCGATGCGCACCTGGTCGTCGGTGCCGTCCACCACCCAGGCAGGCGCGCGCGTGCCGTCCTGCGGGTTCGTCCAATACAAAAAGTCGCCGCACTTCAGGTCGTAGCCGTCTTTCAGCATCACGCGCGGGTACCATTGCGCAAGCGCGTCTTGGTAGTCGCCGTAGCCGAACTCCGGCTCGATCTCGACATCTTTTTCCTCGCCGGCGCGCATGCCCTCAAGCGCCATCTCCACACCGCGCGGCAGCTTCATGTCGCCTAGCATGACGGTCAAAGAGTCCTCGCCGCCGACCACGTCCACAGGCTTCTCGCCCTTCAGGCCGCCCGCGTAGCGTATGGTCACGACCTTTCCCGTGCCGGCCACCTCACGCGTGTCCCGCTTAGCTGTTGCCTGCATGTCCTGTTCCCTCCTATCTGGGCTTTAGGGAAGGGAAAGCCGTGGTGAAAGCCGCATCGCAAAAGCCGTCTCGCGAAACCGCATTGCTTCACCGGCTTCAGCGGCTTCACCGACCTTATCGGCTCTCCCTCCCCCGTTGCTTTCGGGCCGGCCCGCCACTAGATGACGGTGCCCTCGTTTTCGTCTATCTCGCCCACCTTGGTATCGTGGCGGTGCACGGCGTATGTCGCCTTGCCCGTGCCCTCAACTTCGATATGGGCAGCCTTGTGCTTCTTCTCGCCTTTCGAGACGAACTCCGGGCGCGTGCCCAGCGGGTCGTACTCGGGCACCACCAAAAACTGCTTGGGCTTGTCGGCGAGCTTTTTCGCCAACTCCTCAATGGGCCCGTAGGTGATGATGTTGGAAAGGCAATGGTGCACGCACATGGGCTCGCGACCCTTTTCCACGCGGTCCGCGCACAGATCGCACAGGTCGGTCACGATGGGCCAGTTGTTGAAGTTGTAGTGCTTGTCGTCCATCTTCCACGGCCCGTCGGCAAAGACCTTGATGCCGGTCTTGCCCACCGGATAGTCGTGCTCTTCTTGGCAGGTCACCTGGCACGAGCCGCAGTTCGTGCAGAACTCGTAGTCGATCAGAAGTCCGTATGTGCTCATGTCTACACCAGCTCTCCGAATTTGTCCCAAATCTCTTGCATGTCCGTGTCGTAGCTCTCGGCGATGGGCTCAATCTTGCACACGAGGCACTTGTTCGGCGCGCCGAAGCCGAGCTTGCCGAAGTGGAAGTTCGGCAGCAGGTTGTTGATGTTGGACCGGAAGTTGCCGTAGAGGTTGGGCTCGTTGCCGTCTTCTTCGGGGAACCACCACGCGTGCTGCGAGTGCACGGTCTTCTCGTCCACGATCTCGCTTACGCGCGCCTTTTGCACGCACTCGCCGAAGGGACTGGTCAGACGCACCCACTGGCCGTCGGCGATGCCATATTTTTGCGCCGTGGCCGGGTTGATCTCGGTGATGGGGTCGGGGTTCAGCTCGCGCAGGCGGGCAATTTGGCGGTGCTCCGAGTGGAAAAATGCCGTCGTGCGCGCGCCGGTCGTCAGGATGAGGGGGTATTCCTTCATCAGCTCCGGGTCGGCAGGCCCAAACTCCGGCTCCTCGTAGTAGGGCAGCGGGTCTTCACCGAACTGGTTGAAGGCGGTCGACCACAGCTCGATGCGGCCCGTCGGGGTCTCGAAGCCGGGGTTGCCGTCCTGGCGCATCTCTCCGCGCTCGTACTTGTAGTAGTCCACGGGGATCTGGCACACGACGTTTTCGGCCACCTTGTCGAAGTACTCGCCGTTTTGGCGCTCGCCCAGGCGCAGCGCCTCCATGAACTCCTTGGCGCTGCGGAACTTGAACTCGTTGTCCCACAGCTCGGGGCGCAGTTTCCTGCCCAGCTCGTAGCACAGCTCATAGTCGGTCTTGCAGTCGCCCACCTCGATGGCTTCGTGCATGAAGCCCGCCGTGACGGTGCAGGGCGCATAGTGGGTGAAAACGGTTCCATCGCGCTCGGCCACGGTCTTCAGCGGCAAGAAGATGTCGCAAGAGGCCTCGATGGAGGGGTTCATGAAGGTGTCGAAGCCGATGCAGAATTCCAGCGACTTCACGATGGCGTCATGCCAGCGCTTGGGCTCCATGGACGTGCAACTCATCAGGTTGTTGCCCGCATAAAAGCCCATCTTCACCGGATAGGGCTCTTCGGTCTCCAGCGCCTTGAGCATGAGGTCGGCGTGCGCGTTCAAGATAATCATGCAGTAGGCCGGGTATTCCGCCAGGCCGATCATCTTAGCCTGCAGATCGTCGCCCACGCCCTTCTCGAAGCCAAAGCCCGACTCGTTGTGGCCGGCGCCCGTACCCGGCAGTATCTGGCCGCCCGGCACGTCGAGGTTGCCCGTGATGGCCATGAGGTCGACCGTCACCTGGCCTTGCTGCATGCCGTTGGTCTTCTGGTCGGCGGCCAGGCCCCACTGTATGGCGCCCGGCTTGGCGGTGGCGTACATGCGCGCGGCACGGTAGATGTCCTCGACGGGCACGCCGCAAATCTCGGCGGCCTTCTCCGCTGGCATGTCCTTCACCCGCTCGGCCAGCTCGTCAAAGCCGTAGCACCAGTACTCGACGAAGTCGTGATCGTAGAGGTCTTCGGAGATGATGATGTTGAGCATGGCCATGCCGAGCGCCGTGTCGGTGCCGGCACGCAGCTGCAGGTGGATGTCGGCGCGCGCGGCCAGCCAAGTCACGCGCGGGTCGATGACGATCAGGCGCGTGCCGCGGCGCATCGCATCCACGACCGCATGCCCGAAAAAGCCGTCCGGATTGGACTCGAGCGGCGCCTTGCCCCAGACCACGAGCACCTCGGTCTGGTCGTAGCGCTCGTCGTCCCAGCGCCCGGGCAGCGCGCCGGCGTAGTCCCACTCGGGATAGGTCGTGCCACCGATATAGGCGATGGCGGCCAGACGCGGCGTATAGCAGGCGTAGCCGGACTGCGAGTAGCAGAAGTTCGGGGTGCCGAAGCACATGGTGCCGTACGGGGCGAAGGTGCCGCCCTCACGCCCAGTGCCGGCAAAGACCACGATGGACTCGCGCCCGTATTTGCCGGTGATGCGGTCGTACTCGCTTTTGATGATGTCGAAGGCCTCGTCCCAGGAAATCTGCTCCCAGGCATCGGCGTCGCCCCTCTTCTTTGGGTCGCGCTTCATCGGGTGCAGCAGGCGCGCCGGATTGTAGATGTAGTCTTTGAGCGCGATGCACCTCGGGCACAGGCGGCCTTGGGTCACCGGGTTGTTCTCGTCGCCCTCGACGCGGACGAGCTTGCCGTCGCCGTCCACGTACAGCTTCAGCCCGCAGCCCACCGGATGGCATCCCGGCGGCGACCAGGGGCTCGTGCGCGTGACGGTCAGGCCGTCTTCCTCGTAGCGCCACGGCTTGCCGATGTCGTTGTTATCCGACAAGGTGTCGAGTTTCACGACCTCGGCTCTCTTGTAGAACGGATCTTCACTCATAGCGTGCTCCTCTCTTTTTTAGCTCTCTCGTTTCCCTCGACAAAGGGGCGGCTCGCGCCCGCAAAGCGCCTTGCAAACGCACGCACGTGCGGCGCCGCCCCGTATGTCCTTAGCCTCAGGCGCCCACGGGCTGGCCGGTCTTTAAGTCGCGGCGCTGGCCCGTCGCAGGGTCGGTCAACCAGTTCGTGAGCGGGTCGTAGGTCTGTCCGGCATCAAGCGCCTCGTGGTAGGCCTCTATCTCGTCGGCGCGCGGCGAGGGCACCTTCGTGTACCAGGGGAAGTTGCCCGTCTCGGCGATCTGCTCGTAGGGCATCTTGTCGCCGTCTTTCACGGGATAGATCTTGCAGATCATCGACTTGATGGGAGAGCCCACGCCGCCTTGCCCGGTGACGAAGGCCTTCGTGCAGTTGTTGGGGTTGGACTCGAAGGTGCCGAACAGATACGGCGCAGCAGGCTCGGTCTCGGGGAACCACCACCCGTGCTCGGCATGCACCGTGTTTTCGTTCACCTGCTTGGTGACCTTGGCCACCTGCTTGAAGCGTCCGTGGTCGTTTTCAATCCAAATCCACTGGCCGTCCTCGATGCCGTATTTCTCGGCCGTCTTGGGGTTGACCATGCACAAAGGCTGCGGGTGCAGCTCGCGCATCGTGGGGAGCTGTCTGTGCTCGGAATGGAAGAACTCGAAGCTGCGCCCGCCGCAGGTCAAGATGAGGGGGTATTCCTCCATCAGCTCCGGCGTCGAGATGGGCCCTTCGGGCGGCTCGGTGTGAAACGGCGTGGTGGAAAGGCCCCAGTGGGTGTAGAGCATCGGGGCCAGCTCCAGACGCCCAGACGGCGTGCCGTAGCCGATCGAGCCGTCGGGTCTGAACATGCCCTTGGCTGCTTTGTTGTAGGTGCCGTTGAACTCGTCGTAGGAATGTCCCAGCATCGACGGGTCTTTCACCAGCTCCTCCCAGTCGGCGGTAAACAGCGTCTTGCCGGAGTTTTTCGCGCCGCCTTGGTCGGTTGCCTCGGTCGTGGCCGAAAACGAGCCGGTGCCGTCGTGCAGGTACCAGTTCAGCCAATCGATGTCGGTCTCCCACTGGTCGAAGACCTCGGGGTTTAGCCGCTTGCCCAGATCGAGGATGATCTGCTCATCGGATTTGGCCTCGTAGAAGTCGGAGACCTTGATCATCGCGCGGCACGGGCTCCACCAGGTGCGCGCCGAGTTGCGCTCGGCCGACATGGCCACCGGCAAGATAATGTCGGCTAGGGCCACCGAGGTCGGGGTGATGTAGGGGTCGGCGTTCACGATGAAGGGAATCTTCTTCATGGCGGCCATGACGCGCGGCGAGTCCTGGCTCGGGCACGACAGGGTATTCGACGACTGGATCCACATCATCTTGATGGGATAGGGGAACTCGTCTTCGATGGCCTGGAGCAAGCCGTCGGAAGATGCATGCGCCACGAAGTCGCCGCCTTCTATGGATAAGGCGAAGTTGTTGTTGAGCTTTTTCAGGCGCCACTCTTCGGGCGTGAGGTTTTCGCCGGAGGCATACCCCGCATTGATCTCGAAAGCGTTGTGCACCAAGATGTTGCCGCCCGGCACATCTACGTTGCCGCATATGGCCATGAGGTCGCAGCCGGCCAGGCACAGCGCCATGGCGGAAAGCTGCTGGTCGAAGGCCAAGCCCCACTGGATGGCGCCCGGCTTGGCAGACGCGTACAGGCGCGCCGACCCGCGTATGTCCTCGGCAGACAGCCCGCAGATCTTCGAGGCCCATTCGGGCGTCGTCTCCTTCACCGATTCGGCCAACTCGTCGAAACCGGCGCACCAGTAGTCGATGTACTCCTGGTCGTAGAGGCCCTCGGAGATGATTACGTTCAACCACGCGCAGGCCAGCGCCGCATCCGTGCCCGGGCGTATCTGCAGCCAGTAGTCGGCACGCGCGCCCCACCAGGTGAGCCGCGGGTCGATGGAGATGATCTTCGTCCCCATCTGCACGCACTGCACGAGCCAGTGCCCGATGTAGCCGTCGGCATTAGAAGCGAGCGGCTCGTTACCCCACACCACCAGCACCTCGGGCGGCACCCACTCCTCGTTGTTGTAGCGGTCTGGGTGCGTCTCAGAAGCGTCCACGATGGGAAAGTCGCCAAAGGGCGCAATCGAGCCGCAAATGCGCGGCATGTAGCAGGCAAAGCCAGTAAAGCCGAAGGTCGAGATGTTGGGCGTCTTCAGCGCGGCCTGCCCGAAGAAGGGTACCTGCCAGTTGATGTTGCGCCCGGTGCCGTGCACGCAGATAATCGCGTTGCCGCCATCGGTTTCCCAGATGTCCTTGACCCGCTTCTCAATCTCGTCGTAGGCCTCGTCCCAGGTGATGCGCTCCCACTTGTTCTCGCCACGCTCGCCTACGCGCCGCATGGGGTACTTCAGGCGATCGGGGTGGTTGATGGACTCGACGAGCGTCAGGCACTTGATGCACAGCTTGCCGTTCGTGCACGGGTCGAGCGGGTCTCCCTCCACCCGCACGACCTTGCCCGTCTCGTCGTCGACGTAGATGAGGATGCCGCAGGAGGTGTGGCAGCCCGGGGGCGAGTAGTGGTAGGTGCGCGTGACGGTGCACCCATCTTCCTTCCACTGCCACTCCCCCTCGTGGTAGGCCTTGCGGTCCACCCCGTCGAGGAATTCTTGGTAGTCAGCCATTTTTTCCGTCCTTTCTCTCTCGATGAATCTCTCTATGCACTCGCGCGCGACGCGAAAAGGGTCCTCTTACGGGCTATTCCCAACGTGCGCGGAGTTTCTTCTTTTGGGACAGGGCTATGGCCACGAGCACGGCACAGGCGGCCAGGATGCCGACGCCTGCCAAAAACGAACCGATGTAGCTGCCCGTGAAGTCGTAGCAGGCACCCACCGCGGCGGCGCCGAAGCAGCCGATGATGCCCGACATGCGCGAGTACGACAGAATCTGGGCGAAGTCCTTTTTGCCGAACAGCTCGGATATGAGGGTCGGCACCGAGATGGTGATGATGACCGAGTTCATCCCGAAGACAAACGCGGCCACGACCAGCGGCAGCTCGGCTTGGAAAAAGCAAAAGCCCAGAAGCGACAGCGCCGTGACGGCCAAAGTGATGTAGGTTGAGGCGGCGACGCCTATCTTGTCGGTGACCCAGCCCATGACGAGCGTGGCCACGACGTAGCCCAGCTGCGCAAGCGAGAGTATCCCCGCGCCGAACGCAGCGGAATACCCGATGGACTCGGCAAAGCCGGGCAGGTGGTTGTTGTAGCCGGAAAACAGCGCCTCAATGCCCGCGTAGAGAAACACGCAGACAAAGGCGATGGTGGCGACGGCCTGCTTGGCGGGGATGCCCTTGGCCTTTGCCGCGGCCGCGTCCAGCTCGGCGGCCTTTTCCGCCCCGTAGGGTTCAAGCCCCAGCTCGGCGGGGTGCAGGCGAAACACATGAATGGTCCAAGGCAAGACCAAAACGCAGATGATCACGGCGATGGCGACATAGGACATGCGCCAGCCAATCGTCTCGATGAGGAAGTTGCCCAGGATAGGAAAGACCACGCCGCCTATCCCAGAGCCGCACATGGCGATGCCGAGGGCGGTGCCGCGCTTGTCCACGAACCAGTTCTCTATCAAGACCGTAGAGGCGACAACGAAGACGAGCGCTCCGGCCACCCCCAAGACGACGCCTGCCGCGTACCATTGCCACAGCTCGGAGAACAGCCCCATGGCGGCCTCCGTCGCCGCGAGGACCAAAAAACACCCCGTGAGAAACTTGCGGAAGTCCCATCTGGGCAAAAAGCGCGCCACGAGCGGGTAGGTGAAGGTCGTGGCAACAAAATAGAAGGTCAGATACAGCGCGAGCGCGCCACGGTCGAACCCCAGGTCCTCACAGACAGGCACGTAGAATATGCCGCCGGAGTTCATGATCGCACCCAGCGCCCCTGCCTGCAGAAAACAGCAGCCGATCATGATCTTCCAGGCATAGTGCATGCCCTGCTTCTTTTCAGTCATAACGCAACTCACCCCTTTGAAAATGCCGCACGGCGCCCCCGCGCCCCCTCTTTGAAAAGGGCGACTCACTGCTCAAGCGGTGTGCGGCAGGTCTTTGTCTTCGGGAACTAGTTCGGCATGAACCACATGCGGGAGGGCAGATGCAGCCCCGTCTCGCGTGCGAACGCGCCCAAAACGCGTCTTTCACAGATCTTCATCGAACGCGCCTCCTCTTTTTTCTCTCCCACGAAAACGGGCAGCTCGCGCAGGTGCCCTGCCGAAAGCGGGCAAGGGGCGCCCGCGCGAACCGCAAGCCCGATGAGACGCTTTTAGGCCTCCCAGTGGGCTTTCTTGGTCTTTGCAGCCAGCGCGGCCGAAACCAAGATGAGGACCAAAGTCAGAGCGAACACGACGGCGCCAACGGTGAAGGCACCGGAGTAGCTGCCCGTAGAGGTGTAGAACATGGCGATGATGGGAGCGCCGAACGCGCCGCCCAGGCCGACGCCCATCATGGCGTAGGACAAGACCTTGTCGAAGCATTTCTCGCCGAAGTTGTTGCGCACGAGCATCGGCACCGAGATGGTGACGATGGCGTTGTTCATGCCGAAGAAGAACGCGGTCACGGCCATCATGACCTCGTTTTTCGCGACGTAGGCCCAGAACAAGAACATGACCACCGTCAGCAGGAACAAGAAAATGGTGACGGGTTTGAAGCCGAACTTGTCGCACAGATAGCCGCCGGCAAGCGATGCGATGATGTAGCCGACCTGCAGGCAAATCATCAGCGTCGCGGAGAAGGTGGCGGCATCAGCGCCGAGCACCTCGAGGCAGTTGGCCTGGATGTAGGAGTTGAAGCCACCGGGGAACGAGCAGCCGATGCAGGCGACCATCATCACGATGAACGCGGCAGAACCCAAGACGTACTTCAGGGGCACGCCTGCCTTGCCGGACGCCGAGCCCTCGTCGAGCATGGCGCCGTAGGGCTCAAGCCCGCTCTTGGAGGGGTCGGTGGAAAAGACCGTGAGCGAGAAGATGAGGATGAGCAAGACGAGAATCGCGTTCACGTAGTAGACACCCTGCCAGCTGATCGTCTGGAAAAGCTGGGTGAAGACCAGCGGGAAAATGGCGCCGCCGATACCGGAGAAGAGGTTGGCGATGCCCAAGTAGCGCCCGGCAACCGCCGAGCCGAACCAGGAGTTGATCAGCAACGGGCACGCGTAAATGAAGAACTGGCCTCCGAACAAGCCGAGCACGATGCCCAGTGCGGAGAACTGCCAGGTCCAATCGGGCGTGGCAAAGGTAAATCCGACGAGCGCTGCCGCCACGACTATAACGTCGATGGAGAGGAACAGCTTGGTGTTTTTCGGCAACAAGATGCCGCCAAGGAAAGTGCCGACCAGCGCGGCGATGCCGTACATGCTAATCCACATGGCAAACGCCACCATGTCGACGCCTGCCTTGACGGGGACGAACGCGAAGTACGCGGACGACGAGTTCAAGACCGTGCCCAAGGCGACCATCTGCATGAGGCAGCAGCCGACCAAGACGAGCATGGCCCTCTTCTTGCTTTTCTGTTGAATCTCGGACATGTTTCCTCCTTTGAACATGCGAACTTCCAGTGTCGATGCATATGTCTGGGGCGCGCTGCGGCTTCTTGGCCTTCTTCGGGGCTTTGCGCCCCGCCCCCTCCTTCCTTGAAAAAGCGGCCCTTGCGGCAGCGCGGCCTTTTAGATATCCAGCGTGCATGCTGCCCTTCTCGGCTTCCCAGACAAGCCGAGAAGGGACTACCCGTGTCGTTTCACGCGACGAGACACGAACAGCAGGCGCACGCATTGAAACGGACGCGTGAGCGCTTTGAGGGAAGGCGCCGGTCCGACGAAACAGCTTGCTTTTACGACTCGATGGCTGTGGTGTAGAGCGCCCAGCGGGTCTTGCCGTCCATCTTCTTGACGAGCTCTTCGGCCTCGCCGTAGTACATGCACCACGCCTGGCAGTGCTGGACGCACATGGGCATCTTGCCCTTCTCGGTGCGCGAGGCGCACATGTCGCAGGCCTTGGTCAAGACGGGCAGCCAGCTCCACTCCCACTTATCCTTGGGGCTCGCATCTCCGCGCGACTCATACTCGTAAGGCCCGGTCTCGCTCAGCTTGATGCCGAACTCGCCCTTGGGCAGGTCGAGTTCTTTTTTGCAGGCAACCTCGCAGGAGTGGCAGCCGGTGCAGTACTCGTAGTTGATGAGGATTCCCTTAGTCATTTCGATAGCTCCTTCACGTATCGTTTCTTGCGGGTGGGGCTGCGGCGCTTTGCCTCATCGGTGTGCGCCGCAGCCCATACGGTGCGGTCGGGTTTGCCTTACGGCTTCATCGGCTCGTAGTCGTCGCGCCATCCGCCGCGATTGACAATCTGCTCGCCGGGCATGACGTCGCCTTCCTGCACCTTGTAGATGCGACAACGCGTGCACTTGATGGGCGAGCCGATGCCGCCAGGTCCTGCCTGGAAGTTGCGCGTCAGGTTGTTCACGTTGTAGGTGAAGCAGTTGTGCAGGGTCGGCGACGCGCCCTCCGTCTCGGGCTTCCACCAGCCGTGCTCTGCCGAAATGCAGTCGTCGGGGATGCCGTCGAACACCTTCACCATCTGCATGCAGCGACCCTCGTGGTTTTCCATCCAGATCCAATCGCCGTCGTGCAGGTCGTAGTCTTTGGCCGTCTTGGGGCTGACCTTCACGAGCGGCTCGGGGTGGAACTCGCGCATGGTGGCCGCCTGGCGGTGCTCGGTGTGGAAGAACTCGTAGGAGCGCGCACCGTTGATCATGTAGAAGGGCAGCTCCTCCATCACCTCGGGCGTGGTCTCCCAGGTCTCGGGCGCCGGGGTGTATTCCGGATAGGGCGGGATGCCCCAAGACTGGAATATAGTCGGCACGAGCTCGATGCGGCCGGAGGGCGTGTTGAAGCCCAGCTGGCCGTCGGGGCGCAGCAGGCCCTTCTCGTGCTTGTTGTAGGTGGCGTTCCACTCGTCGTAGGCATGCCCGCCAATGTTCACCAGCTGCTCGAAGGTGTAGGGGCACTTCGTCGTGATGGACGCGCCGCCCTCGTCTGCCACCGAGCTGTGACCCCAGTTGTCGTCGGTCGCGGCCGAGAAGTTGGCCTTTTGCACCTTGCCGTCAGGGCCGACGACCGCCAGGTCGGTCAGCAGATAGTCGTTGATGAAGTCCTCGGCGCTGTCCCAGCGCTCGAATAGCTCGGGGTTCAGGCGCTTGCCAAGCCACAAGGCAATCTCCTCGTCGGACTTGGCCTCGTAGTAGCTCGTCACCTTCTTCATCGCACGCAGCGGCGTCCACCAGGTGCGGGCCGAGTCGCGCTCGACCGACATCGAGATGGGCAAGATGAGGTCTGCCAGCGCAATCATCGTCGGGGTGATGAAGGGGTCGGCGTAGACGATGAAGGGAATCTTGCTGATGTACTTGTAGGCACGCGGCACCTGGCCTTCATGGCCAGACAGCGCGTTGCAGCTCTGCGCCCAAAACATCTTGATGGGGTAGTCCTCGTCGGTGACGGGAACCTTGCCCGCCTCGAGCACGCTGGCCATGGCGTCGCAGTTGGACATGCCGACGAAGTCGAGGCCGGGGTCGCCTACCATCCACTTGCGGAACTTGCGTGCGAGCGCGTCCGGGTCGGCGTAGAGGTCCACCGACGAATAGCCGGCGTTGATCTCGAAGGAATTGTGCACGAGCACGTGCGTGCCAGGCTTTTCGATGTTGCCGCATATGGCCATGAGGTCGCACACGGCCTCGGTCCAGTGCATCGACGAGCTGGTGCCCGCGTCAAAGACCAGACCCCACTGGATGGCGCCGCGCTCGGCATTGGCGTACAGGCGCGCCGAACCTACGATGTCGTCGACCGGCACGGAGGTAATCTTGCTCGCCCACTCGGGAGTGTATTGCTGGACGTGCTCTTTAAGCTCGTCGTAGTAGGCGCACCAATTCTCGACGAATTCGTGGTCGATCAGATCCTCGTTCATGATCACGTTCAGCCAGGCCAGCGCAATGCAGCAGTCGGTGCCGGGGTGCGGCTGCAGCCAGTACTCGGCGCGCGCGCCCCACCAGGTCAAGACCGGGTCGATGGAGATGATCTTCGTGCCCATCTGCACGCACATCTCCAACCAGTGCCCAAGATAGCCGTCGCCGTTGCTCTTCAGCGGCTCGTTGCCCCACACGACCAGCGTGTCGGGGCGCACCCACTCCTCGTTGGCGTAGCGATCGGGCAGGGTTTCGGAGGCGTCCACGATGGGGTAGTCGCCCAGAGGGCCTGCGGCGCCGCACACGCGCGGCATGTAGCACCACCAGCCGGAGAAATAGATGCCGCCGACGTTTGCTGTGCGGAAACACGCGCCAGCAATGAAGGGAACCTGCCAGTTGATGTTGCGGCCCGTGCCGTGGCCGACGAGTATGGACTCGCGGCCGAGACCTTTACCGTCGATCTCGGTCTTGATGTAGTCCTCGATCATATCGAGGGCCTCGTCCCAAGAGATGCGCTCCCACTTGTTCTCGCCGCGCTCTCCTGCGCGCTTCATGGGATACTTCAGGCGCTTCTCGTGGTTGACCATCTCGGTCAAGTCGAGGCAGCGCATGCACAGCTTGCCGTTGGCATACGGATCCAGCGGGTCGCCTTCCACTTTCTCCAGCTTTCCGTCCTTGGTGTAGAGCAGCACCCCGCACGAGTCGTGACACCCGGGCGCGGAATAGTTGTAGGTACGCGTGACGGTGTAGCCGTCCTCTTCCCACGTCACCTCGCCCTCGTGGTACGCCTTGCGGTCGATGCCATCGAGAAACTCTTGGTAATCGGCCATCTTGCCCCTCCTTCTCTCTTGGCTCTCTCGACGCGCCGCAGCGCGCCTTGCGTAGAGAAAATATGGAGGGTGTTGCCGTCCTGTCACCGATTGGTACGGGGTGTTTGACGCTATACCTGATTTTTGGGGATACCTGAACTGGGAAAACTCTGCCCTCTTCTCCGACATCCTACCGTAAGGTTGATGTCTCGTCCTCTTTCATACCGCGGTTTGAGAGGGCAAAAAGGGAGTGGGCGCGGGCGGCGGGAGGGCTTTTCGGGGAGTTTTTGGGGGCGGGCGCCTACTCCTCGCCGTAGAGCTTCGTGGCCTCTATCTCGTCTACAAGCTCCGTGCGCGAGTGCACGCCCGTTTTGCGGTAGATATTGCGCACATGCGTCTGGACGGTGCTCGTGGAGATGAACAGCTGCTGGGACACGTGCTCGATGCTGCGCCCCTGCGCGATCAAGATGAGCACTTCGGCCTGGCGCTCGGACAGCTCGTTTGCCTCGCAAAACGCGCGGCAGCGCTTGCGCCAGCGCCCTTCCCTCGGTTTGTCGGAAGGCCCGCCCTCGCCCGACTCGCCGCCTTCGTCTTCCAGCCCCACCTCGGGAAAACGCGACTTGTGCAAGATGGAAAACACCAGGCACACGACCACGGCCAACCCCACCGAGACGCGCACGGCAAGCACCCAGTCGTCTTGAGCGAGAAAGCACAGCAGCGAGCCGGACGCTAGGCCGACCATGCAGGCAAGGTACTGGTAGCGCCGCCCCTTGGGGAATATGCGCAGCGGCGACAGCCGCGACATCCTCACGTGTCCGACCATGGCCAGCCACCCCACACAGGTGGCAAAGCAAAAAAGCGCCGACATCAGCGCGAGGGCGGCCTTTTGCGTCGCAGGCCCGAAGAGAAACAGCGAGCATATGGCGGCCACGGCCAGAGGCGGCGCCAGCATGGCCAGCACGCGCTCGCTCACAATCTTTGCCGTCGCCCTGTCCACGATGAACACAAGCGCGGCAACGGCCGCCGAAAGCAGGCACAACGATTGCGCGCCGGCGTAAAAGGAGATAGCCACGACAAGTCCGAAGTTGAAACTGTCGATGGAGAATTTCAAAGTGGATTCGGGCGTGATGCGTGAACGGGAGTCGGATTCTGCGCTGGGAATGACGGGGAAACGGTTCATAATCGCCCCGCGCTCGCGCAAGACGCACACGACAATCGAGGAGGCAAACGCCAGCCCTGCGATGGTCGCGGCCCGAGCAGCCTCGTCGAGGCGCAGCTCGAGCAGGCATACGAGGCACGCGACGAGGCAGCCGCCCGCCACGAGGAAGGGCGCGTGCCCCTTGTCTTGGGCGCATGTCCAGCAAAACCACGTGGATAAAAGGGCGCTCGCCGCCAACGACGCCACGACAAGCAGGGGCAAGGCGATGGCGGCGTTGTGGGAAAAGGGAATGTAGGCCACATAGGCGGCAAAGCCCGCAAACTCGCCTATGACGAGCGGCGAGGGGTTCATGTGGGCGATTTTTTCCTGGAAGACGCTAATGACGAGAAAACCTACGGCCATGGTGAAGGCGACGACGGTGTTTGCCGGCACGCAGTCGAAATAGTAGACGGCCGCGCCCGGGTAGACGGCCAGAAGTGCGAGCGCCGTGGCAAACGCCGCGCACAAACCGGCATATCCCACGATATATTCGAGGGAGACACGCGACTCCATGAGCGTCGATGTGGTGCCGTCTGCTGCCATGCGATCCTCTTCCCCCTTTAAAAGACGATGCCTTGCGCTGTTGAAATTTTGCAATCCGCCCGCGCCGTTTTCTTGCAGGAGGCGCTGGCGGGCGTCGCGCGAAATTCGTGCGATTCTACCCTGCGTCAGACCATGTGCCCGCGTAATAGGGGTCGCTGTTGGAGGAGAAGTCGCCCGCCGACGCCGAAAGGCGCGTGCCGTAGACGTTCACCTCCCCGATGCCGGTCGTGCCCTTCAGGGAAAAGGAGTTGCCCCATATGCTACCCGCCATGTCGCAGACAACCGCCCCGCCAGACGGCGCGTCCACTTCTCCAGAAAGCACGATATCAGTACCCTCGCAGGTGACTGGCGCGGCAAGCACCAGCCCTTCGCCGTCGTCGAAGGTGGCAGACAGCTGCGGGGGCGTGCCCTTCAAGACGAGCGTCCCGCGCCTGTAGAGCTTCGGCGTAGCCAACACGACATCGTAGCTGCTGTTCATCGTGCGCCCCCTTTCGCGCCGCCTTTGCCGCGCCGTGCGGACTGCGCCTGGCCCTTGCCGCGCGCCTTGCCGTCGCTGGACGCGTCCGCAGGCCCGTCCCCGCAGCACTCGCACTCCTCGTCGCCATCGCAGTCGCACTCGCCGCAGTCGCATTCGCCGTGCGCATGCCCGTGCCCGCCGTGCCCGTGCCCGCAGCATCCTGCATCCGCATCCAAGTCTTCCTTGGCTGCCTGGAGCAGCTCTTCTTGCACGTAGTCCATGAAATCGAGGCGCAGCGCCGCCGTCTCGCCACTCGCCCACATTCCCTCGCGCTCGGCCAAAAGCTCGATGGCCCACGCGTCGGTCTCCAGCGCATCAAACGAATAGGACACGAGGGGAATCTTCTTCACGAAATCGTCCACCGACAGCGCGCTCGCATACGCAGGCGTCCCCGAGGCAAGGACGCTGCATCCAGGACCTGCGACATAGGCGCCCGCGCTTGCCGGCGTCCACGGTCCCAAAAAGATCGAGCCCGCGTTTTCGATGCCGCCTATCAGCTCGATGGGGGCGGTCATGGCCAGCTCGAGGCGCGCAGGCGCAATCTTGTTCACCACGTCGTTGGCCTGCGTCATCGTGCGGCACGCGATGGCCACGATGCGCCCAAGCGAGGCGGCCGCCCGGTCAGGCTCGGGGTTTTTCGACGCGAAATCCTCCAGGCACTCCTGCACGTCCGGCAGCATGGTCGGCGCGGTCGTGACGAGATAGACCTTGCTGTCATCGCAAAGCTCCAGCTGCGAGAGGACGTCGATGGCGATGAACTCGGGGATGGCGCTGCCATCAAACATCACGCAGGCATCAGAGGGGCCGGACAGCGTGTCGAGGCCGACCTCGCCGCACACGACCCTCTTCGCGGCCGCCACGTCGCACCCACCGACGCCCACAATCTTGTCCACTTGAGGGATGGTCTCGGTGCCGTGGGCCATTGCGGCTATTGCGCACGG
This sequence comes from Ruthenibacterium lactatiformans, assembly GCA_963614215.1. GTDB lineage: Bacteria > Actinomycetota > Coriobacteriia > Coriobacteriales > QAMH01 > CAVAWX01. The sequence goes on from CAVECB010000002.1 coordinate 84,989, forward strand.
GCCTCCCACCTTGAAGATGCGGTTCACGCCCAGGGTCGTGGCCGCGGTGATGGTGCAGGGGTCGATGGAGCCGTCCGCACGCGGCGCGATGCACATCACCACCTCCTCCACGCCCGCCACAAGCGCCGGGATGGCGTTCGTCAAGACCTCGGGGGAAAACGCGTCGCGGCTGCCGTCGATGTAGATGCCCACACGTCGCAGCGGCATGATTTTCTGCCCCATCAGGCGGCCGTCGCCTTCGGTGGAAAACCACGATTCCCGGCGCTGGCGCTCGTGGAAATCGAAGATGCTCTCGACGGCGTAGGCAAGCGCGTCGAGGAAGTCCTCGTCCACCTCGGCCTGCGCCGCCGCTATCTCGGCCTCCGTCAACTCGAAGGACTTCATGGGCGCGATGCCCGCCTCCTCACTAAACTTCGCTATGGCCTCATCGCCGTCGCGATACACCTCCGAGGCGGCCGCGAGGGCCTTCGCAAAGACCTTCTCGTCGAAAGCTGGCGGACGCGTGATGCGCGCCTCGTCGAACACCTCGTCAAACCCGAGCTCTATCGTCTCCATATCCCGCATCCGCCTTTCGTGAGAATCTTCGTCTCGCCTCGTGCATGGGCGACCATGCACGTCCCCGCACCGCGCCGGCGCCTCGCGCGTCGCCTTGTGCTAATGCGCCCGCGCCCAGTTTTGTGCGCTCTGCACGTCAACGACGAGCGGCACCTTCAGCTGCGCGACGTTTTCCATCGCATCTTTTACCATAGATTCCAGCGCAGCAAGCTCGCCGGCCGGACATTCGAAGTCCAGCTCGTCGTGCACCTGCACGACCATGCGCGCATGCAGCCCCTCCTCGCGCAGACCCCGCGCCACCCCGCACATCGCAAGCTTGATGATGTCGGCCGCGCTGCCCTGCATGGGGTGGTTCATGGCCGTGCGCTCGCCGAAAGCCCGCAGCTGGTGGTTGGTGCTTTGCAGCTGGGCGATGTGGCGCCGCCGCCCAAACATCGTCTCGGCATACCCCGTCTCGCGTGCCCGCTCAACCGTCTCGTCGAGGTAGGCACGCACGCCGGGATAGGCCGCGTAGTAGCGGTCGATCATCTCTTGAGCCTCTGCCACGGCCACGTGCAGGTTTTGCGACAGGCCAAAGGCGCCTTGCCCGTAGACGATGCCAAAGTTCACGCTCTTGGCGCGCGTGCGCATCTGGGGCGTGACCTCTGAAACGGGCACGCCAAAGACCTGCGCAGCCGTGTGCGCATGGAAATCCTCGCCTTCCACAAAGGCCTCGACAAGTCCGGGGTCGCCGGAAAGGTGCGCGAGCAGGCGCAACTCTATCTGGCTGTAGTCGGCGCTCACGAACACGCAGCCGTCCGGCACGGTGAAAGCCTCGCGTATGCGGCGACCCACATCTGTGCGCACGGGGATGTTTTGCAGGTTCGGATCGCTCGAGGACAGGCGCCCGGTGGCCGTGACCGTCTGATTGAAGGTGGTGTGGATGCGGCCGTCGCGGCTATCCACGAGGGCGGGCAGCGCGTCAAGGTAGGTGCTCTTCAGTTTTGCCAGCTCGCGGTACGTGATGACCTTGCCCGCTATGGGGTGGTCGTCGCGCAGCTTGTCGAGCACCGCTGCGCTCGTGGAGTACCCACGCTGGGTTTTCTTCGACTTGCGGCGGTCCAGCCCGAGCTTCTCGAAGAGCACCTCGCCGAGCTGCTTGGGCGAATCCACGTTGAAATCGGTGCCGGCCAAGCTCACGATGTCGGCGCGAAGCTCGTCTACTTGGGCGCCCACCTGCGCCGATATCTCGCCGAGCACCTGCGTGTCCACAAGGACGCCGCAGGCCTCCATGGCCGCGAGCACCGGCAAAAGCGGCATCTCCATGTCGGTGAAAAGCGCAAGCGCGCCCTCGCGTTTAAGCTCTGCGCGCAAGGGGTCTACGAGAGCCGCAGCCGCCGCCACAAGAAACTGCCCCGAAGTCGGGGCGTCGTCGCCGGCGGGCGCGCGCAGGCCGGCCTTGTTCGCGACGATGTCGACCGGGTCCTTCGGCCCTTCCGAATCGAGCAGGTAGGCGGCCACGCCAAGATCGAACAGGCGTGCGGGCAGGTCCTCGCGCCCCAGCAGCGCGCACACCTCGTCTGCGGTCTTGTCTGCCGCATGCGCCACGCGCCGCACGGTGCCCTTCAAATCGAAGCCGGCCACCTTGCCCTGCGCGAGCAGCTTTTCTAGGGCAGGCCAGGCCTCTTCAAGCGGCAGCTGCGCCAAGCCCGCGCCATCGCTTGCGACAAACATGGCGCCCCCACCGAAAAGCGACATCTCGGCCGGCTCGTCGATACCGACGGCCACCCACGTGCCGGATGCCACGCACCGCTCGAGGCGCTTTTGCGCGTCGCGGGCCACGTGGTAGCTAAGGCGCAGGTCCAAACCGGCGCCACCCGCCGCCGCGCCGTCTGCGTCCTGCAGGGCTAGCACGCTTTTCATATGCCGAGTGAAATGCAGCGCCCCGAAAGCCTCGACCACCTTCGCGGGGTCGAAATCGGGAAACTTCACCGCGGCCAGATCCAGCTCGAAATCCAAATCGCGCACGATGGTTGCCACCTTGCGCGACAAAAAGGCCAACTCGCGGTTCGCGCGCACCTTCTCGCCCAGCTTGCCGCCCAGCTCGTCGGCATGCTCGTAGAGGCCCTCGATACTGCCGTATTCCTGCAAAAACTTCACCGCCGTCTTCGCGCCCACGCCGGGCACGCCGGGGATGTTGTCAGACGAGTCTCCCATCAGCCCCAAATAGTCGGGGATCTGCGCGGGCGTCACGCCATAGCGCTCCTCGACGCCGGCCGGGTCGTAGACCACCACGTCGGTGATGCCTTTTTTCGTGTTCACCACGTGCGTGGACTCGGTGACCAGCTGGCAGGCATCCTTGTCGCCCGTCACCAGCAAAGCCTTGTCGCCTGCCGCCTCGCAGCGCGCCGCAACCGTACCCAATATGTCGTCGCCTTCCCAGCCCGCCACCTTCACCACGGGTATGTTCATGGCGTCCAGCAGACTCTCTGCCAGCGGAAACTGCACACGCAGCTCGTCGTCCATGTGCGGGCGCTGCGCCTTGTAGCGCTCCATCGCCTCGATGCGGAAAGTCGGCTTGCCCGCGTCGAAAGCGCACACGATGCCGTCTGGGTGCGCCGTGTCGATGAACTTCAGCAGCATGGACAAAAAGCCGAAGACGGCGTTGGTGGGGGTGCCGTCGGGCGTGCTCATGGGGTTTTGCACGGCGTGATAGGCGCGGTGCATGAGTGAGTTGCCGTCGATGACGGCGATGGTGCGCCCGGACATGGGGCCTCCTTTTGCGCGTGGGATACGGCTTGCGTTTCTCGCGCCTCATTATGACGCAAGACGGCGCGGCAAAAGGCAAAAGCCCCCAGTGTCGAAAAGTCACAGCTCCAACGCGGCGTAGAACTCTGCCAGCGCACGAGCGTTGAAGGCGTCGACGTCGAAGCGGGTGAAGGGTCCAAACCGGCCGGCGGCGAAATCTACAAGCCCCGCCTCGATGCCCGCCGTCGAGTTTTCCACAACCTGCCCGTAGCCGCCCTCATGCAAAAACGCGCTCACCCCGGGCATGTCCGTGCAGATGACGGGCTTGCCCAGCACCAGCGCCTCCATAACGACCATGGGCATGCCCTCGTAGTGCGATGCGAGCACGAGCGCGTCGGCACGTGCAAGCAGCGCGTAGGGGTTCGCAAGCGCGCGAACGACGGCAACATGCTCCGCCCCGAGCCGGCCGGCCGCCTCGCGCACCTGCTCGTAAAGCTCGCCGGTGGAGCCCGCCATAACGAGCCGCCCCCGCCCTCCGGCAGCAAGAAACGAGGAGAACGCCTCGAGCAGGCGGTCGCAGCCCTTCTGCTCGACGAAGCGACCGAGCCACACGAACAGCGGACCGTCGTTGCTTGCGAGCAAAGCCTCCAGCTCGGCGAAGCTGCACGAGCACTCGCCGTAGCCGTCGCGATCCAAGGGTCGCTGCGCACCAGCGCATATAGCTTTCGCGTCACAGACGTTGTGCACGGTGAAGACCCGCGTATCGTCAAGCGTGCCGACGACGCGGCGCAAAGGCTCGCGCAGCCCCTCGTCGACGAGGCAGACCGCATCAAACTCCGCGCAAGCACAGGTCAGGCTCCACGGATCGAAGTTCGCGGCCGCCACGCGCTCGCGCTCCATGTCGTTGTGGACAAAGACGAGCTTGCGCTCTGCACGGATCGAACGCATCATTTGCATGAACTCGAAATCGTAGCCCGTGAAGTGCACAATCGCATCGCAGGAAAGCCCACCAAGCACGCGCCGCGCCTCGCGCTCGAAAACGGCATCGAGCCGGCGGCGCACCCAGGCCCCCGAACGACGGAAGCGGGTGTGCGCCATCCAGGCAAGCGTCTCGCCCACACGCAGGTTGCGTCCCTTGCGAAAAGCGACCCAGTCGATGGAGGTGGGCAGTGTGTTCAAATACTCGAGCCCATCGCACGACAGAGCCTCCGCAGCGGTCCGATAGGCTCCCGGCGAGCACATCAACACGAAGTCCGCGCGGCTCGTATCGACAGAGGCGAGCAAGTTGCGCAACGAGCTCTCTATGCCGTTGCGCACGAGCTTGTCCCCATAGAGCACGACGCGCGGTCGCCCCGTGTGCAGACTATCGCCCGCAAGCAGGGAAAGCCCGTCGCAACAGCCGTCCACGAACAGGGCGGCTAGGCGCGCGGGCATGGACTTTTTGTCTTCACTTTTTCCTTCACCTGCCGAAACATAGGCGCCCGTATAGTGGCGCGCCACCATGGCATTATCGGCCAAGCGGCGCAGCGCCCCTGCGTCCGGGTGCGCAATCCAGTCGCTTGCCAAAAGAACGTGCTGCATGCTGCAGAACAGATCGGCGTCGGATACGGCGTGCCGGTCCAAGGGCGCCAGACGGCGCATGTCGGGCACGCAGGCCAGACGTTGTCCGCGTCGCTTCACGAGAAAAAACGGAAAAGCGCGTTCGTCGCCTACAAGCAGGCCGGCGCTTGCCAAAAGACGCATGTAGCGGCGGCTGCGGCGGCGCGCCCAGGCAACACGATGTTCGAGACCTGCCCCGCGCAGGGCACAGCGTATGGCGCTTTCACCCGGCGCGCCCTCGGCGATGTGCACGCGCAGCCCTTTTTCCTGCGTCTGGCGGACGAGTTCAACGACGAAGCGGGTAAAAAGCCCGGTGTCGTCTGCAGATTCGGCAGTGGCGGGTACAGACTCCTCTTCACCCGCATCCACGAGCACGGCACCCTCGTCCACGGAACAGGTGTCGAGGAAGCGCGCATAAGAAAACTGAAGGCGCCCCCACTTCCCCGGCGCAAGACGCCGGCGCATACGGGCGACATCATCGGCCAACGTCATGCGCGCCGCACCCCTAGCGCCCGGTGCCCCGGACCATCACCTTGAAGGTGCGCAGGAAAATGGAGAAATCGAAGGACAGGCTCGCGTGGCGCACGTAATAGAGCTCGAGCTGTTGGCGCCCGCCGTCCTCGTAGACAGCCTCGTTGCGGCTGTGAACCTGCCACCAACCAGTGATGCCCGGCTTCAGGCTGAGGAACTCGGACACATCGTCGCCATAATGGCGCAACTCAGGCAAGACGACGGGGCGCACGCCAATGGTGGACATGTGCCCGGCAAACACGTTCAAAAACTGCGGCAGCTCGTCGAGGCTCGTGCGGCGCAGAAAGGCACCGAGTTTCGTGACGCGCGGGTCGTTTCTCACCTTGCGCTCGCGCTCCCACTCCGCTATCTGGTCGGCGTCGAGGTACTTCTCCACATCCTCGGCATCTGCCACCATCGTGCGGAACTTGAACATGCGAAACCGCCTGCCGCACAGACCGAGGCGTTGCTGGGTGAAGATGGGCGAACCGCCCATGGTGGCCGCGATGACGATGCACAAGATGCATGCGGGAATGAAGCCAACGACGATGATCACCGTGCTCAAAACGAGGTCGATGGCGCGCTTGACGAAGCGGTAGGCGACGCGCTGCGAGGGGCGGGCATCGAAAAACACGTCCGGCTCGTCTGCCTGCATGCCAACATTGCCCGCGACCCGCATATTGCAGACCGCCGCCGCGCTGTATGTTGAGTCCATATCCAAGAAAGTCCCGCTGCTCGCACACGCGCGCGAGCGCCTCGTCCCCTCTTCACCGATTGCTAAAGAAGGCGAGTATTGCACATGAAGCCCCGCATGTCACCACCTTAGAGGGCAAGCACTCAAAACCAACAGGATGACGTGCGGGGCGGGCGCGGTGCGGGCGCGGGGAATGGGGCAGAACGCCCTCGCTTCACACATCCGCATAATCCCCGAGGTCAAAGGCGTAGACGACATGGGTCTCCTGCTCGGTGGCGGAAGGCGGCGTCATGTAGTCCGAGCCGTAGAGCTGCTCCAAGTAGGCAGGCGCGTCGTGCGGGACGCAGACCACGACCCCGGCGAAGTTGGCATCGGCAGCCGGAAAGAAGGCGTCGCGGCGGTAGGTCTCCTTGAAGTAGTGCCCACGCCCGACGGGAAAGGCGATGAAGGTCGAGGCATCGTCTTTACAGCGCCCGTTCCAGGCATCCCACACGCACGTCCATTTCTCCGCCGACCAAAACGAGAGTAGGCGACCGAGCGCGATCTTGCGGCGGAAAGTGCGCGTCGTCGCCTCGTCGCCGGCAGCGAGCGCGAGAAAGGAGTCCGCATAGGCCGCGAAACGCCGGCAGGAATAGGCCAGCCCGAGCGCCATTGAAACCAGCCCGTGCAGGCGATGCGCGACTGCACTATCTGGAACGTTTTCAGCAAGGAACACGTCTACGTAGGCACCGCAGGCCTCGTCGGGCAGGTTCACGTCCTCGCGGCTGCGCACAAGCGTGCCCTTCAAGCGTATTCGCGGGAAGGCCAGAGTGTAGCCCGGGGTGTTGTTCGCCGTCTGGATGCAGTACTTGTCGCCATGGGCCGCCAAGAGCGCCTCGGCGAAACGGGAAAACTCAGAGCGCGGCATGTTCAGGTCCATATCGTCGTCCCAGGGGATGAAGCCGCCGTGGCGCACGGCTCCCAGGCAGGTTCCGCCGCCGAGCGTGTAGGACAGGCCGTTTTGACGGCACACGGCGTCGATGTCGGCGAGCATCCCCACGAGCACCCGCTGCAAGGTGGCTAGGCGCTCGCCCGACAACTCGATGTTGTCGCCGCCCTTGGCCATGTGCTTGAAGGTCTCGACCGTGGATATGCCCATTTTGTCTTCGCCTCGCCCGCCAGAGAACCCGCGCCGCCGATGCGCAGTGCGCTACAGGTCGGCTCGTCTCGGCGTGATACCCCAGGAATGCCAGGCGCTCTCCCAGTCGTAGCCGCTGTTCGTGATATCGAGCAGGTCTTCGTAGGAGTTGATGGCGCCGTTTTCCGTGCTGTAGGTCTGTCCGTCCTTTTCGTAGCCCAGGTACTGCAGGTACTTGTCCGCATACTCGAAGCTCTTGTCCGTGTCGATGTACTTCCACACATCATAGGAAGGACGTGGTGTCTTCGCGTCTTTTTCCGTCAGCCCCGGCTGGTCTTTGCTGTCGTCGGAACGCGAGTACCCGGTGAGCGGCCAGTACTCAATGGATTTCACGCAGGGCAGCAACGCGAAGCGGTAGTACATCCACGCAACGTAGCCCGCCTGCCGGCCAAGCTCTTCCTCGCTCCTGCCTTCAGCGGAAGCCGCCACCTCGGTCAGGCGCACTGTGCGAACCTGCCCGTCATAAAGTGCTTTGTTTTGCTCGAGGTAGGTTTCCACGATTTCACAGTTCACAGGTCCTAGGTGCGCACTTGTCTCGAAGTTGGTGCTTGCGCCGCCTTCATCGAAGTTCTTCAGCTCCCAGTAGAACATATCCGAGCCCGAGATGCCATTGTTGGCATACGGGTGCAGTGCCAGGCCCCAGTCGTAGTCGCCGCGCGCCGCCTCGTGCGCGAACAGCCAATCCAGCTGGTCTTTCGGCGCATAGCTGTCAAATCCATAGTCGTATTCGGTCAGACCGCCACTTTTCGCGTAGGAATCGGCCCATTGGTTGGTGAACGAAACGCTGACCGTCAGGTTGCTGTTGTACTTCTTCACCGCGAGATTGCCCAGGCGCAACGTGCGCGCAATCTCTTCCATGTAGGTGTCGAGCGGCAAGGTCTCGTAGACGGTGCGGCCGTCGGCGGCCGTATGCCACGAGGCGATGTGGTGCCAAGCAAAGGCCCAATCAATCTCGTTTCCGACGACGAAGTTGTGCACAAGGCCGTGTTCGGCGTCCTGCGACCAGCGCTGCGCGAGGAACTCCATGGCCGCGAGGAAGTACTTCTCGCCCAGATTCGTGGCCGTGTTGTAGCCCAGGCACTCGCCCGACCAAAAATTCTCCACTGGCGGCAGACCCTCCTCGCCCACGTAGCTCAGGGCCTGCGGGTACGTGCTCCAGTCGCCGTGGCTCTTGTAGCACAACAAGATGACCTGCACGTTTATCTTCTTTTTGGTGTACGCCTTCACGATGTCGTCGTATTTCTTCAGGTTCGCGTTCGAGAAGCGGTACGTCGTGCCCTCGTAGGTGAAAGTGGTCGTGTCGTTGTAGAGCGCCGCATCGATGGCAGATCCGTCGGCGTTCTCGTTTTTCACGAGCATTGAGCCGAGGTCGACTGTGACGTTGGTCCAGCCACAGCCGAGGTCCGACATTATGTCGGCCGAACTCGTCTTGGTCCTGCCGTGCGTGTTCGCGCCGCCCTTTTTTGTCGAGGTGGAAAAGGTCACGGCCGTGTCGGGCGCATCGACGTTCGTGGCATAGTACGGACCTGCCAGCACACGGCCATCCTGCACCACGTAGTACTTGCTGTAGAGATAGTCGTGGCCGCCCGCGTCCTTGCGCGCAGCGTGGAGGATCTGCGTCGTGCCGCATGTGTACTCGCCCACGACCTCGCCGGCCGAACCGCTTGCCACAACGCCTTTCAGCGGGTCGTCGTCGTGGTAGGCGTTGGCCTCGTAGCGCAGCACCTGCGCCGTACCCGACGTGCCCACGTTGCGTATGGTCAAATCGATGGCATCGTCGTGAACCGTGACCACCACGCCGTCGGCCTGCTGCGCGGATTGACCCTGCGCGTCTTTCAGGCTCGTCGCGAGGAGGCATATGCAGGCGATGGCGAGCACTGCCACGGCGCAGGCAACCGCTGCCGCCAGCGTGCGCCCGTGCGTCTTCACGCGTTTGGTGTCGATGAGCATTTCTTCCATGCCGAGAGATTATCCCCTATCGCCCGCACCTTGCGCGAAACCCCACGTTTTCGCCATGCTCTTTCAGATTCACGTGCCGCGCCCGCACATAATCTGGCATGCAGGGCAAATCAGAGTGCGCGGCGTACAGGACATCCAGCGCGTTACCGAGGCTCATTTGTCCACGCTTTGGCCCAGCGGCGTCATGTCCACGGACAGCTCGTTTCCCGATGGCGTCGTGACGGTGTAGGACAGCGTCGCGCTCTCGCCCGGGGAAAGCGTGACGACGCCGAACCACACGTCGCGCTCGTTATAGCGCACGAGACTCATCCCCTCCCCCGGCTCGCCTGCAAGCCACGCCTCTTTTTCCACGTCGGCCACATTTGCAAAACGCGCGTTCGCGTTCATGTTGGCCACCGTCGCGCCGGCAGGCGCGTAGATATAGGTCCACAAGGCCATGCTGCCGCCCGTCGGGCACACGCCGGAGCTGTTGCTCGCAGCAACGTACTTGGGCAGCTCTCCTTCCTCGGCCTGCGTCATAGTGTTGGTCATAGTCGTCGTCACACGATAGCTCGTCGATCCGTCGGCGTTTTTCGTGCCCTCCCCAATGCTCGTGTCCGCCTTCAGCCACCAGCTGAGCTTCGAGTACGAGGTGTTGTTGAAATAGACGCCCACGGTGGGGTTGGCCACATCATCCGAGACCTCGCCCGCGCAGCCGAGCGCGCGCACGATGCCCTCCTCGCCCTCGTCGACCATCCATACCTGCAGACGCCTGTTGTCGAAGGCGCGTCCTATGGCAACAAGCGCATCAACGCCGTCTATCGCCTGCGGCGAGGTAGTGAGTTTAGTGAAAGCCGCCTTGGCCACCTCGGAGAAAAAATTGTCTTGCTCTTTGACGGGCAGGTCGTAGTACACGTCGTGTTCGAGTATGCGCGCCGCGTTCGTGCCGTCTACGACCGTGCCGTTTTGTGTCGTGATGCCGCCCGTCAACGACAGCACCTGCTGCAAGAAGACGGGGTCGAGAGCGACGATTCCTTGCACCTCGGGCTGGCCGTAGCGCTGCCACATCTCGCGATAGCGGCCCGCCGCCGCAGGAAAGTCGGGAATGAAGTTGGTATCTGCGGGCACAAAGCAAATGCGTTTTCCGAACAAGACGCGCTCCTCGTCAGTCTCGGAAAGCACCACGTTGCCCGACATGTAGTCGCCGAAGTGGGCGCCGGAATAGAACTCGCCTAGTTCAAGCTTGCCGTTGCGCATGTAGACGAGCCCGGCCGATCCCCAAAAGCCGCCTGTCGAGCGCACCTCGGCGTTTTGCTGGGCGACGAGCAAATAGCAGCGCTCGCCGTTCTCGCCCAAAAGATTCGGCAGGTCGTCGGCCACGGTCTGGGCATTGCTCGCGATGCCGTCGAGCAGCGACAAGCCGGTCTTTGCCGCGCGCAAAAGATCGTCTACCCGGCCTATCGAAGCCTCGTCCATCTGCTCGACTTCCTCGGCAGAACGCTTGATGGCCGAGCTTGCGTTATCTAGGGGGCGCACGAGCGTGGCTAAGGCGGTCGCGTCGATGGACTTGTCCGCCCGCACAACCTGGACACTGCCGGTCTCGGGCAGCGCCGCGACATAAGGAACGAGGGCGTTGTCGCACAAATCGACGCACACCACAACCAGGCTGCGCAGTTTCGCGATGTCGCCGCCCACAACGGGGATGTAGGTCAGCACCGTCCACACAGGGCCTGCCAGCTCCGAGGAAAGGCCGTGGGCGCTTTCGGCAATCGAGGCGGCCGAAGAGACCGCCGCCGTCTTGTTTCCCGCGCCAATTTGGGTGGCAAGCGCGGCGACCTGGCGACCCGTGGCCTTCGCCTGAAAAGTCAGGTGAACCACGCTGCCCGCAACCACGCAGCCGCAGGCAACGATGATGGCGAGCAGTGCCACGCACACACGGGCACGCCCCGAGAGACGGCGCTTGCGCCGGGGGGCAGCCGGCACGTCTTCATCGCCGCTTTGCGCCTCAGGCTCCTCGATTGAGGCCGGCTCGACTTCAGCTTCCTCAAGCTCGGATTCCTCGAGCTTAGGCTCTTCACCCTCGCGCGGCTCGCGTTCTTTTATATCGTCTACGTGCTTCATGCACCTTTTCGCATACGGTTTTCGCTTGACAATTCGTGCGGGGAACCAGATTAGTACCCATTTTCGCGAAATGGAGAAAAAGTCCGAATTGGGGCGGGCACACACGCAAAACCCACAAGTAGGCTACACTCGCGGTTCACAGTGGATTCAAACGGCCGGCCTGCAGCCGACGCGAAAAGGGGAAACGTGCGCGAAAACGCTCCAGACGACACGAACGTGCCCGGCAAGGCGCGCACGGAAAGCGACATCGCACAAGGCTTGCATGCACCACAAGCGACGGCAAGTGCGACAGCGCGGCCGGCTGTCTCGGTAGTGGTGCCCGTCTACAACGCGCTGCCCTACCTGCGTCCAGCTCTCGAATCGCTGGCTGCGCAGACGCTAGAGCCGATCGAGTTTATCTGCGTAAACGACGGCTCGACCGACGACTCGCTTGCCGTGATGAAAAAGTTCGCCGCACGCGACGCGCGCTTTCATGTGATCGACCGCGAAAACGGCGGCTACGGGCGCGCGATGAACATCGGCATCGAGGCGGCGGCGGGTGAATACATCGGCATCTTGGAGCCCGACGACATCGTGCCCCCTGAAATGTTTTCGGAGCTTTATGCCGACGCACAGCTGCCCGACAACGGTCCTGCAGACGTCGTGAAGTCCTCCTTCTACCAGCTCTACGACGGCGACGCAGAACATCCGACGCACATCATCGAGCGCGACCTGTTGGGTATAGGCCTGCCGAAGGACACCTGCGTCGTGCGCGCGACCGACATCCCCACCGTCTTCATGAACCACCCCTCAATCTGGACCTGCATCTACCGCACGGATTTCCTGCGTGACAAGCAGATTCGTTTCGTCGAGGCACCCGGCGCGGGCTGGGTGGACAACCCCTTCCTTTTCGAGACCCTGTGCCAGGCCAACACCATCGTCTTCGACCCACGGCCGTTTTATCGCTACCGCCGCACGAACGAGAATGCCTCGTCGTATCTGAAGAACTGGCAGATTCCGCTTGATCGCACCGACGAGATCTTGGACCTGCGCGACTCGCTGCCCATTCGCGACCTCTACCTGCGCATGATCATCGCGAAGCGCTCGTTTTACTACTACCAAAGCATCCTAAACGGCATGGAATTCGACGCTTTCGAGCCGAAGCTGTGGGAGCGCATGGGCGCCGAGCTGGCGCGTTTCTCGCCACGCGAGGTCGTGCGCAACCCGCACTTGAACCACGACCACGTGCGCTTCTACCTGGACATGACCGGCCGCAGCATGAAAAAGGTGAAATGCCGCAGCGCCTGCGCGCCCGCATCCACGCGCCTGTCGGTGGTTTCGCATGGAAAAAACCGCTGCGCCTATGTCTACGAGCATCTTGAGGGATTTTTGCGCACCGCGCCGTGCGAAGCCGAGTTCGTATGGCAAGACGCCGGCGGCAGCACGGATGCCACGCAACGCTTTGTGGAAGAGATTGCCACGCGCGACGAGCGGGTGAGATATCGCACGGCACCGACGGCAACCCTTGCCGAGGACCTGGCAGGCGAGTGGGTCTTTTTCACCGCGCACGACACGCAGCTCGCCTCGAAAAAGGTACTCGGCCAGATGATGGAGACCTTGAGCGCGACGAAGGCCGACCTCGTCTGCTTCGGCGCGGCACGCACAGCCGACAGGCGCTGCGGCTTCATGGAGCGCGATGAGGCGCTGGGCACGCTTTTTGCCTGCGCGGAGGGACGTCTGTCGAATGTGGCCGTGCGCCGCGAATTGCTGGCCTGTGTGCTGGCGGATTTCGGTGAAAACGACGGCGCGCAAGGCGGCGGCGCCGACACTGCGGCCGATTTCCTGGCCGACGAGGGTCGCGAGCTTTTCGCCGCGCTCGCGCTAGCCGCACATGGCGGCATCGAGTTCGTGGAACGCGCGACGACAAAGCACTTGCGCCGCAGCCCAAAGGTGCCTTCCATCGTACTGCCGCCACGTGCGGCCGACATCGCCGAAACACACATCCCCGCGCTGCAGCGCATCAAAAAACGCATGGCCACAGGCGCCATCGCTCCGAGGTTTGCCAAAGCCGCAGAAGCAGACTTTGCCGCCTACGCCGCCCGCCTCATGGTGGCCGACCTCGATGCGGCCGAGACGCGCGAGGCCTTCACCGACCTGGCCGCTATGTTCACCGAAGAGCACATCCCCGCGCTCATAGGCGACATCGAGCGCTTCACCCCCCTGCAAAAAGGCAGCGCCCTAGAGCTGCTATGGCAGCTGCAACACGGCCGTGACTGCTATCTTTTCGCCCGCCCGGAAGCCACCTATCTCGACAAGCTCGTCGGTCGCAAAACCCTCGTGCAGCGTGCGCGCGGCCTGCTCGTCAAGTTCTCGTGGCTACCTGGCCCCACATACTGGTTCCACACGCTCTCACGTCGCGTGAGCGGGCTCTAAGGGCGGCGCGAGCACGATGAAAGCCGCTGCCGTACGCGTTGCCACCGCACTGCTGGCCGCCTTCTATAGGCTGTGCCGGCTCCTGCCCGCCAAGCAGCGCGTCGTCATGCTGAGCCGCCAAAGCGACCAGGTGCCCGTCGACTTCACCTTGCTGGCCGATTGGGTGGCACATACGCATCCCGATTGGGAGTGCGTCATCCTCGCCAAAAAACTCTCGGGCGCGGGCTACGCCTTGCACATGCTGCGGCAGGTCTACCACATTGCCCGTGCGCGCGCTGTCGTGCTCGACTCCTATTGCATCGTCGTCAGTCTGCTTGATGCGCGCATCGCCGCGCCCGTCCTGCAGATATGGCACTCGCTGGGCGACATGAAGAGATTCGGCTACACAGCCCTCGACACACCGGATGGACGCAGCTCCGCCACGGCGCGGCTCATGCACATGCACGCCGGCTACGATTCCATACTCTGCTCGTCGCTATCCTTCGTCGAAAAGTTGCGCGCGAGTTTCGGGGCGCCGCGCGAGAAGATGTACGAGGCGCCGCTGCCGCGCGTGGACCTGCTCGTGGACCCGGAGGTGCGTGCGACGCGGCGCGCGGAGATTCTCGCGGCATATCCCGAGCTAGCCGGCAAGAAGACCATCGTCTACTGCCCGACTTTCCGGCGCGATGCCTCGGCCGGCGAGGAGAAAGCTGCCCGTGCGCTCGTCGATGCTATCGATTTCACCCGCTACAACCTCGTGTTCAAGAAGCACCCTATCAGCAGCCTGCACATCGACGATACGCGGGTGCTGCAAAACTACGATACAAGCCTCGACATGCTCTACGTGGCCGACTACGCCATCAGCGATTATTCGACCGTCATCTACGAGGCTGGCCTGCTGGAGGTGCCGGTCTTTCTCTACGCCTGGGATTGGGACGCCCGCCGTGCGCGCCAAGACCTCTCCATCGACATCGAGCACGACGTGCCGACGCTGTTCACCGACGACGCGAAGGCCATCGTAGCCGCCATCGAGGCCGACGAATTCGACGCAGCCGCCTATGGGGCCTTCACGAAGCGCAACGTGGCCGTACCGGATGGCATGAGCTGCACCGAGCGCGTGGGCGCGCACCTCTTTGCCATGATCAATCAGGGCAAATGCAACCCCCGCTAGCTCTCCTTGTACACCTCGCTTCGATGTCCGATGGAAAAGACTTCGACGACGAGCTTGGCATCTTCGATGGTGCATAAAACACGATAGGCTCCCACCCGGTAGCGCCACTCCCCCGTTCGGTTGGCGCTAAGCCCCTTTCCGTGCGCACGGGGGTCTTCGCAGCCTTCGAGGTTTTTCCCTATCCACGAAAGGATGCGCCCCGCATCGAAGCGATCCATTTTCCTGAGCTGCTTGAGCGCCGCCTTGGTGTACTCGACATGCCAGGCCATCTACAGCCCCAGCTCGGCAAGAACCTGCTCGTGGGTAAAACGCGTGCCGTCGTCTTCTGCGGCCGCCGCGCGCAACGTCGCAAGGTCTTCCTCATCCTCAATCTTCTCGAAGATGGTATCCCGCATGAAATTCGAGATAGTCTTGCCCTCGAACGCCGCGTACTTGCGCACTACAAGCGCGTCAACGTCGTCAACACGCATGGTCATCGTCGCCATGCCACACTCCTTTCCGCTGGCTGAATACAATGTATTCTACAACCAAAACTTAGGAATTGCGAACGTTTCGGGTGGACAGGCCCTACAGGTGCCGGCTCTCCCGGCTGGAGTAACCTTATTCCTGCAACCAGGCGGCGAGACGCGCATACATGTCCGCAAGGTCGTGGCGCGGCTGCCAACCCAAAGCCCGCAGTGCGGAGATGTCGAGGGGCAGATGGTGCTCAGGCGGATAGGGCGCATCCGGGTCCAGCTCGATGCGCACCCGCGTCCGGCCGCCGGTAAGGCGCGCGGCCACGAGCTCGGCCATCTCCTTCACCGAGCAGTACGTGGCCTCGTTGGCGACGTTGTAGGCCATGCCGTCGGTGCCGCGCAGCAGCACTGTCAAGATGCCCGTGACGGCGTCGGATACGTCGCAGTACATGCGCGTGCTCGCCCCGCTCGTCTTCAAGACGATGTCCTCTCCTGCCAGCGCGGCGCGGGCGAACTGCGCGAACACGCGGGCGTCGTCTTTCGGGACGCCCGGCCCGAAGCTCTGGGCAAGGCGCGCGGATTTCGCCCGGATGCCGTGTTCTACCGCATAGGCCGCGACCATCTGCTCGGCCATGCGCTTGCTCTCCGGGTAGCAGCTGCGCGCGGCCAGCGGATCGAGATAGCCCAGATCGTGCTCGGCAAGCTTGTGCTCGAGGCCGGGCTCGGCGTTGCCGTCGCCGTAGACCTCCATGCTGGACAGGCAGACGATGCCGGCGTCCTGCGCGCGCGCGAGCTCGAGCATGCAGTATGCGCCGTCCACGACGGTCAGTATCGTCTCGACGGGGCGCGCGGCGAAAAAGGCGCTGGCCGTGGGTGCGGCGCAATGCACGATGTAGTCGCAGGGCAGGCTCATGTCGGTGAAAATGGAGACGTCGCCTTGCGCAAACGAGAGGCCGTCTGCCGCATCATAGCCGGCCAACACGCGGCGCGCCTTGTCCGCATCGCGCACGAGGGCCACGACCTGCGTGCCCGCGCCCAGCTCGCGGTTGCGCTCCAGCAAGAAGCGCGCGATGTGGCTACCCACGAGGCCGGTCGCGCCCGTGACGAGCACGCGCGCGCCATCGAATTCCGCGAAGCGCGCCCCCTCCTCGCGGGCCAGACGCGCGCTCTCTGCTTGCAGGTCAAACACGGCCGCCTCCTTCACCCGGCGCAACCGGGGCGACGCCCTCATCCGGCGCGCCGAAAACATCGCCTTCACCCGAAGCATCGGAAACGCACCCTTCACCTGCGCTGCTGCCCGCCTCCATGCCTGCGCGAGCCTCCCCTTCACCTACATCGAAGGCGCCCGCCGCGCCGTCCACAAGGCCGGCGAAGCTGAAAAAGTCGATGGGAGTCGTGATCTTGATGTTTTCCGGGTTGCCCTCGACGACGTGCAGCGTATGGCCGTAGTGCGCCATGAGGCCGGCCGTGTCGATGAAGGCGCTGCCCAGCCCCTCGGCGCATGCCCACTCGTGCGCCGCCGCCAAATCCCCCAGCAAAAACGCCTGGGGGGCGCGAGCCATCTCGCAGCTTTCGCGGTCGACAATCTCTGTCACGACGCCGTCTTCCTGGCGCACGATGGTCTCGATGGCCGGCACGACCGTGACCGCGCTGCCGTGCGCGCGCACACTGGCGATGCAGCGCGATATGGTGGCCGCGTCCACGAGCGGGCGCACCCCGTCGTGCACGAGCACGCAAGTATCGTTGGGATAGCACTCGGCGCACGCGCACACCCCGTTGCGTATGGAAGCCTGGCCGTTTTCGCCGCCTTCCACGATGGCGCACACCTTGTCCAGCCCGAAGGCAGAGACGCGCTCGGCCAGAAAATCGATCCATCCGGCCAAGCACACCACGACGATGGCGTCTATCTGCGGGTGCGTTTCGAAGGCCTCCAGGGTGTAGATGATGATAGGCTTGCCATGCAGCTCGAGGAACTGCTTCGGGCGCGTGGCCTCGCTCATGCGCTGCCCGGTGCCCCCCGCAAATATGAGGGCGACGTTTTTCATCTCGACGATCTTTCTGGCCACCTCTCGGACATGTGCGACAAGCGTGACGGTACGGCGTGCGCGACGCGTTGCGTGGCGTGCATGACGTGCCTAGACGCTGTACATGAACTTGAAGACGTCCTCGCGCTGGATGCGCACCTGCAGCCCCAATTTCTTGCCATCTGCCTCGAGGCGCTCCTGCACCTCGTTGAAACCGGCGACGTCTTCGTCGAGCGTGACGAGCATGGTCATCGAGAAGATGTCCTTCAGCACGTTTTGCTGAATGTCGTCGATGTTGGCACCGCATTCCGCAAGCGTCGTGGCAATCCTCGCGACGATGCCCTTGGTGTCTTGCCCCAGCACGGTGACGACGGTGTGCGTTGCCTGCATATGCGCTTCCTCTCGACGAAACATGTTCTTTGGCCGTGGCCGGCCATGTCCGGCACGCCCGGCACGTTCGCATCGGCCTTATCCTCCTGCGCTGCGCCGACGCGCGCGGTTTTTGCATGACGCCTATGGTAGCGCAAGCACGCGCTGCCATGCGACGAACGCGTACGTATAAAAGCGTTCGCACAAACCCGAAACGGCGCGCTTCGAACTCAATCTTGCGGCGGCAGGCTGGGCAAGGCGACGATGAAGACAGCGCCTGCGTCGGGCAGGTTGGCCGCCTCGACGCTGCCGCCCATGGCCTCGGCCAGCGCCCGCACGATGGCCAGCCCCAGCCCCGAATTGCCCGAACCCTTGAAACGCGCCCGGCTCTGGTCGGCGCGATAGAAACGGTCGAAGAGGTGCGCCGGGTCCTCGTCGCCAAAACCCGGGCCGTCGTCTTTGACCGCGATGACGGAATGTGCGTCCATGCCCGCGACCTCGACGCGCACATGCCCGCCCGCGCCCGCGAAACGGCTCGCGTTCTCGATGAGGTTGACGAGTATCTGGTTGATGGCATCGGCGTTGCCGTTCACGTCGGGTGCCTCGCCTACCACGGACAGCTGCACGCCGCGCTCCTCGACCAAACCCTCCATGAGCAGTGCGCAGTTGTCGGCCACGGCGCGCAGATTGATGCGCGACAGTTCGATGTCTTCGCCTTCGGCCTTCTGAAGGGTGAGCAGGTCGTTGGCCAGGCGGGTCAGGCGGTCGCATTCGCTGATGATTTGATTGAGGAAGCGCCGGGCCATGTCCTCGGGCACGCCGCCGTCGGCTAGGGTCTCGGCCGCGCCGCGTATGGCCGTGAGCGGCGTGCGAATCTCGTGACTGACGTCGCTGACGAACTGGGCTTGACGCGCCTCCTCGCAGCGCATGTCGTTGACCATCTCGCGCACATAGTCGCGCACCTCTTGGGGCACGTCGGCCTGCTCGAAATAGGCAAGCACTTCCGGCGGCAGCTCCTGTGCCAAAATCTCGGCAGCGCAATCACAGTGTGCGCGACGCTTGCGGGGACGACGTCCCACTCCGGCCGCAGAGGCCGCCGCACTCGTCGCCTTTTTATTTTCCCTGACATTTTCCATATCCGCGTTTATCATCATGCTCATAGGGTAGCGCACGCAACCTGTTTTGCCGACGAGCATTCTTCCTTGCGGCGCGAGATTGCGCACCACAGCGCGGTGCCGGCAACGCCCACGGCGCTGGCCGCAAGGCCTGCACGGGCGCCGGGCGTGGCATACGACAGCTCTATTTCGTGCTCGCCCGGGTCGAGGTAAAGCCCCATGAACATCGTGTTCGCGCGGTGCAGCGCCACTTCCCGCCCGTCTACCTTGGCCGTCCACCCGTCCGAATAGGGCAGGTTCACCAGTAGAAACTTACGCACGTCGTGCACCTCGATGCGCCCTGTGATACGGTTTGTGGACGCGGAGTCGCCCGCCTTGTGAAAGTCCACGTCGCGCAAAGAGTCCGCCCTGAGCGCGTCGAGCTTCTCCGTTTGCCCAGACAGCGGCTGGCACACGACGCGCAGACTGTCGATGGAGTAGACGCCCTTTTTCGAAAACGTAATGGTCGCAGAGGTCTGGGGTGCCTCGCCGTAGCCGCCGTTGAAGAGGAAGTCGTGCTGGTCGTAGTAGTATTGGTGAGCCGGAGCAAAATACTTGAACTTGTCCGAAGTGCCCACAGAAAATCCAATGGAAATATCGGAATCTGTCCCCACGCCCTCGGCCCAAAGACCGTCCATGCGCACGTAGGTCTCCGCGTTCGCATCCCCCGCAAAGGAGAGGACGACCTGCGCGCCGGCCTTCTCCACTGTAAAGGAGGCCCCGTCCCAGCTCGCTCCCTCGCTGCAGGAGATCTCGTAGGGCACCTCGCGGCTCGTCGCCTCGACTTGCGCCTCGGGAAGGCTTGCGCTTTCACCGTCGCCGCCGTCTCCGCTTTCGCCGCCCGCGCCGCCATCGGCGTTCTCGACCAAGACGCCGGCAAGCATGCCCTGCTCGCGGTCGACGGCGCTGGCCTGCGCGTACCAGCTTTCGTCCAGCTCGCAGCTGTAGGTGTAGCCGAAGGGCAGTGCCTGCGCGTCCTCGTAGAGGTCGAGATCCCCAGAAAAGCCCTCTTCCATCTTTTCCGCGCTGGCAGGCAGCGCCTCGTCGTCTTTGGCCAGGAAGTAGCGCACGCCGGAAAGCTCATTCAGGGTGCTCCTGCCGTCTAGGTCATTAAACCTCGTGAAGCCCCCTCCCGCGCTTCTTGGCACTATGGAGAGTTCTGACCAGTACCGCGCGAGCTCGCCTTGCGCGAGGCTCCAGTAGTACCCGACGGTGGAAATCCCTTCCGTCACTTGCTCGTTGAGGTGCGACCTGCACGAGGCGCGGGCAAACCCCCCGCTTCTGCCTTCGGATTCGATTGTGTCGGCAAGCTTTGTATAGGGGTTTTCCTCCGCCTTCTGGGCTAGCCCGTCGAAGGTGTACCACTCGTCGCCGTGATACACAACGAACATGGCGCCGTTTACCACGACGGCGAGCAGGGCAAAGCAGGCGGCGCAGCGCCGCATGCGCAACTGCCTCGCAGGCCGCGCCCCGCCCGAGCGTGCGAGCGTAAGGACGACGGCCAGAGAAAGCACAAGACCCGGGGCCAGCGAGAAGAGCTGAAAGGCCTCCTTTTTCGAGAGCTCGGGGCCGCACGCCCAGAAAAGAAGGAGGGCGGCAAACGTGTACGCGCACACGAGGACGGCGCACATGCCCCGCACCCCCGTGCGGGCGGCGGCGGCAATCGCATCCCACTGCCGCGAGACGAGCCATGCGGCGAAAAGGGAGAACGCCCATGTCCAGCGGTTCCAAGGTCTCGAAAAACCGTTGAAGATAAACGCGAAAACAGGAAGGAACAGCAATATAACCGATATGCAGGCAAAAACCTTCAAGACCCCGTCCCGATTGCGACGCGCGAACAAAGATGCAAACGCAAGAAGAAAAACAGCGCCTGCGGTCACGAACGTCCCGCTTCCCGGGCTCACGCACAACGTGAGAGTGGCGGCTAGTAGCCTCACGTAATAGTCAAGACCATAGGACATGTCAAAATTCATCACGACGCCCTGGCGCGCCCCCTGCGAGAAGAAGACGACGACAGGCAGGAAGACGCACGCCGAAACGAAGATGCCAAGCGCGCCCGCGCCGACAACGCGCCCGAGGTCTGCCGCCGTGCCCCGCAGGCGGCGCGCTGCAAACCTGCAGGACAAGCGCCACGCGAGGTAGATTAGGACGACGAGGGCGACCATGTAGGCGAAGTAGAAATTCAAGACGCAGGAAAGCGCAACGGTGGCAATGAAGAAAAGTGGGCTGCGACCTGCGAGCAGGCGCTCGAGACCCAGCAGCACGAGCGGCAGACAGATCATCGGGTTGAGGAAGAAGGGATGGGCAACCCCAGAATGCAAGGCGTATCCGCAGAACACATAGGTCATAGCACCGACGAGTAGCGCCGTGCGCGAACACGAGACCGTATATCTGGTGAAAGCCATGAAGGCAAGGCCCGCGAGGTAAAAACGGGCGAAGGCGAGGACAGAGTACAGAATATGGGCATGGGCGGCGGGAACGAGGGCGGAAAGCAGCGCAAGCGGGTCGCCCA
>CAVECB010000003.1:0-27190 GCA_963614215.1 Ruthenibacterium lactatiformans
ATGTGCTATAGTCTTGAATTCGCGTGGCAAGGGCTGTGCAGCCCGCCGCGCATGTTGAATGGAAACGTCGGCGTCGCTTTTCGCGCGGCGCTGAAACGGCAAGGCAGTTGAGGAGTTTCAAGATGTCGAAGGTATGCGAAGTCTGCGGCAAGTCCCCCTCCGCGGGGCGCAACATCAGCCATTCCCACCGCGTCACCAACCGCGTCTTCCGCCCGAACATCCAGCGGGTCACCATCAAAGACGCGAAGGGCGCCACGCGCAAGGCCAACGTCTGCGCCAAGTGCCTGAAGGCCGGCAAGGTGGAGCGCGCGTAAGCTTTCACACAAAGCGGATACGCGCCAACACGGCATGCGGGGAGCCTTCTTTGCAAGGCTCCTTTTTGTTGTGGGAAAAACGCAGCGCATGCAGGATTGAAAAAAGGAGCGAGGACCCATGGCTTTCCAGGCGCCGCGAGGCACAGAGGACCTGATAGGACAGCGCGCCCGCGCGTGGCGGGAGTTCACGGCTTGCGCCGAGCGTGTGTTTTTCCGCTACGGCTACGAGTTTGCCGCCACGCCCATCTTCGAGCGGCACGACCTGTTCGCCCGCTCGGCCGGCGAGGGCACCGACATCATGCGCAAGGAGATTTTCGCGGTGCGCAGCATGGGCGCGATGGACGCGCTCGCACGCGGCGAGCAGTTGAAGGCCGACCAGCAACTGGCCTTGCGCCCCGAGGGCACAGCAGGGATTGTGCGCGCAATTGCCCAGCACTCGCTGGTGGCGCCGGGAGGAGCGCCGGCCAAGCTGTGGTACGCAGGGCCGATGTTTCGCTGCGAGCGCCCGCAAAAGGGGCGCCTGCGCCAGTTTCACCAGGTGGGTGTCGAGTGCCTGGGCGCCGATTCTGCGGCCGCGGACGCGGAGGCCATCATCATGTGCATGCGCTTTTTCGAGGAGCTGGGCATCCCGCGCGCGTCCATGCGCCTGCTCGTGAACTCCATGGGCGACGAGGAATGCCGCGGGCCGTACACGGAAAAGGTTCGCGCGTACATGCACGAACACGACGCCGAGCTGTGCGAGGAGTGCCGCCGGCGCGCCGACGAGAACCCCCTGCGCAGCTTCGACTGCAAAAACGAGGGCTGCACGCAGGTTATGGCCGGCGCCCCGCGTTTCGCCGACAACTTGTGCGAAAGCTGCCGGGAGCGCTTTAGCGAGTTGTGCGCCCTGCTCGATGCGGCTGGACTTTCCTACGAGGTCGACGAGCGGCTTGTGCGCGGCTTCGACTACTACACGGGCACGGTTTTCGAGGTGGAAGCCCGCGAGGGCACGGGTGCGCAAAGCGCCATCGGCGGCGGCGGGCGCTACGACAAGCTGATGGGCGAGGTGGCCGGCCGCGACGTGCCGGGGCTGGGGTTTGCCGTGGGCTTCGAGCGCATCTTGCTTGCGCTGGAGGCGGCGGGCGTGGCGCTGGGGGACGTGCAGGCGCCGTGCGTCTACGTGGCCTGCGCTGGCGACGAGCTGCGCGCGAAGGCGTTTTCCATCGTGCAGGGCTTGCGCGACGCCGGCGTGCGCGTGCAGGCCGATTTGCAGGGCCGTTCGCTGAAGGCACAGTTCAAGCAGGCCAACAAGGCGGGCGCGGCTTTCACCGTGGTGGTCGGCGCCGACGAGCTGGAACGCGGCGAGGTGCAGGTGCGCGACATGGCCTCGCACGAAGAGGAGTTCGTCGGCCTCGATGAGTTGGCCGCCTATCTCGCGGCGCGGCTCTAGCTTTCCCGGAAAAACCGAAGGCGCGTGCGGGCGCATGCGTGCGACCTGCGCGCCGTGTGACCCGCGTACTTCGTGTGGCCCGCGCGGCACATGTGTCTCGTGCGCAAACGTGCGCGCCTCATGCGCTGCGCGCCTTCACATTATCCTGAGTCGTTGCTAATCCGTTGAAAAAATAGTCCTTGCTATTTATTTTCAGCAAACTATAATGAGCCTTGCGAATCGAGAATCCCTCTCTTGGTTTGCGTGTTTTGTTCCTCTTTCTCTCTTGACGTCGAAAAGGCCCCAGGTTGAAAAACCGGGGCCTTTTCGGCGCTTCGGGGACAACGCTCCGTCTCCGTCGCTTTCGGGTGTGCGCCCTGCGTGCCCTAGATTTGCGTGTAGGGGTAGCGCAGCTCGACTTCAACCATGTCGCCTGCAGATATCCCGGCCAGTTCCGCGGGGTTTTTCTCCAGATAGGCGTTTGCCTGGTCGGCCTGCGCGAGCGAGAGGTGCTTGCCGCCGGCGACTGCGGACAGCACGTATTCGTCGCCCTCGAAGGCAACGTGCACGGGCTTGATGGCGAAGAAGTCGGGCGAGGGGCCTTTGCCGCCGCCCTTGCCGCCCTTGGGGTCGCCCTTGCCGCCCGGCCCGTGGGGCTTCTTGGAGCGCGGCAGGTCCTCGGCCAGACGCGCCTTCACCTTCGCGAAATCGTGCACGCGCCCGAAGAGGAAGTGGTCGACCAGGGGCTTCAGGTACCAGTCTGCCGTAATCTCGCAGCCGGAGGGCGGCCCGGACAGCCCCAGCACGGGCACGCCGTCGATGCTTGATGCGCTCGTGTGGTGCCCCGGCCCGTGGTTGGTTTCGTGGCAGTAGACGGTGCCAATCTCTTCCAATATCTCCATGGTGAAGTCTTTGGAGCCTTTCGACGAGCCCGCGTTGATGCATACGATGTCGGCTTCCTTGGCGGCCTTCAGCAGCGCCGCCTTTATCTGGTCCCAGTCGTCGGGCAGGCAGGGGTAGACCTGCGGCTCGGCGCCCCACAGGCGCAGCTTGCTTTCCAGCAGTATGCCGTTGGTCTCGTAGACCTTGCCCGCCGCAAGCGGGGTGCCCATCTCCACCAGCTCGTCGCCGGTGGGGATGAAGACGACGCGCGGCTTGGCCAGCACCTCCACCTCGGTGTAGCCGCAGGTGGCAAGCGCGGCGATGCGGGCTGGCGTCAGGCGCGTTTTGGCCTCGACCACCATGTCGCCTTGCGCGAAATCCGAGCCGGCGGGTTTCGTGAGCTGGCCTGCCTCGTGCGGCGCCTCGTGTATCTCGATTTTGTCGCCGCTTTTCACTTCCACCTGCTCGATGGCTATCTCGGTGTCAAATCCTGTCGGCATGGCCGTGCCGGTGTTGGCCCAGTCGAATTCGCGCCCGAGCTGCCAGCCGCTCGTGTCGGGCACACCGTCGGCGAAATCGGCAAAGCGCACTGCGATGCCGTCGAGGCGCGCGCACAGGGTGTTGGGAATGTCAATCTTTGACGTGCAGTCACCGGCCGTGACGCGCCCGAGCGCCTCGTGCAGGTCTACCGTTTCCACCTTCGGGGAAAAGCTGCTGGTCTCGATCAGCTTTGCGATGCAGTCTTGCCTGCTCAGCTGCACGTGCTTGGAATGGTCGCGCATGAACGCCTCCTCTTGTGTGCGCAAGCCCCCTGCCCGTCTGTTCGCCGTGCACCGCGCGGGCGGAGGGTTGCTCGTGTGCAAACTATACGTATCAAAGCACAATTCCGTGCCGCCGTGGGGCGTGAAATCCGATACGGGAGTGCCGTGGGGCGTGAAATCCGATACGGGGGCACCATGGGGCGTGAAATCCGATGCACGTGCGTCGTTTTTTGGAATTGGTGAAGCCTGCTTGCGTGCAGGGGGGGCGCCCTTCCGGAAGGGCGAAAGCGTCGATTCGGGCGTTTGCAAAACTTGCAAAAATTAGCAAAAGTTGCAAAAGTTGCAAAAGCTGCAAACGCCGAACAAGGCGTCCGAAGTGCTGGCCCTAGAAGAGGAGCTCCACGATGCGCGCCTGCCGCCGCAGCGCTGCGAGGAGGTGGGGCAGCCTCGTCGTCATGTTCTCGCTCATAAAAAACCCTTAATCGTTTGCAATAGTTTTTTTGTTTCAACAGCTTATCAAAACACTTAATTTCACCGTAAGGCGCACGCATGCGCGCGAGTCCTTTTTGCGACAAGACTTCTGCGGCGGCGTGCATCCTGTATCATCTTGCCACTAGGGAAAGCGCCGCGTTTAGCTGCCCGCATCCGGGCGAACGCGGCGGACAACGGGGAAGGAGTCTGGTTTCATGTACGCGAAAACACCTGTATCTGCCCTTTCGGGGACGCTGCGCCGCGCGGCGATTCTCTCGGCGCTGCTCGCCGCCTTGCTGTGCCTTGCCTTTGCCTGCATGCACCCGGCAAGCGCCGAGGCTGCGGAAAGCTACGACCAATCGGGGGCGCGCAGCATGCTCTCGAACGTGAACAGCCTGCGCGCCAACGAGGCGTGGATCACGCGTTCGAACGGCTCGCGCTACCAGCTCCCGCAGGCTTTGTCGCCCTATGTCTGGGATAGTGGGCTGGAGAAGGTGGCGAAGTTGCGCGCGAAGGAGATCGCCCAGAGCTTCTCGCATACGCGCCCCAACGGGCAGTCCTGCTTCACCGCCTACACGGAGCTCGGTGTCTCGACTCCGGCGCAGGGCGAGAACATCGCCATGGGCTACACGAGCGTGGAATCCGTCATGGCCGGCTGGGCCGAGGCAAACCAGCCCTACAGCGGCCAAGGCCATAGGCGCAACATGCTCGGCGGCGTCTACGAGACGGGCTCGGGCAGCGTCGGCACCATCGGCTTCACCTGCATCGGCATCGCCTGCTGCCAGGTGAACGGGGTGAAGTACTGGGTTCAGGAGTTCGGCTCGGAGAGCAGTTCCAGCACGTGGAAGCGCCTGGCGGGCAACACGGCCCTCGGCACGATGAAGCAGATTGTGAACGAGGGGTGGACCTCTGGCAGCAAGTACGCCATCATCGCCACCACGAACGGCTATTACGACGCGCTGGCTGCATCGGCGCTCGCCGGCCTCATGAACAACAGCCCCGTCCTTATGACCGCGCCCGACAAGCTGAGCGACGCCACCAAGCAGCTGCTCCAGTCCAAGAAGGTGAAAGACGTCGTCATCGTCGGTGGCACGCAGGCCGTCTCGGCAAACGTGGAATCGCAAATACGCGCCCTCGGCATAGGCGTGCTTACGCGCTGTGCGGGCAACACTGCCATCGGCACTGCAAACAAGATCTACGAGTACGGCAAGCGCGTGAACGGCGGCTGGGGCGACGACGCCATCGTGGCTACCGCGAAAAGCTATCAAGACGCGCTGTCCATCGCGCCGTATGCCTACCAGAAGAAGGCACCCATCTTTCTTGCGCAGGGAAAGGACGGCACGCTCACCAGCGGCACCGTCAAGGCTATCCAAAACGGCGGCTTTAAGCGCACCATCATCACGGGCGGCACGGCGGCCGTGGCCAAATCCGTGGAGAGCCAGGTGACGAAATCGTGGAAGCGCCTCTGGGGCAACACAGCCTACGGCACCAGCCGCAAAATCGCCGACTTCTGCATCAAGGAGGGCAACATGACCGCTGCCCACATGGGTGTGGCCACCGGCAGGTCCTACTACGACGCGCTGGCCGGAGCGGCGCTGTGCGGCAAGATGAACTCGGTCTTGATCCTGGCCGACGACGGCAACTCCAACACCGTCGACAACGTGGTGAAGGTGTACAGGGCTCAGCTGCAGCAGAGCTGCTACGTCTTCGGCGGCCGTTCTGCCATACAGCCTACCGTGTGGAACAAGATCGTCTCGTCGTAGGAGGCCGCGCCGCCCGCCTGCCCGTCGTCTTGCGTCTTAGAGTCTCGACGGACCGGGCGGGCGGAAGGGCGGGCGCTTGCAAAAGTTGCAAAAATTAGCAAAACTTGCAAAAGCTGCAAACGCCGCCGCAAAAAAGGAGCGCCCATGCCGACCGCGAACCCGTTCACCCCGAGCTTCGGGCAGATCCCGCCCTTCATGGCCGGGCGCGAGCACATCATCGCCGACCTGACGCGCGCCTTCGACGCGGGCGGCGCGGATCCCAATCTCTGCACCATCTTCGTCGGCGCGCGCGGCGCGGGAAAAACGGCGCTACTCTCCTACATGTCGCAGGAGGCCTCTTCGCGCGGCTGGATCGTGGCGGACGTCTCGGCACGCCCCGGCATGCTCGAAGACATCGAGCAGCGGACGGTGGAAGCCGGCGAGAACCTGTTGGCAAGCCAGGCGATGCTGCGGGTGAAGGGGGTGAAGGTCGCGGGCGTCGGCGTCGAGCTGGAACGGCCTGCCGACGTACGCGCCAACTGGCGCACGCGCATGAACTCCCTTTTCACCCAGCTGGACAAGACCGAGACCGGCTTGCTCATCACCGTAGACGAGGTGCGCGTGGACCTCGACGAGATGGTGCAACTCGCCTCCGACTACCAGCATTTTGTGCGCGAGGGCAAGCACATCGCCTTGCTCATGGCAGGCCTGCCCTACAAGGTATCTGCCCTGTTGCGCAACGACTCCGTTTCGTTTCTGCGCAGGGCGCAGTCCCACAAACTGGGACGGATTGAGGACTACGAGATAGAGAGCGCGCTCGTAAAGACCGTCGAGCATGCCGGCCGCAGTTTCGCACCCGACGCCTTGGAGCGCGCCGTGCAGTCCATAGATGGATTTCCCTACATGATGCAGCTCGTCGGCTATCGGGCCTGGGAGGTCTCGCCGCAAGAGGAGGCCATCTCCCTAGCCGACGTCGAGGCGGGGGTGCGCCGCGCACGCAAGGAGATGCGCTCGCGCATACTCGAGACTACCTACCTGGAGCTTTCCGACGGCGATTTGCGCTTCCTTTCGGCGATGCTGCCCGATGCACAGGAAAGCAGTGTGGCCGACATCGCGAAGCGCATGGGCGTGGCCAGCAATTACGCGAGCCAGTACAAGCGCCGCTTGCTCGAAGACGGCGTGATCGGCATGCGGGGGCGCAGCAAGGTCGCCTTCGACATCCCTGCCTTCCGCGAATATCTGGAGGAAAAACTCGACGAGGCGGGGGTTCGACCCTCTTGAAAAAATGCATTTCATATGTATAGTATAAATATGCATCAAGGCGGATACATACAGTTTGAATGGGACGAGCACAAGGCGGAATCGAACCTCATGAAGCATGGCGTTTCGTTCGACGAGGCGTCCGAGTCGTTTTACGATCCGTATGCCCGCATCATCGACGATCCCGACCATTCGGACGACGAGCGGCGCTTCATCCTCCTCGGCATGAGCATGTCGGCACGTGTCCTCACGGTCGTACACTGCCTCAGGGGGAAAGGGGCGTCCCTTCGCATCATATCCGCGCGGAAGTCGACGAAAAGCGAGGAGCGCCAGTATTGGAGGCATCGGAAATGAGGGAAGAATACGATTTCAGCGAGAGCCGCGCGAACCCCTATGCCGAGCGGCTGCGCAAGCCCGTCACCATGAACATCGACGTCGCGAACATCGACTACTTCAAGGGAGAGGCTGCTAGGACAGGGGTTCCGTATCAGACCATCATCAACATGTATCTGACGGAATGCCGCGAGCGGGAAAAGCACCTTGCGTTCGTCTGACAGCGCGGGCCGCGTCTCGACATCCGACCTGCTGTTGTTGAGGCGGGGCGAGCCAGCGTTTCTGAAGCGTGGCAAGATTCTTGCGCCGGTCGGCACCAATTCGGACATGATTGCTTTGCAGGAAGGAGCGACCCGCGTCAACTTAACACCGACACTGACTCCAGACCGCAGATCTCTTGTGTAGGAGTAAGATTGTATTCTGGGTTAGAGAAACGGAGGCTGTGCTCATGGGACTCAATCTGTCAGACTCGCGAATAAACGAGTTCAATTCATGTGTTGGACACGAATTGATCACGTATCTCGATTTCCCTTTCGGTTCTTGGTGCTTGTCTTACCCGCAGTTTTTGCTCAAGAATGACGAGCTGACTAATCTGGAGAGTGCATCATTTCCGGATGTTGGGTGCCTCCCGATGACCGTGCAGGGCACAACAGTTGAAGATATGCGGGAGGAATTTGGCGATATAGTCATAATGAGGGTCAATGACGAACCTCGCCGTAACGACAGGTACGATCGTGACTTCGGTGCTGATTCCAGGCAAAAATCTCGGTATCACAGTGTCTACAATCCCACGTACAGAGGGACGCCGGCGGTGGAATTTACCGCGTTTCGCAGCCATAGGCTGTCTTCGATGATGATGCAAGTCCTTGAGATTCAGGAAAGCGGGGTTGACTTTTCCAAGGCGAACTCTGCCGTTGTTCATATATACGACGACCAGTCGATTCCGAGAACCAAGTCGGTTTTGGTTGCTCAGGTTGAATCCGGGGTGAAAAAGTTTTACGGCCCTTTTGGATATGACATTGGGGCTAATGATGAGATTAAGCTTTTTGGTTCAGATGCCTATGATTTTCGTATCGCCGCCCTTGATGAGGGGTCGTTCGATTTTTTGATTGATGTTGTGGGCGGCAACCATGACATAGTCGCCCAGTTTGTCGACGCCGAAGAGTTCTCCGAAAAGCTTCTAGATTTCAAAGGGGCTTTTGATTGGATTCCAGACCAATATCTTGTCGACGTTATCGGGAGGGTTGCAAGATCTTCGAAAAATCTTGACCTATCCAAAAATGAGGTGCGGGCGCTCAAGCGCGATATATCAGAATACAACGACAGATCCGAGCAGGTGACCCTCACGCCCGAGAGACGCAAGAAGATGGCGTCTTTGGTAAATAACTACGAAGGCTGGCAGGATTTATCCGATGTTGCGAAGAAGGAAAAAATAGAGAACGTAGATGCAGCGCAACTTGCCGAATTCGTGTTGAACGATGAGAATTTCGGGGAGTTTTATAACAAGGTCATAGATTATGAAGGTTTGAGAGAGCGTGTAGATCAGGAGAAAGCCGAATACGAGGCTGAGGAAGACGAACTGAAGAGAAAGCTCGAAAGCGTCAGAGCCGAAGTTCAAAAGTATGAATTCGAAGCAGAGAAAAAGAAGAGCGAGCTTCGAGCAGAAATCGAAGAAGAGTCGGAGGAGAAACGCAAAGAGGCCGAGGAGATCGAAGGGCAAATCAAGAGCCTTTCAGATGAGCTGCAGCGCTTGGAGAGTGAAAAGGTCAAGCTCGAAGAAGGAAAGGTTCTGATTCAGCACCAAATACATAAAGCGGTAGAAGAAATGTCCGATGACATCATTGTCTCGAAGAAGATCGTTGAGAATGAGTTGCTGAATCAGATTGTTTCAGCAGTTAGCTCCAAGACGAGGGACGATGCGAAGGGTGGCGAGATTGTTGACATTCAGCCACTAGCCATCAGGGATGATGAAGCTTCTCTAAGTGATGAACAGGTGATTGAGTTGTTGCGCGCAGGCATAGAAGACGCCGGCCGTGATTTTGAATTCAATCAAGTTGCAAACATTCTTATATGTCTGACGCAGGGCTATGTCACAACGTTTGCAGGTCTTCCGGGTACGGGGAAGACATCTCTTGCCTCTATCCTATCCAGCCTCCTTGGCTTGAGAAACGAAATCAACCCCCGCTTTTCGGAGATTTCTGTTGAGAAGGGATGGACTTCCTATAAAGACTTTATCGGTTACTACAATCCGTTCACGAGCAGTTTAGAGCGCTCCGTTGCTTTTGAGGCTTTTGAAATGCTCGATAGGGAATCGAGGGAAACATCTGAGATTGCGAAGGTCCCATACATATTCCTCCTTGATGAAGCGAACCTCAGCTCCATGGAACATTATTGGTCCCCGTTCCTGAGGGCTTGCGACTCTTTCCAAAAGGGTGCATTCTCCGTTCCTCTGGGTGACGGTCGTGCTTTGTTGGTTCCAGAATACGTTCGTTTCATCGCAACGGTCAATTTTGATTACACGACCGAGGAGCTTTCTCCGAGATTTCTAGATCGAAGCTGGGTTATTACCCTGGATCCTGATAATGACGTATTTGATGATGAAGATAAAGTTTCTGAAAGTGGATCTTTAGCACCTGCTCCTTTTTCTTATGACAAGTTGAAAAATGTGTTTGGCTTCAAACCTGGTTTGCGCCTAAATAACAGTTTTCGCTCGAAACTAAAGGAGGTTCTGGATATTTGCAATGAACGTCATTTCCCGGTCAGCCCCCGAAGCCAACGCATGATGAAGAATTACATATGCGTTGCCGACCAAGTGATGAATACTGCTTCTGCTCAATCGGCGTATTCTCCCGTTGACTTTGCAGTCGCGCAAAAAATCCTTCCCCAGATTTCCGGTACGGAAGATCGCGTCCTTGAACTTCTAGAGCGGCTTGTTTCGGTAAACGATCTTCCGGAAACGAAAAAACGCGTTGAGCACATGCTTGAAACGGGCAGGGAAAATGGCTACTACCAATACTTCGGGTAAGGCGTGCACCCATTTCCGCTTGAAGCTGAAGGATCTTGATTCAAATCAGTCCTTTGATTTGAATCTATATCAGGGCTCGGCTGCAAGGGGAGAACTCAGCATCGACGGTTCAGCTATTGTTTACAGCAGCCGTAGGTATTCCGTGGTGCTCTTTGCAAACAAGGAAATCGCTCCGACTCATGGATTTTTCGATATTAATTACGAAGCAGAGGAGTCGGTTGTTTTCACGCCGAGTAAAGAGACCCTTAACGAGAGTGATGGCGATGAATGGCATTCTTATCAGTTGGTTTTTGATAGAGGCGGACCGGATAGAGACGGACCACATCTTTTCCGGGCGGTTTTCGGCTTGGCGAAAATACGATTGGAAATCGAGGGGCAAGATGGCTCTGTTTCACTCGAGACATTTGATTTGCCGTGTGCCTGTGATACGGAAGACTACAGACTTGCCGTTTCCGATATGCTTGACGAATTGATAGACACTGAAGATAGACAATGCATCGATTGGATGTTTTCTCCGGTCAAGTTTGAACAGGAGAAAGCTTCGATGATTGAATCAGCTCTGGTTGAAAACAACTCGAAGAGCTTCAAATCACTTGCCGAGCTCGCGCGTAAAACGCTTAAGGTGTACAAGCGTCGTCTTGACTATTTCATATTGCATGGCCACTGCAGGACGGTGGGTAAAGAAGCGCTTGTTAACCCGAGTTCTGTGAAAAAACTTGGAAGGAATGAGTTGGTGTGGCTGGTTCAGAATCCTGGTCAGCTATATGAATCAACCCGCAAGACTGCCTTATGTCGCAGTGGCAGGTATTACATGGCGAATCGCATTCAAACGCAGCGACATCACAAATCGTACGATAATTTGGAAAACAGGTCATTAGTAGCATTTGCCGATGAAATATGCCATATTCTCGCAAGAGCGATATCTGATGTCGAAAAGCATGTTGCTCAGTTTCAAGAAATCAGGAACAACCTTGAGAAAGTCAATGATAATGCTAATGACGTCTTATTGCCGACCCTAGTGCTTATTGACATTTACTTGGATAGGGAAAGTCCTATTATTGACGAGGCTAAGAATATTCAAGAGGAATTCCGAGGAATTCGCGAAAGGCTACGGAAATCACTTCCCGATGTTTCGGAGATTCAATATGTTTTGCCTAGGCGAACTAAGGTGTTTCAAGAGGTTGTTCCTTATGCGGAAATCCATGCCGAAATGAGAAAGTGGAACGATTTCGGTCATGTTGACACCGTGCGTGATACTCTTGCGCTGCGTACTTGGCGCATAGATAAACTCTACGAATACTATGTTTTGTTTAGATTGCTTCAGTTTTTTAGAGACCTCGGGTTTCGTCCTAAGGACGGGGCAGAACAGGTGGAATATTCCCTTGAGGGTGAGGATACCGTGTTCCACAATGTCGACCAGGTTGCGAATAAATATATGCTGAATCGAGGCAACGAGCAGATCACGTTGTATTACCAGCCAGTTTTCTACGGAGACGAGCGCGAAGAACACGAAATCAGGCTTCATAGGACCACTTGTGGAAGAAAGCATCCTTACTGGACGCCAGATTATCTGATTGTCCACAGGTGTGATCGCAAGGTCTCCAACATTGTGATAGATGCGAAATTCAGACCTTTGAATCACATTCAGTGGTGGGCTGACGCCAGTTTCGACGGGAGCGAAAACGGAAGCGATTCCAAAGGATCCGCTTTTCTCGATTGCGTCTTGAAATACAAAATGGCGACTTGCGGATCAGGTGGAGCAAGGGTCGATGCGATGTGGATATTGTACGGGCGAAGGGCGAAAAGTAGGGTATATGCTTATCAATATTCTGAATGGGCAAAAAAGAATTACGACGGGCTGCTTGATGGCATAGCGCCCCTTTCTCCGGAAGTGGACTGCATTGCAGAGATGATGGAGAAGGTGGGCATTGGAGAACAGTCTGCAGTGTAATATTGGGCAAAAACGAACAGTTGCGGAACAGTTGCCGGTGTAGGATTGCGCATATGGAATCAAACCGCAAGAAAACATTCACCGTTACCTAGCTGCGCAGATCAAGAACCTGTAAGGCGCACTGCAGGACGGATGTGATCGACGACGAGCAAAAGCGAGAAATCCGTGATATCGCCGCTTGAAAAGGGCGGGCGGCTAGTAGTTTTCCACGCGGAAGATGCGGCAGGTGCGCGACGAGGAGCCGCCGTAGAAGACGGCATGAAGTGCGTTGCCCACGAGAAAGCAATCCTCCAGCTCGTCGCCCCGGTCGAGCACGACCTGCGAGAGGAAGTGCCCGTTTGAGGTGAAGCTTTGGATGATGTTGCCGTACCCGGACCCGCCCGAATACGACAGCAAAATTCTGTCGCCTGCCATCTCCATGCCCTGCGAGGTCTGCACGCTCTTCTCGTCGGTGGCGATGTAGCGCACCACGCGCAGGTCTGTGTCGGTTTCGATGAAGTCGTGCGCGTGCACCAGCGCGAAGTAGTGCCCGGTCTCGGCCTGCCATGCGATGGCCTGGATGCCGTCTGCGATGCCCGCCCTCTGCTCGTCGTTGGCGCCCTCCACCGCGTCAGGCACGCTCACTTCGCGCGTCTCGACGAGGGCAAGGGTGTTCGGGTCGATGTAGCTCACCGCCAGTGGCCGGTCGCCGTCGAGGTGGCAGGCGGCCAGCTGCCCGCGCGCGCCGTCGTAGGCCAGGTCGTTGGCATGGCCCAGCGCAAGCGGCGCCGACACGCCCGCCACAGTGCCGTCGGCCGCGTTCACCTTTGCAATCTTTGCTTCTGAGGAATTTGC
This sequence comes from Ruthenibacterium lactatiformans, assembly GCA_963614215.1. GTDB lineage: Bacteria > Actinomycetota > Coriobacteriia > Coriobacteriales > QAMH01 > CAVAWX01. Next base: position 12,982 of record CAVECB010000003.1, read on the forward strand.
GGCCGAATGCAGGGCGCAGTAGATGAACTGTCCGTCGCTCGTGCAGCCCTGCGCGATGCTGAAGCCGCCCGCGCTTTCGCCAATCGCGGCCCGCAGCTCCAGCTCGCCGCCGTTTTGTCGCAGCGGGTCTAGGCGCCCGTGTCGCTCGCCTGCCACGTTGTCCGAATATGTCCACTCCGAGCGCTTCGTCTCCTCGCCGCTTTGCTGCACGGCGCGGACCCGCGCGTAGTACTCCGCGCCCATGTCCGCATCCGAAATGCTTTTGGCATCCTCGCCGGCGTTTGCGGTGAAGGACTGCTTGCCCAGCAACAGCGAATTCGTTGCGTACTCGACCTCGTATCCCGTCGCCCGCGCGACCTTGTCCCAGGAAAGCGAGAGCAGCCCGCCGTCTTTTCCCAGACGCAACCCGGGCGCGGCCAGATCCGCAATGCGCACGTCCATTGCGTTGGACGCATTCGCGCGCTCAAAGCCGTGCAAGGCCTCGACGCGGTAGCTGTAGACGGCGCCGCTTTGCAGCTCGGCCGCATCGGCATATGTCAGGCACTGCGCCCCTTCGAGCTCGGCGACCTGCTCCCAAGCGCCGTCGCCTTCCCTGCGCGAGACGCCATACCCCGTCGCGAAGGCCACCTGCACCCACGACAGGCGCACCTCGCCGCCTTCTTCGGCCGCGCGCGTGAGCTGCGTGGCTCCAAACGAGCGCATTTCAAAGGCGGTGTCGGCGCATGTGGCGGTGAATCCGGCCAGCGCGCCGGCACCCAGCGAGAGGAAAAAGGCGGGGATGCCCAGCAAAAGCCCCAATAGCACCCCGCGCGAGACGCGCCAGGCGATGGCGAGGGCAGGGGAGGTGGAGCTGGAACTGAAGCTGGAACCCGCGCGCCGCATGGGCTAGTCGTCCAGACCCATCTGCTGCAAGTAGACGTCGGCGCGCATCTCGCGGGCAAGCGAGCGCGATATGCGGCCCGCGTCGCGCATCTCCTGAATCTGGTCGAGCTCTAGGCGCAGCGCCTCTGCCTGCACGTCGGCCACGCTCGCCGTCCTCGGCGCGGCCGCCTCGCGTTTTTTCTTCAGCCGCCCGCTTCTCGTGCGCTCGTAGACGCCTGTCGGCATGCCACCCGGCGTGCCCGTGCCCGCCGCTGTGCCCGCGCCCGCCGTGCCGGCTGCCTGTGCGTCGGTCGGGATGGCCTGTGCCGCGTTAGCTTCCACAAGCCGCGTTTTCAAGGCCTGCAAAAGCGGCAGGTGCTCGGCCAGAAGGGCACTTGCCGCCTCGGCGCGCTCGCCTTCACCGCTTTCGGCCACCGTCTTTAAGTACTGCACGGCGGCGCGCTCCACCTCGACCTTGAACTCCAGCACCGTCCTGCGCTTGCGCGGGTGGTCGACGATCTCGTGCTGCACGCGCTTGAACAGGCTCGTCGAGGAGGCAAGCGGCTGATTTTGCGCGTTGCCGGGCGTGCGGGGGCTTTTGATGCGCTTGCGCATGCGCGCGATGCGCTTCAGGTAGTCGTCGGCGATGCGCGTGTCCACGTCGTCGTGGGCGCGTATGTCGCGTATGCGCTCGCGCTGGGCGTCGAGGACCTCGAGACGCATGGCGCGCAGCTGCGAGTTGGGTACGAGCTTGCGGCGCATGCCGGCGATGCGGCGCTGGTAGGCGCGGACCACCTGGCGCACTGCCTTGCGGTCGGCTTCGTCGGCCTCGTCGTTTAGCGTGCGTATGACCTGCTGCAACATGCGTATCTGCACCTCGTAGGCCGCCTCGTCGTCTTCTGCGCTCTCCTCTGCCGGCGCAAGTGCCGGCGCGGCAAAGTTGGCCAACAGCAAGGTGAGGACGATGACCGCCGAGGCGATGAAGAGCAAAAGGTCGCGCTCGGGGAAGGGATCGCCGCTCGCGTAGGTCGCCGGGATGGTGAGCGCAATGGACAAGGTGACGGCGCCTTTCGGGCCAGACAGCGTGGTAACGAGCGATTCGCGCAGCATCCGTGCAGGTACCACGGGGCGGCCGTCGCGCCGTGCGGCGATGTAGTCGGTGGCCAGCAGCCAGATGTAGCGCACGCCCACGACCACGAGCGTGACGAGCAGCACCACCCCGACGAGCCAGAAAAAGCCCGTGAGCGAGTTTGCCACAATCAAAGGGCCGATGGTCTGCACGAGGGTGATGCCGAGGAAGAGGAAGACGATGCCGTTGAGCGCAAACGAGAGCACCTCCCACAGGCTGCTCGACGCCAGGTGCACACGCGTCTCGTGCACGGTCTTGCGCACGCCTGCCGGGCGCAGCTTCTGCGGGAAGAAAGTGACGAACAATCCGCAGGCCACGACGCCCAAGATGCCGCTTACGCCGATGTGCTCGCAGATGAGGAAGGTGGAAAACGGCAGCAGTATCTCGAAGAGCATGTGGATGGTGGCCGACTCGATGCCCAGGCGGCGCATGTTGCGGATGATGATGAGGTAGAGCGCGCCGATGGCGACGCCGACGATGAGGCCGCCCATGAAGTCGATGGCAAAGGTCGCGCCGGCTTTGGCGACGCTGAAGGTGCCTGTCGTGGCCGCCGCGATGGCGAACTGGAAGGACACGACGCCGGACGCGTCGTTGAGCAGAGCCTCGCCGGACAGCTGGCTTTTTTGGCGGCGCGAGAGGTTGATGTCGCCGCCGAGTGCCGCCACGGCCACGGCGTCGGTAGGCCCTAGTGCTGCGCCCAGCGCAAATGCGGCGGCCAGCGGGATGGAGGGGTGCAGCAGGTTTAGGGTGAACCCGACGCATAGGGTGAGAAGGAGTACGAGGCCTATGGCCAGCGAGAGTATGCCTTTCAGGTTTGCCTTCATCGCGGCGTAGTCGGCGTTTCTGGATTCGTCGAAAAGCAAGGGCGCGATGAAGAGGACGAGGAACAGCTCTGCGTCGATGTCGGTCAGGTTTACGGGAAAAACGGCGAACAACCCGACGACGACGCCAATGCCCACCTGTACGAGCGGCAGCGACACGCGCGGCAGCACGGAGTCGAGCACCGCCGAGACGATGATCAGGGCAAGGAGTATGAGAAGTATCTCGAGCAGCTCCACAGGCGCCTCCTGTCGTGGCCGTGTCGTCATGGGCGCCTCGCACGCGTCGCGCAAGGCTTCGCTTCAGGATATAAAAGCACATGACGCCGCGTTTGGCACCCCTTTTGCGCGCATCGTTTACCGCGCGAAACGAAAACGGCGCTGCGCGAGGTGCCCGCAACCGCCCGCTTTTTTACCCCACTTTCGCGCTCGCATGTTCTTTCGATGCCTTCAGGCGATTGCATGTCCGCGCGCAAGCGCCGAGGCGCTACCATATGCGCGTCATGCGCTTCTTTTCGCGTGCGGGGCTTTTTTTGGCCGTGCGCGTGGGCGGCGCCCCATATGAAACCGGGAGAGCGTGCCGGCAAGTGATAAGGAGAGACAAGGTGTCTGATACTCAGCAGCGCGTGTTTGCGTTCGGCCACGACGCGCAAGGCAACAACGTCACCGAGGGCAACAAGGACATGAACTACACCCTGGGCGGCAAGGGGGCCAACCTGGCCGAGATGGCCAACCTCGATTTGCCGGTGCCCCCTGGCTTTACCATCTCGTGCCAGACTTGCGTGGAGTACGCCACCCACGACAACACCTTCCCCGAAGGCGCCGTGGACACCATCCACGAGTACCTGCGCGACCTTGAGGCACGCGTGGGCAAAAAGCTCGGCGACGTCGACGACCCGCTGCTCGTCTCCGTGCGCAGCGGCGCCCCCATGTCTATGCCGGGCATGATGGACACGGTGCTAAACCTCGGCCTAAACGACCAGTCCGTCCAAGGCCTCATCAAGCAGACGGACAACCCGCGTTTTGCGTGGGATTCCTACCGCCGCTTCATCCAGATGTTTTCCAACGTGGTCATGGGCATCGACGGCGACAAGTTCGAAAACGCCATCACCGCGATGAAGGCCAAGCGCGGCGTGAAGGAAGACACCGAGCTGTCCGCCGAAGACCTTCAGGAGCTGGTGGCCACCTTCAAGCAGATTTTCACCGACAACGTCTCCGGAGAGGCCTACCCCGAGCTGGTGGTGGACGGCACCGTGCAGTTCCCGCAAGACACCGACGTCCAGCTCATGCTGGCCATCCAGGCCGTCTTCGGTTCGTGGATGAACGAGCGCGCCATTATCTATCGCAAGCAAAACAAGATTTCCGACGAGCTGGGCACGGCCGTCAACGTCCAGACCATGGTCTTTGGCAACAAGGGCGACACTTCTGCCACCGGCGTGGCCTTCACCCGCGACGCGGCCACCGGCAAGAAGGTCTTCTACGGCGATTTTTTGGTGAACGCGCAGGGCGAAGACGTCGTGGCCGGCATCCGCAACACCTCGCCTATTGCCGAGCTGAAGACGCGTCCGGGCCTGGAAGAGGCCGGCGCGGCGCTCGAGGACATCTTTGGCGTGCTTGAAGACCACTATCGCGACATGATGGACATCGAGTTCACCATCGAGCAGGGCAAGCTCTACATGCTCCAGACCCGCGTGGGTAAGCGCACGGCCACGGCTGCGTTGCGCATCGCCATCGAGATGGTCGACGAGGGCATGATTGACAAAAAGACTGCCGTCACGCGTGTGGCTCCCGAGCAGCTCGACCAGCTGCTGCACCCGCAGATTGCCAAGGGCGCGGTGAAAAACGTCATCGCCAGCGGCCTGAACGCCTCTCCCGGCGCTGCGGTGGGCGAGGCTGTGTTTTCGTCGGATGCGGCGGTCGCGGCGGCAGAGGAAGGCCGCAAGACCGTGCTCGTGCGCTGGGAGACCACGCCCGACGACCTGAAGGGCATGATTGCGGCCGAGGGCATACTCACCAGCCACGGCGGCAAGACCTCGCACGCCGCCGTCATTGCGCGCGGCATGGGCGCTCCTTGCGTGTGCGGCGTGGCGGCCCTCGACATCGACGCGGAGAAAAAGCAGGCTGTGGTCGCGGGCGGCGACATCGTCATCCGCGAAGGCGACGTCATCTCCATCGACGGCCTGACCGGCGAGGTCATGCTGGGCGCCGTCGAGCTGGTCGAGCCCGAGATGTCGGGCGATTTGGGCAAACTGCTCGAGTGGGCCGACGAGTTTCGGCAGCTGGGCGTGCGCGCCAACGCCGACAACCCGGCCGATGCGCAGCTCTCGCGCGACATGGGCGCCGAAGGCATCGGCCTGTGCCGCACCGAGCACATGTTCTTGGGCGATCGCAAGCAGTTCGTCGCCGACATGATTTTGGCAGAGAACGGCTCTGCGGCCTACGAAGAGGCCCTCGACAAGCTCTACGAGGCGCAAGCCGGCGACTATTACGAGATGCTGAAGTCCATGGACGGCCTGCCCGTCATCATCCGCTTGCTCGACCCGCCGCTGCACGAGTTTTTGCCCAACCCGCGCGACTTGGCCATAGAGGTGGCCGTCGCCGAGGCAAAGGGCGAGGAGTGTGCCGAGGCCAAGGAACTTCTGGCCGCCGCCGACGCGCAAGCCGAGGCCAACCCCATGCTGGGCCTGCGCGGCTGCCGTTTGGGCATTGTTATGCCGGGCCTGTCGCAGATGCAGGTGCGCGCGATCGCCACGGCCTGCGCCAAGCTGCTCAAAGAGGGCAAGGACCCCAAGCCGGAGGTCATGATTCCGCTCGTGTCCATGGAGCGCGAGCTTGCCTACGTGAAGGCCGAAGCCGAGACGGCCATCGCCGAGGTGGCCGAGCGCGAGGGCGTGGACCTGTCCTTCATCCAGATTGGCACCATGATCGAGACTCCGCGCGCGGCCGTCACGGCCGACGAGGTGGCCGCTCATGCCGACTTCTTCAGCTTTGGCACCAACGACCTCACGCAGATGACCTTTGGGTTTTCGCGCGACGACGTGGAAGGCGCGTTCTTTGCCGACTACGAGACCTTGGGCATCATGAAGGTGAACCCCTTTGCCACGGTTGACGACGGCGTGGTGAAGCTGGTGGGCATGGCCGTGCAAGGCGGCCGCGCCACGAACCCGGACTTGACGTTGGGGGTGTGCGGCGAGCACGGCGGCGACCCGGATTCCATCGCGAAGTTTGCCAAGGTGGGCCTGGACTACGTGTCCTGCTCGCCGTATCGCGTGCCGGTGGCGCGCCTGGCGGCCGCGCACGCGGCCATCAAGGGCTAGACGCTTTCGGGAGCTGCGCGCGCAGTCTTTAGGGGCTAGACGCCTCGAGAGCTGCACGCAGCCTCCAAGGGCTAGTGCCCTGAGAGCTGCACGCGGCGGACTCGCCGCTGCGGGCTCGATGCGGCGGATCCAACGCTGCGGGCTCGGACATACGTTGCGCCGTGGGGGCGCGTGGTCGGAAATGCCGGCTACGTGCCCTCCTTTTTTGTGGCGCATTGCATCGCGCTCGGATATAATTCCCGCAAAGATGTAATGGTTCTCATCGATAGTGCGCAGGCCTTCCCATGTGGGGAAGGGGTCGCGCACGATGCATTGCGGAGGGTGCGCGTGTCCAGACAAGCGAGCAGGCGGAGATTCCGCCGATGAAGGCCTGCTCTGGAGGGCTTCCTTCGGGAAGCCCTCTTTTTTGCAATGTGTAAAACGAAACTCCCACAATGTGTAAAGTGAAACTGCTACAATGTGTAAAACATACAGGTAAACGCCGTCTTTGAGAAAAGAGGTTCTTGTATGAAGGCTTTGCCGGACACGAGATATCTTCCGCGGATTGCAGACGCTGATTTGAAGAGACGATTGGAACGCGCTGGTGCGGTCGTGATTCGCGGTCCGAAGTGGTGCGGCAAGACGGAGACGGCCCTTCGCCAGGCGCAAAGCGTCCTTTACATGCAAGACCCCGACGAGGCGCGCAACAACCTGCGCCTTGCCGAGGAGAAGCCGTCCCTGCTTTTGCGGGGGTCGAAGCCACGTCTGATAGACGAGTGGCAGGAGGCGCCGCAGCTGTGGGATGCGGTCCGTTTTGCAGTGGACCGTGAGAAACTGCGGGGCGGGTTCATACTCACTGGGTCTGCGACCCCGAAAGCAAATCCGAAGCATTCGGGGACAGGGCGCATGTCCTTTCTCGATATGCGTCCGATGACGCTGTTCGAGTCGCGCGAATCGACGGGGGAAGTCTCACTCGCGTCCCTTTTTTCCGACGCTCGTGCGGACTTCGAAGGGGAATCGTCGATGGACATAGAGCGCATGGCCCACGCTCTCGTGCGCGGCGGATGGCCTGCTGCCGTGACGGGCGAGGACGGCCGGGGAGCGGGGGAGCTTGCCGCAGACTATGTGCGGGCGGTGGCCGAGGAAGACATCGTTAGGGTAGACAAGTCCAGGAGCAATCCCGAGCACGCACTTCTCGTCTTGCGCGCCTATGCCCGGTGCAGCGCGTCGCAAGCGGGCATGGCGACCATGGCAAAGGACGTGAAACAGCGTGGAAGCGAAATCTCCCGTCCAATTTTCAGCGCGTATGCCGCCGCCTTGCGCGCCCTGACGATATTCGAGGATCTCTCCGCTTGGACGCCATCATTACGGGCGAAGTCTCGCATAGCCACAACCCCGAAGCGCCATTTTGTCGACCCCTCGCTCGCGGCGGCGGCGCTCGGTGCCACGCCTGAGCTGTTGTTGCGCGATATGGCAACGTACGAAACCCTCTTCGAGAGCATGTGCGTGCGCGACCTGCGCGTCTATATGCGCAGGCTTTCGGGAACCGTCCTCTTCTATCACGACGCGAACGGCCTAGAGGCAGACGCCGTGCTGCTTTTGCCAGACGGGCACTGGGCACTCGTGGAGGTAAAACTGGGTACGGCTCAGGTTGACACTGCTGCCGCCTCATTGCTCAAGGTTGCGGGCAAAATCGACCAGAGTATCGCTGGTGCGCCGTCCTTTCTTTTGGTCCTTACGTCGGGCGGTTACGCCTACCGACGAAAAGACGGCGTCTGTGTCGTGCCGATTGACGTTTTGGGCCCGTGAGCGCCGTATTGAAAAATGGACGTTTGTCAGGGCGACGGGGGCTGGGATTTAGAACAGCGCCATGAACAGGTGCGCGAGCGTAAATCCGATTTTCGTGTGAAGGGAAGAGGTTTGTAATTCCCTGTTTTTGTATTACAATAAAAGACGACAAAAACAAGGAGATGCTATTTGGATGCGGTGCTACATATACGGGAATGTGCCAAGAAGCATGGGTTGCAGGAAAGCGACATCTGCCATGCGTGGGAAAACATGAAGGCCGCCCGGGTGAGGAACTATGGGGAAATCCCGCTCATCTACGTGGTGGCCGGATTGGATATCAAGGGACGGATGATAGAGATTTTGGCTGCGATGCGAGAAGACGGGTCGTTTGAGGTGTTTCATGCGATGAAGCTCACGGACAAGATTGCGCGTGAACTGGATATGCAGGAATGGAGATGACCATGGAGTACAAGATGAAGGGCGGCGTCGTCTTGACGGACGAGGATTTTGAGCGTATGTCCGAGCAGGCTGCGGCAGGCGAGTACCCTGGCACGCCGGGTAAGTGGGTGTTGCGTCCCCAAGGGCGTCCCAGGCTTTCCGACGAAGAGTTGGTTACCATCACCTTCAAGGTGCCTCGTTCTATGCGCGCTGAAGTAGACGTGCGCGCCGGTGCCAGAGGGGAGAGCAGAAGCGAATTCATGCGCTCGGCGGTGCATGCCGCCCTTGCGACGATGTAGGCGGTATGACCGTCGTTGGGTCGAGCACGTGTTTAACGTGGGTTTGCGTGTCGAGTTTTCTAGAACAGCGCCATGAACAGGTGCGCGAGCGTAAATCCAATCAGCCCGCAGCAGGGGAAGGTCAGCACCCAGGCAAGCACCATGTTTTTCGCGATCGACCACTTCACCTTGCGCGGGTTTTTGCTCGCGCCCACGCCCATGATGGCCGCCGTCGAGCAATGCGAGGTGGACACGGGCATGCCGGTGAGCGAGGCCACGAGCAGCGTGACGACGGTGGTGGCCGACGCCGCGACGCCTTGGTATTTCTCCAGCTTCACCATGTCCATGGCCACGGACTTGATGATGCGCTTGCCGCCGATGAGCGTGCCCAGCGATATAGACAGCGAGCACAAAATCATCAGCCAGAAAGGAAAGCCCGCATCGCCGGGAGACTCGATTCCAAAGCTTAAAGCGATGCCCAAAAGCGCGATGGACATGAACTTCTGGCCGTCTTGCGCGCCATGCAGAAACGACAGGGCGCAGGCGCATATGTCTTGAAAGACCATGCACGCCCTGTTTGCGCGCCGCCTGTCGGCCGCAGAACACAGCGTCTCGACCGCCTTCACCATAATCCACCCTATGACAAACCCCGCAACCAGCGAAAACACCATGCCGTAGATGACCTTGGCCCACTCTCCCGGCACGACGCCGGACAGGCCGTTGAGCGCGATGGCTGCGCCGGTGATGCCGGCGATGAGCGAGTGCGACTTCGAGGCCGGGATGCCGCAAAACCAGCAGAACACGCCCCAGCCGATTGAGGCAATCATGGCGGCGACCAGCGCGAGCAGAGCCATGTGCGTGTCGCCCCCGAAGTTCACCATGGAAAACATCGTGTGCGCGACGGCGGTGGAGATGTAGGTCATGGCCACCAAGCCGACGAAGTTGAAGATGGCCGCGATGCCCAGCGCCACGCCGGGCTTCAGACAGCGCGTCGAGACGGCGGTCGCGATGGCGTTGGGCGCGTCGGTGGCGCCGGAGACGACCGAGACGGCCACGACCAAGACGATGACGACGCCGAGGGAGGGGTAGACCCCCATCTGCCCTATGAACGCCGCGAGCGTCAGCTCCACGTCCTCGCCCCGCCTTCCTTTTTTCTCGCCTTAAAGCCCAAGCCCCAGGCCCTGGGCCTTGGGTCGTTTTCACCGCGCCCTTGGCCGCCCGTCCGTTTCACGCCTTCGCGCGACCTTCGCGCGTCCGCGTCGGTTTCACGGGGCGAAAGTATAGCGAAAGGCCGCGCCGCACATGCCGTGATGCCGCGCCCTCGTCTTGCGTGCGGGCGATTTCCATGTATAGTTGGAACGCATTTGCATTTTCACCCGACAACGAAAAACCGCGCTTTCGGCGCACGTGTCCGGCAAGTCATGCGGGGAAAGGAAGACGACGCACATGTCCGACTACATCTTGAGCTGCGAGTCCACGGCCGATTTGTCCATGGAAAAGCTGAAGGCGATAGACGTGCGCCCCATCTACTTCCATTTCTACCTCGATGGCCAGGAGTATCCCGACGACCTGGGGCAGAGCGTTTCGTTTGCGGATTTCTACCGGGCCATGGTCGACGGCGCCTCCACGAAGACGGCCGCCATCTCCGCCGGCGAGTACGAGGAGTTTTTCCGCGGGCTGCTGGCCGAGGGCAAAGACATCTTGCACGTCTCGCTGTCAAGCGGCCTTTCGAGCACCTACGACTCGGCGGTCGTGGCGGCGCGCACGCTGGCCTCGGAGTTTCCCGAGCGCAAGGTCTACGTTGTGGACAGCTTGGGCGCGTCGTCTGGCTACGGGCTGATCATGCAAAAGCTCGCCGACCTGCGTGCCGATGGGCTTTCCATCGACGATGCGCGCGAGTGGATCGAGGCCAACAAGCTGCGCATGCACCACTGGTTTTTCAGCACGGATTTGACCTTCTACATCAAGGGCGGGCGGGTGAAGCCCATGGCCGGCTACGTGGGCAACCTGCTGGGCATATGCCCGATGTTGAACATGAACACCGAAGGCAAGCTCATCCCGCGCGAGAAGTGCCGCAGCAAGAAGAAGGCGCAAAAGCTCATCGTCGACATGATGCTCGAGCACGCGCACCACGGCGTGGCCTACAACGACCGCGTCTTTTTGAGTCAAAGCGCCTGCCCCGAGATCGCCGGACCGGTGGTCGAGGCGGTCCAGGCGGCGTTTCCCGACATGAACGGCCAGGTCGAGGTCTACAGCATCGGCACGACCATCGGCAGCCACACAGGGCCGGGCACCGTCGCCTTGTATTTCTGGGGCGACGAGCGCACGATCTAGAGGGGCGCGCGCACGCCAGCTTTTCGGGCGAACCGCATTTCCCGCACCTCGTACCACCCGCGCTACCTGCACTATCTGCATCACCCGCACCACCTGCACCATCTGCACCACCCGCACACGTTTTTCAGGAGGTAGACCCGCAACGATGTACACCGGACCGACGATAGAGCAGCTGGAGGAGAAGGCCCGCGCCGAGCACATGGTCTCGACGAAGAAGCACGGCAAGGTGGCCGTCGTCGCCGGCATGTGCGGCAACATCGCCGTGGGCGTGGTGAAGTTCATCGCTGCGGGCATCTCGGGGTCGGTGGCGATGATGTCCGAGGGCATCCATTCCATGGTCGATTCGGGCAACGGCATCCTCATGCTTTTTGGCATGCGCCAGTCCACGAAAGAGCAAGACTACCTGCACCCCTTCGGCTACGGCAAGGAACTGTACTTTTGGACCATGCTCGTCGCGCTGCTCATCTTCTTTTTGGGCGGCGGCATCTCCATCATGCAAGGCGTGCAGTCCTTGCGCGACACGATGGCGGGCACCCACGCGCCCCTAGGCGACACGACCCTGAACTACGTGGTGCTCGTCTTGGCCATGATCATCGAGGGCATCACGCTAGGCATCGCGATCAAGCAGTTCAACGAGGCGCGCGGCGAGACAGGGCCGCTGAAGTTCATCCGCGACACGAAAGATCCGTCGCTGTACACCGTGGTGCTGGAGGACACGGCCGCCGAGCTGGGGCTTATCGTCGCGTTCATCACGACGCTCGTGTGCCATCACACCGGCAACCTCTACTTCGACGGCGCGGGCTCTATCGTCATCGGCCTGCTGCTGTGCACGGTCGCCATCATATTGCTGCGCGAGACGAAAGATTTGCTCGTGGGCGAGGGGATGAAGCACCACGCCCTCACCGAGCTGCGCGAGATAGTGGAGGCCGACGACCGCGTGATGAGCTGCGGGCGCATACTCACCATGTACATGGGCCCATCTTCGCTGCTCATCGCTATCGACGCGACGTTTCGCCCAAGCCTTGCCGCCTACGACGTGCTCTCGTGTGTGGACGATTTGGAGCGCCGCCTGCACGCTCGCTGGCCGCAGGCCACCGCCGTCTTCATTGAGGCCGAGTCGATTCGCTCGGTCCAAGAGCAAAAGATTGAGGAAGCCGGCTGGGAAGACGAAGACGAGGATGAAGAGGGCGCCTAGGGGCGGGTGAAGGCTCGCGTCGGCCGCGACGAGACGGCCGCCTAAGCCGCAGCGATGCGGCCGTTTTCCCTAGATGCGGTGCGCGACGAAATCCACGAGCGCGTCCGGCGCGAAACGCGCGAGGTCTTTGCCCCAATCGGAGTCGAGCACAGGAAAGTAGCGCAGCCGCCGCTTGATGTTGGTCACAATCGGCTGCATGCTCGCGCGATAGAGGCGCAGCGCGTCGGATTCATCCCAGGAGGCGTGCGTGCGCGTGCCCAGCACCGTTGCGCCCTCCCGCGCCGCCGCAATTGCCTTGCCCGCGCGGGCCCCGGAATTCAACGCAAAGCTGATGCCCTCGCCGGAGCTGGGCGAAAACAGGCCGCCTGCCTCGCCGGCCAGCAGCACGCGCTTGTGCCCGCAGGCGATGTCGTCGCTGTTTTTCACCTGCGCCGCCGTCCACGCCTCGCGGCGCTCGGCCTGCAGCCGGTAGGGGTAAAACGAGCGGTACATTTCCAGCGCTCGCTCGTGCACCTCGTGCACGCGGCGCGCCCCCGGGTAAAAGACGCTACCCACGATGGCGAGCTTTCCCTTGGGGATGACGTAGCCGTAGCCGTACGCGTCGCCTAGGCCTCGCGCGTACACGCAGTCGAAGAAGGGCTCGAGCGGCTTTTCCAGCGGCAGGTAGTCTTGCAGGGTGCGGTAGAGCGCGACCTGGGGCACGGGCAGGCAGCGGCGCACGGTCGAGCGCGGGCCGTCGCAACCCACGAGATAGTCGCAGGTCACGTGCACAGGCGCGGCGTTTGCGTCGTCTGCCGCGCGCAGCATGGCCTCCACGCCCTCGCTTGTCTGGGAAAGCGAGACCAGACGCGTGGCCTGGCGCACCTCCACCGCGTCTGGCAGCGTGTGCAACAACCAGTCGTCGAAGGCCTTGCGGTTGGCGTTCACGAAATGCAGGGTCGTGGCCTTGCGTATGTCGCGGTCCCAGTCAAAGAAGCGAAAGTCGATGCGCTGTGGGTCCGAGAGCAGGCGCGCGTCTATCTGCCCGAAGCGCTCGTGCAAGAAGGCCTGGGCGTATTCGTTGAGCATGCCGCCGCAGCTTTTCTCGCGCGGCAAGGAGAAGGCATCCACGAGCAGAACCGGCCCTTTTGCCGCGGCCTCGGCGGCGCACATGGCACCCGCCGGCCCTGCCCCCACCACAAGCGTCGTATAGTGCTGTTTCGTTTCCATGTGCACATGGTACCATGCGCTTCATGCTCAACGACTTATGGCACATGCTCGACCCCGTGGCCCTCTCGATAGGGCCTTTGTCCGTGCGCTGGTACGGCATCGCCTACATCGCGGGGTTTGCGCTCGCAGGCGTCGTGGTCTGCCGCCGCGCACGCCACTGGAAGATTCCTTTCGCGCCCTACGACGTGCTCGCCTTTGTGTGCTATCTGGCCATTGGCATCGTGGTGTGCGCGCGCCTGGGGTACTGCCTTTTCTACGGCGATGGGCACTACCTGGCCGAGCCGCTCGAGATCTTCGCGGTGAACAAAGGTGGCATGTCCTTTCACGGCGGCATGGTCGGGGCACTGCTTGCCGGGGCCGTCTTTTCGCGTGTCTATCGCATCCCGTATCTGACCCTAGCCGATCTTGTGGCCTGCGCGGTGCCGGTGGGCCTGTTTTTCGGGCGGCTCGCAAACTTCGTGAACGGCGAGCTCTACGGCGCGGCCACGACGCTTGCCTGGGGCGTGGACTTCACCGGCTCGGGCACTTTGCAGCATCCCAGCCAGCTCTACGAGGCGGCTCTGGAGGGCGTCGTCATTTTCATTGTCCTCTATGGCCTGAGCCGCAAATGCGACCCGCCGCGGCCGCGCGGATTCTTTCTCGGCGCATTTCTCGTGCTCTACGGGGTGTTTCGCATACTCGTCGAGTTTGTGCGCCTGCCCGACGTGCAAATAGGCTATTTCTTCGGCAGCTGGGGCACCATGGGCCAGCTACTCAGCTTGCCCATGGTGCTTGCGGGCGTCGCCTTGCTCGTGTGGGCGCTTCACGCGCGCCTGCCGCAGCGCGGCATCGGGCAGCTGGAAACGGGCAAGACGGCGAAAACC
>CAVECB010000003.1:27310-46175 GCA_963614215.1 Ruthenibacterium lactatiformans
CCTTAATCAGATGTCGAGCTCGAGGCTCACGGGGCAGTGGTCGCTGCCCATCACGTCGTCGTGGATTTCGGCGGCCTTCACCTGCTCGCGCAGCGACTCGCTGGCCAGGAAGTAGTCGATGCGCCACCCCACGTTGCGCTCGCGGGCCTTCATGCGATAGCTCCACCACGAGTAGCGTCCGGCCTCGTCTGGGTGCAGCTCGCGGAAGGTGTCGATGAAGCCGGCGTCGAGCAGCTCGTCGAATTTGCCGCGCTCCTCGTCCGAAAACCCCGCGTTGCCGACGTTTTCTTTTGGCCGCGCTAGGTCGATGGGTTCGTGGGCCACGTTCATGTCGCCGCACACGACCACGCCTTTCTTTTCGGCAAGACCTGCCAGGTATGCGCGGAAGGCGTCTTCGAACGCGCAGCGAAAATCGATGCGCGCTAGGCCGTGCTGGGCGTTGGGCGTGTAGACGCAGACGAAGAAGAAATCGGGAAACTCCAGCGTGACCGTTCGCCCTTCCGCATCAAAGCGCGCATCCCCGATGCCGTATGCCACGCCTTGCGGCTCGATGCGGCTGAACACGGCGGTGCCCGAATACCCCTTTTTCTCGGCATATGCCCAGTACTCGTGGTAGTCGTTAAAGGAAACGGGCTCCTGTCCTGCCTGTAGCTTGGTCTCTTGGATGGCGAAGATATCGGCGTCGAGCGCGCGGAAACTCTCCTCGAAGCCCTTCTTGGCCACAGCCCGCAGCCCGTTCACGTTCCACGATACGCATTTCATGTCCGTCGTTTCTCCTTTGTTTGTCTCGCGCACCTCGCCGCGTTTCGGCTGCGGTGCCGCGCATCATGTGCGCCTGCAAGTATCGCACATGGCATGCGGCGGCGGCTTTACGCAAAAAGGGACATTCGGTGACACCCGAAGTCCGTTTTTGCGCACCAAATGCGCGATTATCGACTTCGGGCGACAGGATTCACCCCTTTCACTATCGCCAGAAGTCTCCTTTTGCGCAAAATCGCCCGCAACGCGAAAACGGAGGCGCCGAAACGTCGCCCAAAGTCCGTTTTTGCGCGTTGAATTGCCGAAAGGGCGCATCGAATTGCCGGATGCCGGAGCGCGCGACAACGAAACAGCTGCTCTGCGTTTATTGGAACGGCTCGCCCAGCTCGAGGCCGGCTGCCTGGACGGCGATGGCAAGGACGATGAAGATGGCGATGCTGGCCAGCGCGACGGCAAAGGCGCGCCAGATGCGGGGGTGTCTGGATTTGGAGAAGAGGTGCAGGCGGGCAAGCCAGTCGCCGGGGTTTGCCAAGGCGAGCAGGGGGATGGTGATGAAGAAGACGCCCATCAGGGCGGCAAAGACGCTCACCCCCGGGCGCGCGTAGTTCACGCTCACGGCCACGAGGCCGGCGTCTGCGATGACGGTGAAGGCGCCGGCAAGCGCCTGCCACATGCGCCAGAGTATGTGCGCGGCCTTCGAAAGGTCGGCTCTCGAGGAGCTGTCTTTTGGCGGCGCGCTTGGGGAAGGGACGTCTGTGTCGCTTGCGGGGGATGTCGGCTTTGGCGCGTCGTTTGGCGCGAACGAGGGCGCGGCCGTGAAGTTTTCCGCGGCGGGCGGCGCGGGTGGTGCAGGCGCGCTCGGGGCTGCGGGGTTTTCCGCAATGTGCGTCTTGGCAGGCGCATCGGCGCACGCGCCGGCGGAAAAGCCTTGGTTTCCCTGCGCGGCCTCGAAGGCGGCCTCCAAGTCGGCGCCCATCTCGCGGGCGCTTTGGTAGCGCGCCGACGGATCGAAGCTCGTGGCCTTCTCCACGACGGCGACGATGCTTGCCGGCATCTCGCCAGCTCGCAGCGCGTGCCCCGGTTCGCGCCCCGTCAGCATGAAGCGCACGACCATGCCCAGCGAGTAGATGTCGGCGCGCGCGTCGGTCTGCCTGAAACCGTACTGCTCGGGGGCGGTGTAGCCCGCCGTGCCCAGCAGGCGCGTGTCGCGTACGGCATCGTCGCGGTGTACCCGCGCGACTCCCAGGTCCACGAGCACGGCGACCTCGCCGTTTGCGATGATGTTGCCCGGATTGACGTCGCGGTGCACGATTGGGGGATTGGCGGCCTCGTGCAGGGCGCTTAGGGCCATGCACACGCAGCGAGCCATGCGCTGCGCGCGGGCCAGGCCGAGCGGGCCGCTCTCGTCGACAAGCGCGCGCAGATCGCAGCCGGGCACGTAGTCGGCCACGACGACGAGCTTGTCGGCCACCACCTCTGCCATGCGCACCTGCGGCAGGAAGGGACAGCCTATCTCGGGCAGCATCTCGTAGGGATGGCGCTCTGTCACGCCCGCGCCTGCGCCGACTGTCGAGCTTTCGCCCGTGCCCGCGCTGCCTGCGTCGCTCGCGCCCTCTAGGTCGATGTACTTGCGTATGTAGCGCCGCCCGGCCGCGTCTGCCACGAGCTCGGTGCGCTCCACGGCCGATTCCTTCAGCAGCTTCTCGGTGGTCCAGGCGCGGCTCGCGTCGAAGGCGGCCATTTCGCGAGCCAGCTCGTCGCCTGCGCCCGTATTTGCGCCGGCGCCTTTACCCGACGTGCCTGCGCCCGCATTCACGCCGTCTCCTTCACTCGCTGCAAACGCCGCAGCGCCTTCCTCGCCCGCCCGCGCTGCGCCCGCCTCACGCATCGTCGCTTACCGTCTTCTCGCCGAAGCGATACAGCTCGTCGTCTGCGCGCCCGAGCGTGTATCCGTGTGCGATGCAGAAGATGATGATGGCGTCGCGCCTGTTCTTGCTGTAGAGGCTGCCCGCGTCGGCCAGGCTCAAGAGCCGCTGCGTCTCGTGCAGGTCCAGCCCCAGCCCAAACGCGAGCGCGAGCACCTTGTCGCGCGAGGGGCGTCGCGCGCCGGTGAATATCTGGTAGCCGAAGGTTTCGTTGAGGTTGGCCGCGTGCACCACGTCGATGCGGCGCAGCCCCTTGCGCTCGAGCATCTCGTTTAGAAATCCGGCCAAGTCGGGCGCGTCCGTGTGCGCCAGTTCGGCTGCGGCCTCGGGCGTGCGGGCATGCAGGATGCTTTCCAGCAGTTCGTCTGTCAGGTAGGTCTGCTCCTGCACGCGCCGCCTCTTCTCAAAGACTCTGTATCTTCTCGCGCGCATGGTAGCAGACCGCCCCGACACCCTTTTTCGTGCCCTTTGCCTAATAAACCATGAAGTCGCTGACGACGGGATTCTCGTTTGTCCCCGTGACCTTGCACTCGAAGGTCAGGTCCTTCGCTTTTGCCTTGTTCTCGTTGGTTATGTTGCACGACCCCTTGATAAACCACGTGTTTTCATCTTGAGCGCTTGTAGTCGTTGTGGTCGTCCCGGTTGTTCTTAGTTTGAAACCGTACGGATACGCCTTTTTCCCGTACGCCCTCACCGCGTCCAAGGCCGTCTCGCGGTCGAGTTTTTCCGAAAGCACACGAGAAATCTCGTCTTGCTGCTTTTCGGCATCGATGTTGAACTGGGTGTTCACATATAGCGTGACCTCTTTTTTCTCCGCATCGCTAACTGTGTACCCTGTTGTCAGAAGGTCGAGTTCTTCCCTGTCCTCTGCACTATATTCATACCCCGTCTTCTGTAGGGTTGTTTTCACCGTCCACCCCGCATTTTCAAGTTGGGCGACCGCTTCTTTGCAATTTTTTTCCAGGAGAGGCTCTATTATGGTCTTCGCTTCCTCTTCTGCATCTTGCTTCGTTGTCTTTATCATGAGTTTGACCTGCGTCGACCCGGTGCATTCCGAGCCCGGGGTCGGGTCTTGGCTCGAGACGATTTTGCCGTCTTTGTTCAATATCATTTTTCCGTCTTCGCGTTCCGACTTGATGTTTTGCTGGCTGAAACCCGCATCGATGAGGGCTTTTTCCGCGTCGTTAAGACCCATTCCCACTACATCGGGAGCCGTGACTTTTCTTGCGCCGCCCAATGCCCCGATGATGCCGCCCAAGATCACGACAACGATGACGATTGCGGCAACTTTTTGCCACGTTTTCATGTTCTTGAACTTTTCTCCGGCGTTCTTCATGTTTTCCTCCCGTGTCTTGAAAAGTTGCCGAAAAGCAGGGTAGGGGGAAAGGAAGACGCGGGCATTAGCTGCCAGCTAAGGTGTGCGGGCGTTGCCCGGCGAGCGGCCGTGTGGGGGCATTGCGGCGCGCTTTTTTGCTACAGCTCGCTTTCCTGGGCCGCGATGCCGCAAGCGGCGGCATACATCCGAGCCACCTGCCGTTCCAGGCGCTCCGTCTCGCGCATCGCGGCGCGTTGTGCGCGCTCTTCGGCAGCCTCGGCCACAGAAAAGCGGCAGCCGCAGTAGTTTTGGCGATACATCCCCAGCTCGCGCGAGCGCCGCGTGGCCTGCCCGTAGCGGCAGCGGAAATCGCGGAAGACGCACGCGAGGCCGTGGCGTATGCATGCCGCTTCCAGCTCCTCGTAGATGATGTCGGTGAACTGGTAGGGGCTGATGCTCAGCGTCGTGGACAGGGCGTCAAACCCCGCCTCTTCGGCTCGCACAGCCGCCGCCTCCAGACGCATGGCATAGCAGGCACGGCAACGCCTCTCGCGGTCTTCACCGAAGCGCCCGACCTCGCGCTCCCAGGCGCCCGTGTCGTAGTCTTCGGTGAAAAGGGGTAGCCCGTGCGGCTTTGCCACGAACTCGCGCAGCACGCCCAGGCGCCGCTCGTATTCGTCGTGCGGATGGATGTTTGGGTTCGCGTAGTCGATGGCAAGCTTTACGCCCTCGCCTGCAAAAACGTCGACCGGCTCGAGCGCGCACGGCCCGCAGCAGGCATGCAGCAAAAGCTTCACGGCCGCCTCGCGCTACCCCAAATCGAGAAGCGAGGAAATCTTTGCCTCGGCCTCTGCCTGCGAGATCTGGCCGGATTGGGCCTGCGCGACAATAGACTGTACGTCGTCTACCTTGTCTAGGTTCTTCGTGACCACCTCGTTGACCTGGTCGGCGTCGTTGACGTCCACGCCGAGGTCTGCGGCTATCTCGGCCACTTCCTGCATCTCGCTTGTGCTCAGCCCGAGCTTTTCTGCCGCCACGTCGAGCGCGTTGCCGGATGCGGTGCCCGTGGCCGCTGCCACCGCCGACGACGTGACGCTTTTGCCCGAGACGACGCCTTGCACAAACGACAGCGGCATCGTGTTGCCCGTGGCCACGCATATACCTAAGTAGCCGAAGACGGCGATGAAGAGGATGACGACCATGAGGGTGACGGTCTTGAAGACGGTTTTAACCATGGGACGCGCTCCTTTGCTTTGCCGCTCGTGTGCCGTCGCGCAGACAGACGCGCCGGCCACGCCTTTGCTATCATCATGCATTCACTTAAGGAGAGCAGATGAAGACCGACGATTTCGACTACGAACTTCCCGAAACCTACATAGCCCAAACACCCGCCGTGCCGCGCGACTCGTGCAAGCTCATGGTCCTGGACCGCGACGGGCACATCGAGCATCGCGTCTTTTCCGACATCGTGGAGTATGTGCGGCCGGGCGACCTTTTCGTGGTAAACGTCACGCGCGTGCTGCCCGCGCGCCTGTTCGGGCGCAAGGCGACGGGCGGACGCGTCGAGTGTTTGCTGCTCGACCGCGTGGCAGATGCGCGCGCGGATGCCTGCGAGCAGACCTGGAACTGCATGGTGCGCCCGGGCAAGCGCCTTAAACCCGGGGCGCGCATCGAGTTTCGCGCAGGCGACGGTGCGCGTGAGACCGACGATGTGCATGGTGAAGAGGGCGACACAGGTGCAGGTGCCAGCGCCGATGCCGGTGCCAGTGAAGAACCCGGTGCATATTCCAGCGGAAGAAAGGGTGGCACATCGCCTGCGGGCGCGCCGCTTTTGCTCGGCGAGGTGGTGGGCATCGACCCCGACAACGGCAGCCGCGCTGTCCGTTTCACCCTGCCGCCGGACGCGTCCGCACAAAATGTCGCCTCCGTGCTCCATGAGCTGGGCCACACGCCTCTGCCGCCCTACATCAAAGACTACGCCGGCGACGAGGAGCTCTACCAGACGGTCTATGCGCAAGAGGAAAAAAGCGCCGCCGCACCGACGGCCGGCCTGCACTTCACCGAGGAGCTGATCGCGCGCGTGAAAGCTGCGGGCGCGCGCTTTGCGCAGGTGGATCTAGAGGTGGGGCTGGACACCTTTCGCCTCGTGGAAGAAGACGATCCGGCCGAGCACGCCATGCACACGGAGCGCTACACACTGCCGCCTGCCACCGCGCAGGCCGTGGCCGAGACCAAGGCGGCGGGCGGGCGCGTCATCGCCGTGGGCACGACCTCGGTGCGCTCGCTGGAGTCTGCCGCCGCGAAAACCGGTGCGGTCGAGCCGCAAAACCGCGCGGCCACCGACCTCTTCATCTTGCCGGGATACGAGTTTAAGGTAGTGGACGCCATCGTCACGAACTTCCATGTCCCGCGCTCGACGCTAATGATGCTCGTGTCGGCGTTTTCGGGGCGCGCGCACATCATGGATGCCTACGAGCAGGCCAAGCGCGAGGGATACCGCTTTTTCAGCTTCGGCGACGCGATGCTTTTGCTCTAGGGAGAGGAGACGGCGCATGTTCGAATTCGACTTGCTGGCGCAAGATTCGGCCACGGCGGCCCGGCGCGGGCGTTTCCACACGCCGCACGGCGTGATAGAGACCCCCATCTTCATGCCGGTGGGCACGCGGGCCACGGTGAAGGGGGTGACCGTGCCGCAGCTGCACGAGGTGGGCGCGCAGATCATCCTCGCGAACACCTACCACCTCTACCTGCGCCCGGGCACCGAGGTGCTCGAGAAGTTCGGCGGGGTGCACAAGTTCATGAACTGGGACGGACCCATCCTCACCGACAGCGGCGGCTTTCAGGTGTTCAGCCTCGCGCACACGCTCAAGCTCGACGCCGACGGCATCAATTTCACCAGCATCGTGGACGGCAGCAAGCATCGCTGGACCCCCGAGGACAACATGCGCGTGCAAGAGGCCATCGGCGGCGACATCATCATGCAGCTCGATCAGTGCACGCACTATCCGGCCACGCGCGACGAGGTGGCTGCGGCCGTCGAGCGCTCGGCAGTGTGGGCGGCCCGCTGCAAGGAGGCGCACGTGCGCGACGACCAGGCGCTGTTTGGCATCGTGCAAGGCGGCGTCTTTGAGGATTTGCGCGCGGCAAGCGCCGAGCGTGTGCGGGCGCTCGATTTCCCCGGATATGGCATCGGCGGCTACTCGGTGGGAGAAGACCACGAGATTATGCTCGCCCAGCTGCCGGCCGTGGCCGCCGCGCTGCCCGCGGACAAGCCACGCTATCTCATGGGCGTGGGCAACCCGACGACGCTCGTGCGCGGCGTGGCCTGCGGCATCGACATGTTCGACTGCGTGTTGCCCACGCGCACGGCCCGCATGGGCACGGCGTTTTCCAGCCAAGGCCGCATGAACATGCGCAACGCGAAGTATCGCCTCGACGATGCGCCGCTTGACGAGCAGTGTTCCTGCCCGGTGTGCCGAAGCTACTCGCGGGCCTATATACGGCATCTGGTGAAGACCGACGAGATGTTGCATTCGACGCTGCTGTCCATCCACAACATCTATTTCCTGCTCGACTTGATGCGCCGCGCGCGCGAGGCCGTCGAGGCGGATTGCTACAAGGAGTTCCTCGACGCGTGGATGGCATCGCCTGCCGCCGCCGACTACTGATTCTTCTCGCGCCGTCTTCTCCTTTTGTCACGCTTTTTTGGGTGGGCCGCCCGCTTGTGGTTCGCGCCCGCCTACTCTTCACGAAAAAATTTCCCACGACCTCCCACCGCGCCACGCGGCCTAGGGATTGTGCCGCAGTTTTCACCATGCACAAGATGTTGCGTTTGCCCCTGTCCGGGCAAGGGCCGCGCACGCCCTTTGAGGTGGCCTTTGAGGGGCTGGGTGGGAAAAAGATGTTGAGAAGTGGGGGGAAATGGGATATATTCCCAAACGCAGCCCCTCAACCGAAGCCTAATCACAGCACGGGGGGCTGCTCTTAGAAGCTTGCTTGCGCGGGGAGGTGGCACATGCGTTTCTTCGGCACGGACGAGCGGTCCGTCGACGATAAAGGGCGTGTGTCGCTTCCCGCCAAGATGCGCAAGGCGCTGCCGGACGAGGTCGTGATTGTCCCCGGCTTCGATGAGGCCCTCTACGTCTTTTCCGAAGAGGCGTTCCTTAACTGGGTGGACTCCTTCTTCCCGAAAGAAGAGGGCGGCTACGACCCCCGCAAGCGCGCGCACATCGAGCTTCGTTCGGCGCTCACGCGTTCGGCTGAAAGCGTGAACATCGATGCTGCCGGCCGCGTGAAGATTCCGGCCAAGCAGCGTGTGCGGGCTTCAATCGAAAAAGATGTGACCGTCACCGGCAACGACGACCACATCGAGCTTTGGGATTCGCGGAAGTTCGCACGGCACGACGATTCGTTTTCCATCGACGACCTCCTCGAAGACTGAGCAGCACGTTGAAACGCGAATACCGGCACACTCCCGTCATGCTGGAGGAAGTGCTCAGCGCACTCGACTTGCATCCAGGTGATGTCTATCTGGACTGCACGCTGGGGGGCGCGGGGCACGCAAGAGCCGCTGCGCGCGCAATCGCGCCAGATGGCCTGCTCCTCGGCATCGACCAAGACGATGCAGCGCTTGCAGCGGCGTCTGAGGCACTGGCCGACTCGGGCCTTCACGACAAGCCCGTCTTGTTGAAGGGGAATTTTTCCCACATGGACGACTTGCTTGTGGAGGCTGCCGTGCCAGGCGTCGACGCGGTCCTGCTCGACTTGGGAGTGAGCTCTCCCCAGTTCGATTTCCCCGAGCGCGGTTTCTCGTATCGCACAGACGCCCCGCTCGACATGCGCATGGACCCGCAGACGCAGACCATGTGTGCGGCAGACGTGCTTGCGGACTATCCGCAAGACGAGCTTGCGCGCGTACTGTCTGCATACGGCGAGGAGAAGTGGGCTGCCCGCATCGCTCGATTCGTGTGCGACGAGCGGCGCGGGCACCCCGTCAAGACCACCTTCCAGCTCGTCGACATAGTGAAGCGCGCGATTCCGGCCGCCGCCCGACGCGAGGGCGGGCACCCGGCAAAGCGCACTTTCCAGGCGCTGCGCATAGAAGTGAACCACGAGCTGGACGCATTGCGCGAGGGTCTGGACGCGGCCATACGCTGGTTGAACCCGGGCGGGCGCATCGCGGTCATCAGCTATCACTCGCTCGAAGACCGCATCGTGAAGGAGAGCTTTCGCAAAGCGGAGAGGCCTTGCATATGCCCGCCGGATTTGCCGGTGTGCGCATGCGGGCGAAAGCCGGTGCTCGAGGTGCTGACGCGCAAGCCGGTGCACGCGTCGGCAGTAGAAATTGAAGAAAACCCGCGGGCGCACAGCGCGCTTTTGCGGGCAGCGAGGAAGTTGTAGGAAAAGGCGCGGCACATGCCCTTGGGGCGTGTTTGCGCAAAGAGGCGCAGCGGCAAAGAGGAAAGGAGGTGCACGAGATGGCATACGGTGCGTATCGCACGCAGGGAAGCTACGCCGCACGCAACGCATCGAGAAGCGGCGCGTCTGGGCAGGGCGGCGGGCATCGCCAGGCAGGCCAGGCCAGGCACGCGGGCCGCGCGCAGGCAAGTGCGGGCGCGGGTCGGGCGGCATACGATCGTTCTCGCTACGCCTACGGCTCGGCAGCCGTCGACTTCGAGCAGCTCGAACGCGAGCAGGCGCAGACCTCGCGCGAGCACGAGCGCGTCCGCGAGCTTGGCCGCAAGCCGCGTCTTCGCGCCCACGACGGCGCCGGGCGCAAGCCGGCGGGCATCAGCTATGCGCAGTCGCTGCTCTTCAAGGCCGTCATTGCGTGTGCCGCCCTCATCGCCGCCGCCGCCTTCATCAGTGTGTGGATGAACGCCTCGACGCTGCAGACCATGGCAAACACCGAGCGCCTCGCCGGGCAGATAAAGACCGCGCAGGCCGCCACGACCAACCTGGAGCTGGAGCATTCCCGGCTCACGAGCCCCGCGCGCCTCGAATCCGCCGCCGCAGGACTTGGCATGAGCGTGGACACCGACGCCTCCTTCATCGAGGTGGACGCCGTGCCCTCCATCGCGACCTTTTCCAACGGCAAGATATCCATATCCGGCACAATAGAAAGCGCCCGCGCCGCCGCGGCCTGCGACTAGGACGCACGCGCCGCTTTGGGCCGCCGCATGGCACGCGAGAAACGCACAACGATATTCGAGAGGGCGCCGTCCACGCGCGACTGGACGATACTTTTGGTGTTCACCCTGCTGTTTGCCGCCATCGTGGCCCGCCTCGTGTGGGTGCAGGTCATCGACGCCGACGAGAACGCGCAAAAGGCCCGCGACTCGCACACCACCGAGGTCGTGCAGACCGTGAAGCGCGGCACCATCTACGACCGCAACGGCGAGACCATCGCGGCCAGCATCGACGCCACGACCATCTATGCCGACCCGAGCGAGATAACAGACGCCGAGGGGGTTGCACGCGTGCTGGCCGCCCATCTCGAAGCACCCTACAAGCTCGCCTACGCGGACTGCCTGTCGCTGGTAACGACGCCTAACACCTCGTTTGTCTACATCAAGCGCAAGGCAGACGCCGACGTGGCCCAGGCGCTGAAAGAAGAGCTGAAGTCGAAAAACCTCGCGGGCATCCACTACCTCTCCGACAGCAAGCGCGTCTATCCCAACGACGAGACCGGCACGCAGGTGATAGGCTCCATCGACGTGGACGGCAACGGCATCGCCGGCCTTGAAATGCAGTACAACGACATACTGTCTGGCTCGAGCGGCACCAGCGACGTCACGCAGGGGCTGAAGGGCATCCCGATGGTCGGGGTCACGAGCGGCACGGACGCCACAGACGCGACGGGCAGCTCCATCAAGACTTCCATCGACATAAAACTGCAGCAGCGCTGCGAGACGAGCCTGCTGTCGACCATCGAGGAGTACAAGGCCAAGGGCGGCTCTGCCACGGTGGTGGACGCGGCCACCGGCGAGATATATGCGGCGTGCTCGTTCACGCAAAAAGAGGCGACAGACGAGGAAGCGGCCGACGCAGGTGGTACGGACGAAGAAGCGGCCGATGCAAGCGGCGAGAAGCTTTCTTGGGGTCTGGACGTGGGAAAAATTTGGAGCGTGAACGATTCCTACGAGCCGGGCTCGACCTTTAAGGCACTCACCGCTGCGGCGGTCTTGGAGCACACGGACACAACGCCCGACACCGTGTTTTCCGTGCCCTCCAAGTTGCAGGTCTACGACTCCACGGTGACCGACTCGCACGAGCACGGCGACCTGGAGCTGAGCCTGACGTCCATCATCGCGCAAAGCTCCAACATCGGCATGGTGAAAGCCGGCGAAACGCTGTCCAACGAGCAGCTGCGCGAGACCTACAAGGCATTTGGCATAGGGGTAAAACCCGAGACGGATTTCCCGGGCGTTGTCTCCGGGCTGTTGGAGCAGACCTCGGATTGGGACGGCGTGCAGGAGGCCAACATCACCTTCGGGCAAGGCCTGAGCACGAGCGCCTTGCAGATGGCGCGCGCCTACTGCGCTCTAGAGCAGGGCGGGACCTTGCGCACGCCGCATTTCCTCACCGAGGTGATCCAAGACGAGGAGGCCTCGCGCGGCTACGCACAGAAGTTTTCCGCCACCTCCACGGCATGCGACGCCGAGGTGTGCGCGCAGGTCACCGGCATGCTGCGCGAGGTGGTGGCAAGCGAGGAGGGCACCGGCAGCGCCGCGGCCATCGAGGGTTTTGACGTGGTGGGAAAGACGGGCACGGCCGAGGTCGCCGACAATTCGGGGCGCTATCGCGCGGGCGCCTACATTGTGTCGTTTGCCGGGTGGCTGGAAGGCTCCACGAGCGACCTTGTGTGCATCGTGACGGTCGAAGAGCCCCAGACCGAGGCGGGCGGCGGCCCTGTGTGCGGGCCTGTTTTTGCCGATATCATGTCGTTTGCCATCGGGTGCTATCAAATCAGCCCCGATAGAAGTTAAATATTCGTTTGGATTTCAGACGAGGTCGGGCGAGGGGCGGCAGGAAAACGCATATGCAACTTGCAATCGAGAAGGTCTTTTGCGGCGTGGAACACGACGTCGTGTCCGGAAGCATCGAGGCCGTGCAGGTAAACGACGTCGTCTATGCCTCCTCGGAGGTAAAACCCGGGTCGCTTTTCTTCTGTGTGCCGGGCGCGCGCGCAGACGGCCACGATTTCGCACAAGCCGCCGTCGCCGCGGGGGCTGCCGCCCTCGTGGTCGAGCGCCCGCTCGCCGGCTGCGACGTGCCCCAGGTTAAAGTGGCCGACACGCGCCGGGCGCTGGCTTTGTGCGCGGCTAACTTCTTCGGGCGTCCTGCCGAAAAGCTCTCGCTTGTGGGCGTTACCGGCACGAATGGAAAGACGACGACGGCATTTCTCGTCGAGCACATGGCCGCGCATGCCGCGCATGTGAAGACCGGCCTCGTGGGCACGGTCGAGGTGCACGTGGGCGACGAGCGCCGCCCTTCGCTTCGCACCACGCCGGAAAGCCGCGATTTGCAGGCGCTGCTGTCCGATATGGTGGACGCGGGCGTGGGCGTGGCCGCGTTGGAGGTGTCGAGCCATGCCATCGACTTGGACCGCATCGCGGACACGCGCTTTGCCGTCGCGGCTTTCACCAACCTCTCTCAAGACCACCTCGACTACCACAAGACCATGGAGTCGTACTTCGCGGCCAAGGCGCGCCTGTTCACCGAACATGAAGTGGGCGCGCGCGTCGTGTGCATCGATCACGAGCACGGCAGGCGCCTCGTGCAGATGTGCGAGGACGCCGGCCACGAGGTCTTGACGGTCGGCGCGAGGCGCGAGGCGTTCGTGCACCTAGAGCGCGCCGTCTACGCGCCGCACACGACGCTTCTCACGCTTTCGTTTGGCGGCCAGCGCGCAGACGAGTTCGCCTTGCCGTTGGTGGGGCGTTTCAACGTGGAAAACGCCCTCGTATGCGCCGGCGTTGGCGTGGCCTTGGGATATACCCCGCAGGCCATTTGCGAGGCCCTCGCATCTGCGCCGCAGGTGCCGGGGCGCATGCAAAGCGTGCAGGGCAAAAGCGGCAAGCAGCCCCCCTTTGGCGTGCTCGTGGACTACGCGCACACGCCGGATGCCGTCGCCAAGGCCATCTCTGCTGTGGCAGACGTCACCCCGGGGCGCGTCATCTGCGTGTTCGGCTGCGGGGGCGACCGCGACCGCGACAAACGTCCGAAGATGGGGGCGGCCGCACTGTCGGCCGACATCGCCGTCGTCACCTCCGACAACCCGCGCACCGAAGACGCGCAGGCCATCATCGACGAGATACTGCCCGGCATGGAGGCACCCGGCACGCGCGTGCACGTCGAGCGCGACCGCCGGGCCGCCATACGCCTTGCGCTTTCGCTTGCCGAAAGCGGCGACGCCGTGCTCATATGCGGCAAGGGGCACGAGGACTACCAGATAGTGGGCACCGAAAAGCTGCCCTTTGACGACCGGGTCGTCGCGGCCGAGGAGATCGATGCCCTGTGATAGAGATCGACGCGAAAAAGATAGCCGAGGTCACGGGCGGCGAGCTGCTTTCTGATGATGCGGGCGCGTCGCGCGTGGCAAAAGGACTTGTCTGGGACACGCGCGAGTTGGCCGCAGACAACATTTTCTTGGCCGTCGCCGGCGCGCGTGTCGACGGCAACGACTTTATCGCCCAGGCCGCCATGGCAGGCGCCGGCTGCGTGGTGTGCACGCGCCGCCCGAACGATGCCGTCTGTGCGGTGGCAGGCGAGTTTTCCTGCCCTATCGTCGTGGTAGACGATGCTATCGAGGCCATCAGCGCGTTGGCCGGCTGGTGGCGCGCGCAGATTCGCGCCATCGTCGTGGGCGTCACGGGTTCCACCGGCAAGACCTCGACCAAAGACCTCGTCGCGGCTGTCTTGCGCCGTTCCTTCAACGTGGTCGCCACGCAGGCCAACCACAACAACGAGCTGGGCGTGCCCCAGACCGTGCTGGCGGCGGGCAAAGACACCGAGGTGCTCGTGGTGGAGATGGGCATGCGCGGCGCCGGCCAGATAGAGAAGCTGTGCGCCTTCGTGAAGCCCTCCATCGGCATCGTCACCAACGTGGGTGTGGCGCACATGGAGCTTTTGGGTTCGCAAGACGCCATCGCACGGGCGAAAGCCGAGCTGCCGGCCGCGCTGCCGCCCGACGGGCTTGCCGTGCTAAACGCCGACGACCCCCGCACGCCGCTTATCCGCGAGGCGGCCGGCATAGACGGGCACGGGCCTGTGTGCAAGACCTTCGGGTTGTCCGAGACAGCCGACGTGCGTGCCTGCGAGGTCTCTATGGACGCCGACGCGTGCGCCTCGTTTTACCTCGATTGCGGCGATGGCAAGCCGCCACGGCAGGTGCACCTGGCACTGCCGGGGCGCCATAACGTGGAAAACGCGCTGGCCGCCGCATGCGTCGCGTCCTATCTGGGCATGTCCGCCGAAAAAATCGCGGCAGGCTTGGCTGATGCCCGCCCGTCGGGGATGCGCATGCAAATCGTGCGCGGCCTGCGCGGCGCCACCTTCGTCAACGACGCCTACAACGCCAACCCCGATTCTGTGGACGCGGCGCTTGCAGCCTTGCGCGACATGGAATGCGCGGGCAAGCGCGTGGCTGTTTTGGGCGACATGGGCGAGTTGGGCGCCGACGAGCGCGAGCTTCACGCGCAGGTGGGACAGCGCGTAGCACAGCTTTCCATCGACCGCCTCGTGTGCGTGGGCACGCTGTCTGCCGAGACGGCATCTGCCGCTGTCGAGGCCGGCATGCCCGCCGGTGCCGTGCAGCATTTCGACGACGTGGCAGGCGCCGCGTCCTGGCTGGCCGAGCATCTAGGTTCTGCAGACATCGTGCTCGTGAAGGCGTCGCGGTTCATGGGTTTGGAAAAAATCGTCGAGGAGGCGCAGCGGGCAGATGTTTGATTTCTTCAGCGAATACCCTACCTACCAGATATTCTTGGCGTTCATCATCTCCATGGCGCTCACCATGGTCGTGATGCCGCTGTGGATACGCCTGCTGAAGGTGCGCCAGATAGGCCAACAAGTCCGCGCCGACGGTCCGCAGGGCCATCTGGTGAAGCAGGGTACGCCCACGATGGGCGGCATCGTCATCTTGCTCATGATGACGGCCTCCATCTTTCTCGTCGGCATGCCCAACGCCCGCCTCCTGCTCGTTTTGGGCGCGACGCTGCTCACCGGCCTGCTGGGCTTTGTCGACGACATCTCCAAGGTGGCAAAGGAGCGCTCGCTGGGCCTGCTGCCGCACCAAAAGATGCTTGCCCTCACGGCTATATCCGTTGTTTTTTGCCTGCTCGCGGTGAACTGCTTAGGCATCGAGCCGACCGTGACGGTGCCCGTGGCCAACATCTCCATAGACCTCGGGGTGCTCACGACCGATATTTCGGGCTTTCGCATCCCCTGGCTCTACGTCGTCTTCGTCTTCTTGCTCATGGCCGGCATGTCTAACGCGGTCAACCTCACCGACGGCATCGACGGTCTGGCCGGCGGCACCATCACCATCGTGATGATCACGATGTGCGGTGTCGCATATGCAAGCGACCAGCTCGACGTGGCGGTGTTTGCCATCGCGGCCGCCGGCGCCTGCGTGGGCTTTTTGTGGTTCAACACCTACCCGGCCGACATCTTCATGGGCGATACCGGCTCGCTTGCCCTAGGTGCAGCGTTTGCGGCGCTGGCCGTCGTCACGGGCACCGAGCTGTTCAGCATCATCATCGGCATGATCTTCATCGTCGAGGCGATGTCGGTCATCATCCAGGTCCTGCATTTCAAGCGCACGCGCCGCCGCGTCTTCCTCATGGCGCCCCTGCACCACCACTACGAGCAAAAAGGGCTTTCCGAGACGAAGGTCACGATGCGCTTTTGGATCGTCACGGGGCTGTTCTCCGCGCTGGGTTTTGCCCTCTACTTCATGTCGCGCGTGTAGGGAAGGGAGCGGCGGATATGGCGGACAAGCAGCGTCTTTGCGTGCTGGGAGCAGGTGTGAGCGGGCAGGCGGTGGCACGTGATGCGTGCCGGGCAGGACATGAGGTCGTCCTTTTCGCCGGCGAGGACTCTCCCCAAAACCGCGCCGCCGCGTCTGAGCTTTGCGCGGCGGGTGTCGACGTGCGTCTGTCCGATGCGGTGGAAGGCGATTTCGACGTGTGTGTGCCCAGCCCGGGCATCCCCGCTACAAGCGACTTCTATGCGGTGGGGCGCGCGCATGCCGCCTGCTGCATCGGCGAGCCGGAATACGCCTGGCGCATCTCGCCGGCGCGCTGGATTGCGGTCACGGGCACCAACGGCAAGACGACCACCGTTGCCTTGATTGCCCACCTGCTCGCCGCCTGCGGGCATAAGGCGCTTGCCTGTGGCAACACCCAGGACACAACGACGCTCGAGGCAGTGCGCACGCGCGAGGCCGACGCGACCATCGTAGCCGAGCTTTCCTCGTTTCAGCTCGCCTCGACCGATTCGTTTGCACCTGATGTGGCCGTGCTGTTAAACATCACCTCCGACCACCTCTCCTGGCACGGCTCGCAGGAGGCCTACCGCCGCGACAAGCTAAAACTGCTCGCCAATCTGGGCGCGGGCAGTTCTGCGGTGCTCGGCGCGGGCGTGTGCACGCCCTCAGAGATTGGCGCCTTGCGCGCGCGGGGGGTGCGCGTCGTTGTTGTGGGCGAAAAAAGCGCGGCGGGGTGCGCCTTCCAAGGCGCCGACGGCATCTTGCGCGTGCAGCTTCCCGGCGCCGCTGAGCTGGCCTTGTGCGCGGCAGACGAGCTGCGCATACGCGGCGCGCACAATGTGGAAAACGCGCTTGCCGCCGCGACGGCCGCTCTAGAGGCCGGCTGCGAGGCGGCCGGCGTGGCAGCTGCCCTGCGCTCCTTTTCGGCTCTCGCGCACCGCATCGAGCCTGCAGGCGAGGTGGCCGGCGTGGCCTTCTACGACGACTCGAAGGCCACGAACGTAGACGCGACGCTCAAGGCGCTCGCGGCCTTTGCGCCGGGCACGGTTGTTTTGCTTGCGGGCGGCCGCGACAAGCACAGCCCGCTGTCCGAGCTGGCCAGCGCCGCAAAAGAGGCCTGCACCTGCGTGGTCTGCTACGGCGAGGCCGCCGAGCGCTTCGCCGACGCTTTCGAGGCGGCCGGCATCCGCACCCTACGCGCGTGCGGCATGCGCGATGCCTTCGCGGATGCCTGCAGCGCCGCACGCCAAGGCGACACAGTTCTGCTCTCGCCGGCCTGCGCGTCTTTCGACGAGTTCTCGGGCTTTTCTGAGCGCGGCGACGTCTTCAAGCAGCTCGTCGCGGCGCACGCGGCACATACGACGCACGTGGCGCACGCGGAAGGCGAGTAGGGCGGGCGCTCCCATGGCCTCCTCGTCTTCATCCGCACCCGCCCCCTCGTCCAAGCCCTCGCGCCGTTCGGCTGCCAGGGAAGGCGTCGCGCGCCTCATGCGCACCCCGGCAAAAATCATGGTGCCGCGCCTGCTCTTCATCGCCGCAGTGGTGCTTTTGTGCATCATCGGTCTGGTCGTGGTCTATTCCGCCTCCTCGGTGCAGGCCTACAGCGACACCGGCGATCCGGCCTTCTATGTGCGCCGCCAGGCGGTCTTTCTCCTCATCGGCATAGCGTTTTGCGTCTTTTTTGCCCGCGTTCCCTACGTGTTTTGGTCGCATACGTTTCTCTTCACCGGTCTGTGGGTGTTCACGACGTTGCTGCTCGTGGCCACGCAGATAGGCTTCGGCACCCAGGTCTTGGGCGCGGAGCGCTCCATCGTCATCGGCGGCGTGGCGCTCCAGCCCGCCGAGTTCGCAAAGATCACCACAGTGTTTGCCGTGTGCTGCCTCGTGACCAGGTACCGCAGCGGCCTTCTCGAGTTCAAGCACTTCATGGTCGCCCTCGTCGTGGCCATCGCCGTGCCCATCCTCCTCATATTCCGCCAGCCCGACCTGGGCACCGTCATCATCTTGTTCATCGGACTGCTTGCCGCCACCGTGCTCGCGGGTCTACCCTGGAAGGTGGTCTTCATCGGGCTGGGGGTGATTGCCTTTTACGCCGTCTTTGTCTGCATCGTGCAGCCCTACCACCTCGAGCGCCTAAAGACGCTCATCGACCCGTGGAGCGACCCGAGCGATACGGGCTACCAGACCATACAGTCGCTGTATGCCCTGGCCCTCGGCGGCACGAACGGCGCCGGCCTCGGGCTGTCTCAGGAGAAGTACCTCTATTTGCCCTATGCCCACACCGACTTCATCTTCGCTGTCATAGGCGAGGAGTTCGGGCTGGTGGGCACTGTGGCCATAGTGCTGCTCTTTGCCTTGTTCACCTACGCGGGCATACGTATATGCCGCAACGCCCCCGACATGCTCGGATGCACGGTCGCCGGGTCGCTTACGGTGATGGTCGCCTTTCAGGCCTGCGTGAACATGGGCTGTGTCATCGGCCTTCTGCCCGTCACGGGAAAGGCCCTGCCGTTTTTGAGCTACGGCGGCTCTTCGCTCGTGGCGACGCTCACCATGGTGGGGCTCGTGCTGTCCGTATCGTTTTCGAGCCGGGTGAACGCGCAAAGCGAAAAGCGCCGTGCGGCCCTGCATGTGGTGGGCTCTGCGCCGGGTGAAGATGGGCGGGGCGGTGCGGGTGCCTCTTCGCATAGTGAAAGGGGGCGTCGCGCGGACGGTCGGCCTTCCGGCAAGGCGTCGTCTCGTTTCGGGCGAACACGGGGCGGTGAAAGCGCCTCGCGCGGTGAAAGGGCACGCGGCGCTGAGAGGGCGCAAGGCAGTGAAAAGGCGTCGCGCGCGGAAGAGTCGCGGCGCGCACACGCTGGGAAAACCCGCCAG
>CAVECB010000003.1:46475-47916 GCA_963614215.1 Ruthenibacterium lactatiformans
CCGAGCGCCTCTCGCAGCAACACGGGCTCTGCACGCGGATACACTCGAAAGGGGAGATGAGCATGTACTTCGTCGTTTCTGCCGGCGGCACCGCCGGCCATATCAACCCGGCACTCGCCGTCGCCGACGAGCTGCGCGGGCGCGGGCACGAGGTCGCGTTCGTGGGCACGGACGACCGCATGGAGGCGCGTTTGGTGCCCGAGGCCGGCTTTCCGTTCACCGGACTTTCTGTTGCCGGCTTCGACAAGGCAAAGCCCTGGACGCTTCTCAGCTCGGCGAAAAAACTTTTGTCTGCCACGAAAAAGGTCGAGGCCATGTTTGCCGCGCGCCGCCCCGATGCCGTACTGGGGTTTGGCGCCTATGTGTCCATACCCGTGGGACGCGCGGCGCACGCGATGCAAATTCCGCTCGTCATCCACGAGCAGAACTCTGTGCCCGGCATGGCAAACGACTACCTCGCCCGCCGCGCCGACGTCACCGCACTCACCTACGAGGCCTCGCGCGAGTTTTTAAAGCCAGCAGGCGAGTGCATCGTCTGCGGCAACCCCGTGCGCAAAAGCGTTGAGGAAAACGACCGCGCGGCAGGTCGTGCCATGCTCGGGGTGGACGAGGACGCGACCGTCGTGCTCGTCACGGGTGGCAGCCTCGGGGCGCATCGCCTGAACGCGGCGGTGTGCGCCCTAAAAGAGCAGCTACTTGCCATAGACGGCCTCGTCGTCGTGCACTCAAGCGGCGCGCAAGACCTCGATTTTGTGAAGGAGACCCTCGCGCTTAGTCCGCAAGAAGAGGCCCGCTGGCAGGTCTTTCCCTACATCGAGCACATGGGAAAGTGCATGGCCGCCTGCGATTTCGCCGTCTCGCGTGCGGGCGCCTCCTCGCTGGCAGAGCTTGCCACCTTGCACGTGCCGGCCGTCCTCGTGCCCTACCCCCACGCCCGCGGCGACCACCAGACCCTCAACGCGCGCGCCTACGTCGATTCCGGCGCGGCGGTCCTTGTCGCGGACGCGGATGTAGAAGGTGTGCAGTTCTCCTCGGCGGTCCTCGGCCTTGCCGGCGACGCGCAACGCCGTGCTACCATGCGCAAAGCCTGCGAGGGGCTTTCGGGTGCCGATGCCCGAAGGACGCTTGCCGATGTGGCGGTCCGCCTCGCGAAAAAATAGCGGATGCGAAGGGGCATCGTGAAGAAACTGCATTTCATAGGTATAGGCGGGGTCGGCATGTCCGGCATCGCGCTCGTTGCCGCCCAGCGTGGCTACCGCGTTTCGGGCTCGGACATGAAAGAATCGCGCAGCACTAGGCAGCTGGTGCAAGCAGGTGTCGAGGTCTTCATCGGGCATGACGCGGCCAATCTGCCCGCAGATGCCGACATCGTCGTCATTTCGTCGGCCATCCCCGAGAAAAACCCAGAGCTGGCACGTGCCCGCGAGGCCGGCATGCAGGT
>CAVECB010000003.1:48154-50013 GCA_963614215.1 Ruthenibacterium lactatiformans
CTCTTCCCCCACGTCGCGCTCGTCACCAACGTCGAGCCCGACCATCTCGACCACTACGGCACCCTCGATGCCATCTACGAGGCCTTCGGCGATTTCCTCGGGCTCATTCCTGCAGACGGCGCGGCCGTGGTGTGCGCTGAAGACGCGCGCCTAGTCGAGCTTGCCCGTAAAAGCGCCCCCCGCGCCATCGCCTACGGTCCTGCCGGCTGTGCGGGCGCCGACGCCTTCTACACCGTCACCGGGCGCGCCGGCATAGGGCACACCTTCACCGTCGAGTTTCCCGACGGCAGCCATGTCGATGCTGCCATCACGCGCAACCCCGGCGTGCACAACGTCTCGAATGCGACGGGCGTCTTGTGCGTTGTTTGGGCGCTCGGCCTCGATGTCGAGGCGGCCGCGGCCGCGCTCGAGACCTTCTCTGGGGTGCGCCGCCGCTTCGATTTGGTGGGCGAGGCCTGCGGCGTCACCATTGTGGATGATTACGCGCACCATCCCACCGAGATAAAGGCGACGCTTGCCGCTGCCCGCGAGCTGGACTTCTCCCACGTCCACGTGCTGTTTCAGCCACACCGCTACTCGCGCACCGTCTCGCTGGCACCGATGTTTGGCGAGGCCTTCGAAGATGCCGACAGCGTCACCATCATGGACGTCTATCCGGCAGGCGAAGCGCCCGTGCCCGGGGTGAACGGCAAGACCGTCGTCGACGCGATGCTTGATGCCGACCCGCGCCAGCAGGTGGCCTGGATGCCGCACCGCCGCGAGGTCGTGCCCTATCTCGGCGAAAAGCTCGCAGACGGCGACCTTGTCATCACCATGGGCGCCGGCGACGTCACCTCCATAGGCCCGGATTTGCTCGCCGCCTTCTCGCGGGGGCGCTGCTAGAAGGCCGCGCAGGCGCGACGAGACGACATGGCATCCCGAAAGCAGAAAACGGGCAGGTCCCGCACATCTTCTGGCGACGTCCGCGCGTCGCGTGCGTCTGTTGGCACGGGCGCGTCTGGCAAGAGGGCCCGCACGGGAACCTCTGCTGCAAAAGCAACCCGCAAAAGCGTGTGCGCGTCGTCTGCACCGTCGTCGTCGCGCGCCTCGCGCAAACAAGCCCGATCTTCGTCTCGTGCAAAAAAGAAGCACACGCGCGAGCTCTCCCGCGATGGTGCATCCAGTTCTTCTCGCGCCGCGCACGGCAGCGGCGAGCAGGCACTGCGCCGTCCCAAGACCAAGGCCCAGCTGCGCGCCGAGGAACGCGAGCGCCGCACAAAAAGCGCCTACAAGGGCTATGTGCTGCGCATACTCATCGGCATCGTGCTCGTCTTGGCTGTCATATTTGGCGCGATATTCCTCTATCGCTCCGATGCCTTCCACGTGGAAAACGTCACGGTCTCGGGCGTCTCGCACCTCACCGACCACGAGATCACTCGCATCGCCGCCGTCCCCGACGACTCCACGCTGCTGCGCCTCGATGAAGACGGCATCAAACAACGCCTCTCGCAAAACGCCTGGGTGCAAAGCGTCGAGGTGAAGCGCGTCTTTCCTAGCACCGTCGAACTGCACATCGTGGAGCGCGAGCCGGCCGCCGCGGTGCGCGTGAACGAGAAGAGCACCTGGGTGGTGGCAGACGACGGCGCGTGGCTTTCGGCGGCCACCAACGCCGACTGGGAGAAAGACCCGCGCATCGTGGACGTGAACGCCTCCATATCCGCGCCCGTTTCCGGGGTGGCCTGCGACGACGAGGGCATCATGAACGCCTTAAAGGTGGTCGCGGCGTTAGGCGATCGCACGAAAGGCGAGCTCGACACCATTTCGGCGCCGTCTGCAGCCAAGACCTCGCTGAACTTAAAAAACGGCGTGAGCGTGGCCTT
>CAVECB010000003.1:50296-92401 GCA_963614215.1 Ruthenibacterium lactatiformans
CAGCAAGAGCAAGAGGGTGCGCAGCCTTCGCAAGAGGCCGAGCCTGCCCAAGAAGAGCAGCCCGCGCAAGAGGGGCAGGGGTAGGCGCGACCCCGCTTCGACAGGCACGCGGCGCCCAAAAACACCCCTCCCGCAGGATTATTTTTCGGCTTATTCCGATACTTTTATGAAAAATGCCAGCATTGGAGTACAATTTGCGAGGTTTCCATGCTTTCGGGGGCTTTGCACGTCGTGCGGGGACGCCTGAAAGCTTGTAGTGAAGATAGAAAAGCTGGAGGATACGAAATGCCCGATATAGCAGGAGCGGACCATCTGGCAGTCATCAAGGTCGTCGGCGTCGGCGGCGGTGGCACCAACGCCGTCAACCGCATGGTCGAGGCCGGCGTCAAAGGCGTCGAGTTCATCGCGATCAACACCGACCGCCAGGCATTGCTCATGTGCGACGCGGACCGCACGGTCCACATCGGCGAGGAGCTCACGCGCGGTCTGGGCGCGGGCGCGAACCCCGAGATTGGCTGCCAGGCGGCCGAGGAGTCCAGAAACGACATCCGCGACGCGCTCGCTGGTGCCGACATGGTCTTCGTCACGGCAGGCGAGGGCGGCGGCACGGGCACGGGCGCGGCTCCCGTCGTGGCCGAGATCGCCATGGAAGAGATTGGGGCGCTCACGGTGGCCGTCGTCACCAAACCTTTTGGCTTCGAGGGCCGCAAGCGCATGGTGCGCGCCGAGGAGGGCATCGCGGTGCTCTCCGAAAACGTCGATACCCTCATCGTCATCCCCAACGACCGCCTCATGCAGGTCATCGAGAAGCGCACGTCCATGCTCGACGCCTTCCGCATTGCCGACGACATCTTGCGCCAGGGCACCCAGGGCATCACAGACCTCATCACCATCCCCGGCCTCATCAACCTCGACTTCGCCGACGTCCGCACCATCATGAAGGGCGCGGGCACGGCCATGATGGGCATCGGCATTGCCTCTGGCGAAAACCGCGCCACCGAGGCCGCCACGCAGGCCGTCAGCTCGAAGCTGCTCGAAAGCTCCGTGCAGGGCGCCACGCGCATCCTCTACTCCATCACCGGCCCGTCCGATCTGCCCCTCGAAGAAGTCGACGAGGCGTCGCGCATCATCAACGACGCGGCCGACCCGGAAGCCGACATCATCTTCGGCACGGCCATCGACGATTCCCTCGACGACCAGCTGCGCATCACCGTCATCGCCACGGGCTTCAGAAACGACCCGCGCCAAGACGACGACCTGCGCGACGTGCGCCCCCAGGGTCGCAACAACGCCTCTACGCGCGTGCGCTCGAATGGCACGGCCGCCGCAGACGATGCCTCCCTCAACGCGCTCTTCGACGACGACATCCCCGATTTCCTCAAGCGCAGCCGCTACTAGCGCGCATGCCCGCAAGCGAACACGACCACGCACATCCGCGCCTGCCGCTTCCCCGGTTGGCGCGGATTTCTATTTTCCCCGGTGGTGAAGACGGTGCGGGCTGCGCGCACGGTGAAAAGGACGTGCCCCTCGATTTGCTTGTCGACGCGCGGCTTTTCGACGCGTGCGGTACGCGCATCGCGTTTTCATCACGCGCAGGTGGCACGAGCGCAGGGCCTTTTTCTTCGCTGAACCTCTCGGACAAAGTGGGAGATGCCCCAGACGCGGTCGCAGCCAACAGAAAGCGCCTGCTTTCTGCTCTCGGCGCCGCGCACCTAGGCGAGCACCTCGTCGTGCCCGACCAGGTGCATGGTACCCACCTTGTCGTCGTGGGCGGCGGCGGAAAAGAGGACGTGGCGCGCGCGCAGGCCGATGCGCGTGCCGGCAGCGATGGCATCGTGTGCGCCTGCCCCGACGTGCCCGTGCTCCTATGCTTTGCCGATTGCGTGCCCGTGGTGCTCGTCGCGCCGGGCGGGGCGTTTGCCGTGGCGCATGCGGGGTGGCGCGGCGCGCTCGGCGGCATCTCAGGTGCGGCGCTGTCTGCGCTGGCACGCGAGGCTGCTTGCGCGCCCGGAGAGTGCAACGCCTACATAGGCCCTCACATCGGGGCGTGTTGCTACGAAACTTCTGCCGAGGTGCTCGCGCGCTTCACCGAAGCCTTCGGCGATGCCTGCGATGCGGGTAGGCGCCACCTAGACCTCTCGGCAGCGGTCGCATCCGATCTACTGGCTGCTGGTGCCGACCCTGCCCGCATTGTGGATGCGGGCGTATGCACCTCGTGCAGCGCCGACAACTACTATTCCTACCGCGCGCACGGCGGCACGACCGGCCGCCACGGCGCCTACGCCTGCAAAGGAGGCACATACACATGGGACTGAAAGAGCGTTGGGAGGCCGCCTGCGCCGAGGTGGCACAGGCCTGCGAGAAATACGGGCGCGACCCGCGCGAGGTGAAAGTGCTCGCCGTCTCCAAGACCGTCGAGGCCCCCGTCATCGCCGAGGCGCTTTCGTGCGGCATGACGGACTTCGGAGAAAACCGCGTCAAGCCCTTCACCGAAAAACACGGGCTGTACCCGCAGGCACGCTGGCACTTCATCGGCTCGCTGCAGTCGAACAAGGCCTCCAAGGTGGCGGGTGTGGCGCACCTCATCCACTCGCTCGACCACGACAGCCTGCTCGATGCGCTCTCGCGCGCCGCGGCCGCCAAAGGCATCGTCCAAGACGTGCTGGTCGAGGTGTCTGTGGCAGGCGAGGCCGCCAAGGGAGGCGTGCCCGCAGCAGAGCTGCCTGCCTTTATGGAACGAGTCGCCGCTGCACCCCACCTGCGCTGCCGCGGCCTCATGACCATGGCGCCCAGAGGCGATGCGCGCGTGGCGCGTGAAACTTTTGAAGGTTTGCGAAAACTTGCCGAGAATACGGCGCGGTGCTATAGCGGGCATGATACTATCTCGATGGACGAACTTTCCATGGGCATGTCCGAGGACTACGAGCAGGCCATAGCGGAAGGCTCCACCTTGGTTCGCATCGGCAGGCGCATCTTCAGCGAGGATTTCCAGCCTCTTTTTTGAGGACGCGCGCCACATCGACGTTTTTGGAGGATACGAGACGTGGGTCTTTTCGGCGAGATGAAAGACAAGCTCGGATTTGGCGACAAGCCCGAGTGGCAAGAAGACGAGCTCGACCCCGCCGCAGACGACTATCCCCCCGATGCCGACTACGACGATTTCGGCAACCCCGTCGAGTCGTCTGCCGCCTCG
This sequence comes from Ruthenibacterium lactatiformans, assembly GCA_963614215.1. GTDB lineage: Bacteria > Actinomycetota > Coriobacteriia > Coriobacteriales > QAMH01 > CAVAWX01. Next base: position 53,490 of record CAVECB010000003.1, read on the forward strand.
GCCGACGTCATCGCCTTTGATGCCTACAACCCCGACAAGTTCGAGAACATTCGCATCGATTCCGGCCGCGAGCCGCGCGTTGCCTCCTTCGGCGACGACGGCGCGTCCGGTGGGTATTCCTCGAGGAAATCGGGCTACGGCTCCTCGCGTGGCACCGGATACGGTTCCCGCCGCTCCTCGACACGCGCAGGCTCGGATGCGCAGGCCGCCGGCACGGCATGGGGCACCCCGGACGACCCGTCGTTTATCGAGCACACCGGCCCGTCGTATACGCGCGAGGAGGTCTACGACGACCTCAGCTCGGCGTCTCCGTCTGCTACGCGCAGCCCCCGCAGCTCGCTTGGCGCCGTGGGCACGCATGCGCCGCGCACGTCTTCGGCAGGCGACCCCTACTCGCAGTTCGATTCCGACGTGAAACAAATTCACCGCGACCCGGCGGCTCACCTCTCCATCGTTGCTCCGAAGGCTTATGCGGACGTAGAGAAAGTGGCAAACGCAGCAAAGGCGGGCAAGTCGGTGGTCTTGGACCTGAAGAACACGAAGCCCGAGCTGGCAAAGCGCGTGCTCGACTTTTCCTTCGGCGTGGCCAGCGCCCTAAACGGCACGGTGGACAAGGCGGCAGACCGCGTCTTTGTCTTTGCGCAGGGTGCAGGCGACGGCCTCACCCAAACAGAGCGCGACTACCTTTTCAAACAAGGCGTCCTCTAATACAGACATGCATGCCGCGCATCCGCTTTCCACCGCCTGCCGCGCCTGTTTTCGGGTTTGCGGGCAGCGCACACGATAGGAAGCCACTTCCATGCTCTACACCATACAACGCCTCCTTTTGACGCTCGTCGATTTCTACGTCGGCCTCATCATCGTCTACATCCTGATGAGCTGGATCCCCAACCGCACGGGCTGGGTCGCCGACGTCTATAACGCGCTTGCCCGCATATGCGAGCCCTATCTCGGCCTGTTTCGTCGTATAATCCCGCCCATAGGCATGATCGACCTCAGTCCCATCGTTGCCATCGTCGTGTTGCAGGTGGTTGCGCGGGTCGTTTCCATGATTTTGTAGAAAGGACGAGTCCATGACCATCACGGCACTTGACATCCAACAAGAGGGCTTCGAGCACTCCATGCGCGGCTACGACATCACGCAGGTGGACGAGTTTTTGGAGCGCGTGGCCCAAGAGGTCGATGCCATGAACGCCCAGATCGCCCAGCTGCAACAGCGCCTTGCCGAGGCGCCCGCCGCGGTGGCAGAGCCCGTCGTGGACACGGCGGCCCTCGATGCGGCCACGAGGCGCGCGACCGAGGCCGAGCAGCGCCTGGCTGCAGCCGAGGCTCGCTCGCGCCAGGCGGAGTCCAAGCTCGCCCAGCTGCAGGAGAAGTTCGCGCCCCTGCAGCGCCAGCTCGACGAGAAAAACGAGATGGATTCGGCCATCTCCAACGCCTTCATCTCCGCGCAGCGCAGCGCCGATGCGCTCAAAGAAGACGCCCGCGCGGAAGGCGAGCGGATTTATCGCGAGTCGGAGGCAAAGGCGCGCGAGTTCATTCGCGAGGCCTTGAGCGAAAAGCAGCGCATCCTAAACGAGATAGACGCGCTGGAAAACTCCGCGGCGCGTTTTCGCGAGGACTACAAGAAGCTGCTCTCGCGCTTTGCCGGCGAGGCGGAAAACGACTTCGCGAACCTGCGCCCGCCGCAAATCCCCGACAACATCGTCAACGATGTGCTGCCGAAATACGAGGACTTGAAAGGCGAGCCGGACCCCTCGGCGCCCGTGCCTGTGCAGGCCGGCGCGGACGCGTTTGGGTATGCAGGCGCGGCCACCAGCGCGGCCACCAGCGCGGCGGCAGGCGCCCATTCGGGCGGCTTTTCCGCGAGCCCGGCGGCTGGCGCCTCTTTTGGCGCTTCGACGCCCGGCACAGGCCAGGACAGCGACATCATCTCCACGTCCATGTCCGAGCTGCTCGACGACACCGCCCTCATCGACGAGATCGACGAGTAGGGCAAAGGGGCGCCGCGCGTGCAGCTGGCCGTCTTCGTCACCCCGAAGGCGGGTGCCGATTGCATCGGCGGCTGGCGCGAGGGCAGGGACGGCGCGCGCGAGCTTGAGGTGCGCGTGTGCGCGGCTCCGGAAAAAGGCAAGGCGACGAAGGCGGCGGCCAAGGTGCTTGCCGCCTTTTTCGATGTGCCAAAAAGCGCGGTCGTGTTGAAGGCGGGCGCGACGAGCCGCCACAAGAGATTCGAGCTTTCTATGTCCGATACGGCCGCCGACGCCCGTTTGCGCGAGGCAGGGCTATAATCTTTTCTCGTGCAGCGAAACCGGGACGGACGCCCGCGGCGCATGCGGCATGGGGCGCGATGCGTTCTCGTCTCGCAGGCGGTGAGGAAAGTCCGGGCTCCATAGGGCACCATGCCGGCTAACGGCCGGGCGCGGCGACGCGACGGACAGTGTCACAGAAAAGAAAACTCCCGTGCGCGCGCCTCTTTGGGGGCGCGGCCAAGACGCGGGAAAAGCTGAAACGGTGCGGTAAGAGCGCACCAGCGCCGCGGCAACGCGGCGGCTTGACAAACCCCATGGGGAGCAAGGGCAAATAGGGGTGCTTCGGGGTTGCCCGCCTCGCACCCGGGTTGCCCGCTCGAAGGCGGCGGCAACGCCGTCTCTAGATAAATGGGCGTCTTCGACGACAGAACCCGGCTTACAGTTCCGGTTTCGCGCACATCCCTTCCACGTGTGACGCCCCTCTTGTATGGGGTGCTGTGGGGAAATTTTGTGCGTGGGGGGGGTTCTTTGCCTGCTGTGTCTTGACGAATGGCCTTTTGAAAGGTGTAATAGCCCGCAAGGGATTTTTCTGAAAACCGTTTCAGGTTTTTTGGGAAAAGCGTTTCTCGAGGACAAGAAAGGGTAGGAGAAATGGAGAACACGAAAAACAAGAGAAAGCTACGGGGCGTTCTCGCGGCGCTCGTGGCCATCGCTTTGGCGACTGCGTGCGTGCCCGCCTTGGCGGCGTTTGCGGCGCCGGCGGATGCGACTAACGATTCGCTGCCACCCAGCACGGGCAACCTGATCATCCACAAGTATCAGTCCGACGACATGAGCAAGATTGGCTCTGCCAACGACGGCACCGAGGTCACGGTCGATTCGTCGTTTACCGCGCTGTCCGGCGTCACCTTCAACATCTACAAGGTGTCGGCCAACGCCAGCGGCGACTATCCGAGCAAGGCGCCCTACCGCCTGTCCGACAACGGCACGACGCTCACCGACGGCGACGGCGACACCTTCACGGTGGCGGCGGCTTCCACGGCCAGCGTGACGACCGACGCGAACGGCAAGGCGACGGCCTCGAATCTGGCGCAGGGCGTCTACCTCGTGGTCGAGCAGGAAACCAAAGAGATGGCCGACAAGGTGGCTGATATCGCCGAGCCGTTCGTGGTGGCCGTGCCCATGACCGCCGCGGCGGGCAACACCGACGGCAACACCTGGCTGACCGACGTGCACGTCTATCCGAAGAACCAGCAGATGTACGTAAACAAGTTCCTCACGGGCAGCACGAAAGACGATGCAGCCAATGGCACGCAGTCCGGCTCCGCCATCAACGTGGGCGACACCGTCCACTACTCCATCGTGCCGACCATTCCCGACGGCGTGGTGGCCTACAAAGTGGACGACGACGGCACTCCCGTCTCTCCGACGACGGTGACCGCCGAGGATGCGAAGGTGAAGTATAAAATTACCGACACGCTTGACGAAGCGCTCACCTATACCGCGAACAGCGTGAAGGTCTACGGTCTGTCGGCGACGGAAGCTGCCGACAAGACCAGCACGGCCACGGGTGGCACGGCTATCGATGCTTCTAACTACACCGTCACCTGCGAGGGCCAAGAGCTCGTGGTCGAGTTCAATGCAACCGGACGTCTCGCCCTCTATACAGCGAACTACGCGTGCGTGCGTGTGGACTTCGACGCGGTGGCTAATAGCAAGCTCCTCGACAAGGTTGACGAGAATGGCAACCCGACGAGTCTCATCGAAAACACCGGCTACGTGAAGTTCACGAACAAGTTCGGCACTGAGAAGACGCGCAATTCCAAGACGAATTCCACTCCTGACAGGCCTGTAAACCCGGATTCCGATGGCCCGAACCCCATCGTCCACACGGCGCACATCTCCATCACGAAAAAGGATGCCTCGAACGCGGCCACGACCCTGTCTGGTGCGAAGTTCAAGATTGCCGACACCGAGGCCAACGCCAAGACTGGCAAGTACCTGCGCAAGACCACCGACGGCGCCGTGGTGGATCCGTCTGACTCGCGTTGGGCGGACGCTACGGACTGGGAGGCCACGTCCGGCAACGACGGCGTCTTCACTTTCGACGGTGTGGAGGACTACACCTCCGAGATTGGCGCAGACGGTACCGAGACCAACAAGGTGTACTACTCCTACTATCTGGTCGAGACCCAGGCGCCGGACGGCTACAACCTGCCGGCCGACCCCTTCAAGATTAAGTTCAGCGCGACCACGTCCACGAAGGACACTAACTGGACCGTCTATAAGGATGTCACGAACACCAACGAGTTCACCCTGCCCTTGACGGGCGGCATGGGTACCATCCTGCTCACCTTGGCAGGTGTCGTGCTCATCGGCGGCGCGGCCGTCGCCTTCGTTGCGGCCTCCCGCAAGAAGAAAGGCGCGCACGAGCAGCAATAGCGCCTCATCCTCGAGAATGCGCTTTTGAAGGCAAGGCGCCTTCGGGCGGCGGAAAAACTTCCCGCTCCCGAAGGCGCCTTCCTTTTGCCCGGGCGGGCACCCCGCCGGCGCCGCCCGCCTTCTTTTTCTTTTGTGCTTCTTGTGGAAACACGCGCACATGCGCTAATATTCACCGTTGCGTCTGTCTGGTCAAACGAGTAGAAAGCGAACCGGCACGTGAGCAAAGAGGATGCGATAGAGCTGGAGGGCACGGTCGTCGAGCCGCTGCCCAACGCCATGTTCAAGGTCGAGCTGGAAAACGGCCACCAGGTGCTCGCGCACATCTCCGGAAAGATGCGCATGCACTACATCAAGATTCTCCCGGGCGACAAGGTCACCGTCGAGCTTTCGCCCTACGACCTCGATAGAGGCCGCATCACCTACCGCTTCAAGTAGGAAGCGCCCCGACGGCAAACGCGTGAAAACCAACGCTTGCGGCTGCAGCGTTTTACATAGATCGAAGTGGCAACACACTTTGGGAAAGGTTGAGTGAGATGAAGGTACGTCCTTCTGTGAAAAAAATGTGCGACAAGTGCAAGGTCATCAGGCGTCATGGCAAGGTTTACGTCATTTGCGAAAACCCGCGCCACAAGCAGCGCCAGGGCTAGGGAAGGCAGGATACATTGGCTCGTATACTCGGTGTCGACCTTCCGCGCGACAAGCGCGTGGAAATCGGTCTGACCTACATTTTCGGCATCGGCGCGACCTCGGCGAAAAAGATTTGCGCCGAGACGGGCGTCGACCCCAACACGCGTTGCCGCGACCTCACTGAAGACGAGGTCGTGAAGCTGCGCGACAACATCGACAAGAACTACACCGTGGAAGGCGACTTGCGCCGCGAGGTGTCGCAAAACATCAAGCGCCTGATGGAGATTGGCTGCTACCGCGGCCTGCGCCATCGCAAGCACCTGCCCGTCCACGGCCAGCGCACGCACACCAATGCCCGCACCCGCAAAGGTCCTCGCCGCCAGATTGGCGCGAGGAAGAAAGGCTAGGTGAGGGGTAGCAATGGCAGCGAAGAAGCAGCAGCGCACCCGCGTGAAGCGCTCCGAGCGCAAAAACATCACGGTGGGCCAGGCGCACATCAAGAGCACGTTCAACAACACAATCGTCACCATCACCGACACGCGCGGCAACGTCATCTCGTGGCAGTCTGCCGGCACGGTCGGGTTCAAGGGCTCGCGCAAATCCACGCCGTTTGCGGCGCAGATGGCGGCCGAGCAGGCGGCGAAGATGGCCATGGAGCACGGCTTGAAGAAGGTCGCCGTGTTCGTGAAAGGCCCGGGCTCCGGCCGCGAGACGGCGGTGCGTTCCCTGCAAGCGGCAGGCCTCGAGGTCTCCGGCATCCAGGATTGCACGCCCATCCCGCACAACGGGTGCCGTCAGGTCAAGCGTCGTCGCGTTTAATCGAAAGGAACTACCTACTATGGCTATCAACAGAACCCCGGTTCTGAAGCGGTGCAGGCAGCTCGGCCTGGATCCGATTTGCCTTGGCTACACCAAGGAATCCAAGAAGATGCCCAAGCAGCGCCGCCGTCAGGAAAGCGAGTACGGCCGCCAGCTGCGCGAGAAGCAAAAGGCGAAGTTCGTCTACGGCGTGCTCGAAAAGCAATTCCGCGGCTACTACCAAAAGGCGCGCCGCATGCAAGGCGTCACCGGCGAAAACCTCATGCAACTGCTGGAAAGCCGCCTGGACAACGTGGTCTTCCGCCTGGGCTTTGCGCGCACGCGCAAGGAGGCTCGCCAGACGGTCACCCACGGCCACATCACGGTTAACGGCCGTCGTGTGGACGTGCCGTCGTATCGCGTGGCACCCGGCGACGTCGTTGCCGTTGCGCAAAAGGCCCGCGAGCTGCTCGTCATCAAGAGCGCGCTGGTCTCCAATGAGCGCGTGCAGGTGCCGGCGTGGCTTGAAGTGGACATCGAGAAGCTGCAGGGCAGCGTCATCTCGCTTCCCACGCGCGACCAGATCGACCTGGACATCAAAGAGCAGCTCATCATCGAGCTGTACTCCAAGTAGTGCGAGGCGCGTTTCGCGCATTTCGCGATTCGCGCACCGCTCGTTTTGTCCGGTTTCCTCTCTAGGAGGTTTTGCATAGATGACTGAATTCATCAGACCAAAGGTCACGGTCGCCCCGATCGACGACAACACCGCGCGTTTCATCGCCGAGCCCTTGGAGCGCGGCTACGGCTTCACGCTGGGCAACAGCATGCGCCGCGTGTTGCTGGGGTCGCTGGACGGCGCGGCGGTCACCGCCATCAAGATTGAAGGCGTCCAACACGAGTTCACGGCCGTCCCCGGCGTCATCGAGGACGTGACCGACATCGTCTTAAACATCAAGGGGCTGGTTTTCTCTGCCCTGGGCGACTATGCCGAGGCCACGGCCACGCTGTATGCGCAAGGCCCGTGCACGGTCACCGGCGCCGACATCGAGGTACCCACCGAGTTTTCGCTCGTGAACCCCGACCACGTCATCGCGACGCTGTCCGAGGGCGCGACGCTGGAGATGGAGCTGCGCATCGGCATCGGCCGCGGCAACGTCTACGCCGCGCAAAATAAGCGCTCCGAGGATTCCATCGGCTGGATCCACACCGACTCGCTGTTCTCGCCCATACGCCGTTGCACTATGGACGTCACCGATACGCGTGTCGCCCAGCGCACCGACTACGACAAGCTCATCTTGGAGGTCGAGACCAACGGGGCCATCACCCCGACGGCGGCGGTGTGCCAGGCGGCCAACATCGTCACTCAGCACATGAAGGCCTTCCTCATGCTCGACGACAGCGTGCGCGAGGAAGAGGAGACCAGCATCTTCGCGCCCGAGGGCACGGCGAAAAACACCGAGCTGGAGAAAAACATCGAAGACCTCGACCTGTCGGTTCGCTCGTACAACTGCCTGAAGCGCGCGGGCATCCATTCTGTGCGCGCGTTGGTCGAGTACTCGGAAAACGACCTGCTCAACATCCGCAACTTCGGCGCGAAGTCCATCGAGGAGGTCAAAGACAAGCTGCAGTCGATGGACCTGGGGCTGAAGCAGTAACGCACGCTTTGAAGCGCCGCGGCGCTTGACACGTAGGAGATAGGGTAAATGAGACATTACAAGAAAGGGCGCAAGCTGGGCACTGACGCCAGCCACACCAAGGCGATCAAGAAGAACCTGGCTGTCGCGCTGTTCACCAACGACCGCATCAAGACCATCGATGCGCGCGCCAAGGAAGTGCGTGGCCTGGTGGACAAGATCATCACCTGGGCCAAGAAAGGCGATCTGCATTCGCGTCGTCTGGCTATTGCCGCCTTGGGCGACGCCGAGCTGGTGCGCGAGGTCTTCGAGAAGGCCGAGCAGGGCATGTGGGCAGGCCGCGACGGCGGCTACACCCGCATTTTGAAGCTCGGCCCTCGCAAGGGCGACAACGCCCCCATGGTCATCCTCGAGTTGGTGAACGAGGCGGCCACGACGAAGGGCAAGAAGGCCGAGGCGGGCAAGACTGGCGCAAAGAAGAAGGCCGCGGCGAAGAAGCCGGCGGCCAAAAAGGACGCCGAGAAGGCCGAGGAGGCTTCTGAGGAGGCAAAGGCCGAGAAGGCAGCCGACAAGGCAGAGGCATCCGAGAAAGCCGACGAGGCCAAGGCGGCTGCCGAAGAGAAAGCTGACGAGGCTGCCGAGGCTGCCGAAGAGGCTGAAGAGGCGGCCGACGAGAAGAAGTCCGAGGAGTAGGGACGCATCCATGGCCACGTTGGACACGCTGAAGCAGATCTTAAACGACAACCTCGAGATCGACCCGGCGTCCGTGTCGGAAAGCTCGACGCTGGAGTCCCTCGAGCTGGACTCGCTCGATTTGGTCGAGCTGGTGTGCGACCTAGAGGACAAGGAAGGCATCGACTTTGGCGAGCCGGAAGGCCTGCAGACGGTGGGCGATATCGTTGCCCATGTCGATTCCCTGAAAGCGCAGCAGGCCTAAAGCCGCGCCGCGCGTTTTGCACATACTCGACGCTTTTGAGGCGTGCCGCTTTTTGTTGGCGCGCCTCTTTTTCATGCGCTCGAACCCATGAAGGGCAAAGGATGTAGTGCTATGCTTTCGAACGGATTTTTTCGAATCTCTATTCACGAGGGATGAACATGTCTGATTTCTTGGAAAACGCGGGCTTTGCTACGCGCGCGGTGCACGCAGGCGAGTTGCGCGGCGATCAGTTCGGGGCGCTCACCACGCCCATCTACCAGACGAGCACGTTTCGCTTCGCCGACGTCGAGCAAGGCGTCAATCGCTTCAAGGGCACCGAGGCCGGCTACATCTACTCGCGCGGCGGCAACCCCACGGTCAACGTGTTGGAGGCCAAGGTCGCAGCCCTCGAGGGTGGCGTTGGCGCTGTGGCGTGCGCGTCTGGCATGGGCGCCATCGCCTCGGTGGTGTGGACGTTTTTGAAAAGCGGCGACCACGTCGTCGTGGGCGATTGCCTCTATGGATGCAGCGACCTGCTCGTGCGCCAGACCCTGCCGAAGTTCGGCGTGGAGGTTTCGGCGGTGGACACGAGCGACATCGAGGCCGTGAAGGCGGCCATGCGTCCGAACACGCGCATGGTCTTTTTCGAGACGCCGGACAACCCCCTGATGAAGCTCACCGACATCGCGGCGGTGAAGGAGGTGGCGCCAGACGCCCTGGTTGTCGTGGACAACACCTTCGCGCCGCCCCCCATCCAGCGCCCCTTCGCGCACGGTGCCGACATCGTCGTTCACTCTGTGACGAAGTATCTAAACGGGCATGGCGATGTGATCGGCGGCGTCGTCGTCGCCAACGACGAGCAGCACTTGGCCGACTTGCGGGCGCTGGGGATGTCCAAGCTCACGGGTTCGGTGTGCGCGCCCGCCGACGCGTATCTGACCATACGTGGCCTGCAGACTCTGGAGATGCGCCTTGCGCGCCACTGCGCCAACGCGCGCACGGTGGCCGAGTACCTCGCGGGCAGAAAGGAAGTGGCTCGCGTACTCTACCCCGGGCTGCCCGGGTTTGGAGGCGACGACATCGTCGAGCGCCAGATGAACGGCATGGGCACCGGCATGCTGTCCTTCGAGCTGCAAAAAGAGGTGGGCGGAAAGTCTGGCCACGAGGCGGCTGTGGCGCTGTTGAACAACGTGCGCGTTATCCAGCTTGCAGTCTCGCTGGGCGACCCCTTCTCGCTCATCGAGCACCCCTTCGACATGACGCATGCCATCGTGCCCGAAGACGTCAAGCGCGCAAACGGCATCACGCCCGAGCTTGTGCGTTTTTCTGCAGGCCTTGAAGACGCCGAGGACCTGATTGCCGATCTGGAGCAGGCCTTCGCGCGCATCTGACGCGCACGCCTTTCATTTGCGCATGGAAAAAAGAGCGGCAAGCGAGGACGCCGAGGGCGCCAAGGACGCCAAGGGCGCCAGAAGCGTCAAAAGCAGCGAAAGCACCAGAGGCGACAACGACCTGCTGGCGACCATGCCCGTTTCCCGCGCCTTCGTGCGCCTCGTGCTGCCCGCCATCGTTGCGCAGCTCGTAAACATCGCCTACAACCTCATGGACAAGATGTTCATCGGGCGCATGACCGACGCAGGCCCGCAGGCGCTTGCGGGCATAGGCGTGACCGCGCCCATCATCTTTGCCATCGCCACCTTCGCCGCGCTTGTCAGCATGGGCGGCGCGCCGAAAGCCTCCATCTTCATGGGCAAAGGCGACACAGACACGGCCGAGCGCGTCATGGGCAGCTGTACCTGGCTGCTCGTCGTGCTCTCCGTCGTGCTGACCGCCGCGATGCTGGCCTTCGGCGAGCCAGTGTGCCGGCTGTTTGGTGCAAGCGACGAAACTATTGGATATGCCGTCTCGTTCATGAACATCTACTGCCTGGGCACCCTGTTCTCCCAGCTCACACTCGGGCTAAACGCCTTTATCGCCGCCCAGGGCAAAACCTTTATCGCCATGATCGGCGTCGTGATCGGCGCTGTGTTAAACGTCGTCTTCGACCCAATCTTTATCCTCGTTTTCCATCTGGGGGTGCAAGGCGCGGCTTTGGGCACGGTCGTGGCCCAGGGCGTCTCCGCGTGCTTTGTCATCTGCTACCTTTCCTCCTCAAAGACCAAGCTGAAGCTGCGCGCGCGCAACATCCGCTTCAACGCCAAGCTTTTAGGTCCGTGCATCCTGCTCGGCACCTCGCCGGCGCTCATGCAGCTGACCGAAAACCTCGTCGCCATCAGCTTCAACACCTCACTGCAGGCGCACGGCGGCGACATCGCGGTGGCCTCCATGACCATACTCACGAGCGTTATGCAGTTCACCATGCTGCTTTTGCCGGGGCTTGTGCAAGGCGCGCAGTCGCTGCTCAGCTACAACCTGGGCGCAGGCAACATCCCCCGCGTGAAGAGCACGTTTCGCCTCCTTTTAGCCTCGTGCGTGACGGGCTCGTTTCTGATCTGGCTTTTGTGCATGGTCGCGCCCGGGCTTGTGGCTTCGGTGTTCACTACGGACGCCGCGCTCATCGCCTATACGGAAGGCAGCATGCGCATATACCTGGCCACGCTTTTAATCTACGGCGTGCAGGTGGCTTGCCAGTGCAGCTTCGTAGCGCTCGACCAGGCGAAAAAGGCGATTTTTTTGACCATATGGCGCAAGATTGTCTTGCTCATCCCCCTCATCTTCATCCTGCCGCATCTTGTGCCTGATGCCGTGACGGGGGTCTATCTGGCCGAGCCCATCGCCGACACCATTGCGGTGTGCACCACGGCGCCGATGTTTTACCGCTACTACCGCCGGCTCTAGCGTCGCGGGCTGCGATAGGCGTCGCTTCGTGCGAGGCATCGCTAGGCTTTGGCGGCTTTGTTGTGCTTGTGGGGGGGTGCCGCGGGCCGGGGCGGTGCGTGTGGCCGGTACGAGTGTGGCCAGCGCTTGTGGGATTTGTGTTTCATGTGCCCCGCTCGACTTTTTTTGGAAACACGGCATGGCTACAATTGCCCGTCGACAAAACGAAACAGGAGGTTTTCGCGAATATGGTGAAGAGCAAGTCCTCGTTGTTCAAACGCACGATCTGTACGTTGTGCGCTGTGGCGCTTCTTGCGACCGTCTCGGCTGCGGCGCTTGGCTGCTCGTCGTCGGGCAGCTCCAACGACCCGGCCGAGTCCAAGACCATACGCATCGGCATCAAAGGCGATTTCGCCGGCATACTCGATTCTGTCACGCCCAAAATCGAGGCGCTGGGCTACAAGATCGAGCGGGTGATGTTTGACGACTTCGTGCAGCCCGACAACGCGCTCAAAGAAGGCTCCATCGACATCAACTGGCTGCAGCACGAGCCCTACATGGCCGCCTACAACGCCTCGAACGGCACGGACCTCGTCATGGTCGAGCCCAAGACCATCTACAACGTCTTCGGCTTTTACTCCTCGAAGTGGTCCAGCATCGACGAAATTCCTCAAGGCGCGACCATCTGCCTGTGCAACGACCCGTCCAACAAGATGCGCGGACTTGGGCTGCTCGAGAAAAACGGGCTGATAAAGCTAAAGGAGGGCGTCGCCTCGCCGACCCAATACGACATCGAGGAAAACCCCAAGAACCTGCAGTTCATCGAAGCCGAGATTTCGATGGTGCCCAAGTCCATCGACGACTGCGACGGCGTGGCGGTGGCCGGCCTGCAGATGCTCAATGCCAACCTCGACCCGGGCTCGTACATGTTTTGCTCCGATGACGCGGACAACAAGGAGTATGCAATCGGGTTTGTCGTGGCCGGTAAGAACAAAGACGCGCAGTGGGCCAAAGACATCGCCAGCGTGGTGCAATGCGACGAGCTGGCGAATTTCCTAGCAGAAAACAAGAAGGGCGCCCAGCTTCCCGCGTGGAAGTAGGGGCGGTGCCCGCATAGAAGAAGGCGCGTTCATGATCGAGATATGCGGATTGGGCAAGACCTGGGACGACGGCACCCGGGTTCTCGACGACATCAACCTTTCCATCGCCGATGGGGAGATGTACGCGATTGTGGGGCGCTCTGGCGCGGGCAAGTCCACGCTGCTGCGCTGCATCAACGGCCTGACCGGCTACCAGGAAGGCTCGCTTAAAGTGGACGGGCGCGAGGTGGGCGAGCTGTCCGAGGGGCAGTTGCGCGACCTGCGCCGCGAGATGGGCATGGTCTTTCAGCATTTCTCGCTGTTGGAGCGGGCGACGGTCTTTGAAAACGTCGCGCTGCCCATGAAGTGCTGGGGCTACAAGAAGCCCGAGATCGAAAAGAAGGTCACGGGGCTTTTGAAGCTTGTCGGGCTGGCGGAGCGCGCCGATGCCCGCCCGCGCAACCTCTCCGGCGGCCAAAAGCAGCGTGTTGCCATCGCCCGTGCGCTCACCATGGACCCGAAGTTTCTCCTTTCCGACGAGGCCACGAGCGCGCTCGACCCCAAGACGACGGGCTCGATTCTGGATTTGCTCATGGAAATCAACGAGAAGATGGGCATCACCATCGTCTTCGTGACGCACCAGATGGAGGTCGTGCGGGCTGTCTGCCAGCGAGCCTGCGTGCTCGAAGACGGGCGCATTGCCTCGACGGGCACGGTGGAAGACATCTTCATCGAGCGCCCCGAGGCCTTGGACCGCCTTTTGGGCGAGCACGAGAAGGACCTGCCGGCATCCGGCCACAACATCCAGATTGCCTACCGCATCGGCAGCGTTGCCGACGGGCAGCTGCTGGCTGCCATGTCTAAAGAGATTGGCTACCTGCTGCCTGTGCTCGACGGCCAGATACTGGAGTATCGCGGCGAGCGCATGGGCATCTTCGCCGTCAACGTCGACGATGCGCATTTCGAGGCCGCACGGCGCTACCTTGACGAGCACGGTGTCACCTGGAAGAAGCTGAGACGCAGCAGCGGCGGCGTCGGTGGCGTACGCGGTGCAGGAGAGGGGGAGTAGCGATGGTCTTGGAAAACTACACGCTGGCCGAGATCTTTCAGATGCTCATCTTGCCCGCCGTCGGCGTCACCTTAAAGATGGTGTTTCTCTCGGGGTTGTTTGCTACGGTGCTGGGCTTTGCCATCGGCATCGTGCTCGTCGTCACGCAAAAGGGCGGTCTGTGCGAAAACGCTGTCGTCTACAAGGTGCTCAACGTCGTGGTGAATATCGTGCGCTCGTTTCCGTTCATCATATTGATGATTTCAATCATCCCCTTCACCCGCCTTATCGTCGGGACCTCTATCGGCGACACGGCCGCGCTCGTGCCCCTGACCGTGGCGGCCGCCCCCTTCATCGGGCGCATCATCCAAAACGCGCTCAAGGAGGTGGACGCGGGGCTGGTCGAGGCGGCGCGCTCGTTTGGGGCCTCGAGGATGCAGATTGTGTTTCGCGTCATGCTGAAAGAGGCGGTGCCGGCCATCGTCTCGGGGCTGACCCTGGCCGTGATCAACTTGCTCAGCTGCTCGGCGATGGCAGGCGCCATCGGTGCAGGCGGCCTGGGTTCGGTGGCCCTCATCTACGGCTACCAGAACTTCAACGAGACCATCATGTACAGCATATGCGCGATACTCATCGTGTTAGTCGCGCTTTTGCAGTTCTTGGGCGATTTTCTCTACAAGAAGCTGAAGTAGCCGGACGCGCGGGCGCCGTGCTAGAATCCTTTTTCGTCACACGTTGAAAGACGCGTCGATTTAAACGCATCGATCCAAAAAGGAAGGCCTCGTATGTCCGGACATTCTAAGTGGGCGACCACCAAGCATCGCAAGGCGGCGGTAGACGCGAAGCGCTCCGCCATGTTCTCCAAGCTCAGCCGCATCATCACCGTGGCGGCCAAGGAGGGCAACGACCCCAATCCGGACAATAACGCCTCGCTGGCGGCCGCTATTGCCAAGGCCAAGGGCTATTCCATGCCCAAGGACAAAATCCAGACGGCCATCGACAAGGCCTTTGGGTCCGGTGCCGACGCCGCGGCCTGGGAAGAGGTCACCTACGAGGGCTACGGGCCTGCCGGCATCGGCCTCTACGTCGAGTGCCTCACCGACAACCGCAACCGCACCGCCGCCGACGTGCGCAGCGCCTTCAACCATGCGGGCGGCAACCTCGCCACGAGCGGCGCGGTGGCCTTTCAGTTCAAGCGCCAAGGCCAGATCACGGTGGACAAGGCCGTCTGCGACGACGAGGACAAGCTCTTCGAGGCTGTCACGGAAGCCGGCGGCGACGACTACGAAGATGCCGGCGAGGAATGGGTCGTGTGGACCGAGCCGTCCGCGCTCATGGCGGTGAAGAAGTCCCTCGACGAGCAGGGCATCGAGGTCAAGGGCGCCGAGCTGGTCTTCACCGCGAACAATCCCACCGAGGTCACGGCAGAGGATGCCAAGAAGGTCATGCGCCTCGTGGACACGCTCGAAGAGCTCGACGACGTGCAAAGCGTCTCGCACACCATGGAGATCAGCGACGAGGTGGCTGCGGCTTTAGAGGGCTAGGGCGCCTCGCGTGGTGCAGGCAAAGGAGACGGCGGGGCAGGACATGGGCCTGGACCCGGATATGGTCATCGGCATAGACCCCGGCCTTGCCAACACCGGCTGGGGCGTCGTGCGCGAGGAGGGCTCGCGCATCGTACCCGTGGCCTACGGCTGCGTCACGACCCGCTCCGACATGGAGCTGCCTGCCCGTCTGGCCATCATCCACGACAACCTGTGCGAGGTCATATCGCGCTACCGCCTGGGCGCCCTGTGCGCCGAGTCGGTGTATTTCGGGGCAAACGCGCCGTCTGCCATCGCGACGGCCCAGGCGCGCGGCGCCGCCCTCGTGGCCTGCGCGTGCATGGGGCTTTCTTTCGGGGAGTACACGCCCCTGCAGATAAAGAAAGCGCTTGTGGGCACGGGCAAGGCAGACAAGGCACAGGTGCAGTACATGGTGCGCGCCGTGCTGGGGCTAGACCACGACCCGAAGCCAGACCACGCGGCAGATGCGCTTGCCTGCGCCATCACCCACCTGCGCATGCGGCGCGGGCGCGGCTTGGAGCAGGCGGTGGCGTGCGCGACAGGGCTAGACCCGGCCACGACGAAGCGGGCGCGGAGCCAGGCGCGGCGCGCGTTCGAGCGCAAGGTCGCGGCTGCGATGGAAAAGGAGGCGCGGCGTTGATAGCCTTTCTGGAAGGCGCGGTTGTCGGGCGCGGCCTAGATTTCGCGGTGCTTGAAGTGGGCGGCGTCGGCTACGAACTGTCCATGAGTTCGCGCGCGCTGGCAGATCTGCCCGCAGGCTCGCAGACGGTGCGCGTATGGACGTATCTGCAGGTGAAAGATGACGGGCTTGCGCTGTTTGGGTTTCTTGATCCGGCTGAAAAAGAGATGTTCACAGCGCTCATCGGGGTGAAGGGTCTAGGGCCGAAGCTTGCGCTCGCGCTGTTGTCGGCGCTTTCGCCTGCGCAGGTGGCAGATGCCATCGCGGCAGGCGACGATGGGGCCATCGCGCGCGCACCCGGCATCGGTAAAAAAATTGCCCAGCGCGTGGTGTTGGAGCTAAAAGACCGCTTCTCGTCACTTGCCGCTTCCCTAGCAGGGCAGGCAGGCGCCGAGGGGGGTGCGCCTGAATCTGGAGCGGGACCTGGAGCCGTCGTCGGCTTGCGGGAAGTGCACGAGGCCTTGCGAGGCATGGGCTTTTCGGATGCGGAGGCAGGCGCGGCGCTGTCTGGCTGCCCTGCCGATGCAAGCGTTGAAGAGGGCATACGCTACGCGCTCAAGAGCTTGGGAGCCGCACGATGATGTGGGAATCGCCGGATTTTGCAGACGGCGCGCAAGCGGGCGTTGCGGGGGGTGCGGATGTGGCCACGCCTGGACGCGGGGCCGATGCGCCGGCAACAAAACGCTTCGTCTCGCCAACGCAGACAAGCGAGGAGGCCGCCTCCGAGACGGGGCTGCGCCCGAAGACCTTGTCCGAGTACCTTGGCCAGACGCGCATCAAAGAAAATCTCTCCGTTTTGGTCGAGGCTGCCAAATCGCGCGGCGAGGCCCTTGACCACCTGCTTTTTTCCGGGCCCCCGGGTCTGGGCAAGACCACGCTTGCCGGCGTGGTGGCCAATGAGATGGGCGTCTCCTTCAAGGCTACGAGCGGGCCTGCTATCGAGCGTGCCGGCGATCTGGCCGCCATACTCACCAACCTCGAGGAAGGCGACGTTCTTTTCATCGACGAGATTCATCGCCTGAACCGCGCCGTGGAAGAGGTGCTCTACCCGGCGATGGAGGATTTTGCCCTCGACATCGTCATAGGCCAAGGGCCTGCCGCCCGCTCCATACGCCTCGACCTGCCGCATTTCACGCTCGTGGCCGCCACCACGCGCACCGGCCTGCTCGCAGGCCCTCTGCGCGACCGTTTCGGCGCGTGCTTTCGCCTCGACTACTACACCACCCAAGAGCTTTGCGACATCGTCGTTCGCTCGGCTTGCATCCTAGACGTCGAGATAGACGCTGCCGGCGCCGCCGAAATTGCCTCGCGCTCGCGTGCCACGCCCCGCCTGGCAAACCGCCTGCTCAAGCGAGTGCGCGATTATGCGCAGGTCCGCGCCGACGGCCGCATCGACCAGCAAACGGCCGCCCGTGCGCTCTCGTTTTTCAAGGTGGACGCTTTGGGGCTCGATTCCACCGACGATGCCTTGCTGCGCCTTCTGTGCGTCACCTTCGCTTCGCGCCCTGTCGGGCTGGCCACGCTTGCCAGCGCGCTTGGCGAAGAGCCAGACACCATCGAAGACGTCTACGAGCCCTATCTCTTGCGCTGCGGCCTGATAGAGCGCACCCCCAAGGGGCGCCGTGCCACCCCCCGCGCCTACGAGCACCTCGGCCTGCCTGTCCCAGCGCTCGGGTAAGGCACGCCCGCCTCGCTCGGGTAAGGCACGTCCGTCGCGCGCCTTTTACCCGCGCCTCAAGCTTGGGACAGCCGCGCCCACTTGGCGCCCCTTTGCCCGCGCTCTCGTTTGTTTCCGCATGGCGGGCAAGTTTTCCCGCCCGTGGGCGCTCCCCTTTTTCAACCACGCAACGCGGCTCGATATGTGCTACAACTTTTTGCGCTTCGGTTCTTCTTTTTATTTCATCGATACCGTCTGCCTACGAAGCGGGCGGGGGAGGGGTGTGCTCGTGGAAAAGTTCTTCAAGATCAAGGAACGCGGATCGTCGTTTGGTGCCGAGGTCGTCGGCGGCCTCACCACCTTCTTGGCGATGGCCTACATCATCGCCGTCAACCCGACCATCCTCACCGCCGCAGGCATCCCCTTCGAGGCGGCCCTCACCGCCACCTGCTTCGGCGCGGCCATCATGACCTTGTGCATGGGTCTTATCGCCAACCGCCCACTGGCCCTTGCATCCGGCATGGGCATCAACTCCATTGTCGCCTACAGCCTGTGCATGGACCCCGTCGCGGTCGACTGGCGCGTCGCCATGGCCGTCGTTTTAATCGAAGGCGTCGTCATCTTGGCGCTCGTGGTCTGCGGCCTGCGCGAGGCCATCATGCGCGCCATCCCCGTCACCTTGCGCCACTCCATCGGCATCGGCATCGGCCTGTTCATCGCCTTCGTGGGCATGAAAGGCGGCGGCGTCATCGTCGACAACGAGTCCACGCTCATCGCGGCCGGCGATTTCACCTCGCCCGCCGTCATCGTCTCGCTGCTTGCCATAGCCGTGGCCGTGATTCTGACAGCCATGAACGTGCGCGGCGCCCTGCTCATCTCCATCGTCGTTGCCACCATCGCCGGCATCCCCCTAGGCGTCACCCCGCTGCCGACGGACTGGAGCTTCGGCCTGGACTTCTCCACCTTCGCCGCGCCCTTCCAGACCGTGCCCTCCACGGGCAACATGGCCATACTCCAGGTCTTCTTGCAGCCGGCACTGCTGCTCTTTGCCTTCTCGTTGCTGATGAGCGACTTTTTCGACACGATGGGCACGGCGGTGGCTGTGGCCGAGGCGGGCAAGTTCGTCGATGAAGACGGCAACGTGAAAGAAATCGGCAAGATCTTGACCGTGGACTCCGCTGCAGCCGTGGTCGGCGGCTTCATGGGCGCCTCCTCGATCACCACCTTCGTGGAAAGCGCCTCCGGTGCGGCGTCCGGTGCGCGCACGGGCTTTTCCAACGTCATCGTGGCCATTGCCTTTGTTGTCTTTGCGTTCTTGAGCCCCATCGTCGGCATGGTGTCCAGCTCGGCCACCTGCGGCGCACTCGTCGTCGTGGGCTACCTCATGATGACCGACGTGGTCAACGTCGACTGGCACCACATCGAAAACGCCTTCCCGGCGTTCATCACCATCTTTGCCATCCCCATGACCTACTCGATCACCTCCGGCATCGGCTTGGGCTTCATCAGCTACGTCGTGTGCATGATTGCCTGCGGCAAGGTGCGCGAGATCAAGCCGCTCATGTGGGTCGCCGCGCTGGCCTTCCTCGCGATGTTCATCTTCTCGTAAGGGGGGGCGCACGAGGCGGGCACGAGGCACCTGCCCGCCCCGTCTTTTCGCCTCTCCGCGCGCCCTTGTGCGCTTTGTGTGCGCCGCCCCTTCCTCGCGCGCCCATGCGCATTTGGGCTACAATGGCGATTCGCGCATGTGCGCACACGCACGCGCGCGCACATGAGTTCTCGTCTCCGAGAAGGGGGTTTCGCATGGCACGACAAGAAGAGGTCGCCGGCGGCCTGTCCGTCGCCAACGGCGTGATAGCCGACCTCGCGGGGTATGCCGCGCTCGAAAGCTATGGCGTGGTCGGCATGACGGCGCCGACGCTCACCGATGGCGTGGTGAAGCTCTTGCCGGGCAACCGCCTGCGCCGCGGCGTCACCGTGCAGATGCTCGACGACGGCGTGCAGGTGGACCTCTACATCGTCGTGGAGCACGGCGTGAACCTCTCGGAGGTTTCGCGCATGCTCGCAGAAAACGTCCGTTTTGCGCTCGAGGATTCCGCGCAGCTGCTTGTGGCCGACGTCGAAGTGCACGTCCAGGGCATACGGGTGCGCGACTAGCACGGCACACATCGGCGCACGTTTCAAGGCCTTCGCATGAGGGGCGTGCCGCGCGCCATGTGCCGCAAGCAACGAAGCATGGTAAAGATAGGGTAGACACACACATGAAAATCGCCAGCATACGCCGCGCCATCGACTACGCGACCGACACGCTTACGAGCCGAAAAGAAGAAGTGAACCGGCTGAACGTCTTTCCCGTGCCGGACGGCGACACGGGCACGAACATGTCGCTGACCATGCAGTCGGTGGCAAAGGAGCTTGCCTCTCTGCCGCCTTCTGCCACGGCAGACGACGTGCGCCGTGCCATCACGCACGGCTCGCTCATGGGCGCGCGCGGCAATTCCGGCGTCATCACGAGCCAGATTCTGCGCGGTTTGTGCGAAGGCTTCGAGGGCGCGAGGACCTGCGATGCCGCCACCATCTCCCGCGCGCTCGACCGCAGCGTCGAAGTGGCCTTCCAAGCGGTGCGCAAGCCGGTGAAGGGCACAATTCTCACTGTGCTCGAAGATGCCGCCGCCGCTGCGCGCATGGCCGCCGAGAACGGCCTGTCGCCTGTGGTCACGCTCGAGGTCATCTCCGAAGAGGCGCTAGCCTCGGTGAAGCGCACGAGCGACTTTTTGCCCGTGCTGAAAGAAAACGGCGTCGTCGATTCGGGTGGTTTCGGCCTCACCATCTTGTTCCAGGCCTTCGCCGCCTCGCTTTTGGGCAAAGGCGACGAGGCGATTGCACATTCTGAGGACTTCACCCACGCACAGGCGCAGGTGGCCATCGAGCAGGTGAACGACTGGGCCGGCTCGGACTACATGTACTGCACCGAGTTCCTCTTCCACAGCATGGACGTCGACACCGACGAGGCGCTGGGCTTTCTGGGCGGCGCCGGCGATTGCGAGCTGCTCGTGGGCTCGCACCCCGACTTCAAAGTGCACGTGCACACCGACACGCCGGGCGAGGTGCTGAACTACATGACCGCGCGCGGCCAGGTCTCTGAGGTTTTCATCCACAACATGGTCTTGGAAAGCGCCGAGCGCGCCGAGGGGCTGGCCGACGACGAGGGCGCGGCGGGCGCGGGGCTGGCGCAGGCAGTGCCGTCCGAGCACAAAGAGCTTGCCTTCGTGGCCGTGGCCGTGGGCAGCGGCACGGCGGCCATCTTGCGCTCGCTGGGTGTGGACTACGTCGTCGAGGGCGGCCAGACCATGAACCCCTCCACGGCCGATTTGCTTGCGGCGGTCGAGGCGGCCAACGCCGACGCCGTCGTTATCTTGCCCGACAACGGCAACATCATCATGGCGGCAAACGCGGCGGCGGAAAACGCGCCTCTGCCCTGCGCCGTCGTCCCCACAAAAAACGTGCTCGCGGCGTTTTCCGCGATGTTTGCGGCCGACCGCGGCGCCGGGCTGGAAGAAAACGTCCGCACCATGACCGAGGCGCTGTCCGGCGTGCATTGTGCGGAGGTCACGACGGCGGTGAAGTCCTCGAAGACCTCCAAGGGTGAAAAGATTGCCCCGGGAGATGTCATCGGCATCGCGGATGGCTCGCTTGACGTCGTCGGAACGTCGGTTGCAGAGGTTGTCATGGCCTTGGCCGAGCAGATGGAGGCGGGCGATTTCGACACGCTCACCTTGCTCGCGGGCGCCGATTTGCCCGATGCGGACCTCGAAGCGCTGGCAGAGGCCATCGAGGGGGCCTGGCCCGACCTCGATGTGGACGCCCAGCGCGGCGAGCAGCCCCTCTACCCCGTGCTCTTCTCCTTGGAGTAGGCGCACTGCACGCGACGTCGCGCCGCCTGCACACGCGACATCGCCCGCCCAAAAACGCACTGCCTGCGGACACGAAAGGTTGAAAGCACATGCCGGCCGAGAAAATAGCCATCGTCACGGACAGCACCTGCGACGTCTCGCGCGAGGACTTAAACGCGCTTGGCGTCGTGTGCGTGGACCTGAAGGTCTTTGCCGCCGACGGCACGCCCATGGCCTCCGACAACTCTGATGCCAGCAGCGACGCCTTTTTCGACCACGTGGAGACCTGCGACGAGCTGCCCGTCACCTCCATGCCCTCGCCCGTGGATTTCGGCGAGGTCTACACCGGCCTTGCGCTGCTCGGCTACACGCACTGCATCTCGCTGCACATCTCGTCTGCCATGTCGGGCACCTGCCAGGCAGCGCGCCTGGGAGCCGAGACGGCAGACCTTGAAGTAGAGGTCGTGGACACGAAGCGCAACACCTGGGCGCTTGCTATGCTCGTGCGCGCGGTCGCCCACAAGCGCGACACGGGCGTCTCGTTTGCCGAGCTCGTGGATTTCACCATGGACGCGCGTCTGAAGACCAACATAGTGTTCACCGTGAACACCCTGCGCAATTTGGTGAAAGGGGGGCGCACGGGCAAGGCGACGGCGCTCGCAGCCTCGCTGCTCGACATAAAGCCCCTGCTCATGCTCGACGACGAAGGGCAGGTCGTGCAGCGCGGCAAGGCTCGGGCGCTGAAGGGCGCCTGGCCGAAGCTTGCCAACCTCGCGCAAGAGGCCGTGGACCGCTTCGGGCCGCTGGAGGGCTATTTCGTCCACACGCGCAACCTCGCCGGCGTCGAAGCGCTGCGCACGCTGTTTGCCGAGCGCGGCATCGACTTCACCGAACTGGGCGTGCGGCGCGTAGGTCCTGTGATTGCCACGCATGTCTCGACGGGGTGCGCGGGCTTTTCCTATATCCCGAGAGAGATTGCCTAGCATGGACGAAGGCGGCGCCGCCTCCTTGCGCACCTCGCGCGTGCGCCGCGATGCCGACGTCTTCATGTCCGCCCGCGTCTCCTCGCTGAAGGGAGTGGGTGCCTCGCGCGTGGCCCAACTGGGGCGTCTGCGCATTTCTACAGTGCGCGACCTGCTGTTTTTCTTTCCACACCGCTACATCGACCTCTCGCGCGTGGCCACGTGCGTCTCTGCGCCCATAGGCGAGCAGGCCACGGTGGTAGGTACCGTCCACGAGGTGCGCCACGTGAAGCCTCGCCCGCGCCTCGACATCGTGGAGGCTTCCATCGTCGACGACACCGGCGTGCTCATGACCGTGTGGTTTCGCCAGCCGTGGATGGCAAAGCGCCTGGCCCGTGGCATGCGCGTGGCCGTCGGCGGCACCGTCAGCTTCGATTACGGCTTCAAGCGCATCGTCAGCCCCATGCTGGAGGTGCTTTCCTCCGACGGGGCCGCCCCGGCGATGGCGTTCGTGCCCGTCCACCACGCCACCGAGGGGCTGTCCACGGGGCTTGTGCGCCGTTTTGTGGCAAACGCGCTCGATGCCTGCGCCGATATTCACGACCCGCTGCCCGTGCACATACGCCGCGCCTTTTGCCTGAAAAACCGCAAGGCCGCCCTGCGCGACATCCATTTTCCGCCAAGCGCCGCCGCCCGCGACGCCGCCCGGCGCCGGCTCGCTTTCGAGGAGGCCTTTTTCCTCCAGCTGGAGATGATGCGCCGCCGCGAGGCCGAATGCGCGCATGCGCAGCCCATCGCCCACGACGGCGAAGCTTTGCAGCTGACGCGCCTGCTGGCCGCCCTACCCTTCGAGCTGACAGACGACCAGAAGGCGGCTGTGGACGAAATCGTGGCCGACATGGCCGCGCCGCGCATTATGAACCGCATGCTCATAGGCGACGTGGGCTGCGGCAAGACGGTCGTAGCGGCCTGCGCGCTGGCCTGCGCGGCCGGCAGCGGGCACCAGGCCGCGATGATGGCGCCCACCGAGCTGCTCGCCCGCCAATACGAGACGGCGCTGACCGGGCTGCTCGACGCGGCGGGCATCACGCATGCACTGCTCACGGGCTCGACGCCGCCTGCCGAGCGCACACGTGTACTCTCCGGGCTGGCATCCGGGCGCATCCAAATCCTTTTCGGCACCCATGCCCTGATAGAGCCCGACGTCGTCTTTTCCTCTATGTCGCTTGCGGTCGTCGACGAGCAGCACCGCTTCGGCGTGGGGCAGCGGGCAGCCCTGCGCGCGAAAGGGCCGGGCTGCGATCTGCTCACCATGACGGCCACGCCCATCCCGCGCACGCTTGCCCTCGTGTGCTATGGCGACGTGCAGACGAGCTACATACGCCAGCGCCCCGCAGGCAGAAAACCCGTCGCCACCGAGGTGCTCTCGCGCGATGCCCGTGCCCTTGCCTACGACGCCATACGCGCTGCGGTCGCTGAGGGGCATCAGGCCTATATCGTCTGCCCGCTCGTCGGGCTGTCCTCCGAGCAGCGCGCCGAGGCAAACGAGGACGGCGGCTTGGAGCGCTCGATTGCCGCGGGCCGCGACGTCACGACCCTGAAGGCGGCCGAAGACGAGGCGGCCTACCTCTCGCGCAGCGTCTTTCCCGATTTTGCCGTCGGGTTGCTCACGGGCGGCATGCCCGCAGCCGACAAGCGCCGCGTGATGGAGGAGTTCGCGGCCGGCGACATCGCGGTCCTTGTGGCCACGACGGTGGTCGAGGTGGGCGTGGATGTGCCGAACGCCACCGTCATGATGGTCGAGGACGCCGAGCGCTTCGGCCTGGCCCAGCTGCACCAGCTGCGCGGGCGCGTGGGACGGGGGAGCGCGGCGGGGCGTTTTTTCCTCATCGCAGACCCTGGCAAAGACGACGAGAAGCTGGCCGCGCGCCTGGACGCGCTGTGCTCGACCGACGACGGCTTCGAGCTGGCACGGCTGGATTTGGAGTCGCGCCGCGAGGGCAACGTGTTTGGCGCCTTGCAGCACGGCGCTTCCGTGCTGCGCCTCGTGGACGTGACGCGCGATGCTGCGCTCGTGCAGGCCGCGCATGCCGAGGCAGCCGCGCTGCTGGAGGCCGACCCCGGACTTGCCGCGCCCGAGCATGCCGCGCTTGCCGCCGAGCTGGAGGTGTTTTTCGCGGGCGCCGCAGGAGACGAAGACGATGGTGAAGGCGGGGCTGGTGAAGGTGGGGCTGATGAAGGCGGCGGAAGCGCCGGACGCGGCGGGGGCGTGCGCAAGGACAGCGCCAGCACCTCCCGCCTCGGATGCGGAAAGGAGCGATGAGAGCACATGCGTATCGTGGCAGGACAGTTCAAGGGGCGCGCAATCGTTCCGCCGCCGGGTCGCGGGACGCGTCCCACGACCGACCGTGTGCGCGAGGCGCTCTTCTCTGCGCTGTGGGCGCGTCTGGGCAGCTTCGAGGGGGTGCGCGTGCTCGACGCCTTCGCGGGCAGCGGGGCGCTTGGCATAGAGGCGCTCTCGCGCGGCGCGGCCTTTGCCACCTTCGTCGAGCACGATTCATCTGCCCTCAAGGCCCTGCGCGCAAATATCGCCTCGCTGTCCTTGTCGCGCACGATGGCAGAAGTCCGCGCCGGCGACACCTTCGCCGTCTGCGCGCAAGACGCCTTTCTCTCGCGAGCGGCCGCCGCCCCCTTTTCCCTCGTGATGCTCGACCCGCCTTACGCGCTGCCGGCCGCCGAGGTGGCAGGCCTGCTCTTTTCGCTTGCAGATGCAGGCGCGCTTGCACCTGGCGCGCTCGTCTCCTACGAACATGCGCGCGAATGCGCCGATGCGGCCGCCACCGCCTTCACCGCTCCCGCGCCCCTCGATGCCTCCGAGGCGGGCGCTTCTGCTTCGGACGATGTCGCCGCCTCAAGCGCCCCCGCTCCCGCGTCCCCCTTCACCCTCGATGCCCAGAAGCGCTACGGCAAAACCTCCATCTCCTTTTTCACCTACAACCCGCCCTCGGCTTAAAAACCGGCTTTCGCGCTTTCATTTCCCCCGCACTCACCCGCCCGTCGACGAGATGCTAGGATGAACATACGAAAAAAAGCGAAAGGCAGTGCAATGATGAAAACGGGGAAACGAAAGGGGAGGACGCTCGAAGACCTCGGTGCGAATGTGACGGGAAAAATAGCCCTCGACATTCGAAACACCTCTCCTGACGTGGTCGACGTCATTGCTTTCGGGTCGTATGCGCGAGGAGATGCTACGTCTGCAAGCGACCTCGACTTGTGTGTGGTGGCAAAAGACGGCGTTTCGGCAGAGGAGAAAAAGGCGATAGCGGGGCAAGCGGATCTTGCGACGGTCTGGACATTTCTTGAGCATGGCTTCTCGCGGGACGTCTTGTGCTTCACCAGAGAGGATTTGCAAAAAAACGGCGCCCGTGTCGGGACTGTCGAGTCCGAGATACTGAGAGACGGGGTGGTTCTCGGTGGCTGAAAACGAAGGGTTTCTCATTCCGGCACGTCATGATGCAAAAATCGCTTCCCAACTGTTTGCGGCAGATGACGAGGATTTCAACGCGGGAATTTGCTTTCACGCACAGCAGGCAGCAGAAAAAAGCCTCAAGCAAGTGTTCGTTGAAAACGGGGAGACGCCTGATAGGACGCATAACCTGAATGACTTGCAGGCTGCTGCGAATGCGGCGGGATGGATAGAGACGACAAAGGAAAGCATCATGGCTGCCATGAGTCTGACGAGGCACGCCGTTGCCACAAGGTACGTGATGTCGGCAGATGTGACGCGCGGCGAGGCGCAGCAGGCGATCCTTGATTGCAACGTCATAGCGGACGTTTTGATTGCCGCCGGATATGAGGCTGTCCACATAGACACGACGCTTCGTTATTTGCATGACGAGAAATGACCTCCTTTCCGCGCAGGGGCGGGCATCTGCTATATTGCGGGGCTATCCATGCACACGAGGTGAAAGGGCTGCACGTGGCCAGAAAATCGACGCGCAAGACCGACGCTGAGAAAGAGGACGCGCAGACGCAAGAGCCGGGCGCGCAACGCGAGGCGACGCCCGAGGAGGCCACGCAGCACGCCGGGAAAACCGCGCAAACGGCGCACGACGGCCAGCCGTCCCCTGGTCCTGCGTCCGCCGGACAACCGTCTCCCGGCTCTGCGCCCGCTACAGACGAAGAGGCCGGCACCCAGGCCTGGACGGGCACCGACGCGGCCCGCGCTGCCGTCGCCCGCGCAGCCTCGAGCGCCGTGGCAAACGCCGGCGTCGTCGTCTCCGCGCAACCCGGCGGCGCAGACGACGGGCGCGACACCATACGCATACTCATCCGCGACGCCAAACCGCCCATCCCCGCACGCGCGCTGCAGGCCTTCACCCGCACCATCTGTGCGCTGCTGCTCATCTGCGTGGCCATCATCGGTGTGCCGCGCCTGTTCGGCGTCTACGAGTTCAACGTGCTCACCGGCTCGATGACGCCCACCTACCCGCCCGGCACCCTCGTGTTCGTGCAGGAAAAAGACCCCGCCTCCATACGCCCCGGCGAGGTCGTCAGCTACATCATGGACGAGGAACTCAACATCGTCACGCATCGCGTCGTCTCCAACAACTACGACGACAAGACCCTCACGACCAGAGGCGACGCCAACGTCTCCAACGACGCGCCCATCCTCTATCAAAACGTCGTCGGCGTCGTGGGATTTGCCATCCCCTATGTGGGCGGCGTGGTGGACTATCTGGTAAACGATGACCAGGGCCGCATCTTCGGCATCGGCATGCTGGTGTGCGTGCTGGCCATCACCTTCTTGGCAGAAGGCATCTGCTCGGCGCTCACGAAGCGCGCCGCAAAGGTCATCTCGCCGTCGAAGCGCCCTGGGCGCTCTGGCCCGTCTGTGGAGATGGAGGCAGTGCGCAACACCCGCGAGTTGCGCCGCGAGCTGGCCCGCGACGAGCGCGAGAAGAAGGCCGCGCAAAAGGCGGCGCACAAAGAGGCTGGGCGAAAGGCGGCACACAAAGAAGGCGAGTGGGCGCAAGGTATTGGCGATGCCGCACCCGACAAAGACGCCGAGGAGCGGCCGTCCGCGCTATAATCTCGCGCACGACACAAGTTGTTCGACGCGATATAGGCGAGGTGCGCAATTCCTGTGAAAGAGCTTTTTCCCAAGAGAGCGGTCGTCACGGCGGGCATGCCCTACGGCAATAAGGGCCTGCATTTCGGGCATCTGGCAGGCGTTTTCGTCCCGGCCGACGTCTACGCGCGCTTTTTGCGCGACCGCATCGGCCGCGACAACGTCTTGTTCGTCTCGGGCACGGACTGCTTCGGCTCGCCCATCAACGAGGGGCATCGCAAGGCCGTCGAGGCTGGCACGTTTGATGGCAGCCTAGACGAGTACGTGCGCGCCAACCACGACGCCCAAGCTGCGACGCTTGCCGCCTTCGACATATCGCTCGACATCTTCGAGGGGTCCGGTATCGGCGACGCGGGCGCCGAGCAGCAAAAGACTACCGACGCCTTCATCACCCGGCTCTTTACGGCCGGCTGGTTGGAGAAGCGCTCGACGCCGCAGTTTTTCGACACGCAGGCGCAGACCTTCCTAAACGGCCGCCAGGTCGTGGGGCACTGCCCCGTGCAGGGCTGCAAGGGCGAGCACGGCTACGCCGACGAGTGCGACATGGGCCACCAGTACCCGCCCGCAGAGCTGATTGCGCCGAAGAGCACGCTCACGGGCAGCGTGCCCGAGTTGCGCCCGGTCGAGAACTGGTATTTCAAGCTGCCGGAGTTTGCCGAGCTGATCGCCGAGCACATCGCCGCGCTCGACGACGACGCGGCTTCGCGCCCCATCACCTCCGAGACCGTGCGCGAGTTCCTCGTGCCGCCCGTCATCTACATCCAGGAGAAGTACGCCGACGCCTACGAGGCTGTGAAAGGTGAGCTGCCTGCGCACGAGTGGCACGCCCCGCAAGATGGCAAGAAATCCTTCACTTTGGAGTTTTCCGACATAGACGCCCGCGACGAGGCCACAAAGCGCCTTGCAGCCGGCGGCGTGCGCTTCCGCACGGGCAAGGCGCTTGTGCCGTTTCGTTTGACGGGCAACATCGAGTGGGGGGTGAAGGCGCCGAACCTAGACGGGCAAAGCGCCGGTTTGACGGTGTGGTGCTGGCCGGAGTCGCTGTGGGCGCCCATCAGTTTTTCTGAAGCCGCCTTGCGCCGACGCGACGCGGATGTGGCGCCGGACGCCTGGCGCGCGTGGTGGTGCAGCGACGACGCGCGGGTCTATCAGTTCATCGGCCAGGACAACATCTACTTCTACGGCGTCGCGCAAACGGCGCTGTGGGCGGCCACGCAGGGTGAAGAGCCGCGCGCGCAAGGCACGGACGACCAGCTGCGCCAGACGACCCTCGTGCCCGACTACCACGCGCTGTTTCTGGGCAAGAAGGCCTCGTCGTCGAGCGAGACCCCGCCGCCGTCTGCTGATGCGCTGCTCGAGCACTACACGGCAGAGCAGCTGCGCGCGCACTGGACGAGCCTGGGCCTCGACGAGCGGCCGACGAGCTTTTCGCCCAAGCCCTTCGACCCGAAGCACGCCGACGAGGACAGGTATCCGGACCCGGTGTTGAAGGAAAGCGCGCTGCTCTCCAACATCTTCAACCGCATCGTGCGCTCGTGTTTCTACACGGCCCAAAAGCACCACGGCGGCACGGCGCCGCTGGGAGGGCCGTCCGAGCGGGCGCGCACGTGGGTGGCCGAGACGGTCGAGCGCTACGAGCGCCTCATGTACGAGACGCGCCTGCACGAGGTCTGGGCGCTCATGGACGGCTTCTTGCGCGACGTGAACAAGTGGTGGACGCAGGAAAGCCGCGCGGCCAACGCGGCCCATGACGTGCCCGCGGCCATCGAGCCGGTGCTGCGCGACCTGTTCTATCTGATGCGCGCCGGCGTCGTGCTCATGCACCCCATAGTGCCGCGTGGCTGCGAGCTGGTATTTGAGTACCTGGCCATAGCCGACCACGGCTCGCCCGTGCCGCACGCGGGCTTTTTCGACTGGGATCACATCCTCGAGCCGCTCGATTTTTGGGCAGAAGACGGCGAAGTGGCCGCAGGCGGCTTTGCCTTGAAGGAGCTGCCACCGCGCTTTGACTTTTTCGGCGCGGGCAGTGCAGGCAGTGCGGGCGAATCGAGGGTGCGGGAAGGGCACGAGAGCTGAAAATAGGCGGGGCTTGCGCGGACGGTGGCTTTCACCTGTCTGCGCATCCAGACGCGAGAAAGGGCAGGCGAGGGGCGCATGTGGGACATCTCGAAAGGCTACGAGTGGGGCCTCGACGAGCCTGATATGCTTGCGCCCGACTTGAAGCAGGTCGTGCACGAGGCCTTCGAGCCGCTTGCCCATGCCGTCGCGCACAAGGTGCCGGCCTACCTTTTTGGGCCTGCCGGTTCGGGCAAGAACGTGCTCGTCGAGCAGGTCTGCCTGGCGCTCGCACTCGACTTTCACTTCATGGGCTGCGTCACCGACGAGTACAAACTCGCGGGCTTTGTGGACGCGCGCGGCGTCTACCACGAGACGGAGTTTCGACGCGCGTTCGAGCGCGGCGGGGTCTTTTTCCTCGACGAGTTCGACGCAAGCGACCCGGCCGTGGCCGTGGCTCTAAACGGCGCCATCGCCAACGGGTACTTCGCCTTTCCCGACGCGTCCGTGCGCGCGCATCCGGATTTCCGCGTCATAGCGGCGGGCAACACTTTGGGCACGGGGCGCGACGCCGTCTACACGGGGCGCATGCAGCTTGATGCGGCCTCGCTCAACCGCTTTGCCACAATCCCTGTGGGATATGATCCGGCCATCGATATGGTGTGCGCGGGCGGCGACAAAGACCTGGTCGCCTTTATCGGGGCATACCGCGAGGCGTGCGCGATGCGCGGGGTGCCCTCGGTGGCCTCGTATCGCAACATCAAGATGATTCGCATCTACGCGCCGGTCATGGCGCCCGAGCAGGTGCTCATGCTCGTGTTGACCAAAGACCTCGGCGCAGACGACGTGACGGCTCTGCTCGGCACGGGCGCTTTCTCGGACGCCAACCCGTGGACGACGGCCTTGCGCCGTGTGCCGGGGCTGCTGTAGACATGCGAGTTCGTGTGGACGCGCAGGCTGCGCGCGCTTGGCGCGGGCGGCAGACATGCAGGCTGGGCGGTGCGGCGGATAAAAGGCGGCCGTGCGATGCAGTTTGCGGCGGCAGGCGGTAGGGGCGGACATGGAGCGGCTCGACGACAGGGAGCTTTCCATCGTGGGCGAGGCCTACGCGTCGTTTTCCGAGGCCTATAGAGTAAACGAGCACCGCGCCTTGAACACTTGCTACGGGCCTGTGGGTGATCGCAGTGCGACGATGCGCGCCGAGGTGGCGCCCGGCACCTGGTTTTCACCCGAGCAGACAAAAGAAGCGCTGCTTTTTGGCTACGAGGGGTTTTCGGCCGCCTTCGCGAGAAGCCAGGCGCGCATGGAGCGCCTTATGGCCGAGCGCTACGAGTGGCGCGCCGACGAGCGTGCCGACACGGACGTCTATGGCGCGAACGTCGTCGTCGAGCGCGTCGCGGCCGGACACCCCGAGACCTTCACCCGTCCGCGCCGGCACATGCGCAAGAAGCGCAGCGTCGCAATCGTCTACGACACTATGTGCGCGGCTTCCACGCCGCTGGAAAAGCGCGTCGAGGCAGCCTGCGCGGTCATGGCGGCGGCGCGTGCGCTGGAGCGCGTGGGATACGAGGTGAAGCTCGATTTTGCGCTGGCGAAGTTTTCCGGCAACTCGATGGCAGGGGATGCGACCTTGCTTTTGGCTGTGGGCTTGAAGGGCTACGGCGAGCCTTTCGTCGCCTCGCGCATGGAGTTTCCCCTGGCGGCCAAATCCGTACTTTTCCATCTCGGTTGTTTTTGGGCGCATCGTTTCGCGGGTACGCCCATGGACTACGGGCCGGGCGAGGGCTACCCGCTGTCGTATGACCCGCGCCGGGTGAAGGCGATGGAGGCCTTCGCGAAAAAGCGCGGCGGGGCCTACCTGTCCGAGGACATCGTCGAGGTGCAGCTGGCGGCCGACCCGGTGCGCGTGCTCGAGCGCGTGTTGGGGGTGGCGGGCGATTTCGAGACTCTGGCGCTGCACGTGCGCCGCAAGATTGCGATGAACGTGGCCGTAAACCCGAAGCAGGGCAAGCTCTTCTTTGGCATCGGCGGCGACGCAAGGCCTGACGGGCGTGGCGCACCGGGCGCGTCGGGTGAGACCGGCGACGCCACGTCGTACGCGGACAGTGCTGCGGCAGGTGAAGCCGGCGGCGTTTCCCCGAACGCCGCGCAACCTTTGCGAGCACCTCGGCCTTTTAATGCGGCAGGTCAAAGCGCTGCTGTGAATGCGGGTGCGGGGAATGGTGAAGAGGGCACCGGCGACGATGCGCATGAAAGCACGCAGGGTGAAGGGGGCGCGGGCTTTGATGCGCAGGGTGCCGGCGGGCAGATTGGCGTTTCTGCGCATGCCGATGCCGGCGACGCGGCGGCGCGGGGTGCCGGCGCCGAGCGGGGGATGCAGCCGGATACGGGCGATGGTGGCGGGGAAACCGTCGATGGTGAGGCCGTCGATGCCACGGGCAGCGGACGAGGCTTTGCCGCCAGCATGGACGGCTTTGCGGAAGAAGGCGGCGGCACGCCGGGCGATGCGGGCGTATCCTTTACCCGCCACACGGACAGCGGACAAGACGGCGCCGGGCGCGACGGGAGCGTCCATGATGGCGAGCAGGCAGACGGCGAGCGTGCAGACGAGGGCACGCGAGGCGAGGACGAGGACGGAGCAGAGGGCATGGGCGAGCAGGGTAGCACGGCGCAAGAGAGCCTAGACGGACAGGGCAAAAAGGCGGCCACCACGGCCACGGATGGCCGCGACGAGGACGCGGGCGCCATGGCACACGAGCAGCCCGAACCCGAGCAGAGCCGCGAGGAGCAGTCCCTAGAGCGCGACGAGGACCCCTTCGTCGTCATGTTGCGCAAGCGCTTCGTGCGCTTCGAGGAGGGTGCCTATCGCGAGCAATCGGAAGCCGAGCGCGCCCGCGCCGAGGCGCATCGCGCCGGCCGCACCCCGCCCGCGCCGCCCATCACCGCAGAGAACAGCGAGGGCGGCTTCAAGCTGGGCGCCCCGCGCAACACCCCGTTTTCCATCAGCTACGTCCCGAAGAAGAAATAACCGCAGGTCTTTCACCCTGCGCGTCGGCGGCCTGCGTGCAGACACTTTCCTTGTTCGCGCCGCGCCTGCCTCTTCTGGCGCGCAAACGCCGCTGCGCCCCACACCAGAAGCGTTAAGATGCTCGCCGCGCATCCTGGCGCAAAGCCCGGCGACACGAAGTTCATCTCGATGTTCGACGTGCCCTCTTTCACGCGGACCAGCGTGCACGCGCCGTCGAAGGCGCCGGTTGTGTCGGCCGGCTCGCCGTTTATCCGCACAGTCCAGCCCTTCTCGTGCGGGATGCTTATCAGCGCCCATCCGCTTTCTGCGGCCTCGACCGTGCCGGAGATGCCAAATCCGCTCATCGACGAGAAATCGACCTGGTGTGCCGAAAGCTCTTCGACCAGCGCTTGCAAAGCGTCGAGGTCGAGCTGGTAGAACAAACACGAGGCGCTGCCGCTCAAAGGCTCGCTTTCCGCCTCTGCCGATATGCGGACGATGTGCGCCGACCCGGCGGCGTTTCCCGTTTCCCCAAACGGCACGAGCGCGTGCTGCCATATCCAGTTCTCAAGCTCAAAGACCCCGTCGATGTCCAGCACCAGGCGTTCGTCGTCGGCGGCATCGACGTAGGCGTACCCCAGGCAGCCGTCTGCCACGTTCACGCTCCATGCCTTCGACCCGTCGGTGGCGGGCAGCGCCTGCACATCCATTTTCTCGAAAAGCCGAACTTCGCGCCCCGCGAGCGCGCTTGCCAGGGAGTTTTGGCGCTCGAAGGGATTGTCGCCGACGAGCCGAGCGTTGTCCGCATCCGCCGAGACCACGTACCCTAAGCCGAGGGCATAGGGGTTTTCATACACCCCGCCGCCGAGGCCAAAGATGCCGTCTACCCGCGAAAGCCCTGCGAAGGAGCCTTGCGTGGAGACGTATTTCACCCCCAGCAGCGCATCGCTTGCCAAGATGGGGTGCGCATAGCGCGTGAAGACCTCTCCTTGCTCGCTATAGCCCAGCGCGTTGAGGAAGTCGATTGCGGAGCTGTTGTGCGCCGAGGAATAGGAGGAGATGCCGTTGTAGGAGGCGGCCAGCCCCTCGTTAAGCGCCGAGGCGTCCGCGCGCGTGTAGGTGCGCTCGAAACGCCAGAAAGAGGGGTCGCTTGCTTTGAGGTCTGCGATTTGGCGGGCAGACTGCGCGGCGTAGGCGTCTTGCTCGGCCTGCTCGCATCCGGTGTAGATCTGCCCCCATGCAAAGCAGGCGCCCAGCAGGAGGTCTGCGGCGATAAGGACGGGCAGGGCGGCTGCGGCGGACGTTTTCAAGGGGCGCAGGCGCGCGGAGAGGGCGGAGAGGACGTCGCGGGTGGGCAAGGCGCTGCCTTTTTGCGGCCTTTGGAGCGTCTGTGGCCTTTGGAGCGCGCATCCGGCCGCCCACAGCAAAGTGGGGGCCACGAACATGGCGACGCGCGAGTAAAAGCCGTTGGGGGCGCGAAACCCGCACCATATCGCCTGGATGGGGGAGAAGACGACTCCGCTCAGCACGACGGCGGCGACGGCAAGCCAGGCTATCTTGGCGCGACGCGGCACGTGCCTGCTTGCCAGAAAAGCTCCGGCGCAGACGTAGAGAAAAATCCCGCACCATAGCTGCGGGATGGTGTCGGACGCGTCCCAAAACACGGGGACGAGCCCTTTGACAAGATTGCGGACGCTCACGCACCTCGCGGCCTCGAACGCGGCTTTCAACGAATCTTGCGCAAGGATGCTGCCCACGACATCGACAAATCCCGTGCCGGCGCTTGCGCCAGAGGCCGACATCGCCATGACCGTCGGGAGAAGTGTCCAGGCAGACAGCAGGAGCGCTGCGCAGATTGGACGCGCGAACCTCGCGGCCAGGCGCAGGATGGACACGCGGACAAGATCCACAGGTCCTGCCGTCTTGGCGGGCATCGGCACGCCGCAGCGCTGTCCCAAAGCCCACCATTCGAGGACCGTCGCGAGCACGAGGAAAAGGGTGCACATATAGGCCGTGTACCAGCAGCAGGCCACGTTGACGGCCATGCTTGCGCAAAGCGGCTTCCAGCGCCCGTATCTCACGAGGAGCCATACCCCGTAGAGCAAAAGCGGCAACAAGACCAGGGCGTCGAGCCAGAGTGGGTTTCTCAGGTTGGTCGCAGACCACAACGACCACGTGTAGCCCAGCGCGATGGCAAAGGCCCATACGCGTTTCAGGCCGAAGCGCCTGAGCAGATACCAGGCCGCGGAAAGTTGCATGCAGCCGAGCTTGAGCGCGACGATGCAGAAGACCGCCAGCGTCAGGTGCTCGGTATCGAAGAGCACGACGAGCAGGTTGAACGGGCTGGCGAGATAGTAGCTGTAGAGTCCCCAGGTATTGCAGCCCAGCCCCTGCGCCATCGAATAAAAGATTGACTCCTGCCCCAGCAGCACTCTGCGATACCAGGTGAAGAAGTCGATGTATTGGTATTTGAGGTCTTCGGTCAGAAAAGATTCCGCCCCGAAGGGGTAGACGCCTCTTGCGCAGGAAAGCACGCAGAGCATGGCAATGGGCACGAGAAAGCAGGCGACCCAGAAAAGGGGCGCGAGC
The DNA here is from genome assembly GCA_963614215.1 of Ruthenibacterium lactatiformans. GTDB lineage: Bacteria > Actinomycetota > Coriobacteriia > Coriobacteriales > QAMH01 > CAVAWX01. Next base: position 88,641 of record CAVECB010000003.1, read on the forward strand.
TTCGATGCTGTCTTCTTTTTTGGCACGCGCCTCCTGCTGTGACGGCTGTTCTCGACGGTTTGCAGTGCTTTTTTGGCAATGGTACTCGCGCGGCGGCGGATGCGCTACGATAGTTTGCCCAAAGCCGTTTGAAGCCGCTTGGAGCGGGCCTAGAGGAAGCGTGCGCACGGCGCTTCACGAAGAGGAGAGACACACCTATGCGCAAGGCGATCGTACCTGGCACCTTCGACCCCATCACGGCCGGCCACATCGACGTGGTTGAGCGGACCGCAAAGCTCTTCGACGAGGTGGTGGTAGCCGTGGCCGCCTCTGCCGACAAGCGGGGCAGGGGCACGCTGTTTGCCCTGGAGAAACGCGTGAGCCTTGCCCGCGAGAGCCTTGCGGCGCTGCCAAACGTCGCAGTCGAGCCCTTCTCGTGTTTGCTCATGGATTTTGCGCGCGAGCAGGAGGCCAGCGCCGTGGTGAAGGGGCTGCGCGCCACGATGGACTTTGAGGCGGAGTTTCAGATGGCGGCCGTCAACTACCGCCTCCAGCCGGACATCGAGACGTTGTTCGTCATGTCCAGCCCCGAGCACATGTACGTGTCCAGCTCCATCGTGAAGGAGGTGGCAGGCCTTGGCGGCGACGTCGCAGGCCTTGTGCCTCCGAATGTCGCGCAGGCCTTGCGCACCCGCCTTTCCCGCGTGTCCTAGTCCGCGTGCATCAGGCGCGCATCAAAACATGTTCCGCCGATGCCCGAAGGCCCGTCTTTCATGGAGACTCCTTGAAGCCCCTCTTCGTCCTTGACCTGTTCGAGGGCACAATTTAGATTGTCGCTTGCCCAAAATCCGCGAAAAAGAAAGGAAGGGCGTATGAGTTCTGCAGCAGCCCTGGCCATCTTGGGGGTCGCCGTCGTGTGCGAGGTGTTCGGCGACTCAATGATGAAGCTTTCGGATGGCTTCAAGCGCAAACTGCCCGTCGTCGGGATTGTGGTCGGCTACGTGCTGGCGTTTTACCTGATGTCGCTGTCCATCACCGTCTTGCCGCTGGGCTTTTCCTATGCGATGTGGACGGGGCTTGGGATTGCACTCACGGCCGTCGTCGGCGCGCTTTTCTGGAAAGAGGGCTTCAACCTCGTGAAAGTCGTAGGTATCGCGGTGATCATCGCCGGTGTCGTCTTGATGAAGATGGGAGCGTAGACCATGGCCTGGAAAGAGAAAGTACTGAAACACCCCTATGCGGTGCTCGCCTTTTCCATCGTCACGGAGGTGTTCGGGACGACGATGATGAAGATGTCGGATGGTTTTGCCGTGCAGCCCTACGGCGTGCTGTGTGTCGTGGGCTTTCTGTGCTCGCTGACCGGCCTCGTCTTTGCGCTGAAGGTGCTGCCGCTGGGCTTAACCTACGGCATCTGGGGCGGGGTGGGCACGGCGCTCACCACGGTCATCGGCATCGTCGTGTGGGGGGACGCGTTCAACGCCGCGACCGCCATCGGCATCGTGCTCGTGGTCGGCGGCATCGTTTTGTTGAACAAAGGGCAAAAAGCGACGGAGTGAACGCACCTTTGTTAGGGCGGTGTTAGGGGGCGGGTGGTTCGCGTCATGCCAAAAGTGGCGCCCTACTCCAAAATCTTGGCGACCTGCCTGTTTTTCAGGCGGTTGACGGCGTCGACCTTCCATTGCGGATAGCCGAATCCCGGGTCTTCGTACTCGAAGTCGGAAAGCGCGACGAGCTTGGCGCGGATGGCCGGCGTTATGACGCTACGTGCGATACTCACGAAATCGGTGCCGATTTTCGGGCCGATCGAGTTGACGTATTCCTCGAAGTCGTCGTGCTCCATCATCATGGGCAGGCACGCCATGTTGTGGTCGAAGAGCGGCGCCATGCGCACGACCTCGCCGCTGTCGTTGTCCACGAGAAAGCCGTAGTTGCCGGCGTGGCGGTCGACGTTTGCCATGACCGCGTCCATCACGATCATCTCGCGGAAAGCCTCCTCGGCGCCGTGCTCGGCGGAAAAGGCCAGCATGTCTTTTAGGCCGAACGGTTTGTCGAAAAAACGGTACGCGGGGATGAATCCATGCTCTTCCGAGGTAAAGATGGGGCATTTGCAAGCGAGCTTGCTGTGGAATTTCACGAGGCTGTAGGGTACGTGGTCGACCTTGGCCGCCTGCAAAAGGTCCGAGGCAAGCACTTCGGAATACGTTTCGAAGCCGGCGTTAGCAAAGCCGCTCGACCCGCGCTTGAGCAGCGAAATCTGCCCCTCTTCGCGAATCCAGCACTTGGCAAAAGAGCCGGACGTGGCAAACTCCGGCGAGGTCGGCGAGTTTTCCCGCCCGTACATCCCAACCCCGTCGAAGGCGATGCGCGCGATGACGTCGTCGAAGGGGTTGCGAAACAGCGAGACGTCCTTCCAGCGCAAGGGCTCGTCTTCACGCCTCATCCAAAACGTATCGGTGAGCGAGAGACAACGCACCATGCCGATGAAGTCGTGGCGTGTGGTCAGCCCGAGATCGCGCATTAGCTTCTCGATGGAAGCGCGGTGTTTGGCAATCTGACGTCCGTCGATCCAGTCGTTGATGTCGATGAAGCCATACGGCATGTAGGCATCGGAAGAATCGACAAGATCGTAGTAATACTCGTCGGGCTCTTCATGTTCGCTATATGTGGCAACCACCACGTCTTTGTTCATGAGTTGGTACAGCACGGCACACCTCCTTCGCGCGCGTCGTCTCCGTCTCCGCGTGCCTTGCATCTTTTCATTATACGACGCGGCGCAAGGCGGGCTCGTGCCGCTGCGCCGCGTGTCGGCGCAACTTCGATGAAGCCGCGACCTACCAGCCGGTCGCGACCATACCCGAATCGATGCCCGGTTCTAGCTGTGCCTCCAGCTGCGGGGTTTGCGTGCACCGCGCCGGCTTCCAATTGTCAGGTCGTACGCGTCGCCAAAAACGTCGCCTGCTATTTCGGCGTGACGCTGAGATTGATGGTCGGGGTCGTGTGCTCGTCGAAGTCGGCCAGCTCGTCGGTTGCAAAGGAGCAAGAGACGCTGCAATCGCCCACATCCTCGCTTGGTTGCCGTATCTTGGTGTAGATGTCGCCGGCGAGGAACTGGCGGCGAAATCCTTCAGGGATAGCGTGCTCGGCAACAAGCCCCGGGGTCTTTGCTCGGACGCCGGATGCCTCCAGCGCCTTGCCCAGCGTGTCGAAGTCGGCCTGGGTCTGGGTGAGGTTTTCCTCGAGGGATGTGCCGAGGTCGATCTGCTCCTCGTAGCGCACCGAGTCCATCTCCCCGCTCTCGTCGAGGTGCATGTAGACCCGTTGACCCGCTTCGTAATAATCGTTTCCGGAGATGTAGCCGTACACGGAGTAGCCCGTGCTGCTGTATGCCTCAGACGGGTGTTTGTAGACGCCGACATGCAGCCCCGCGGCCTCGAACGTGTTGGTGATGAGCTGCACCTGCGCGCTGGCCGCGTCTTGGCTTTCCTGTATCGATTGCGCGGCGTCCGCGTACCTGATGCCGAAGGCTAGTGCCATGACGAGGACGGGGACCGCGACCACGGCCACAATCGCGCTCAAACCCGCGCTACAAGCACGCCGCCACCGCCTCATGGATGAACGCGGAGCGGTTCTCGCTTCGCTTGTCTATGCTCTCGACCATCGACTCGGGCAAGGTCACGGTGATAGCGCGGAGGGGCTCGTCGGCAAGCCTGGGCCTTCCGACGACCACCTTTCTCGGAGCGCCGTGTGGTTTCAGAGAAATGCTAGGCTAAATGGCTATTTAG
>CAVECB010000004.1:0-91693 GCA_963614215.1 Ruthenibacterium lactatiformans
GCATCGGCCAGGGCATCGAGTTCGACTACTGCTGCGTGCACGCGAGCTACGCGCTGTCGGCGCTGGGCTACGAGACCATCATGGTCAACTGCAACCCCGAGACCGTCTCGACCGACTACGACACCTCCGATCGCCTCTACTTCGAGCCCATCACCTACGAAGACGTCATGGACATCATCGACGCCGAGGCCCCCGACGGCGTGGTCGTCACCTTGGGCGGCCAGACGCCGCTCAAACTCGCGCAGGCCCTGCAAGACGAGGGCGTCGAGATTATGGGCACCAAACCCGAGGCCATCGACCTGGCAGAAGACCGCGAGCGTTTCTCGGCGCTGCTCGACGAACTGGGCATCGACTACCCGGCCGCCGGCGTGGCCAACTCGCCCGACGAGGCTCGCGAGGTGGCCGCGCGCATCGGATACCCCCTGCTCGTGCGCCCGAGCTATGTGCTGGGTGGGCGCGGCATGGTCATCGCCTACGACGAGCGCTACCTGGTTAAGCACCTGACGGAGGCTGCGCGCGTCACGCCGGACCACCCGGTCTACCTCGATTCTTTCTTGGAGTCGGCCACGGAATGCGACGTGGATGCCCTGTGCGACGGCACGGACGTCTACATCGGCGCCATTTTGGAGCACATCGAGGAGGCGGGCATACACTCGGGCGATTCTGCCTGCTGCACGCCGCCGTTCTCGTTTTCCGACGAGGTGCTCGACACCCTGCGCGCGCACACGCGCAAGCTCGCCTTGGCCGTGGGCACGCGGGGGTTGGTGAACATCCAGTACGCGGTCAAAGACGGCCGTGTCTACGTCATCGAGGTGAACCCTCGCGCGAGCCGCACGGTGCCCTTCGTCTCGAAGGCCACGGGCGTGCCGCTGGCCAAATGCGCCGCCCGCATCATGGCAGGCGAGTCGATTGCCTCGCTCGGCCTGCCCGACACCGACGACGGCCTAGCCATCGGGCATTTCGCCTGCAAGGAGGCCGTCATGCCTTTCGGGCGCTTCCCGGGCGCCGACGTGGTCTTGGGGCCGGAGATGAAGTCGACGGGCGAGGTCATGGGCATCGCGGGCGATTTTCCCGCGGCCTATGCCAAGACGCAGCTGGCCATCGACTACTCGCTGCCGTCGGGCGGCAAGGTCTTCATCTCGGTGGCCGACCGCGACAAGCGCGCCGTCGTGCCCATCGCGCACGCCTTGCAAGAGCTGGGATTTTCCATCGTGTCTACCGGCGGCACGGGGCGCATGCTGAAGGCTAGCGGCCTAGACGTCGAGCTTGTGCGCAAGGTCAAAGAGCAGCGCCCCAACATCGGCGACCTCATGGACAATGGCGAGATTGCCCTGCTCATCAACATACCCTTCGGCCAGGGCAGCCGCGGCGACGCGTTCCGCATACGCACCTCGGCCGTGCGCCACGGCGTGTGCTACGTCACGACGCTTGCGGCGGCCAACGCCCTCGTCCAAGCCATATCGGCGATGAAGGACGGGCGCTTGGAGCCGGTTGCCCTGCAAGACCTTCCGCAAAAGGACATGTGAGCTATGAAACACGACGAGAGGGTAAAGGTCGTCGGGCGCGCGCGCCTTGCCGAAGGCGTGTTTTCGCTTGCGTTTGAGGCACCGTCTATCGCGGCTGCTGCGCGCCCCGGGCAGTTCGTGGAGCTGCGGCCAGCGGCAGGGCAGGTGCAGTTCTTGCGCATACCGCTTGCCGTGTGGCGCGCCGATGTGGCTGCGGGCACGGTCGAGGTGTGTTTCCAGGTAGTGGGCGAGGGCACAAAGCGCCTTTCGCAGATGGAGCCGGGCGAGCTTGCCGACGTGGCAGGCCCTCTTGGCAACGGGTGGCAGCTCGACGATGCCGCGCCTGCACCGGGCTCGCGTGCGCTTCTCGTTTGCGGCGGCATGGGCGCCGTGCCTCAGACCATGCTCGCGCACGAGCTGGCCTGCGCGGGATATGCCGTGGACGTCGTCATGGGCGCGGCCACCTCAGGGCTGCTCGTGTGCCGCGACGCGATTGCTGCGGCCGTGGAGGTTTCGGGCGGCGTGCTGCACATCACCACCGACGACGGCAGCGAGGGCATACACGGTTTTGTCACGGAAAAAAGCGACGCCCTCATCGCGTCGGGTGCCTACGCGAAGGTTTTCGTGTGCGGCCCGCACCCCATGATGAGAAACGTCGTCAAGCCGGCGCTCGCGCACGGTGTGGCGACCCAGGTCAGCATGGAGCGCCTCATGGCCTGCGGCGTTGGCGCCTGCCTGTCGTGTGTGTTGCAAACCGTGGACGGCCTGCGTCGCGTGTGCGCCGACGGCCCGGTTTTTGCTGCCGAGGAGGTGGTTTGGTGAACGAAAACGCCGCTACAGCCCCCGAGCTTGCCCACGACGCGCCTGCGCTGGCCGTGGATTTGGGTGGCCTGCGCATGAAAAACCCCGTCACGGACGCTTCGGGCACCTTCGGCTCGGGCAAGGAGTACGCCGATTTCTTCGACGTCGCGCGTTTGGGCGCCATCACCACCAAGGGCGTCTCTTTTACCCCCTGGGAGGGCAACCCCGCGCCGCGCATCGCCGAGACGCCGTCGGGCATGCTAAATTCCATCGGCCTGCAAAATCCGGGCGTCGAGGCCTTCTGCGCCAAGACCCTGCCCTGGTTGGCTGCGCTAGACACACGCACCATCGTGAACGTGTCGGGGCATGCGGCAGAGGAGTACGTGCAGGTCATCGAGCGTCTGGAAGACGAGCCGGCCGTTGATGCCTACGAGGTGAACATTTCGTGTCCCAACGTGGACGCGGGCGGCATGGCCTTCGGCTGCGATGCGGCGCTTGCCGCACGCGTGACGAAGCTGTGCCGCGCTGCCACGAAGCGCCCGCTTCTCGTCAAGCTTACCCCCAACGTCACCGACATCGCCTCGATTGCCGCTGCGGTGGCAGACGCCGGGGCAGACGCCGTTTCGCTCGTGAACACCCTGCTGGGCATGTCCGTGGATGCGCGTCGCCGCCGCCCGCGCCTAGCCCGTGTCGTGGGCGGGCTGTCCGGTCCTGCCATCAAGCCGGTGGCCTTGCGCATGGTCTGGCAGGTGCACAACGCCGTCGACGTGCCCATATTGGGCATGGGCGGCATCGCGAGCGGCGAGGATGCCGTCGAGTTCATGCTCTGCGGGGCCACGGCCGTGGCGGTGGGCGCGGCGAGCTTTCCCAACCCGCGTGCCTGCGCCGACGTGTTGGAGGGCATCGTCGCCTTCTGCCGCGAGCAGGGTGTAGACGATGTGAACGAGCTCGTCGGGGCACTGGAAACTTGAGCAAGGCGTGCCGGGCGTGCGTGCGCCGGGATGGCGCGCGTTATTTACCGAGAAGGCGCACACGAGCAGCATTGGAGGTTCGATGAACATGGATTGGGCAGACGAGCAGCGCAAAGACCGCGTCATCGTCGCGCTGGACTGCGCGGGAGATGAGGCCATTGCCTTGGGCGAGCAGCTGGCCGGACAGGCGCGCTGGGTGAAAGTGGGCATGACGCTGTACTACGCGGTGGGGCCGGCCATCGTGCGCCAGTTTCACAAGCTCGGCTTCAAGGTCTTCGTGGACCTGAAGCTCCACGACATCCCGCACCAGGTGCGCGGCGCGGCTAAATCGCTTGCCGAGGCCGGCGCCGACCTGTTCACCGTTCACGCCGCAGGCGGCGCCGACATGCTGCGCGCCGCCGCGGAGGGAGCACGTGTGGGTGCGGACGGCGGGCGGCCCCCTGCAGTGTGTGCCATCACCGTGCTCACCAGCATGGATGCGGCCGCTTTGCACTCCATTGGCGTGGACGGTGAGCCTGCCGCCCAGGTGGAGCGCCTTGCTGCCCTCGCCCGCGACGCGCAGCTCTCCGGTGTCGTGTGCTCGCCGCAAGAAGCGGCCGCCATGCGCGAGCTGCTTGGGGAAAACGCGCTGGTCGTCACCCCCGGCGTGCGCCCGCACGGCGCGGCGCTGGGCGACCAGAGCCGGGTGGCCACGCCCAAAGACGCCTTCGACGCGGGCGCCTCGCACATCGTCGTCGGGCGGCCCGTCACGCGTGCGGAAAACCCGCTCGCTGCCTTTAGTGCAATAATAGACTCCCTTTAACGGGGCGTTACTGCTACAATGACCCCACCGCGACGAGTAGGAGGATTCTTATATGGCACTACCTAAACTTTCAGACGAGCAGCGCAAGGCAGCCCTCGAGAAGGCGGCGCAATCGCGCAAGGAGCGTGCGGAGCTGTGCGAGAAGCTGAAGAAAGGCGAGCTTTCCGTGGAGAAGGTGCTCTCCGACACGGACAACCCCATCGCCATGCGCCTGAAGGTGCAGCGTCTCATCGAATCTTTGCCGGGCTACGGCAAAGCCCGTGCGGCCAAGCTCATGGACGAGCTGGACATCTCGCCTTCGCGCCGTGTTCAGGGTCTCGGCTCCCGCCAGCGCGCGGAGCTTCTCGAGCGCGTCGAGGGTTAGTTTTAGCTTGAGCGGACGCCTCTACGTGGTTTCCGGTCCTTCGGGGGCGGGCAAGGGGACTCTCCTTGCCCGCCTTCTTGCGTTGCGCCCAGATCTCTGGGAGTCGGTCTCGGCCACCACGCGTGCGCCCCGCCCGGGCGAGCAAGACGGCATCGCCTACTTCTTCACCACGAAAGAGGCTTTCGAAGACGAGATCGCCCGCGACGGCTTCATCGAATACGCCGACGTCCACGGCAACTACTACGGCACGCCGCTCGCGCCCATACGCGAACACATGGCCGCCGGCACGGACGTCGTCTTGGAGATAGACGTGCAAGGGGCCTTCCAAGTGCGCGAGAAAGTGCCCGAAGCTCGGCTCGTCTTCATTGCCCCGCCTTCTGCTGAAGAGCTCGAACGCCGCTTGCGCGGGAGGGGCACCGATTCGCCCGAAGCAATTGCCACACGCCTCGAAAACGCCCGCGCCGAGATGGCCGCGGCACGTGACTACGATGTGGTAGTTGTGAACGACGAGCTTGACCGGGCTACCGAAGAGTTGCTCGCCGTGCTAGAATCCTAGGTCGGTTTCGCGCCGCATATGCGCGCGCCGAGATAGACCCACACGTAAAAGGAGTTTTGTTCATGTCCATTGTGCAGCCTCGCATCGACACCTTGCTCGACACGGTCGACCAAGACAAGTACCTGCTGTGCGCGTTGTCGTCTAAGCGCGCGCGCGACATCAACGACATGATGCGCGGACAGCGCGACCGCGCGATGGCTGTGCAGTCCACCTCCGAGATCGCCGAGTACGCCGGCCGCAAGCCGCTCTCGCTTGCCATGGAAGAGATTGCCCGCGGCGAGGTCTCCTACGACAAGGTTGCTTTCGAGGAAGACGAGTCCTGAGGACACGGAAAGCGCCGGGCGCCATGTTCGAGCGAGTCTGCCTCATCCACTACCACGAGATAGGCCTCAAAGGCCGCAATAGGTCGAGCTTCGAGCAGCGGCTTTTGGCAAACATCGAGTTCGCGCTGGCCGATTTTCCCGTCGAGGCTCCCGTGCGCATCTCGGGCCACCTCATGGTCGCCTTGCGCGACGAAGCGGCGCTTGACGACGTGGCACGCACGCTTTTGCGGATTCCCGGCATCGCGCGCGTTTCGCGGGCGTGGCGCACAGACCGCGACCCCGAGCACTACTACAAGGCCGCCGAAATGGCCTTGGCCGACTGTGGCGAGTTTTACACCTTCAAGGTGGCGGCCCGCCGCTCCAACACCGATTACCCCATAGACTCCATGCAGCTCAACCGCCTTGTGGGGGCGCACTTATGCAAGTTCGCGCCCGACAAGAAGGTGCAGATGAAAGACCCTGACGTGAAGGTGCGCGTCGAGGTGGTCCAAGGCAGCGTCTACGTCTACTCGAAAAGCGACCCTGCCGCAGGCGGATTGCCGGTGGGTTCGGCGGGTAAAGTGGTCAGCTTGCTGTCCGGCGGCTTCGACAGCCCGGTGGCCTCGTGGACGATGATGAAGCGCGGCGCTGTCGTGGTGGGCGCGCATTTCTCCGGGCGCCCCCAGACTTCGGATTCCAGCGAGTGGCAGGTAGACGAGCTGGCGGCAGATCTTGCGCCGGCGGCAGGGCTTGCCCGCGTCTACTACATCGCCCTAGGCGACGTGCAAAGAGCCATCGCTGCCTCGGCGCCCGAGGGGTTGCGCGTCTTGCTCTACCGCCGCATGATGTTTCGCGTGGCCGAAGAGATTGCGCGCTTAGAGGATGCGAAGGCGCTAGTCACGGGCGAGAGCCTGGGGCAAGTGGCCAGCCAGACGCTTGACAACATCGCGGTCACGGACGCGGTGGTGGACATGCCCATACTGCGCCCGCTTATCGGCACGGACAAGCAAGACATCATCGACATGGCCGTCCGTATCGGCACCTACGAAACCTCCGCGCGCCAGACCGACGATTGCTGCACTTTGTTCATGCCGCGCCGTCCGGCCACGCACGCGCGCATCGCCGATGCCGAGCGCGCCGAGGAGGAGCTGCCTATCGAGCAGTGGGTGCGTGAGCTGGTGGAGGCGGCTGAGTACCGCGACTACCCGTGCCCGGCCTACAAGCCGCCCGCCCGCGAGTTCGCGCGTTTGTGGCACGGCGCGTAAGCCTTCGACGGCACGTGGGAGATGGCAGATCGAGATGAGTGAATCGAGCAGGGTGCGCTTTGATGTGGCCGACGGCCTCGATGTGCGTGCGCTGTGCGGCACCGGCGACGAGGTGCTGCGTGCGATAGAGGAGCGTTTCGGGGCGCGCGTGGCCTTGCGCGATGGCGCGCTGGTCGTGGACGCCGACGCGTCGCGCCTGCCCACAATCGCCTCGCTGGTGGCCGACCTTATGCATCAGGTAGAGCGTGGCGCGGCACCCACGGCCGCCGACGTGGCAGATGCGGCCGAGCTTTTGAGCACGGGCGAGTACGCGCCCTCGGCCTTGCGCGACGATGTGGTCTTGACCTTCCGCGGCCGCGCCATATGCCCGAAAACCGCAGGACAGAAGCGCTACTGCGACGCGATACGCGCCAACACCATCACCTTTGGCATAGGACCTGCCGGCACGGGCAAGACCTATCTGGCCATGGCGCTGGCCGTCGCGGCGCTCAAGCGCAAGGAGGTCGGGCGCATCATCCTCTCGCGGCCCGTCGTCGAGGCAGGCGAAAATCTCGGTTTTCTGCCGGGCACGCTCACGGAAAAGGTCGACCCCTACGTGCGTCCGCTCTACGACGCGCTCTTCGACATGACCGATATGGAAAAGGGCAGCGACCTGCTGGAGCGCGGCATCATCGAGATAGCGCCGCTGGCCTTCATGCGCGGGCGTACCTTCAACGACGCCTTCCTCATACTCGACGAGGCACAAAACACTACCCCCGAGCAGATGAAGATGTTTCTCACGCGCTTGGGCTTCAACTCGAAGATGGTCATAACGGGAGATGCCACCCAGCTCGACTTGCCGCACGGCGTCTCGGGCTTGCGCGACGTGCGGCGCATCCTAGACGGCATCGACGATGTGGCATTTTGCGAGTTCACGGGCGGGGATGTGGTGCGCCATTCGCTCGTGGCCAAGATTGTCGCGGCCTACGAGAGCTCGCAAGGGCGCCAGGAGAAGCTGCGCTTTTTGCACGACGAAGGAAACGAAGATGTGTCCGGCGCGGATACGTGCGGAAAAGGAGCGCGCGCATGAGGATTGACATCGACGTGCGCGGTGGGCATCCCACCGTAGACGAGGAGCATATCCGCGAGCTGGCCGCCTTCGCGCTTGCGCATATGGGCGTGGCCGATGCGGCGGAGCTGTCCGTGTCTGTGGTAGGCCCGCGCGAGATCCAGGAGCTGAACGCCGCCTGGCGCGGACGCGACACCACGACCGACGTCTTGTCCTTTCCCTGCGACGATGCCTTTGCCGCGAAAGAGGATGCCGCCGCTATCGCTGAAGACGCGGATGCTTTTGGTGACGGGGCAGGCAGTGAAGGCGAAGACGGCGCCGCCGCTCTTGCCGCAGATTTTGCGCCTGCCGTCCCGCTCGAGCTGGGAGATGTCGTCATCTGCCCCGACATCATCGACGAGCAGCGCGCAGCGTTTTCCACGAGCTTTTCCGAAGAGCTCTCCCTCATGCTCGTCCACTCCATCTTGCACCTGCTGGGCTACGACCACGAGACGCCTGCAGAACGCAGCGCCATGGAGCAGCGCGAGAAGGAGATTCTCGACGCCTTCGGCCTGCCCGGCTTGCGCTAGGCTCGCTTGCAGGGCGCGCCTTCATCCCCACGCATATTGCACATATTGCCGCGCAGCTTGGATGCTAAGATAGGAAAAAGGCAGCACGTGCGACATGGCAAAGGGGCATGAAATGGCGTTTTACTACGACGAACCTTCCCATACCTTCAACGAGTACCTCCTCGTTCCGGGCTACACCACCAAAGAGTGCACGCCTGATCGCGTCGACCTCTCGACGCCGCTCGTGAAGTTCAAGAAGGGCGAAGAGCCTGCCCTGCACCTGAACATCCCCATGGTCTCTGCCATCATGCAGTCGGTGTCTGGCCCGAAAATGGCCGAGGCGCTCGCGCGCGAGGGCGGCTGCTCGTTTATCTACGGCTCGCAGACCCCCGAAGACGAAGCCGCCATGGTCGCCGAGGTGAAAAGTTACAAGGCCGGCTTCGTTCCCAGCGATTCCACCATCACCCCGAACATGACGATGGCCGAGGTCATGGAGCTGAAGCGCAAGACCGACCACTCCACCATGCCCGTCACCGAAGACGGCAGTGCAAACGGCAAGCTGCTCGGCATCGTCACCAGCCGCGACTATCGCCCGAGTCGTATGGATCCGTCCACGAAGGTCGCCGAGTTCATGACCCCGCGCGCCAAGCTCGTGTGTGGGCGCGACGGCATGACGCTGTCTGAGGCAAACGACCTCATCTGGGACAACAAGCTCAACGCCCTGCCCGTCGTGGACGCCAACGATTGCCTGGTCAGCATCGTCTTTCGCAAGGACTACGATTCCCACAAGGAAAACCCGCTCGAGCTGCTTGATGCGCACAAACGCTATATCGTGGGCGCGGGCATCAACTCGCGCGACTACGCCACGCGTGTGCCCTTGCTGCTCGACGCCGGCGCCGACGTCTTGTGCATCGACTCGTCGGAAGGCTATTCGGACTGGCAGAAGTTCACCATCGAGTGGATCCGTAAAGAATACGGCGACGAGGTGAAGGTGGGCGCCGGCAACGTCGTGGACGCTGAGGGCTTCCGCTTTTTGGCCGAAAGCGGCGCCGACTTCGTGAAGATTGGCATCGGCGGCGGTTCCATCTGCATCACCCGCGAGCAAAAGGGCATTGGCCGCGGCCAGGCTTCGGCCACCATCGAGGTCGCCCGCGCCCGCGACGAGTATTTCGCCGAGACCGGCGTCTACATCCCCATCTGCTCTGACGGCGGCATCGTGCAGGACTACCACATGGCCCTCGCGCTGGCCATGGGCTCGGATTTCATGATGCTTGGCCGCTACTTTGCCCGCTTCGACGAAAGCCCCACCAAGCGCGTGAACGTGAACGGCTCCTACATGAAGGAGTACTGGGGCGAGGGCAGCGCGCGCGCCCGCAACTGGCAGCGCTACGACATGGGCGGTTCGAGCAATCTTGCCTTCGAGGAGGGCGTCGACTCCTACGTGCCCTATGCCGGCTCTCTGCACGACAACGTGGCTCTGTCGCTGTCGAAAGTGCGCCACACGATGTGCAACTGCGGCGCGACGAGCTTGGCGCAGTTCAGGGACACGGCCAAGATCACCCGCGTCTCTAGCGTTTCCATTGTGGAGGGCGGCGCGCACGACGTGCTGTTGAAAGACAGCTCGGCGGTGCAAAACGCCAGCTTCAAATAGGGGCGGGGCATGTCCGAGACGACACGGCCGGACCTCTTCGAGTTCACCGAGGAGGAAAAGTGCGCCCTGCGCGACGCGCAGGCAAGGCGCGAGTCGCTCTACAGCCCTTATGCCACGCGCGACGAAGAAGGCGTGCGCGAGCGCCCCGAGCATTGGGTCGACCCGGACGCCTACCTCGCGCGGCCGTGCTTTGTCGTGGACGTGGAAAAGATTGTCCACAACCCCTTCTACTCGCGCTGCGCGGACAAGACGCAGGTTTTTTCCTTCATCCGCAACGACGACATCACGCGGCGTAGCTTTCACTTGCAGGTGGTCAGCCGCGTGGGCCGCACCATCGGCATGGCGCTGGGCTTAAACCTCGACCTGATCGAGGCCATCGCCGTCGGCCACGACCTGGGTCACACCCCCTTCGGCCACCAGGGCGAATACGCGCTTTCCGACATCTACCGCGCGCGCACCGGGCGCTATTTCAATCACAACGTCCACTCCGTGCGCCTGCTGAAGACTATCGCGTCCACGAACCTGTGCCTGCAGACCTATAACGGCATACTCACCCACAACGGCGAGAAGGCCTTTGCTGCCTACCGTCCTGCCCCCTGCCCGGATTTCGCGGCGCTCGAGGCCACGATGGAGGCCTGCTATACCGACCAGCAGACCATTGCGACCCTGCATCCTTCGACCCTCGAGGGCTGCGTCGTGCGCATCTCCGACATCATCGCCTACGCGGGAAAAGACCGCCAGGACGCCGAGCGCGTGCACTTGCGCGACGCCGACGACTACGAGCAAAGCCCCGTTGTGGGCGTGTTCAACTGGGAGATCATCCAAAACGTCACGCGCAACATCATCAAGCGCTCGCTGGGACGCGATTGTCTGTCCATGGACGACGAGGTGTTTGCGGGGCTAGACGCGGTGCGCCGCGAGAACTACGAGAAGATCTACCGCAGTCCCTTCATCATGGACCGCATCGCGCCGGTCGCCCCGATGATGGAGCGCCTCTACATGCGCTTTGTCAACGACATCGAGGCCGGCCGCGAGGACTCGCCGGTCTTTCGCCATTACCTGCACCAAAAGATGCTGCGCTACGACTATGCGTGGGAGCTGTCGCATCGCGTGGACGACGTTGTGGTGGACTACATCGCGTCGATGACCGACGACTACTTCATCGAGTTGTACCGCCACCTCTTCGGCTCGGACGCGGCGGGCGATTCTGTGGAATATACGAACTATTTCGATTAGCGCTAGAATGGCCTTCTTGATGCTTTTCGAGGAAAGGCGATTGCACATATGATAAACGTGCTGGTGAGCGGCGCCCTCGGGCGCATGGGCTCGATGATATGCGAAGGCGTTGCCGCTGCGGAGGATTTGGAGCTGGTAGGCGGCGTGGACCCGATGGCTGCAAGCGGCACGACCGTGTGCGGAAAACCCGTGCACGCGACGCTCGCAGAGGGCATCGAAGCGCTTTTGCCCGACGTGGTGATCGACTTCACCCGCCCGGACGTGGCCGAGGCCAACGTGGCCTGCGCGCTTGCGGCCGGCGTGAACGTGGTGCTGGGCACCACGGGGCTGTCTGAGGAGCGCCTGCAGGCCATATACGACGAGGCGCACACGGGTGATGCGGCGCTGTTTCATGCGCCGAACTTCACCACCGGCGCGGTGCTGATGATGCTCTTTTCCCAGACGGCGGCCAAGTATTTCCCGGATGCCGAGGTCATAGAGCTGCACCACGATGGCAAGAAGGATGCGCCTTCCGGCACGGCTATACGCACGGCAAAGATGATCGCGGCCGCGAAAACCGAGCCGTCTGGAGCGCCCGGCAGCGAGACCGAGCTGGACGGCTTTTCGGGCGCGCGCGGGGCGCTTGTGGACGGGGTGCCCGTGCATTCCGTGCGCACTGCGGGATATGTCGCGCACCAAGAGGTTGTCTTCGGCTCGGCCGGCCAGACGCTCACCATACGCCACGACTCCATCGACCGCACGAGCTACCTGCCGGGCATCTTGCTGGCAGTGCGCCGCGTCGGCGGGCTGTCGGGCTGTGTGGTCGGCCTAGAAAAACTCATGATGGACACGACGATGTAAGGCAGGAAGCACGAGATGTCTGAACTTTTCTTCGGGCGCACCATCACGGCGCTCGTCACTCCGTTTGCAGACGACGGCTCGCTTGATTTCGACGCGCTGCATTGTCTGGTGGACCGCCAACTGGCCGCCGGCATCGACGCGTTCGTGGTCGGGGCATCCACCGGCGAGGCAGCCACGCTTTCCCATGATGAGCGACTCGCGCTGTTTGCAGCCGTGCACGAGCAAGCTGCAGGTGCTGCCAAGACCATCGCTTATGTGGGCTCGAACAACACGGCGGCCTCCGTCGAGTTTGCCCGCGAGACGGCCGCGACGGGGCATGCGGACGGCTTTCTCGTCGTCGTGCCCTACTACAACAAGCCGCCACAAGAGGGGCTCTACCGCCACTTCGAGGCCGTGGCAAATGCCAGCGACGTACCCGTCATGCTCTACAACATCCCCGCGCGTTCCGTGGTGAACATGGAAGCCGAGACCACCTTGCGTCTGGCGCGCGAGTGCGAGACCATCGTGGCCATCAAGGAGGCCTCGGGCAAGATGGATCAGATCCAGGCCATCATCGACGGCGCGCCGGACGGGTTTTTCGTCTACAGCGGCGAGGACACCGACACGGTCGAGGTCGTCGAGCGCGGTGGCGCGGGCGTCGTGTCCACCACGAGTAATGTTGCGCCTGGGCGCATGGCCGAGATAGTGGCCGCGGCGGCCGCAGGCGATTTCACCCGTGCGCGCGAGCTGGAAGCGGCGCTTATGCCGCTCATGAAAGGCCTGTTCATGACCTCGAACCCCATCATGGTCAAAGACGCGCTGGCACGCGTTGGCTGCCCTGTGGGCGACCCGCGCCTGCCGCTTGTGCCGGCCACGTCCGAGCAGGGCGCGCGCCTGGCGTCGATACTGGAGGAGTGCGGGGCAATCGCCTAGAAGGGGCGAGGGTACCCGCTTTGGAGAAAAGAAAGAAAAGCACCACATAGCAAAGGAAAACTAGGCGCTTGGGGCCACGCGCGCACATGATGCGTGCGCCTGCATCCGCGCCGCAAGAGAAGAGGAGCTTCACACCCACATGTCACAATCCAACAACCAAGGCGCCAAGAAGGGCGCCGACAAGCTGCGCGCATCGGGAAACGAGCGCACGAACTCCGACGCGTCCCGTCTGGGCGTAAACGGCAAGCGTAGGCGCGGGCGTAGCAGGCGCGGGCGCGGCGGCTCGGCAAACCAGGGCGGCGCGAAGGGGCAGGCCCTGCGCATCATCCCGCTGGGCGGCCTTGACGCCATCGGCAAGAACATGACGGCCTTCGAGTATGGCAACGACATGATCTTGGTCGACGCCGGCCTGATGTTTCCCGACGACGAGCACGTCGGCGTGGACCTGATTTTGCCCGACTATACCTACGTGCTCGAAAACGCGCACAAGCTACGCGGCATCGTCGTCACCCACGGCCACGAAGACCACACCGGCGCTTTGCCCTACCTGCTTAAAGACCTCGACCGCAAAGTGCCCATCATCGCCACGAAGCTCACGTTAGGCCTGATAGAAGGCAAGCTCGAGGAGCACCGCCTGTCGCATTATCCGGATCTGCGCGAGGTGCATCGCGGCGGCAAGGCGCAGCTCGGCTGCTTCGACATGGAGTTTTTCAAGGTGAACCACTCCATCCCGGGCTCCATGGGTGTCTTCATGCGCACGCCGGCCGGCACCGTCTTGCACACCGGCGACTTCAAGCTCGACCAGACGCCCATCGACGGTGAGCTGACGGATTTTGCTGCGCTCGCGCGCTTTTCGGCCGAGGGCGTCGACTTGCTGATGAGCGACTCGACGAACGCGACCGTGCCCACTTTCACCAAATCCGAAGCCGAGGTCGGCGTCACGTTGCGCCAGGTCATAGGCTCGGCCAAGCGCAAGGTCGTCGTCGCGAGCTTCGCGAGCCACATCCATCGTATCCAGCAGATATGCGACGCGGCGCAGCTGGCCAAGCGCAAGGTGGCTGTCACGGGTCGCTCCATGCTGAAAAACACCAAAATTGCCCGCGAGCTGGGATATCTGCACGTGCCCGACGATTTGATCATCGATGCCTACGAGGTGGGCAAGATGGCACCGCATAAGCTGGTCGTGCTGTGCACGGGCAGCCAAGGCGAGCCGCTGTCGGCGCTCGCGCGCATGTCGGTGGGCGAGCACCGCACCGTCTCCATCGAGCGCGGCGACACGGTCATCATCTCGGCCACGCCGGTCCCCGGCAACGAAAAGAGCGTCACGCGCGTGGTGAACCAGCTGTCCAAGATTGGCGCCGACGTGTGGGATCGCCACCGTGCGCTCGTGCACGTCTCCGGGCACGCGGGCTCCGAGGAGTTAAAGATTGTGCTGTCCATCGTGAAGCCGCGCCATTTCCTCCCCGTGCACGGCGAAGCCATGCACTTGCGGGCGCACGCGCGTCTGGCCGAGGCCGTGGGTGTGGATCCCAAGCGCATCTTCATCTTGGACAACGGCGACACGCTCATGATGCGCGGCGGCAAGGTGGGCCGCGGCGAGCCAGTGGAAAGCGGCATCGTCTACGTGGACGGCTCGTCGGTGGGCGACATCGGGCAAAACGTGCTGACCGACCGCGCGACTATGTCCTCTGACGGCTTGGCCTGCGTGGTTGTGTGCCTGGAAGGGCGCAGCGGGCACCTTGCAGGCGAGCCGCAGGTCGTCATGCGTGGTATCCCGGGCTTTGATGATGACGCCTTCATGGCCGAGTGCCGCGAGGACCTGGGGCGTGTGGCGCGCGACGTGGTGCGGGCGCACGGTGCGAGCCGCTCGAAGGTGAGGACTGCCATGCGCGACGAGCTGTCGAAGTTCATCTGGCAGCGCGCCAAGCGTCGCCCCGTGGTCGTTCCCATCGTCGTGAACGTTTAGGTATACTTTCGACAGCACTGTTTTCACCACGAAACGAAGAGGCGAGACGCGAGAAGACGTGAACGCGCGCGACAAGCGACATAGCGCACGAGACGGCCGGTCAGGCGCGCGGGGAGCCGCCGCCCGAGGCGGGGCTGCTGCAGGCGGTGCAAGCCCCAACGGGTCTGCGCGTGCCCGTGCGCGAGGCCAGGCTCCAAAGCAGCGAGGCGGCGCCCACAGCAAGACGGGGCGTGTCCCGGCGGCCGCCGCATCGTCTGCACGCCGCGCGCCCAACGCGGGATTAGACGAGGGCTTGCGCGACGATTTGACGGGGCTTGCCCTAGTCGTCGTCGGCATCGTGCTTTTCGTGGCCGTCGTTGCGCCGACAGATGCGCCCGTCACCGCCGCCATATCCTCCGGTCTGCACCTAGGCCTTGGGTTGGGCGCCTACCTGTTTCCCGTGGCATTTTTGGCCTGGGGGCTGTTCTTTTTCATGAAGACCGCCGAGACCCGGGCGCTGCGCCTTGTGGCCGGCATACTCGTCGTCATCGTTGCCGTGATGGGGCTTTTGGCGCTATGGCAGCCGCCCGTGCACGACAGCGACCCCATGTCGCTGTTTGCTGCAGAGGCGCTTCGGGCAGGCGGCGGATACGCGGGCGCGTCCGTGGCCTGGCTTTTGATGGCACCCTTCGGCCGTGTCATCGCGACGATCGTGCTCGCAGGTCTCGGGGTCGCAGGCCTCGTGCTGGCAGGGCTTTCCATCTCCGATGCCCTCTCCCGCGTGAGGGATTTCTTCACGCTCGGGCGCGAGGAGAAAAAGATTCGCCGCGAGAAGGCGAGCTTTTCGCCTGGGGCACATGGCGTCGATGCTGCGGCTGCCCGCGACTTCGAGCAGTTGGACCTGGAGCAGGTGCGCGAGTGCCAGCCCGAAGGCGACGAGACCCTGCTTTTCGGCAACAAGCTGCGCCGGCGTGGGGGAGCGGCCAAGGCGGGCGGCACGCGTGTGCTGAAGCGCGAGGGTCGCGACGATGCAATCGAAGAGGACGCCGATGCGCTGTATGGGGACGAGGCTTGCGAGGGCGCGTTCTTTGACGAGGAGGCCGGTGCCGGCGAGGGTGCGGACGGCAAGACGGTGAACCTGGGCGCTGCGGGCGGCGGGCAGACGCGCGGCCGCCGCGGGCGGACGGGTACGAAGCGCATGCCGGATGCCACATCTGCTTCACCATCTGCAGCAGGCAAGCCTGCCGCACAAGAAGACGCGCATGAGGCCGTGGAAGAAGCGACCGAGGATGCCGGAGCCAGCGCGGCGAAAAAGAGCGCCGGGCAGGCGGCCCCGACATCTGCCACGGTGAAACCCGCCCAGGGCGCCGCAGACGATAAGTCCTACTCGCTGCCGCCTGCGGGCATATTGAAGGTGTGCGGTAAGCGCCGCTCTTCTGCGCCCGCGGAGCTGCAGGAAGTGGCCGACGAGCTGCAGCAGACGCTCGAGGACTTCGGCGTGCCTGCCCATGTCGTCGGCTGGACGGCCGGGCCTACCGTTACTGTGTTCAAGATCGAGCTGCCGCGCGGCACCCGCATGTCTACCCTTGTGAACCTAGCAGACGACATCGCGTTGTCGCTGGCGGCCTCGGGCGTGCGCATCGCGCAAATTCCGCGCACCTCGCTTGTGGGCGTCGAGATTCCCAACAAGCACCGCGAGACGGTGTATCTGGGCGACGTCATCGGGCAGGCGGGGGACAGCCCGCTGTCCATGGCCATAGGCGAGGACGTGGACGGCAACAAGATTTGCCTCGATTTGGCCAAGATGCCCCACCTGCTCGTGGCAGGCACGACCGGCTCGGGCAAGTCCGTCGCCTTAAACGGCATGATCACGACGATGCTCATGCGCACGACGCCAGACCAGGTGCGCATGATCATGGTCGACCCCAAACGCGTCGAGTTCAAGCCCTACGAGGGCATCCCGCACCTCTATGTGCCGCCCGTGACCGACCCCAAGGAGGCGGCGAGTGCCCTGAAGTGGGCGGTGGCCGAGATGGAGCGGCGCTTGAAGGTCTTCGAGCAGGTGGGCGCGCGCAACATCGCCGGCTACAACAAGATGGTCGCCGACGGCAAGCTCGACGACGAGGAGACGGGGCGCCCCGACGAGATTTCCTACATCGTCGTCATCATCGACGAGCTGACCGACCTGATGATGGTCGCGGGCAAGGAGGTGGAGGACTCCATCGTGCGCATCTCGCAGCTCGCGCGCGCCGTCGGCATTCACCTCATCATCGCCACGCAAAGCCCGAAGTCTTCCGTGGTCACGGGCATGATCAAGGCCAACATCACGAACCGCATGGCCTGCACGGTGGCCACCAACGTCGAGTCGCGCGTGATCATCGACCAATCCGGCGCCGAAAAGCTCACGGGCAATGGCGACATGCTCTTCGTGCGCCCCGAATGGGGAAAGCCCAAGCGCATCCAGGGCGTCTACGTGTCCGAGGCCGAGGTCGAGGCCGTGGTCGAGCACCTGAAATCGCAGGGCGAGGCGGTTTATCATACGGACATACTGAAAACGGCGCTGGCAGGCGCATCGGGCGGCGGTGTCGGTGCGCTCGGCGCGGGAGGCGACGGCGACGGCGATCCGCTTGTGTGGCAGGCAGCCGAGGCTGTGGTGAACGCGGGGCTGGGCTCGACGTCGATGCTGCAGCGCCGCCTGAAGGTGGGATACTCGCGCGCAGGGCGCATCATGGACGAGCTGGAAGAGCTCGGTGTGGTGGGGCCGGGCCGCGGGAGCAAGGCGCGCGACGTGCTGATCGAGAGCGTGGAAGACCTCGACGAGCTGCGTGCCATGGCAGGTGCAGAGGAATAGGGGTGATGTCGTGCAAAACTACAAGATAGGCGACATGCTCCGCGCCCGCCGCGAGGCCATTGGGATGTCGCTTTCCGAGGCCGCCGAGACTACCAATATCCGCGCGAGGGTGCTTGCCACTTTTGAAGCAGGCGATTACGCGCATTTTCCCGCGAAGGGCTACACGCAGGGCATGCTCTCGTCGTATGCGCGCCTGCTGGGGTTGGATCCGCGCGAGGTGCTTTCGGTCTACGAGGGCGAGCTGGCCGAATACGAGCAACGTTGCGAGATTGCGCGCAACGCCGAGTACGCGCGGCGTGGCGACGGGCGCTTCGGGATGCGCAAGCCGCATGGTGCCAAACCCGTCTCGCGGGGAAGGGCCGCCGCCAGGCAGATGGCCGACGAGCGCGAGAAGACCGACGAGGAGCGCCGGGATGTCGCGCAGGCAGCCACGGAGCAAAACACCGCCCGCAATGTGAAGGTCGTGGGCAAGCGCAACGTGGCGGACGCGCCGCGCTACGGGCGTAGCCGCACGGCAGACGTGTCTGCCGGCGGGACGGACAGATACGACGAGGGGCGCGCCGATGCAGGACGTGCCGATGCAGGACGTGCCGATGCAGGACGTGCCGATGCAGGACGTGCCAGTTCGCGCCGTTTTGGCAGGCCAGCGCGGGCCGAGGCGGAAAACGTTCGTGAAGGCTCCTCGCGACGTGCGCAGGTCGTCCGCGAAGACACCGGGCGCTTCGGGCGTGCGCCGCGCGATGCGCAGGACTCGGGCGATTTCGAGCCTCTTGGCGCGGATGCCCCGGAGCTTTCCGCTGCCGACGCTTCGGACCTGTCGTCTGCTTCGTCTGCCGCCCCGCGCCGCAGCCGCCTGCGCCACAGCGCGTTCGAGGAGTACAAGCGCAAGATGCGCGAGCGCGACGCGGCCGAGGCGCAAAGTGCGGTGCAGCCGGAGGCGGTGCCTTCGTCTGGGTCGGCAGGTGCATCGCATACTTCAGGCGCGTCTGGACGCCTTTCTCGTATTTCATCGGGCGCGACGGGCTCAGACGAGGGGGGTACGGGGCTTTCGGATGCGCTTGCCGCCACCGACGAGGAGGTTTCGGCAGAACGCGATCGCGCCGCCCGCCGCCGCAGCCGCCGCCAGCGCGACGAGGAGGAACGCGAGCTGCGCAGCACGCTTACCCGCCAGCAGAACTTTTTCCAGATGTTGTTGGGCGTCATCACCTCGATTTTCAGCGAAAGGCGCACGCGTCTCATCGCCATCGCCGCCATCTTTCTCGTGGTAGCTGTGGCACTTGTCGCCGTCTTTCTCATCAGCACCGCAGGCTCCGGTTCCGGCGGCGTTATCCAGGTGCAGGGTGGCGCGCGCGACGACAGCGTGGCCACTCAAGACGCGGGCAGCGCTTCTGCCACGGTCACGACGACCAACGGCAATCCCGTCTCGGTCTCCATCGTGGTGGAGGCGGGGCAGACCTCGCTCGTGAACGTGGTCTACGATGACGACAAGGCCTACAGCGGCACCGCGGTAGGTCCTTGGAACCGCAGCTTCCAGGTCACCGAGTCCATGGAGGCCACTTTCGGCAACCCAGACGCGGTGAAGGTCACCGAAAACGGCCAGGA
Organism: Ruthenibacterium lactatiformans; assembly: GCA_963614215.1. Classification (GTDB taxonomy): domain Bacteria; phylum Actinomycetota; class Coriobacteriia; order Coriobacteriales; family QAMH01; genus CAVAWX01. Next base: position 19,200 of record CAVECB010000004.1, read on the forward strand.
AGTGCAGGTCGAGCGCCAGCAAGACGGGACGGGCAAGCTCTCGCTGTCCATCCAGACGGCAAATGCGGCAAGCGCCGCGAGATAGAGAAAGGAACACCCGATGGCAAAAGACAACAGCTTCGACATCATGTCCGAATGCGACCTGCAAGAGGTGGACAACGCCTATAACCAGGCCCTAAAGGCCCTCTCGCAGCGCTACGACTTGAAGGACTCGGGCGCAAAGATTGAGTTTGACAAGGCGGCCGCCACCTTCACCGTGCTTGCGCCGAGCGCTTTCACGGCAGGCCAGGTGGTCGATGTGTTGGGTTCTGCGCTGGTGAAGCGCAAGGTCGATTTGGCCAGCGTGCGCTGGGGCGACGACGAGGACGCATCGGGCGGCATGGTGCGCCGCCGGGGCACGCTCGTGCAGGGCATCGACGCCGACACGGCAAAGCGCATCTCCAAGGACATCAAGGCCGAGAAGTTTAAGGTGAAGGTGCAGATCGAGGGCGAGAAGCTGCGGGTCACCGGTCCTAAACGCGACGATCTGCAGGCTGTCATCGCGTTTTTGAAGGACAAGGAATACGGGCTGCCGCTGCAGTTCGGCAACTACCGCTAGGGTCTTTGCGCAAAGCGCGGCCAAGCGAGGACGACGAGGACAGATGACAGAGCCTTCTACATGTGAAAACGGTTGCGAGAGTGCCGCGGCGCGCGTGGCCTTCGTCACGCTTGGGTGCGCGAAAAACGAGGTGGACACCGACAAGATGCGCACGCGCCTTGTGGCGGCCGGATACGGGCTGGCCGCTGATGTGGCAGACGCCGACCTGGTCATCGTCAATACCTGCTCGTTTCTGGCCAGCGCCACCGCCGAGAGCATTGATGAGATATTTTCCGTGTTGGCAGCGCAGGAGGGCACGGAGCGTGCGGGCAAGGTACTTGTGGCCGGCTGCATGCCTTCGCGCTACGGCGACGAGCTGGCGCACGAGCTTTCCGAGGTCGCCGGTTTTCTGCCGGCCGACGAGGAAGATCGCGTGGTCGAGGCGGTCGCGCAGCTCATAGGTCCTGCGGGTGCAGCGGGCGGCGGCGCGGGTGCGGCAGCAGGAGCGGGCGGCGCGGGCGCGGCAGACGGAGAGTTGGACGCGGCGGCGCGGGCCGGCTGGAGGAGCCGCGAGCAGGCTTTTGCCTACGTGAAGGTCTCGGACGGCTGCGACCGCTTCTGCTCGTATTGCATGATTCCCCACATACGCGGCCGCTACCACAGCTTTCCCCTCGACGATATCCTGGCCGAGGTCGAAGGACTGGTGGGCGCCGGCGTGGCCGAGATTGTCTTCATCGGGCAGGACACAGGCATCTGGGGCAGCGACTTCACCCGTCCCGACACCCTCGCGCACCTGCTCTCCGAGGCCGCCGCGCGTTTTCCAGAAACTTGGTTTCGCGTGATGTACACGCAGCCGGAAGGCATAAGCGACGAGCTGCTGGCTCTCATGCGCGACGTGGACAACATCTGCCCCTATCTGGACATCCCGCTGCAGCATTGCGAGGCACAGGTGCTTGAAGCGATGAATCGCACGGGCTCGGCCGAGCAATATCTCGCGCTGGCCGCGCACGTGCGCGACGTGGTGCCCGGCGCCGCTTTGCGCACCACCTTCATGGCGGGTTTTCCTGGCGAGACGCCAACGCAAGCCGAGGCGCTCGTGGATTTCGCCGATACGGCCGCCTTCGATTTCGGCGGGGTTTTTCCCTATTCGCGCGAGGAGGGCTCTGCGGCCGCCGAGATGGACGGCCAGGTGGACGAGGATGAAAAGCTCGCGCGCGCGCAACGCCTGCTGGATGTGGTCGAGCACGCGGGGTGGCGGCGCGCCGAGGCGCGTGTGGGGCAGGTCTGCGACGTGTTGGTCGAGGGCTTCGAGGAAACAGACGCCGGCCCGGAAGTCTTGTGCCGTGCGCAGTTTCAGGCACCCGAGGTGGACGGCCAGGTGCACGTGCCCGTCTCGTCTACCGACGCGCTGCCCGTCGGCTCTTTTGCCCGCGTGCGCATCGTCGATGCCTTCTGCCACGAGCTAGTGGGAGAGCTTTTGGACGCGTGCGATGGCGAGGGGGATGCCGCGCCGATCGCGAGGGAGGGGGCGCAGCTCTCATGAGCCCCGCCTTCAAAGAGGAGCTGGCAACACCTGCCAACATCGTCACCCTCGTGCGCATCCTGCTCATCCCTGTCTTCGTTGCGGTGCTGCTCTCGCCGTGGCCGGCATGGTTTCCCGACCCGGGCTTTTGGGCGCTCGTGCAGCCGTGGGTCGCGGCGGCTGTCTTTGCGGCAATCTCTGCCACCGACGCCCTCGACGGCCATCTCGCGCGCTCGCGCGGGCAAGTCACCGACATCGGCAAGTTCATGGACCCGCTCGCCGACAAGATACTCGTGTGCGCGGCGCTTTTGGCCCTAGTCGAGTTGCAGCAGTTTCCCAGCTGGGTCGCGCTCGTCATCATCGCGCGCGAGTTCATCGTCTCGGGGCTGCGCATGGTCGCGGCATCGAAAGGCGAGGTCATCGCGGCCAGTTGGTTTGGCAAGGCCAAGACCGTCTTGCAGATCGCGGCCATATTGCTTTTCATCGTGAAGTACGCGCTCGGCATGCAGATAGACGGCGGCGGTGCGGCCACGGCGTTCACGGCTTTTGCCTGGGTCGTGCTGCTCGCGGCGGTCGTGGTCACCATCTTGTCGATGGTCGACTATTTCGCCAAGGCGCGCCACCTATTCTCGGGAGCCGGTACCGATGGCGGGAAATAGCGCGGAGCTGGCGAAAAGGCTCGTTGCGCTGTCCGGCGCGGCGGGCATGACGCTTGCCTGCGCCGAATCGTGCACAGGCGGCCTTATCGCGGGCGCCATCACGGACGTGCCGGGGTCGTCTGCCGTGCTCAAGGGTGGCGTCGTGGCGTATTGGCCGGAGGCGAAGACGTCTGTGCTCGGCGTGTCGTCCGCGTTGATAGAGCGTTGCGGGGTCGTCTCCGAGGAGGTGGCCGCGGCCATGGCAAAAGGCGCGCGCGAGCTGTTTTCCTGCGACATCGCGGTGGCGACTACGGGTATCGCAGGTCCTGGCGGGGCCGAGCCGGGGCGTCCGGTGGGCACGGTGTGCTTTGGACTTGCGGATGCAAGTAGCGTGCGCACCTGTACGACGTTGCGGGGAACAACGCGTGCCGAAGTGCGCGAGTTTGCCGTAGAGCACGCGTTGGGGCTTTTGCTGGAAGCGGTATAGAGTCCACTTCGGTTTCGTTTGGATTTTCGCGTGCGGGCGGATAGGGAAGCGTTTGGCTTTCGTTGGAGTGCGGTCGCGGTTTGCTTTTCTTTTGCTTGGATGGCGTATGGAATGGATAGGACCTGAAAGCCGTGTTCAGGTCGTGTCCAGACGGCGTATAGATTTCGCTTAGATGCGTTCGGAAAAAAATCTTCAAAACGGGGGGTGGTTTTCCTGGGGCCTGCACGGGTAAGGTTTTCTCGCGGCGATACGCCGGCATGTGCAGGGCGAAAGGGCAAAAAGCATGTCGGTGAAAGTGTTTGACACAGAACAAGTGTTCGGTTAGGATGGCGCAGACGATGCGCGGATGAAAAGGAGAAGCACATGGCGCAGCAGGCAGCACACGGCGAAGGCGACATGCTCGAACTGACGACCAAGCAGATCGAGAAGAAGTTCGGCAAGGGCGCAATCATGAAGCTGGGCGACGATGCCAGCCAGATGGACGTCGCCGTCATCCCCACGGGCTCTTTGGCCCTCGACGCAGCGCTTGGCATCGGCGGCGTGCCGCGCGGGCGCATAGTCGAGATATACGGGCCTGAAAGCTCGGGCAAGACGACGCTTGCCCTGCACGTGCTGGCAGAGGCCCAGGCTCAAGGCGGCACCGTCGCCTTCATCGACGCCGAACATGCGCTCGATCCGGTGTATGCGGCCAAGCTGGGCGTGGACATCGACGAACTGCTCATATCGCAGCCCGACACCGGCGAGCAGGCGCTCGAGATCTGCGACATGCTCGTGCGCTCGAACGCGCTTGCCGCCATCGTGGTGGACTCCGTGGCCGCCCTCGTACCCCGCGCCGAGATAGAAGGCGAGATTGGGGACAGCTCTGTCGGCTTGCAGGCGCGCCTCATGAGCCAGGCTCTGCGTAAGCTCGCCGGTTCGCTGTCGCGCTCGAACACCACCTGCATCTTCATCAACCAGCTGCGCGAGAAGATAGGCGTCATGTTCGGCAGCCCCGAGACCACCTCTGGCGGCAATGCCTTGAAGTTCTACGCGTCTATGCGCCTCGACATCCGTCGCATCGAGACCATCAAGGCCGGCGGCGATGCCATCGGCAACCGCGTGCGGGTGAAGGTGCGCAAGAACAAATGCGCCGCGCCTTTCCGCCAGGCGGAGTTCGACCTCATGTACGGCACGGGCATATCGCGCGAGGGCAATATCTTGGACATGGGCGTGGACATGGACGTCGTCACGAAGTCCGGCTCCTGGTACACCTACGGCAGCGACCGTTTGGGGCAGGGGCGCGAGGCGGCGAAGCAGACGCTTGCCTCCACTCCGGCTTTGCGCCGCGAGATAGAAAACAAAGTCCGCGCTGCGCTCGGTCTGCCCACAGACGACGTGCCGGTTGCAGGTATGGATGAGACGGTGGAGCTGACCGTTGCGGCGCAAGAGGCGCTGGAGAAATACGACAAGGGCGGCGAGAAACCCGAGAAGCCGACTCCGCGCTCGGCTGCGGGCAAGAAGTCGGCCGCGAAGGCGGGGGCAGACGGCACGCGCGCGGCGGGCGCCGGGCTGGCCGGATAGTATGGCCATGTGCCGCATGGCGGGTTGCGGGAAATGCACCTGCTGTGTTGCGTGCGGGCAAGCCCGCTGCGCTTTTTTCAAAAGGCGAGCGATATGCAGACGATGCGGCTGGTGAGGCCGGAAAGGGTATGCGGGGGATACGCAGATGAAGACTTTGGAGGATTGCGGGATAACGCTTCCCGAGCGCGAGGCGGTGTGGAACGACCCGACGGCTGATGCGCGGCACGCCGAGGCCATGGAGAAGGTGCATGCCCTGGTGAACGTGCGCGAGCGTTGCGCCAAGGAGCTGCGCGAGCGCCTCATCCGTTGCGGTTTTACCGAATCCGAGGCGCTTGAGGCGGTGGATGCGGCGCAACGTTGCGGGCTGGTCAGCGACGAGCGCTATGCGAGCGCTCTCATACGGGGCAAGACCCGTGCGGGATGGGGACGCGAGAAGATACTCGCCCGTCTGCGCGAGATGCACATCTCCGAGGCCACGATCGAGTCGTGCGCGCAGGATTTCGCCAGCCCGGACGAAGAGCGCGCACAGGCGATGGCAGACCTGGAAGCGCATCCGTCTCGTTCGGCCAACCCGCGGGCCTCGCTTGTACGCAGGCTCGTGAACAAGGGGTATTCCTTCGGGCTTTCCCGCGAGGTGGTCTCTGAGTTTCTTGCCCGCGCCTCTTGAATTCCATGTTTCATTTTTATGGACGTGGCCGCCGCTCTTTCGCGTAAGCGCTATATTGGTGCGCGTCATTTTTTCGGCCGAGAGACGATAGGGTAAACCGCGCATGCGCTACCTCGACGATATATCCCGCTGCGTGCGGGAAAACCCCGGCAACGTCGCCGTGCAGACCTCGCTTGGCGCCTCGTGCACCTATGCCGAGCTGTGGGATACTTCCGAGGCGCTTGCCTCTTTCATAGAGTCGAAACACCTTCCCGCGCATGCCCCCGTCGTCGTCTACGGCCACAAAGACCCGCTCGTCGTCGCCTCGTTTCTCGCCTGCCTGAAATCGGGGCACCCCTACGTGCCCGTCGATTGCTTCTCTGTGCCGCCCGAGCGCGTCGGCTCTATTGTGGCGCAGGTGGGCGACTATCAAGAAGGCGTCCCCCTCGTGCTGGCGCTCGAGGACATGCCCGCATCTGATGCGCCGTGCGACGTGTGCGCGCGGGCGGTTCTTGAAGACGCGGTGCGCGCAGGGGGCGCGTCCGATTCGCAGCACTGGGTTTGCGGCGAGGATTTGGCCTACGTGCTTTTCACCTCAGGGTCCACGGGTGCCCCGAAGGGCGTGATGGTCACTGCAGACTGCCTCGACAACTTCTCCGCGTGGGCGCTTTCCTTGGGTGCCAGCGATAAGAGCGGCAAGGTCTTTTTAAACCAGGCGCCTTTTTCCTTCGACCTTTCCGTCTACGAGCTTTCCATGGCGCTTTCTGCGGGCGGCACGCTTTTCTGCTTGGCCAAGCAGACCCAAGACAGCATGCGCGCGCAGCTCGACGCCCTCGCACACAGCGCCGCAAACGTATGGGTCTCGACTCCCTCGTTTGCCGCCATGTGCCTTGCCAGCAAGGAATTCGACGCTTCTGTCTTGCCGGACCTAGAGCAGTTCTTATTTTGCGGCGAAACCTTGCCGAACTCGCTGGCCGCGCAGCTCATGGAGCGCTTTCCCAAAGCGAAGGTCTTCAACACCTACGGTCCTACGGAGTCCACCGTGGCGGTGGCCGCCATCGAGGTCACGCCCGAGATGGCCGCATCCGCAGCTCCTCTGCCCGTCGGCATCGCGCGCCCCGGCACCCGCCTGCGCATCGTTGCCGACGGCGACCAGGACGCGCCGCGAGGAGAGTGGGGCGAAATCGTCATCGAGGGCGATACGGTGGCACGGGGTTATCTCGGCCGCCCCGACCTTACGCAGGCCGCCTTCGGCAGCGCAATCCTCGACGGACGCGAGGTGCGTAGCTATCGCACGGGCGACGAGGGCCGTCTCGATGCGGGCGGTGCCCTGCACTACCACGGGCGCCTCGATTTGCAGGTGAAACTCAACGGATATCGCATCGAGCTGGGCGACATCGAGGGCAACATCGCCAAGCTGGACCAGGTGACCCAGGTGGCCGTGACCTGCGCAATGCGCGACGGGCGTGTGAATCACCTCGTCGCCCATGTCGTCTCGGCCGTCCCGCGCGCCGAATCCGATTTTCGCGAGGGCTTGAAGCTGAAGGAAGCCATGAAGGAGAGCTTGCCGCATTACATGATCCCTAAGAAAATAGTCTTTTGCGACGCATTGCCCACCACGCCAAACGGCAAGGTAGACCGCAAGGCCTTGCAGCAGGCGCTCTAGCCGCCCCGAGCCGCACACGAGAGAACACACCGCTGTGAGCTTCTACACATCAACCTCGTTTTTCATCGCTTTGGCCGTCGCCATCGTCCCCGCCGCCGTCCTCGGCCTTGCGGGGCGTTCCATCAGGCGCTACGGGCTTGTCGCCTCCATTTTCTTCATCGCCTGCCTTTTCGCGGGCACCCCAGCGCAGCTTGCCGCCTTCCTCGTTTTCCTTGCCGTGGCGGCCACCTCGGCCTACGTGGTCTTTTACAACTGGACGCGCGGGAACAAAAGCGTCGCGCTCTACCGCGTCATGCTCGCCTTGACGCTTGCCCCCTTAGCCGTCTACAAGGTCTCGGCCGTCTTCGATGAGAACTTCCTCGGCTTCATCGGCATCTCGTACCTCACCTTCAAGGCCGTCCAGGTCCTCGTCGAGGTTCGCGACGGCCTGATAAAGGAGCTGGGCGCCTTCGACTGGCTCTACTTCATCGTCTTCTTCCCCGTAATCACCTCAGGCCCTATCGACCGCTCGCGCCGCTTTCTTGCAGATGCGCACGCGAAGCTTTCGCGCCGCGAATACGCCGATTTGCTCTCCCGCGGCATCCTTCTCATCCTCATCGGCGCCGTCTACCAGCTCGTCATCGCGACCATCCTGCATTCGCAGATCAGCTTCCAGCCCTTCTACGCGCAAAAAGCGCTTTGGTTCAACTTCGCCTCGGCCGCCAAAGACGCCTGGTTCTACGGCCTCTACCTCTTCTTCGACTTTGCTGGCTACTCCCTGATGGCCTGCGGCGCGAGCTACTGCTTTGGCATACGCACCCCGCGCAACTTCCGTGCGCCCTTCGCCGCCATCGACATCAAGGACTTCTGGAACCGCTGGCACATCACGCTCTCGTTTTGGCTGCGCGATTTTGTCTTCATGCGTCTGGTCACGACCCTCACCCGTCGCAAAATTTTCTCGACGCGCCTGACCCGCGCGTGCTGGGGCTACATCGCGAACATGGGGTTGATGGGATGCTGGCACGGCCTCACCCCCGACTACATCGCCTACGGCCTCTTCCACGGCGTGCTGCTTGCGGCCTGCGACGTCTACCAGAAGAAGAGCGCCTTTCACAAGCGCCATAAAAACGCGACCTGGTATAAACTGTGCTCTTGGGCACTCACCATCAACCTTGTGATGCTCGGTTTCTCCATTTTCTCCGGCCAGTTCGCGACCTTTGCAGGAGGGTTTTTCGCATGACGCACGAAGAAGTCGAAAACACGATGCTCGATTTGCTCGAGGAAGTCTGCGACGATGGGGCGGTGCGCGAGGAGCGCGATATCGACCTGTTCGAGGCGGGGCTGCTCGATTCCATGGCCGCCATCGAAGTGCTTGTCGGCATAGAGGAGCGCTTCGGCGTCGAGATTGCGCCCACGGAGGTAGAGCGCGAGGAAATGAACACGGTGAACAAGATTATCCACCAGGTGGAGCTGCGCGTCGCGTGAGTGCGGCGTGGTTTTGGTGAAAGAGGGAGACGTGCCCGTGGCGCAGGCAAAGACGACGGTGAAGAAGAAGGCAGGCCCTATTGAGCGCCTGCACCCGCGTGCCGAGCGCGTGCGCGCCTGGTTTTTCTCCGCCTCGCCCACCGCGCTGGCCGCATGGCTTCTCATCGTTGCGGCGTGCGTGGGCGTGCTCGTGTGGTTTTTCCTCTTCTCCAGCTACGGCGCCCCCGCCGAGCCCGTCTACGAGGGGTTTTAAGAACATGCGCCGCCTCGCCGCCTGCCTGTGTGCGATTTTTGCCGCCGTCGTGTGTGCTGCAGCCTTTGTCGGCCACAGCTACGCGCAGGGCAACGACGCCCTCGAGCAAAACCCCGTCATCATGTACCCGTCCACGGCGCAGCTTGCCAGCCACGACTTCATCTTGGACTCCTATAAGGCGCGCGTGGCGCAAGGCGACGACCCCGTGCTCGTCTTCGGGTCCTCGGAGTTGTACTCGGGCACCACCGGCGAGTTCCATCCGGCACAGTTCTTCCAGCGCGACGAGTGCACCAACGATTTGATGATGGTGGGTACGACCAACCACGAGAGCCTGTGGGAGGCTATCGAGTTGGCCGCTATGGCGCCGCATCTAGACGACAAGCGCATCGTGCTCTTCCCCAGCATGCAGTGGTTCTACGGCGACACGCCGGCCATGGCCCACGAGGCGGCACGCTATTTCACCACCGAGTTTTCCTCGGACGCCTGGCAGGCCATGCAGGAAAACGAGGCGCTGTCCGATGAGACCAAGGCAGGACTTGCGCAGCGCGCCTCTTCCTACGGGGTGGCCGCCGTGCAGGCAGACGGAGAAAACGCGCTGGCCACAGCCCTTGCATGCGTGGACAGCCAGGCCTCGCAGCTTCAGGCCGATATACGCGCGCGCCTGACCATGAAGGCGGCTGCCGATGCGGCGGCATCCGGCAACGCCTCTGCACTCTCGCCCGTGCCGCAAAAAGACCGCTCGAAGGCGGGTAGTCTCACCGACGCGGACTGGGACGCCTTCAAGGAGACGGCCGCCGCTGAGGCCGAGGCCCGCGCCGATGCGGACTCGTTTTCCGGCGAGAACAACCACGCCGATTGGCTGCGGGGCAGCGCGCGTCTGAAGCAATACCCCCAGATTGCGGACTTCAGCGAGGGCGAGTTCTCCGATTTCGAGCTGCTCTTGCAGGTGTGCGAGGAGACGGGCGTGGAGCCGCTTTTCATCTTGCAGCCCTCGAAGGGATGGCTCTACGACGAGACCCCGATCGATTCGACGGCTCGTGCCCGCTTCAACGGGCGGGTGAAGGAAATGTGCGCTGCGCACGGCTTTTCGGTCGCCGACTTCACCGACCACGACTACGACCGCTATTTCCTGCGCGACCAGACGCACCCCTCGCCGCTCGGCGCTGTCTACTACTCCGAGGCCATCTACAAGTTCCTCGAGAAATAGGCGGGCGTTTCGCAAAGCCTGCCAACCGGCGAAAACCGGCCGGACGAGGCGCGCTGCCGTGTCGTTCGCGCGCCGTTTGCCCCCCCATTCGTGCGCCGCGCCGTTTGCCCGCCGCGTGCCGCCCGCATCCCGTGCGCCGCGCCGTCTGCGCCCCGCACCTCTCGCGCGCCGCGTGCCGTATACTCTAGCTCTCATGGAAGACGTGCTGACCGACATACTGGAGAGGCTGCGCGCGGGCGCGAAGATGGACGACCGCGCCCTTGACGCCGTCATCACCGCGCACAGCAAAAACGCGGGCGCCCCGGGGCGCATCTGCTCGAAGCGCCAGCTGCTTTCCTACTATTTCGAGACGCGCGCACACGATTTCGCGCGCTGGGAGTCGTGGGGCGTCGACGAGGATCTGCAGACACGCCTGCTCGCGGTGCTGCGCATGAAGCCGCGCCGCTGCGCGTCTGGTGTGGCGTCGGTCACCGTCTTGACCAAGCCGCACCCGTGCCCCGGCTCGTGTATCTTTTGCCCCAGCGATTTGACCATGCCGAAGAGCTATCTGGCCTCAGAGCCTGCCTGCCAGCGCGCCGAGCAATGCTGTTTCGACCCGTATCTGCAGGTCGTAAGCCGGTTACGCACCCTCTATCTCATGGGGCACCCGGTAGACGAGGTCGAGCTCGTCGTGCTGGGCGGGTCGTGGACCGAGTACCCGAAGGCCTATCGCCTGTGGTTTGCCGCCGAGCTCTACCGCGCCTTAAACGATTGGGACAGCGCCCACATCCCCAACTTCAGCGCCTTTGCCAAAGACGTGGCCACGCTTCCCGGGCGCTCGGACGAGTATGCGAAGTTCTCGCAAGAGCCTTGGGGCGCCGACGATGTGAGCGCCCGCCAGCTGCGCTACGCCGGCCTGCACATATCCTCGACGCGCGAGGGGGCGCGCAGCCTGTGCTCGCGTGCGCAGGGAAAGGTCGACGCGCAGGAGATGAGCTACGACGAGGCTGTCACACGCCTCTACGGCACGGGCGGCTGGGAGATCGCGGGGCGCATGCAGCGGGGCACCTGGGCGGGGTTGTCTGCGCAGATGCGGGCCAACGAGACGGCCTCCGCGCGCTGCGTGGGCTTTTCTGTTGAGACGCGCCCTGATTGCGTGAACACGGTCAGCCTGCTGGAGATGGCGCGTATGGGCTGCGACCGCCTGCAGATAGGCGTGCAAAGCCTCGACGACAAGGTTCTCTCGGCGAACTGGCGCGGCCAAGATGCCGCCACGAGCCGCCGCGCCCTCGACCTCGCGCGCCTGTTCGGGATGCGTGTGCACGTGCACTACATGCTCAACCTCTATTTGTCCACGCCGCAAAAAGACCTTGCCGGCTTCACGGAGCTGGCGGCCGGCGGCTTGTGCGACGAGGTGAAGCTGTACCCGTGCGTGCTTGTGGCCGGCACGCCACTCGTGCGCCTGGCGGCCGGCGGCGCGTGGAAGCCCTATCCCCACAAGACCCTGCTCGATTTGTGCGCGTCGTGCATGAAGGCGGCGCCTGCGTGGGTGCGCATGAGCCGCATGGTGCGCGACATCTCCACCGACGACATACTCGCGGGCAACAAGACGCCCAACCTGCGCCAGGAAGTCGACCGCTTGCTCGAGAAGGAAGGTGCCGAGATCTCCGAGATCCGCCACAGGGAGCTAGGCACGCGCAAGCTCGACGGGGGTGCCTTGCATCTGCAGTCCGTGCCCTACCGCACCCCGGTGTCTCAAGAGCGCCTCTTGCAGGTGGTCACAGACGATGGCAGGCTCGTCGCCTTGGCGCGGCTGTCGTTTCCAGACGCGCGCTGTGTTTCGGATGCCGGCGCGGCGCTGCCCGTGCGGCCTGGCGAGGCTGTTCTGCGCGAGCTGCATGTGTTCGGAGCGGGGGATGCCACGGCGTCTTTGGCCGGTCCTCTGCGCGAGAAACTGCTCGATTCTGCCGCCGCCATCGCCACTAGGCGCGGGTGCAGCGCGCTCGTTTCGTGCGCGCCGCCGGGACTGCGTCCCTTTTTGCGCGCGCACGGCTTTGAGGATGGCACCCTGTTCATGCGCCGCGCGCTTTAAGCGGCGTCGTGGGGTGCGCTGCTTTCGCGTGCTCCGCGAGAGAAAAAAGAGAGAGAGGCATTTCGACATGGCCGACGAGTTCAAGTTCGTTCACGACGCGAAGCGCTGCGTGGCCTGCGGGCTGTGCGTGGCATTTTGCCCGCAAGACAGTCTGGAGACAGGCGAGGACGGCAAACCGCAAGCCACACACATGGAGACCTGCGTGGGCTGCGACACTTGCTCCGGGCAATGCCCCCAGCGCGCCATCGTGGTCAAGCGCGAGGGCAACCCGGCCGAATACGACCCGTATGCAGACGAGGAGCGGGCCGCGCCCATATCCGTCGCGCGGCAAAAGCGCTACGCGGATGCGGAGAAGGCCATTATGGAGGCGCTCGACTTGCGCTGGCATCCCGTCTCGGTCGGCCTGATAGCCCCCGACGAGCCCCTGCCCGACGTGCCTTTTCCGTCCGAGAAACTGCGCTTTTGCCAGGCAATGAACGCCGCCCGCCGCGGCGCCTCCATACTTCAGCCGCCGCACTGCCACTCCTGCCCGGACGGCACCTCTATCTTCGGCATGACGGGCGTGCCTCCCAAGCTTGCCACGGGCGAAATCTACGTGCTCTTTCACAAGGTGGTCGACGCTCCAGCCGCGGCCAAGATGGTCTCCGAGCGCCCCGTGCTGCCGCCGAACTCGCGCCGCGCGACGCTTGTCGAGCCGCTGGGCAAGACGACGCGCGTTCCCGAGGTCGTGGTTTTCACCGGCAACCCCGAACAGATGATGTGGCTGTGCATGTCCATGTCGTATTTCGACGGGCACCGCCACGATTTCCATGCCTCCGGCTTCAACGCCCAATGTGTCGAGGCCACGCTGCTGCCCTTCGTCAACGACGAGCCCAACATTTCGTTTGGCTGCTACGGCGGTCGGGCATCAAGCGACATCGGGGAGGATATGATGTACATGGGCGTGCCGGAAAACCGCCTGGACACCATCGTGGAGGGTTGCGTCGAGCTGGCGAAAAAGGCCATCCCGCAAAGCCGGATGAAGATATACGTCCCGCCGATCATGTAGGAAGGGGGGGGATAGGCTGTGGACAAACCGCTGTTTTCCATACGCGACGCCGTAGAGGCCGACTTGCCCTTGCTGCGCGAGCTCTTCGCTGACGAGGGCTTTTCCGACCTGCCCACGGTGGATGGCGTGCGTGTCGCCGCTGCGCCGGACAACACGGTTTTCGGCGCTCTGCGCTGCGAGCAGGGGGCAGACGGCGCCTGGTACGTGCGCCCGGTTGTGGTCTTTGACGCCGTGCAGCACAAAGGCGTCGGGTCGGCGCTGATGGACGACGCGCTGTCGCTGCACGCGGACCTGCGCCTGTCCAGCCGAGGCGACATGGGGCCGTTTTACGAGAGTTGCGGGCTAGTGAAGTGCCCCTGGGACGACATCACGCCCGAATTTGCCTGCGAATGCCTCGAGCTGTGCCCGGACCGCGCGGCGTGCGCCCCGCAGCCCTACCGCTCCGTGGTGCCCGACTACACCCTGACCTTCCTCGGCACGAGCGCCGGCTGCGGCGTGCCGGCGTTCTTTTGCCATTGCCCCGCCTGCGAGGCGGCCAGACGCGACCCGTCCAAGCGTCGCAGCTGCACGGGCGCGGTGGTGCGCGGCAACAAAACCACGCTCATCGACGCGCCACCGGATTTGCGCGCCCAGCTCGTGCGCGAGGACATCGACGCCATCGACCGGCTCTTTTTGACGCACGCGCATTACGACCACATGGGCGGCCTGGGCGAGCTGGAGTACTTCATCCGCTTGCACCGCAAGGCAGCGCTGCCCTTCACCGCGAGCGCCTACGCACTGTCCGAGGCCATGCGGGAGTTTTCCTATATGGAAGATACCTTCGAGCTGGACGCGGTGGAGGATTTCGGCTCGCGCACCTTCGACGGCCTTGTCTTCCAGGCGCTGCCGCTCGAGCATTGCCCAGGCTGCGTGGGCTGGCTTGTCACGACGCCTGCCGGCACGCGCTGCTTCTACGCGCCCGACACCGCCGCCTTGCGACCCGAGGTTATCGAGGTTTTGCAGGGCGTGGACACGCTTGTCATGGATGCGACCTTTTGGAAGAACATGGGCACACACCGCACGCACCACATGGTGAAAGACACTATCGACGAGGGGTTGAACCTGCTAGGGGCGGGCCGTGTCGTCTTGCAGCACCTTGCGCCGCACATGTGCGATCCCGGTGTGGACGAAATCGCCGAAATCTACAAATACGCAGCGCGCTTTGACGGGCGCGTGGTCGTGGCCGAAGACGGAATGGAGCTGAAGATATGAGCGTGGAGGAGACGCTGCGCATATGCGAGGCGGTGGCGGATGCCTGCGTGGGCTGCGGGAAGTGCGTGGCCGCGTGCCCCTCGCTGAGTCTAGCCGAGATGAACCTGGGGCAGGCCGCAGAGGCGCTGCATGGGGCGCTCGTAGGCGGCGAGGGCGGCGAGGCGGCTGGAAAAGGCGCGGCTGGTGAACGGGGTGCGGGCGTCGAGGATAGCGCCGGCGCAATTGATGCGGCCGCATCTGATGCATCTGAGGCGGCCGGGCGCATTCTCGGTGCCGACGGGCTTGTGCAGGCGGTGCGCGGCTGCTTTTTCTGCACGCGTTGCGTCGCGCATTGCGAGGCGGACATCGATGTGTGCAAGCTCTTCTATGCCGGGCGCGAGGCTTTCCAGGAATGCGGCCTCATCGAGCGCGGCGCCTGGAGCAGCGTGCAGGTAGACGAGCAGTGGCATGTCTTCACCGCCTACCGCGCTGTCTATGGCATAGGGTATGCAGACCTGACGCGCCATCTGGACTACGAGGGGCATGCCGCCGAGCACGACTGCGAGGTCGCGTTTTTCCCTGGATGCTCGCTTGCCGCCTACAACCCAGAGCTCACGCGCGCGGTCTTTGACGAGGTCGAGCGCCGTTGCGGCAAGGCGACGATGCTCGATGCCTGTTGCGGCTCGCCGCTGAAGAGCGCGGGCTTTCTCGATCGCGCTGCCGCCCTCGAAGATCGTATCGTCGACGAGGTTGTGGCCAGCGCCGCGAAAAAGGTGGTCTTTGCCTGTCCGGGCTGCCTCAACATTGTGCGCGCGGCGCTTGCGCGGCGCGGGATGGACGACGTGGACTGCTGCACGGTCGCCGAGCTGCTTCAAGGTGAGGCGCCCGTCCATGTGGCAGGCCGCGTTCGCTTTTTCAAGTCTTGCCAGGACCGTGACGGCTCCTATCTTTTTGCCACACGCGCCCTGCTCGACGTCGACGACGAGGCGCCCGCCATATGCAACGGGTGTTGCGGCGCGGGCGGCGCGGTCTCGCCGTATTCGGCCGAGCAGCAATCGGCGCAGGTTGATGCCGTGCTAGACGCCTGCGATGCCGGCGATACGCTCGTCACCATGTGTCCGACCTGCACCTACACACAGGCTTTCGCGCTTTTGCAGGCAGGCCGCGACGACATCGTGGTGAAAAACCACCTGGAGCTGCTCTTTGGCCACGAGTTCGACTGGCCGGCTGTTTTCGCTAGGCTGCAGGGCATGTGGTCCGGCGAATACGCCGCTTGGCTTTCCCAAGTCTTGAGCTGAACGCGCCGACATGCCGACGTGCCGATACGGGTCTTAGGCTGAACGCGCCGGCATGCCGATGCGCACGAGCCGCGTTTTCAGGGTATCCTCTGGAGACGATGTGCACGCCATGTCCCGGGAGGGGTGTTTCACCATGAAGATTGCAGTGGCGCAGCTCGACCCTTGCGTGGGCGATTTGGACGCCAACCTCGATGCCATGCTGCTGGCCGCGCAGATGGCCTCGCGTCAAAAAGCCGAGCTGCTCGTCTTTCCCAACGCGGCACTGATTGGCGCCCCCATTGACGGGCTGGCCTCCTCTGCGGCCTTCGTGGACGATGCGCGTGCACACCTGCAGCGTTTCGCGCAAGAGACCCCGGTGCTTTCCCTCGTGGCGGGTCTAAGTGAGATTGATGCGCATCGCGGCCGTTGCGACGTCGAGTTGTTTGCCTGCGGGGATGGTGTGGCCACGAGCATGGGGGTGCCCGCGCGTCAGGCCGACGACTCGTGTCCAGCGCTTGTCGTGGGCGGCCTGAACGTCGCGGTGTTGTTGGGCAGGCATTTTGCGCGCGACGTGAAGCTGTCGGACATGGACGTGCTCGTGGAGATGTGCGCCGACGCCTTCGGTGGCCCATACGCCGCCCGCGCGGCCCTCGGGCAGCTGGGCGACCTGTCCTCGATTGCTACGTCGTGCAAGGCGCATGTCGTGGCCGCGAATCTGTGCGGCGCGGCGGATGCGTGTGTCTTTTCCGGCAACTCGGCGGTGCTTGCCCCAGATGGGCGCCTCGTGCACGCAAGCCCCATTGACGAGGCCGAGGTCTTCACCTTCGACACGCAGGCAGGCCAAGACCAGGTCTGCGAGGACTTTGAGGACGCGCGCGTCGAGCCGGTCGAGGTAGTGTGGCGCGCGGTGAAAATCGCCACCCGCGATTATGTGCGCAAAAACGGCTTTACCGACGTGGTCGTGGGGCTGTCGGGCGGCATCGACTCGGCGGTCGTCGCCACCATCGCGGCAGACGCGCTGGGCGCCGAGCACGTGCACGGGGTGGCCATGCCAGGACCGTATTCTTCGCCGGGTTCCGTGGCCGATGCGCATGCGCTTGCCGAAAATCTCGGCTGCGAGATCGTGGACGTGCCCATCGACGGGCCGCTTGCGGCCTTCCACGAGGTGCTGGGCGGGCCGTGCGGCGGGGAAGTGGCCGGCATTGCGGCGGAAAACCTCCAGGCCAGGGTGCGCTGCGTGCACCTCATGACGCTTGCCAACGCGCACGGGCGCATCTTGTTGAACACGGGCAACAAATCCGAGGCAGCCATGGGCTTTTCCACCCTCTACGGCGACACGGCGGGAGCCTTTGCCCCCATCGGCGACCTCTACAAAAGCGAGGTCTACGCGCTTGCCCGCTGGCGTGCGTCCCAGGGTGCATCCATCCCGCAGGCATCCATCGACAAGGCGCCGTCTGCGGAGCTGTACCCCGATGCGCGCGATGCCGACCGCCTGCCGCCCTACGACGTGCTCGACGCTATCCTTTTCGACCATGTGGAAGAGGAGATGGGCGCGGCCGCGCTCGTTGCGGCAGGTCACGACGAAAAGCTCGTGCGCCGCGTCGTGGCGCAGGTGCAGGCCAGCGAGTTTAAGCGCCGCCAAGAGCCGCTTGCGCCCCATGTGCAGGGCTGCGCTCTCACGACGGGCCGGGCCTGGCCGGTCACGAACGGCTGGGTGGATAATTCGTAAAGCCGCCCGGGCGCGTGCCCACCCGCCGCGCGCCGCGCTACAATAGGCCGTTGTAGGTTTCACTGCGGCTGCAGCTTCCAGCAAGAAGCGCCGCCGCCCCATGCAAGAACCGAATGAAAGGATTCCCACGATGCCCACGATTACCCGCGAAGATGTGCGCGTCCCGGCCGACGTCATGCCGGAGGCTCGCGAGACCTATATCGACAACATGATGGCCGCCACGCAGGGCACGGGCCGTCTCATGCTCTTTGCCTGCGACCAGAAGATGGAGCATTTGAACAAGGATTTCGTGGGCGAGGGCATCTCTGCCGACGACGGCGACCCCGAGCACCTGTTCAAGATTGCCGACCAGGGCATCTGCGGCGTCATGGCCGGCCAGCGCGGGTTGATTGCGCAATACGCCACCGACTACCCGCAGGTGAACTACCTCGTGAAGATGAACTCCAAGACCAACTTGGTGAAGACCGACCAGCAAGACCCGTACTCCGCACAGCTGCACGACCTCGAGGCGGTTTTGGCCATGCGCGAGGCCGGCGTCAACATCGTCGGGCTGGGATATACGGTGTATCTGGGCAGCGAGTTCGAGTACCAGATGCTTGCCGAGGCAGGCGAACTGATCGCCGAGGCGCATGCCGAGGGTCTGCTCGTGGTGCTGTGGATCTATCCGCGCGGCTCTGCGGTGAAAGAGGAGAAGGCTGCCGACTTGATCGCGGGCGCTGCCGGTGCGGCCGTGTGCCTGGGCGCCGACTTCGTGAAGGTGAACCCGCCTGCCGCCGCCGACGGCAAGTCCTCCGCCGAGCTTTTGGCCGTGGCGAGCCGCGCCGCCGGGCGCACGGGCCTTGTGTGCGCGGGCGGCTCCAACAAAGACCCCAAGGAGTTTCTGGCCGACCTCTACGACCAAATTCACGTGGGCGGCGCCTGCGGCAACGCCACGGGGCGCAACATCCACCAAAAAGGCCTCGACGAGGCAGTGCGCCTGACCAAGGCCATCTCGGCCATCACTTTCGGCGACTACGACGTCGAGGAGGCCTACGAGGTCTACGAGGGCAAAGAGAACTACAGCCTCTAGACCGAACGAAACGCCGAGGAGAAGGGCCGCGGACTTCGATGGATTTCTACGCCGAGGCGCTTTCGCGCCACGAGAAGTGTGGGGGAAAGGTCGCGGTTGCGGCCAAGATGCCCCTCGAGACCCAAGACGACCTGTCCGTGGCCTACACGCCGGGGGTGGCCGAACCTTGCCGCGCCATTGCGCATGATGCGGACGAGGCTTGGCGCTACACGGCTAAGGCTCACACCGTTGCCGTCGTGTCTAACGGCACGGCGGTGCTGGGGCTGGGCGATATCGGGGCGCAGGCGGCCATGCCCGTCATGGAGGGCAAGGCCGTCTTGTTCAAGCGCTTCGGTGATGTGGACGCTTGGCCGCTGTGCATAGACGCGCGCACGCCCGACGAGGTCGTGACCTGCGTGAAGGCGCTTGCGCCGAGTTTTGGCGGCATCAACCTCGAAGACATCAAGTCGCCTGATTGCTTCGAGATAGAGCGCAGGCTCGAAGAAGAGCTCGACATCCCGGTCTTTCATGACGACCAGCACGGCACGGCCGTCGTCGTCACCGCGGCGCTGAAAAACGCGCTGAAGGTGGTCGGCAAGCGCATGGACGAGGCGCGCATTGTGGTAAACGGGCCGGGCGCGGCGGGCACCGCCATCGTGAAGATGCTGCTTTCGGCGGGTGCGCATGACGTGGTGGCCTGCGACAGCAAGGGCATACTCCACGAAGGCCGCGAGATGAACGCCCCGCACAAGGTGAAGCTTGCTGCGCTCACGAACCCGCGCGGCCTTGAAGGCGCTTTGGATTGCGCTTTGCGCGGCGCCGACGTCTTCATCGGCGTGTCGGCGGCCGGTCTGCTCGATGCCGAAAAAATCTCCTCCATGGCCGCGTCGCCCGTGGTCTTTGCCATGGCCAACCCCGAGCCGGAGATTTCCTATGATGCGGGCGTGGCGGCCGGCGTGGCCGTCATGGGCACGGGGCGCAGCGACAGCCCCAACCAAATCAACAATCTGCTGTGCTTCCCCGGGCTTTTCTGCGGGGCGCTTGCCGTGCGGGCGCGCGACATCACCGGCGAGATGAAGCTTGCCGCCGTGGACGCTATCGCCTCTCTCGTGGGCGTCGACGAGCTGGCAGCCGATTACGTCATCCCCTCGGCGCTTGATGAGCGCGTGGCGCATGCCGTGGCCACATCTGTCGCCCGGGCTGCTGTGGAGTGCGGCACGGCCCGCGCCGAGCTGCCGAAAAACTGGGAATAGGAGGCTGCCATGTCGTCTGCCGTGCGCGAGATAGACGCCCGCGACATAGAGGAGGCCGTGGCTGACCTGTGCGTGCAGGCGAACTGTGTCATTGGCGACGACGTGGTCTGCGCGATTTCGGACGCCCGGAAAAAGGAGACCTGGCCGCGCGCCCAAGAGGTGCTCTCTACGATAGAGGACAACATCCGCATCGCCGCCGAAGAGCGCTTGCCGGCCTGCCAGGACACGGGCGCCGCCTGCATCTTCGTGGAGTTGGGCCAAGACGTCCATATCGTGGGCGGGGCGCTGCGTGATGCGGTGAACGCGGGCGTGGCACGCGGATACACGGACGGCTACCTGCGCAAATCGATGGTCGCCGACCCTTTGCGCCGCGAAAACACAAACGACAACACGCCGGCGTTTTTGCATGTGGACCTTGTGGCAGGCGACGCGTTGAAGATCGTCGTCGCGCCAAAGGGCGCCGGCTCGGAAAACTGGAGCCGCGTCGGCATGTTGAAACCGGCAGACGGTGAGGAAGGTGTGGAGCGCTTCGTGCTCGATGCGGTGCGCGAGGCCGGCCCCAACCCCTGCCCGCCCGTGGTGGTAGGTGTCGGTGTGGGCGGCAACTTCGACGTGGTAGCCCATCTGGCGAAAAAGGCGCTGCTGCGCCCTGTGGGCACGCCGAATCCCGACGGGTTGTACGCCGATATGGAGGCGCGCCTGCTTTTACAGGTGAACAAACAGGGCACAGGACCTGCCGGTTTCGGCGGGCGCACCACAGCGCTGTCCGTGGCCGTCGAGGCCGCGCCCACGCACATCGCGATGTTGCCCGTGGCCGTGTGTCTGAACTGCCATGTGGCGCGGCATGCGGAGGTGGTCTTGTGAGCATGGTAAAGCAGCTGTCTGAAGGGTTTGACGAGGCGTGCGCCGGCCGCCTGCACGCAGGAGATGCCGTCTCTTTCACGGGAGTGGTCTACACGGCGCGCGATGCCGCCCATGCGCGGCTTGTCGCGGCGCTCAAGGCAGGCGAGGAGCCGCCCTTCGATTTGCGCGGAGCCGTCATCTACTACGCAGGGCCTGCGCCTGCGCGTCCAGGCAGCGTGATGGGGCCGTGCGGGCCTACCTCGAGCTACCGCATGGATCCGTACGCGCCGATGCTCTACGACGCCGGCGTGCGTGCCACCATCGGCAAAGGCGTGCGGGGCTCAGAAGTGATCGAGGCCGTCAAGCGCAACCGGGCGGTCTATCTTGCCGCCGTCGGGGGCGTGGCCGCCCTCATGGCGCGCTGCGTGAAAAGCGCCGAAACAATAGCCTACGAGGACCTGGGCTGCGAAGCGGTGCGCCGCCTGGAGGTGGTGGACATGCCGCTCGTCGTCGCCCTCGACGCGACCGGCACCGACGTCTACCGCCAAGGTCCTGCCTCCTACCAGGCCAGCCTCTACCCCAACCTCTCGCGCCTGCTCGATTGAGCGTGCGTGCTGCCCAGCGCAGCGATTCCCATTTTCCGTCGATGGGGATGTAGCCCAGCGAGGCGAGCACGCAGCGCCCGCCTCCGCGATCCTTTTGCGTGCGCCCTCTATGCGCAGGCGACGGCGTGCTCGACGAACAGCGCGCGCGGGTCGTCGGCCTCGTCTACGCTTGTGATGTCGCGGCCCAAGACCAGCTCGCCGGTCCAATCGCCGAAGACGCGCAGTTTGCGCTCCCAGCTGGGCAGCACAAGTCCGTGGTAGCCGCGATGCGCGAGCCATGCGGGCAGACCGCAGATGACGACGCTCTTGTCGCCGTTGGCAAACAGGCCGTTGAAGCGCCCGAGCCCGGCCACCATGCCGGCGTTGGCGTGGTAGTACTCCTCAGAAGCCTCGCCACGCAGGGTGCGCACGATGTTTTTGGCCAGCACGCGGGCCTGGCGTACGGCGTGTTGGGCCGTCGGCGCGCAGCTGTCGTCGGGCAGCCCGCCGCCAGAGAGGTCTTCCACCTTCGTGCAGTCGCCCACGCCCCACACGCCTGCAAGCGGCGCACCTTCTGCGTCCACCACGTGCAGGCAGGTGTCGCAGTTCAGGCGCCCGCGCGCATCTAGCGGCAGGTCGGTGTTCTTCAGCACGGGCGCGGCAATCTGGCCGGCCGTCCACACGAGCAGGCCACAGTCGATGGTGGAGCCGTCCGAGAGCTTCAAGACGTTGCCCCTCGCGCTTTCGATGCTCGTCTCCAACATGACGTGCGCGCCCTTGCGCTCCAGCAAGTCGATGACCCACTGCGATTTCTCGCGCGGCACCTCGGGCATGATTTTGTCCATGACCTCGACCAGTCTAAAGTTCAGCTCGCCAATCGAGAGGCCGGGCGTTTTGAAGACGAGGTCGCGCGCCAAGGTGAGGACCTCGGCGAAGCACTCGACGCCGGACAGTCCGCCGCCCACGACGACGAAGCTCAACAGCTTTTCGCGCCAACGCGAGCCCTTGGGCATGCTGGCGGCGCGTTGGAGGTTTTTCACCACGGTGTCGCGTATGTAGAGCGCTTCTTGGCTCGATTTCAGCCCGATGGCGTTTTCGGCGACGCCCGGGGTGGGGAAGGTGCGCGTGACGCCGCCGAGCGCGACGACCAGCTCGTCGAAAGGAAGCGCCCACTTCTCGCCGCTTTGCACGTCGCACACGTCCACCTGCTTGTCGGCGTTGCGCACGCCGAGCACCTTCGCGCGCACGACGCGCGTCTTGGGGAGGTTTTGCTGCAGGGGCACCTGGATATGGCGAGGCTCGATGGCACCGCCTGCCACCTCGGCCAAAAACGGCTGATAGACCAGATAGGAGTGCATGTCCACGAGCGTGACTTGCGCCTCGTCGTCGCGCAGGGAGGATTCCAGGCCCTTTGCCGTGTAGTAGCCGCCCAAGCCGCCGCCGAGGATGAGTACCTGTTTCATGCCATGCGCTCCTTCGTGTCGTGTGTGCGCCCTTCCATGCCGGGCGCGCAATGCGTCCAAGGATAGCGCTTCAGACGGCGCCGCGTGTCCGGGCGCGGTAGGGGAGTACTAAATCCTCAATTTCATACTGCCCATGCTATGGAGTATGAGGTCGTGTTCGATATCTTGGTTCTCGTCAAAGGGCATCCGGAACGGCACATGTCAACTCCTTTTCCTCAATTGCCTTTTGCACATTGAAAGGCCGTATCGATATATCGGGAGGCAAGACGAGTCTGACGCGGAGGGCACCCGCGGGTCTTCTTCCCGATGTATCCGGCCATGCAGGATAAATACCCGCACTTTTTCGCATTCCTGCTTCTCTTCGATATCGTGGCGTTTCTTTTTGCCCGCTTTTCCGCGCTGGCCGACCGCATCCAAAAATCATTTTCACCCCTCATTCTCGGAGTATGAAAACGCGTCTTTTGCTAGGATACCCACGTTAAGAGAAACACGTTGAGGGGCGTGATTTTCGATGAGTTCCACCTCCTGCAAAGAGGGACGGGTTGACGGTGCGCGTGCATCGGCAACGAGGACAGCAAACGGCACGGATGGCCAGCTGGGCGGTTTCGACGCCAAACGTCTCGGTTTTCGCATCCTACTCGGATGGCATTACTGCGTGCTTTTTGCGCCGCTGTTTGCCTTGGACGAGACCGAGGGTTTCGCCCAGACGCTCGTTGCCCGTCAGTTCACCATGTACCTGGCGCTTGCCTGCACTTTTGCCGTCTTGTTTTTTCTCGTTCGACGCGGCGGCAGGGTGAAAGCGGCCCTGACGACACCGCCTTTGACTATCGCAGCCTGTATCGTCGGCGCGGCTTCCACCTTCGTTGCCGGCTCGGCCTTCGGCTGGGGCACCGGCGTCTATCTCGTCGCGGCGGCCGTCTTGGGCATCTGCGAGGCTCTGCTCATGACCGTGTGGCTGCTCATGTTCACCGTGCTCGTGAAAAGACAGAGCTACCGCATCCTTGGTACCGACGTCGTCACCGGCGCGCTCGTCGCCATGCTCGTGCAAAGCCTTGTCTCCCCGGCAGACCTCGTCGTGGCCTCCTGCCTGCCTTTGCTCAGTTCTGTGTCGTTTCTCACGCTCAAGCGCAAGTACGATATGCGCGAAGTCGAGTCGGCTGGCGACACCTTTGCCTCTGCTTCTGACGAGGCGCAGGCGCAAGGGCCTGACGCTGCCAAAAAGCGGAGAAAGTCCAGCACGGTAGCCGGCTACCTCGTTCGGCGCTGCGTCCCTGCTGCGCTCTTCGCCTTGGCTTTCGGCATCCTGCAGGGCAGTTTCCTCACGGATGGCATCGCCTTTCTCATAGCCTTCAACCCGCTGCTTTTCGTGGGCGTCGCGGTGGCGGGCCTCATTATCTTTTTCACCTCGGAGCGTTTTTGCACGCATGCGGATGTGGACTGGATGTATCGTTTCTCGCTGGTCTTTTTCATGCTCGGCGTCATATTGCTCATCGTTATAAAGGTCATAGGCGTGCAGCAAGATTCGCAGTCGCGCATCGTCTGCCTTGCAGTCGCCGAAATCGCGGTGTTCGCGGGCTTCAACCTCTTCGATTTCGGCAATATGATGCTGTGTCTGGGGATCGTACACACCTATCGCGGCCGCCATAGTCACCTCGTCATGGCCGGGCGTTTCGTCGTCTACGCCTTCATGGCGCTCGGCGTGGGCGCGGGATTTGCGATTCAGATGCTCGTCGGCCCTGCGTTGAGCGTGAACACGCTGGTCATCACCTGCTGCGCGACCTTGATAGTTCTTATCTTGACAGTGGCCATGACCATGTCGACAGAGGACAGCTACGTCAAGCTCTTGACGGTGGCCGGCAAGGGAACCGCGGCGCAGCGCGGGGCGGAGTTCGAGCGCATCGACCCGTGCGAGTTTTGTACTTCGGCATCCGATTGCACGATGCGCCCGATGGTCGAAGGGCAGGTGCAAGACGGTGCCGGGGCACAACCCGCATCAGATGCCACCCCTGCCTCCGATGCATTGCGTGGCGCGAGCGCCCGTGAAGCAGGTGAGGGCGCCGCCAAGGCAGGCACGGACGAGGCGGTCGGCGAGGCCAAGCCCGAGACGCGGACGGGAGCCTCTTCGGGAACACCGCAGGGCAAGAAGAAGGCTCCTTGGCGCGCGGCCTGCGACGAGATTGCGCGCCGTTACCGCTTGTCCAAGCGCGAGACCGAGATATTTACCCTCATATCCAAGGGGCGCAACGCCGAGTACGTCTCGACGGAGCTGGTCATATCCATCCACACGGCAAAGACCCATATCGCCAACATCTACCAAAAGCTCGACGTCCATTCCTCGCAGGAGATGCTCGACTTGATAGACGCCTTTCGGGCAGAACTCGAACAAGAGGAGGGGCGCGCCGCCTGAGGGCTGCCTGAGGGCATGGCCTGAAGCGGGATTTGAGAGAGGGTGAAAGGAAGAGCCGGCTTGCCTTTACGGGGCAGGCCGGCTCTCTTGTTTGCCTTGCAGCTGGTCGCAAGGCGCGTTTTTTGATGCGTCCTATCCGCTCTCTTGGAAACGCGTGTTTTTCAGGATGCGGACTTCTCGTGCGCGGCTCGCCGCTCGGCAAGCATCTCCTGGTCGCGGTTGAACATCTTGGAAAAAGGCAGCGCGGCATCGAGCAACGCGAGCACTGCCATGACGGCCAGCACCGTGAAGGTCGCGACGCGCATGTCTGTGCCGAGCACGCCCTGCAAGATGACGTTGAGGATAGAACCCCACACGATGGCGAAGTTGCACAGCGAGAGGTTTAAGGGGTAGTTCTTCGCGCCGAAACGCTGGCGCCCGAACGCCGAGGCCACGACAGGCACGCCGCCATAGCAAAAGCCACAGCAAAACGCGCCGACGACGTAGAGCACGGGGATGTTGGCCGTGAACGCGCCGATGATGCACAAAGCTGCAATCAGGCCGACCAGCCCGTCGATGACCATCGTCACCTTCACGTTGGTTTTGTCGTAAATCATGCCAACGATGACGCGCCCGACACCGTTTAGGACGGAGACCAGGCCGACGAGCAGGGTGGCAAAGCCCGCGTCCCAACCCACGCTTTGAGCGTCGGAGGCGCAGTTGCCGATGGTGGCAAGGCCGATGGCGATGACGATGGTGGCCCAGATCCAATACACGTAAAACAGCGGCGTCTTCAAGGCCTTGTCCTCGTCGCCCGGGTCGTAGTCAGAGCCGCTTGCCTGCTCGGGCGCCATCAGCTCGACGATATTGGCCGGCGGGCGCTGCACCACGAACCCCTCGATGCCGATGACAACGGCCGATATGATGCCGACGACGATGAGCACGCCCTCGAGGCCGAAGCTGCTGGCGAGATTCACAGACAGGGTGCCCAATATGAGCGAGCCCAGCCCGAAACCCATCATCAAAACGCCGCTGGACAGGCCCACCTTGTCGGGGAACCACACATTGGTCGTGGCGATGACCGTGTTGTAGCCGATGCCGACGCCCAGTCCGCATATGATGCCGTAGAAGATGTAGAGCGCGGCGATGTTGGAGTGCGCGAAAAGACCCGTGCCGATGAAGCCGACGGCGAACATGATCGCCGCGACCAGTATCGAGCCTTTCACCCCGATTTTCTTCTCTATCTGCGAGCCGATGACGGCACCGACGCAGAAGGTAATCATCATGATGTTGAAGGTCAGGCCGACGGCGGCCTTTTCCAGCTCGAAGGTCTTGCACATGGGCGCGGCAAACATCGAAAACGCGTAGATGAGGCCCAAGAAGAGCAGGGTGATGGTGGAAAGCGCCAGATAGAGCACGCGCTTGCTCTTGATCTGGCTTTCGGTCATTTCAGACATGTACGTTCCTTTCAGGTCGTTTCCCGGTCGTTGGCACGGCGTCGCCTGCCATGTAGAAGGGGTCAAAGCCCGCAGTTGCATGGGTGCGGCGCCGCTCGGCCTTCGAGCAGGTCCTGCGCGCTGGTGCGGCGCTTTCGTAGGGTGGGTGAAGGCCTGTTTCAAGCGCGCCTCCTCGCCTTTTGGGCTTTCGCTGCGGCCTCGAGGGCAGACATCCCGTCGGCGTCGAGGACGGTGTCGTCGGCAAAGAGCGCGGCGTTTTCGTCTAGCTCGCGCGTCGAGCGCATGTTGCAGCTAAGGCTTGCCACGGCGTCGACGGATTTCGCAAATAGCAGCGCCCAGGCGATGCTGCAACGATTTGGGTCGGCCTCGCGCAAGATATCGAGAGCAGAAGGCGCGAGCGTCGAGGAGGCGGGGGTGCGCAGAGCACCATGCGCGAGCACGGGAACGCCTGCCTCGCTGGCCGCTTGGCAGCACGCGCGCGCCTGCCCACAAAACCAGTCGTGGTAGTTCACCTTCATGCGCACGAAGTCCCAGGGATAGCGTGCGAGGTGGTCTGCGAGTTTTTCGGGCGAGAGTTCCGAGGAAAACCCGAGCGCCCCTATTTTTCCCGCTTCCTTTTGCTCGAAGAGAAAGTCCACGGCGCCGGAGTCGATGTCGCGCATGCGCGTGCCGTCGCAGACACCCTCGATGAAGTAGAAGTCGATGCGCTCGGCACGCAGTTTCTTCAGCTGTTTTTGGAAGACGTAGGAAAAACGCGGATCCACAAGCTCAAAAAAGCTCGTCGCGACATGGAAACGCCCGCCCTCGCCGCCTGCGACCTCTTGCGCGTCGGCGCCCAAAAAGTCCTCGGCTTCGCCTTTGATGTCGGAATACGAGCTGACGACGAGGTTCATCTGCGCTTCTTGCGCATGCGTGAGCATGTCGGCGGCGATGTCGCGGTCGAGGCGATCGACCCTGCTTGCGTCCTGCATCGGCCATCTCTTGGTGCCGAGCGCCAGACGCGATAGCGTGTATCCTGCGATTTTTCTTGTCTGCATGGTGTTGAGCCTCCCTTTTCTCGATGCCTCTCTTCCGGTGCACGCACGCCTTGCGATGCGTCGTGCTTTCAACGTGCGCGCGGCATGCACGTGCACGTGCCTCGCGGCGGCTACATCAGCGTGTAGACCGCCTGTGCATAGGCGTTCAGGTCGTCTATCTCGAGTCCCTCGGCCAGCAACGCCTGCCCGTGCAAGATGCGGGCGTAGCGCTCGACGGTCTCGGTTTCGCCGTCTTTCCACAGGCGCTTGAGCGTGGTGAAAATTGCGTGGTCGGGGTTCAGTTCCAAGGCGTGCTGGGCTTGTGGCGTCCCCTGGCGCTCGGCGCCGCCCGAGAAGTAGCGCTCCATCCCGAGGCTGACCGCGCCCTTGGCAACGATGCAGGCGGGTGCTTTCGTCAGGCGCCCGCTTGCCTCGACTGCCACGACGTCGGCGGGTAGTACCTCGCACATGAAGGAGAACAGCTCGGCGCATGCGGCGTTGGCAGCTGCCGCGCGCTCGGCCGCCTCGCCTGTCTCGAGCGACAGGTCGGCCGCTGCTACGTTCTTCAAGGGCAGCCCGTCGTATTCACGCAAGGTCATGAGCGCGAACTCGTCGACGCCATCTGTGCACAAAAGCACGTCATACCCGCGCTCGCACGCGGCCGAAACCGAGGGCGCAGCTTCGAGTTTTTCGGCATCTGCCCCGCTTGCGAAAAGCAGGCAGGGTTGGTCGGAGGGCATAGCGTCGCGGTACTCGCGCAGCGTGATGGGCTCGTCTTTTTGCGCGGTGAAAAACAGCAGCAAGTCTTCGAGCTCGGCGTTTTGCGCGCCGAAGGTCGCATAGATGGCGAATTTGAATATGCGCCCGAACTGCCCGAAAAATTCGGTGTAGAGCTCGCGCTCGTTGTCGCGCATGTCTTCTAGCTCGGCTTTCACCCGCCGCGCAATCTGGGCGGCGATCGCCTTCAAAAACGGGTCGCTTTGCAGCGTCTCGCGCGAGAGGTTCAAGGAGATGTCGGGGCTGTCCACGACGCCGCGCAAAAAGCCGAAGGCCTCGGAGAGCAGCTCCGGGCAGCGCTGCTGGATGAGCACGTTGGAGCTGTAGAGCTCGAGGCCCTTTTCAAACTCGGCGCTGAAGAAGTCGGCGGGCGGTTCGCGGGGGATGAAGAGCAGTACGTCGCAGTTGTGGCCGCCGCGCGCGTGCATGGATATGGTGCGCAGCGGGGGAGTGGGGTCGTCGAACTCCTTCATGTAGAAGGCGTCGTACTCGCTTTGGGCGACCTCGGATTTGGGGCGTGTCCAGATGGGGGTCATCGTGTTCAAGGTGACGCGTTCGGTGTAGTCCTCGAAGATAGGCTCGACGCTTTTTGTCCCGGGAGCCGGCTCGACCTCGCGTCTGCCATGCGTTTCCATGACGATGGGGTAGCGGATGTAGTCGCTGTAGCGTTTCACCAGCTCGGATAGGGCCGCATGCGAGAGGAACTTGTCGAAGTCGAAGGCCGCAGACGATGGGCGCAAGTGCAGCGTCACGTCGGTGCCGTGTGTTGCGCGCGTGGCTGCCTCAACCTCGAAGCCCTCGACGCCGTCGCTGGTCCACAAGTGCGCCTCGTCGCCGCCTGCCGCGCGTGAGAGCACCTCGACGCGTTCTGCCACCATGAAGCACGAGTAGAAGCCGACCCCGAATTGACCGATGATATCCACGTCGGCCGCATCGCGCACGTCTTGGCGGCTTTTTAGAGCCAGGCTCGAGGAATGCGCGATTGTCCCTAGGTTTTCGGCCAGCTCGTCTGCCGTCATGCCGATGCCGTTGTCAGAGACGCGCACGGTCCGCGCGTTTGCATCGAAGGCAAGCTCTATCTCGTATGCGCCGCCTGCGCCCGTCGCATCGCCTGCGCCGCCTTGTGCCAACGCGAGCTTGTCATAGGCGTCTGATGCGTTGGATATCAGCTCGCGCAAAAAAACGTCTTTTTCCGTGTATATGGAGTTGATGACCAGATCGAGGAGCTTTTTGCTCTCGGCTTTGAACTGCTGCATGGGGCCTCATCCTCTCTTTGCCTGCGCCGCGTCTGCCTTCGGCGCGTCGTTTTCGTTGCCGCTGTCTTTTTTCGTCTCACTTGTCTGCGCGTCTGTCCCCTCGTCGATGCGGGCGAGCAGTTCTTGGGCGGAGTGGACGTCGAGCTTGTGGTAGACGTTGGACATGTGGGTTTTCACCGTATGGATCGATATCCACAGCTCCTGTTGGATTTCGCCTGCCGTCATGCCGCGCGCCAAAAACCCGAAAATCTCGCGTTCGCGTTTGGATAGGCCGCATTCGGAGGCAATCTGCGCGATGCGCTCCTCCCTGCTGCTTGCGACCTGCGCCACGTCCGTTTCTCCTGTGCGTGCAGCCTGCGGCTTGGACGCTTCTTTGGCGGGCGCGGCGCTCTCCTCGACAGAGCTGGAATGGTCGAATAAGGGCATGGTCGATGCCATGAGCAAGACAGTGATGCCCCCGACGATGGCAAGCGTGGAGTTGGGGATGGTCGGCGCGAGCGCTTCGTCGAGTGCCCAACCGGCAAGAAGACCCAAACCCATGGCCAGGTAGAGGAGCGCGCGGTTTAGGCCGATGAGAGGCCCGAGGTCGCCTTTCATGCGAGACGCCCGCGAGAAGGCAAAAATCATGAAGCCGAAGTCGAAGGTGTTCACGCCCGCAAAACACAGCATCTGGCCGCTCAGGTTGTCCAGGGTAAACGCTGCGTCTCCGAGCTGGTCGTGCGAGACGATGGCGTAGAAGGACAACATGAGCCCCGCCATGAAGAGCAGGGCGCTGAAGTGCTGAATCGAATGGGCGCCCTCTGCGGTTATTCGCGCGACAGGGATGAGCGATATGACGAAGGCGGACAGGGCGACGCCGCATATGGGCCAGCTACTCCCTATGGCGTAGAAAACGATGTCGCTTTTGCCCATGGCTGCAGACAATACGTATTGACATATGCCGAAGGAGGCGCCGTAGAAGATGAACTTGCCGTTTTCCACGAGCCCCTCGCCAAAGGAGAGCCTCGCTGCACGCTCCTGCGCGCCTTCGCCGTCTTTGCGCGCTGCGCCTTTGTCCTTGCTTGCTGCCAGCGATATGTTGGCAAGCAGGGGCAGTGCGCACAAGGCGATGAGGTTGTAGGGGGAGACTAGGTTGCCGATGATGAAAGCGATGCAGCCGCCCAATCCCATGTTGAAGACGAAGTTGATGGGGTTGCCCATCTTGTCGGTGCGCTGCCCGAGCATCTGCAGCCAGGGAAACATCAGCAGCGCCTCGGCGACGGCCACGACGATCCAAGAGGCAAGCCCTATGGCAAAACCCATGTCGCGTGCGACCAAAACAAAAATCGTGGCAGCCGAGGCCAGGCAACCAAAGAGTATGTTGAAGCGCCTCCAGCTGGATTGTCCTTGGTGGTGGAAGAGGTGCGTCAAATGGTGCGAAGAAAGCATGAGCAGCGCATATGTTGCTGCAAGCGAAAGGTACAGCGCCGCCTGGAAGGCAAAGGGACGTCCTTGCGAGCCTTCGGAAAAGATTGGGGAGAACAAGACAAGGAAACGCCAGGCGCAGATGATGGAAAAGCCCGTCACGCTCAGATTGTCCAGAGGCGAGGCTGCGCCTTTTACGAAACGGCTTGCCATGTTGCCTGTCCGCGGGTTTTCGGTTCCGTTTGTCCGTATGTCAGCGCTCGTGCGTCCCATTGCGCCTCAGTTGCCCCGTTTTTGCTCGTAGCGCTCCTGGGCCTTCACGTCTTCCTTTGTCAGACCCTTATCGCGCAGGTAGTCCTCGTAGAGACGTCGCGCACGCGTGGCCTTCACGGAAAAAGTTCCGACGACGATGGCGACGACGAGGACGACGGCCGACGAGAAGGGAGATTCCGAGAAGGCGCCCGAGAGTAGGGCGTGAAAGTAGATTGCGATGGCGATGGCGCACACGATGCCGAGCGCGACCATGATGAGGCGCTGCTTTCTTACTTGCGCTTTAAGGCGCATTGCATGGTGTAGCTGCTTGCGCTTGCCTTTTGTCGGTTGGATTTCTTGCGACATGCGAACCCCCTCTTTGTCCACGTGTCCTTGCTCTCTTGAGGTCGAATGTATGGCCATGCCGGGAACATCTGTCATATGAGGAGGGGTAAAAAAGGTATGAGTGATGAAAACGAGTACTAAAAATCGGGTGAAAATAGGTTTTCCGGTATGAGTTTTCCCGTTTTCCTATTGAGAAAATCGTCCTTGCTTTGTTTTCACCGTACCCAAGGAGAGGAGCCTCTCATGGCCGGAGGTTGTTGGATTTGCAATCCCATGTGCGGGAAGTGCCAGCCCGCCCCCATGAAGTCGGGCAAATGCCCCGATTGCGGCGAGACCACCATATTCGAGCGGCGCCGCATCATCGCCGGCGAGACGCTTGTGTGCAAGAGGTGCGGGCGCGACATGTCCGAGCTCGTCGTCCCCAGACCCGTGCGTTGCAACTACAGCGGCAAGGTCTGCGCCTACCCGTGCGGCAAGTCCACCTCGCCCAAGCACGAACACGGCGACTTGCCCTGCGAGCGCAACACACCGCTTTCGCCCGAGATGGTGGCGTCCTATCCCTTCCTGGCCTGAAATGCACGGAAAACGCGGGATTTAGTACTCATACTTCGGTAGTGAACTAGCCCGAATCGACCTTCTTTTCATACTTGCGGCCTGAAGCTTCGGGCGCTCATCCAACTAGATTGACGTCATCGCGTTTGCACGGTCCTGCAGCAAGGCGGACTTTTACGGTTCGCCTTCACTCCCGCAAGATGCGGGAGCCGGGCTTGCGCGAGAACCGTACGAGACAGTTGACACGAGTAAGGAGTCCGAACATGTGCTTCAGGCCACCGTCTTTTGACGACATGATGAAGAAGTGCGAGAAATGCGGCAGCTTCAACCCGCCCGAGAACACCAAGTGCAAGAAGTGCGGCGCCGACTTGCCTGAGGGCGGCGGCGACGACGCGGGCACGGGCGCTCCCGCAGCCCCCGGCGCCCCCAAGGCGCCCGGCGCGGCTCCCGCAGCCCCCGGCGCTCCCAAGGCACCCGGCGCGGCTCCTGCAGCCCCTGGCGCTCCCAAGGCACCCGGCGCCTAGAGGCTCATAGCTCGGCTCCCCGCGCGACACCGCGCATATATATAGGTGCGTCGCGTGGGAGATATGCGAGGTTTTACCCGACGAGAGAGGGATGTTGCCGACTTGTCGGCGGCGATGAGGGGATGCGAGAAATGAGAGGCTCGCATCAAAGCCGCCGGCAAGAAGGCAGGGAAACATCAGGGATTCCCAAGGCGGCATTCTACTCGAATCGGCTAAGACATAGTTCGTTGCACGTGTCCTATATGTTTCGAGAGAGAAAGGGAGGGGAGATTTCATGATCAACGAATACAACAAAGATCTGTACAAAACTGATGATTGGCGTTGGTACGAAGACGGTTATGAAGTGACCCGAACTTCCGTCTGGACAGGGCCTGGCTGCCACAACGGCTGCGGTGTCTTGACCTATGTCAAAGACGGCAAACTGGAGAGGGTTGAAGGCGATCCGAACTTCGCCTACAACCAGGGCAGACTGTGCTTGCGCTGCCTCAACATGGTCGAGCAGATCTACAACCACGACCGCCTGAAGTGGCCGCTGTTGCTGGACGGGCCGAAGGGCTCCAACCAGTGGAAGCGCGTCACCTGGGACGAGGCCCTCGACTTCATCGAGGAGGCTTTCGCGGACGTCTGCAAGATCATCAAAGAAGAGTTCGGCGGTATCGGGCCTGAGGGCGTCGTCGCCCTGTCCGGCACCGGCCGCAACGCCATGTGGCAGGGCGCTATGGTCCTGCGTACGGCGTTCGGTTCCCCGAACATGTCGTTCGGCTTCCTCTCGGCCGACTCCTGCTACCAGCCGCGCATGACCGCCAACCTGCTGCAGGAAGGCGATTGCTGGATTCTCGACAACGCGCAGCTGCACCCGGATCGCTACAACAATGAGGAGTGGGTGAAACCCGAGGTCGTCATCGTCTGGGCAAACCAGCCGCTGGCTTCCAACCCTGACGGTTTCGTGGGCCACTGGCTGATCGACCTCATGCGCATGGGCACCAAGTTCATCGTCGTCGATCCCGCCCTCACCTGGCTGGCCTCCAAGGCCGACATCTGGTTGCAGATCCGTCCTGGCACCGACTGCGCGCTTGCGCTCGGCTTCCTGAACGTGATCATCAACGAGGATCTCTACGACCACGAGTGGACCGAGACTTGGACCTATGGTTTCGAGTCTTTGGTCGAGCGCGTCCAGGAGTACCCGACCGACAAGGTCGCCGAGATTTGCTGGTGCGACGAGCAGCTCATCATCGACGCTGCCCGCATGTACGCTGCGGCCAAGCCCGCCGGCGTCCAGTGGGGTCTTGCCATCGACATGCAGATTTCTGCTATGGAGGCGTCCAACGCCATCGACGACATGGTCGCCATCTGCGGCAACCTCGACGTCCCCGGCGGCAACGTGCTCGTTCGCTACGCCTACAACTCTTCTAAGAAGTACGGCGCAGGCCTCGAGTTCATCTCCGAGGAGATGCTCGACCGCCGCATCGGCACGAGCCAGTCGCCCATCCACAAGGCCGGCTACACGCCCTTCATCCCGCCCGATCTTTTGGTCGAGGCCATGGAGACCGGCGTGCCCTACCGCCCGCAGCTCATCTGGGTCGAGCAGACCAACCCGATCGCCAACATGGCCGGCGACGCGCCTCGTGTCTACAAGGCGTGGAAGAAGGTCAAGTACACGGTTGTGGCCGACTACTACCTGACCCCGACCGCCGTGGCGTTCGCCGACTGCGTGCTCCCGATGGCCATGTCTGTCGAGCGCGACTCCTACCGCTCCTGGTGGCAGCCCCTGCGCACGATCACTGCGTCCGCGGGCCGCTACTACGAGTGCAAGTCTGACGAGGAACTCGTCATGGCTATGGGCAAGCGCTTCAACCCCGAGTTCTACAACCAGTTCGAGACGACCGAAGACTTCCTCACCTGGATGATCCAAGACGAGGGCAACGGCGTCGACTACACCTTCGAGGAGCTCACTCACAAGGTTTACGACTGGTGGGATTGGAACGAGACCTACCGCAAGTACGAGAAGGGTCTGCTCCGCGAGGACGGCAACCCCGGCTTTGTCACCGCTACCGGCATGTTCGAGATCTACTCGCCGCTCTTCGACGTGTGGGGCTTCGATCCTCTGCCGCATCACATGGAGCCCTACGAGTCGCCTTACCGCACTCCCGAGCTCTACAAGGAGTACCCCTACATCTACACCTCTGGCCACCGTCACATCGGCCTGTTCCACTCCGAGCACCGTCAGCTGCCGCATATGCGCCAGTTCCATCCGACGGCCATCGCCGACGTCTCTCCCGAGATTGCCGAGGAGCAGGGCATCAAAGAGGGCGATTGGGTGTGGTTCGAGAACCCGCGCGGCAAGTGCAAGCAGGTTGCGCACATCGCCCCGGGCTTGCTGCCCAACCTCGTCCGTGCGCGTCACGGCTGGTGGTTCCCCGAGGAAGAGGCTGCGGAGCCGCATCTGTACGGCGTGTTCGACTCCAACGCCAACAACTTGACCACCATGGGCGTCTACGGGCCCACGCACTACGGTGCTCCGTACAAGTCCACTCTGTGCAAGTGCTACAAGGTCACGGAAGAAAACGACTGCAGCCCGAGCGCAGAGATCACGACCAAGCCCCTCAAGGGCTACCACTTCACTAGGTTCGAGGGGGTGTGATTATGCCTACAGCAGAAGAGATGAACCGCGGTTTCGACGCGATCGAGTACTGGGCGAACTTCAAGGACGCCAACGCCGAGGGCTCCACCCACGGCCTGCTGATCGACTACGAGTACTGCACCGAGTGCCACTCCTGCGAGGTCGCCTGCCAGATGCACCTTGGCTTGGCGCCCAACGAGTGGGGCATCAAGTGCGCTGAGTACGG
Source organism: Ruthenibacterium lactatiformans (assembly GCA_963614215.1). Taxonomy (GTDB): domain Bacteria; phylum Actinomycetota; class Coriobacteriia; order Coriobacteriales; family QAMH01; genus CAVAWX01. Next base: position 54,581 of record CAVECB010000004.1, read on the forward strand.
CCCGATCAAAAACATCAACGGCAAGTGGGAGTGGACCTATGTGCCCATTCCGACCGACCTGTGCGATGGCTGCGCGGACCGTGTTGAGCAAGGACGTTTGCCGAATTGCGTGCACCACTGCCAGTCCGGCGTGATGTTCTTCGGCACCATCGAGGAGCTTGCCAAGAAGGCCTCCGAGAAGAAGAAGATGGTTCTGTTCACGCTCTAGCGTTTGGTTTCACCCTTTGATGGCCCGGGCAATCCCGCCCGGGCCTGAAGGTGAAAGAAAAAGGAGGAATAGCATGTCTCAGCAAATGAAGGGCGGTTTCCGTCCGCCCCCAATCGGCAACATCCTGTGGAAGTGCCCGGAGTGCAACACCTTCAACGCGGCCGATGCGGACACCTGCAAGAAATGTGGCGCGTCCAAGGTCATCACCGACGATATCGCTGGTGCGACCTACAAGCCCATTGACGAGTCCGAGCGCAGGAACCAGGACAAGAAGTTCAAGTAGAGGAGAGTTTTCTCTCGTCTAGGAGGGCGGCCGAAGAGATAGACGGGTTTTCAGCGCGTTGTCTTTTCGGCCGTTTCCCGTTTGGGAAAAAGAGCAGGCCGCCTCAGGTTGTAGCAGAACCCAAGACGGCCTTGCGAAAACCATTGTTGCTCTACCCGTTTGAAAGCAAGTGATTTTGCATTTCCTCACTAAGGAGGGGGTTATGGCAGAAGCAAACAACGGTAAATTTACTATATCCCAGGCAGTCGATTCGCTTGGGGTGAGCAAGTTCACCATATCAATATTTTTCCTAGTCGGCATCGCCATGATGTTCGACGGCTACGACTACATGATCATCTCGTACACGAATACGCAGATCATGAACGATTTCTTCCCGCTGGCCAGCTTCGGCGGGGACGTCGCGGCCCAAAACGCGGCGACTGCCGCGCTGAAGGGCGCTCTGTCGTCGTGGTCGACCATCGGCATCGTCGTCGGGTCGTTTTGCGCAGGGCCTCTGTCTGATCGTCTGGGCCGCAGGAAGGTCCTTACGGCAGGCACGTTCCTCTATGGCCTGTTCACCATTCCGTGCATCTTTGCGCCGACCTACGAGGCCTTCGCGGTTTTCCGCGTCATCGCCGGCCTGTTCCTCGGTGTGTGCACGCCCATCGTGACGACGCTGTTCACCGAGTTCACCCCGACCAAGCAGCGCTCGTTTTTCATCACCTTCGGCATGGCGTGGATGATCGTCGGCTGGGTTTTGGCCGCCATCATCGGCACCGTCATCGTCCAGGTGACGACCTGGCACGTCTGCTACGCCATCGGCGCGTTCCCCGTTATCTACGCGTTCATATTCGGGTTCTTCACGCCTGAATCCGCGCACTGGATGTCGGTCAAGGGCAATCCCGAGGGCGCCATCAAGACGCTGGAGCGCATCCAAAAGCGTGCGGGCAAGCCGATGCCGTTTGACTTGAAGCCCGAAAACATCCTCGTGCCGCCCGTGTCGGAGAAGGCCAGCCCGGCCGAGGTCTGGAAGGGCAAGTACCTCAAGACCACGATCGCGCTCGTCGTCATCTACTTCGCCGGCAACTTCAGCATCTACGGCGTGAACGCTTGGCTGCCCTCGCTCATGCTCGAGGCTACCGGCGGCGCCGTCACCGCTTCCTACATGCTGGCAATGGCGCAAAACGCGGCATCTGTCGTCGCGAACTGCACGACCGGCTATGTGTCCGAGGCCATCGGGCGCCGGCGCAACCTGGCGTTCGGCTACATCTTCGCCACGGCGATGTGCATCATCACGGCCCTTGTGGTCACGCTGCCTGCCGAGACGAGCTTCTGGCCGTACCTGATTGCCTTCGTGTTCATGGGCTTTGCTCTGAACTACGGCATCACGGCCGCGCAGCCCATGATGTCGGAGTCCTATCCGACCGAGTTCAGGAACTCCGGCGTGGCGACCATCGTCGCCTTGGGCAAGTCTGCCGGCATCCTGTCCCCGATTGTGCTCGGCGGCCTGAAGGCGGCGGGCTGGGCGTTCACCCCGCTTATCGCCATCCTGGCCATCCCCATGTTCATTGGCTTTTTGGCCACCTTCCTGCTCCCGAAGGGTGCCAAGGGCATGGACATCGACGACATCGCAAGCGAGAACAACGACTAGCTCGCGTTTTCGCTTCGAGTTTTAAAAGTCGCGGGCGTGTGGGGCAGCTCCTCGCACGCCCGTTCTTTTTCTTGCGCTGGCAGTTCGCGCATGGTGAAATATGGGGCTCTACGAGAGGAAAGGTGCGTTTTCGACATGGGACTGTTCAACACGAAGCCGGCCGACGTGCCGCAGATGCCGGAAAACCCCATCGTGTGCCCCTTTTGCGGCAACCGCTCGACCAGCGAGAAGTTTTGCTCGAGCTGCGGGGCGAAGTTCACCCGAGAGGTCTTGCAGGTGGCCTCGCGCGAGAAAGACGACACGCGCGACGATAGGATAGGGCCGTTTTCCACCAAGACCGCCAAGCGCCTGCTGTGGGTGCTCATCATCGTTTTGGTAGCCCTGTTCATCTTCTTCACCGAGCGCTTGCGCGACAACCCAATGTTCAACTAGCCGGCTGGCATCGCGGCACCTTCGGATGCGGCGTGCGACAAAAGGAGCTCTGAGGAGGATGGACGGGCAGGTGGCGCGCCTCGGTTTCGGAGGCATGTTCGGGCACGGAAAGACCGTGGACAGGGTGGATCTTGACGAGCTCTCCAGAGCCGTCGATGTGTTTTTGGACAGCGGTTACAATTTCTTCGACAACGCGTTTGCCTACGATGCTGAAGAGCCTGCACTGGAACGGGTCTTGTTCAGCCGTCGTGCGCGCGAGGACTACGAAGTCTCCCAGAAGATCACGCCGTGGAAGATGAACTCACCGGCGCAGATGCGCGAGAATTTCGAGCGCTCGCTTGCATCGACCAGCGTCGGCTACTACGACTACCTCATGCTCCACAACGTCTCGACGCAGGGCGCCCGTGCGCAGAAATTCGAGGATATGGACGCCTGGGACTTCGTCTTGGAACAAAAGGAGCGCGGCCTTGCGGCCAAGGTGGGCTTTTCCTTCCATGACCGTCCGGAGATGCTCGAGTCGTTTATCGAGGCGCATCCGCAGGCCGAGTTCGTCATGCTGCAGTTGAACTACTACGACTGGGACAGCCAGCTTGTCTGCGCCAAGCGCAACTGCGAGGTGGCGCGCGCGCATGGCCTGCCCATATTCGTCATGAAGCCCTTCCGGGGCGGCGTCCTCGCGCGGCTGCCCGAAGCGGCGCGCGTCCTTTTGGACGAGGCAAAAGTCTCGCCCGCAGAGCTTGCCTTGGGCTTTTGCGCGTCCGTGCCCGGCGTCCACACCGTTTTCGCCACTATGAACTCGGCTGTCGAGACCGCAGACGATATCGCGGCGTTCGCGCATTTCCCGAAGCTCTCGCCACAGCTTCGCGCCGAGCTCGTCGATGAGGTGGTGAAGATTCTCGATGCCGTTGAGCGCATCGAGTGCGTCGATTGCCGCTATTGCGTAGATGTGTGCCCGAAGCGAATACGGATTCCTTGGATCTTGCAGGCGCTCAACGACCGGGAGGTCTTCGGGCCGGCCTTGGCGCGGCGTTCGTATCTGTGGGAGACGAATTTCGGAGGGCGCGCGTCCGAGTGTATCTCGTGCGGTCGCTGCCTGGACCAGTGTTCGACGCGTCTGGACATACCCGCGTTGCTTGCGCGCGCCGCCGAGACCTTCGAAGACGGGGCGGGGGACTCTCCTAGCTGGTGAGCGTGGTATTTACCGTGCGATGTGGCGCATGTTGTGCCTGTTCGCGGCGGCGCGCTATTGCGCGGGTGGCTCACGCGTCTGGGTGAAAGACGCGTGTGGCGTGAGAGCTTGAAGAAGCGTCCGGCATGCTTGTCTCACGGCAGGGGACGCAGCATGTGCACGGCATCGTCTGCAGGCGAGTTGTAGTAGCCGGTCACGATATCCATTTCAGTAAAACCCGCATGCGCATAGAGTCCGCGGGCGGGCACGTTTGCCGCGCGGACGTGCAGCTGCATGGCCGTGCAGTCGTCGTCGGCCGCCTGCGCGCACGCGTGCTCGAGCAGTAGCGTGCCCAGTCCCTTTCTGCGCGCGGGTGCGGCGACGGCTATGTGCATGATGGTCGCAAGGCCCGTCTCGGCCGCTTCCCACCAGCCGACGTATCCCGCGATGCGCTCGTCTTCGCCGCGCGCGACGACATAGCGCGCGGCCGGGTTGTGGCGCAGCTCCATGGCGTAGGCAAGCGGCGTCCATGGGTCGGGAAAGGCACCTGCCTCGATGGCCATGACCTGCCCCAAGTCGGTTTCGGTCATGGGGGAGAGGGCGAAGGGGGAGCCGTTCGCGTCATTTTCGCTTGCGCTGCCGACATCGTCCGTGTTGCAGCGCCCGTCGCCTTCACCCCGGCTGCCCGCCGCGCTCGTGCCGCTTGCTTTGGAACGTGCATCCCCTTCACCCGCTTTGGGCTTGCGCGCCGTGACCATGAAGGTGTTCGAGCAGTGGTAGTAGTCGTCGCGTTCAAACAGGGCGCGCCACGCGTCCAGCAGGCGGGTTTGCTCGCAGGCGATGCTCTCCGGCAGCCCGTCGGGCACGTTTTTGCGGAAGTAGGTGAAGCGCTCGAAGAGGTCCATGCGCTCGGCGCGAGTTTTGCCCAAGGTGTCGGTCGTGTGGATCGCCACGTCCACATCGGAAAATCCCGCCTCGGCCAGCAGCGCCGGGCATTTCTGTCCGTTGTTGCGGTCGGTGTGGCGCGTGTGCGGCGTGCGCGGCGCGATCTCGGCTTCGTAGAGGGTGAAAAGGCGACGCATGACGTGCTCGGGGTCGGGCCAGGACAGCTTGCAGGAGTCGTCGAAGGTCTTGATGATGATGTGGCCGCCCGGCTTGAGCAGGCGCCAGGCGTTTGTGAGCGCCGCGCCCTTGTCGCGCACGTGTTGAAAGACATGCGAGAAGTAGACGACATCGAAGCTTTCTGCCTGCCCGGCCCAGTCTTGCGCGTCGCCTCGCTCCCAGGAAAAGCGCGCATCGTAGGTTCGTTCGCGCGCCTCGGCCAGCGCGTCTTCATCCGGGTCGATGCCTACGACGGCCGCGATATTTGCGTAGCAGGAAAACTTCAGTACGGTATTGAAGCCGTCGAAGCAGCCCATGTCGAGCACGCGCGCGTCCTCTACGGCATCAAGTCCGATGCGCTCGAAGGCGGCGAAATCGTATGCCGCGCTGTCGCTGGCCACCTGGTCTATGCGCGCCTTGCCCCAGCCCACGAATTCCTTCCCCAGCTCGAAGGCCGCCGCCTGCGGCGTCTTTTGCGATGCCTAGCGGCCGGCCTCTCCTGCCTCGTTGTTGCCTTTTACTTCCGCACAGCTTTTCGCGTCGACTACGCCGCCTTGACCTCGGCTTCCTCGACGAGCAGCTTGCCCGCCTTCAGGCGCAGCGCGGCGCAGCGTGCGGCGTACATCTTGCCCTCGCGGCGGAAATCTCCCATAGCCTGTTTGGCCTGGCCGGGTGCTATGGATTCGAAGAAAGCATCGAGGTCCTCGTCTTCGACGGACAGCCCCTTGTGCTTGGCGTAGGCGTTCAACGCAAACTGGCGCGTTAGCTGCCCGCGCACCTGCAAGAGCAGCACGTTGTTCAGCTGGTCTTTCTCGATGCCCTCGCGCTCCAGATAGTCGTCAAGCGAGATGTTTTCCTCGCGCAGGCGCCGCGTCAGTTGCTCGCGCGCCTCTTTTACCGCGACGCCGTAGACGAGGTCGGGCACATCCTCATGTAGGCGCTTTGCCAGCTCGCTTGCGGCCAAGGCCTGCGCGCGGCGGCTGTACTCGTCAGCATGGCGCTCCTCCAGCTTTTCTTTTACCTTTGCACGCAGGTCGGCCAAGCTCTCCACGCCCGGCATGACGGTTTTGGCCCACGCGTCGTCGGGGACGGGCGGTTGCATGTCGATGATGCGTTTCACCGTGACAGTCGTCTCGTAGAGGTCCATGATGGGATTGCCGTCCTCGTCGGTTTCCATCTGCGGGCCTTCGAAGGAAAAGGTCTTCGTTTCGCCCACCTTCATGCCGATCACAGCGGCGTCGAAGTCGTCGGGCATGGCAAGCGCCCCTGTGTTGTACTCGCGCCCGTCCGTGCACAGCGTCTTCACCCGCTCGCCGTCCATGGTAGTCTCCATGGCCAGCTCGACCTTGTCGCCGCGCACCACCGTGTCGTGGGTCTCGTCGGTCACGGCCACGGCGGCCGCCTGCGCCATCTTGGCAATCTCCTCGTCGACCTCGGCGCTTTTCACCGCCGATCCAGGCAACGAGATCGACACCGGGCCGTAGTCGTCGAGGGTGAACTCGGGCACGGGCACGCAGACCATATGGTAGGTAAATCCGCTCGTCTCGCTTGCGTGCTCCAGGCATTTGTAGACGGGCGTGCCGATGGCGTCGACGCCGGCGGCGGTCAGGGCGAAGGGCACGCGGTGGCGCATGATGCCCTCGTCGAAGGTGAAGGCGGCCTCGTCGGCACCCATGTGCCGGCGCAGGAAATCGACCGGCTCGTCTTGGGCGAGGTTTGCCTTGTAGTCGTTGCGCGCTATCTCGTAGGCGGCGATTTTGGACATCTCCTTGGCGCATTCCTTTGCGTCGAGGGTGACGGAAAGCTCCAGCTTCCCGTCTTTTTCACGTACTTTTTCGACCTTCATCGTTTTCTCGCGCCTCCTAGTCTTCGCGTATCTGCGGCTCGGGCATGTTCTCGAAGTCGGGAACCTCTACGTCCTCTTCCGGTTCTTCTACCGGCGCTTGCGGCGGTGCGGCTACGACGGGCTTGCCATCTTCGTCGACCTCGCGCACGATGGCGGTCTCCACGACGCGGCGCATGACCTTCACCCGCACGGCGGCACGCCTGGCTGCCTCCACTTGGCCTTTTTCGCGAATCTCGGCTAGGAATTTCTCCGGGTCGGGTGTCGAGAGGTAGTCGCAGATCTCGTGGTTTCCCACCTGCGTGTTCAAGACGTCGGCCATGATGTCGAGCGCGACGTTCATGCGCATTTGGCGCGAGGTCTCGTCGGCGAGCTTTGCGTCGTATTGGTCCGGCGTCATATGCTCTTCGCGCAAAAACTGCTCGAAGCTGATGTGCATCTCCTCGAGGCGCTTGGCATTGCCCTCGCGCATGACCTCGATGTTGTTGGCCAACGTGGCCTCGTCCACGTCGCCTTGCAGGCGCGCGAGCAGCTCGTCGGCACAGTTCTTGAACTTGATGTCGCTATATTCGAACTCGAGATCGTGGTCGTATTGGTCTTTGATGGCCTGGCGTACGTCCTCGATGGTCTCTAGGCCCTCGAAGTTGGCCTTCACCCAATCGTCGTCGAGATCAGCGATGCCTTGTATCTTCTTGCCGCCGCTGGCCACGTACTCGAACAGCTGTGCGTCCACGTCTTCTTCCGACAACTCGGGCTTTGCCGGCATATCGATGCGCACGTTGTCGTAGTCACTCAGTTTGAAGTCCTTCGGGTCGAGCTCGATGAACTGCTTGGTGTCCGCCATAATCCCCTCCTACAGGTCCGGCGCGCCGTTTCATGTCCTTTTGTCTGCGTGTAGCCTTGCAGACAGGTGCTCGGCGCTTTTTCGCGCGTGCCAACTCTTTTTTGTGTCGTCTCGCCGTGCGGTCCTCGCATGCCTCGGGGTCTTTTGCGGCTGTATCCGCAGCAGGCCTCCTTTTCGCGAGAAATCATACGATGATGAACGAGTATGCAGGTGAATTATTCGAGTGCCTGCTGTAGGGGAGTATGACTTTGAGTACTAGTAGTACGCTTTTCATACTGCGCGGGGCATGGAGTCTCGTACGGGCGCGGCTTGGACGGCTTGGGCGGGCACAAAAAGAAAGGAGCCCGTCCGGGCTCCCTCCTGTCGCATTTGCTTTTGCCAGGCGCGTTTTTCCTTTGCGCGCGCGTAGCCAGCCGGTCCGTGCGGCCCGTGCCCGCAAGCCCAGGCATCGTAGCGCGGCATCTTGGCCAGCGTGGCCTCTTCGGCGCTCTGGTGCCAGACCGCGCCGGTCTTCGCGACCTTCTTGCGCTTTCTCGCCATGTCGTCTCACCCCCTTTGCCCTCGTGGTCGATGCGGCGCATCATAGCACGCGCCCCGTGCAGCTTGGATTGATGCATTCGCGAAATAGCACCTTCTCTTTAGCGGTAAATTTGCTATGACTTTACAGTTGTCAGAGAAAGGGCGTGACGAGTCGGGAGGCTGCCAGGGAAGAGGAGCTGAGGGTCTACCAGGGGCTCATGCGAGGTCATTTCCGCCTTTGCTCTCGGTGCCGTAGCGGCGTTGCAGGCGCGCGATGGCCGGCTTTATCGCGATGCCGCAGCAAAGCGACACGAGCGCGCACACGGGGATGATGGCGAAGTAGGCGTCGTAGGAGCCGCCCGCATCGAAGATGGCCGCCGCCAACACGGGAAAGATCAGGTTGAACGGGGCGAGCACGAGCGCCGAGATGCCCGTGTTCGTGGCGAGGTTTGCCTGCCCGTAGGTCGTGCGCATGAACGAGGTGTTGATGGCCGAGTACATGCCGTAGACCAGACCCGCGGCCAAGACGAGCGCGGCAAACGCCGCTGGCAGGTGCGCGAGATAGCACGGCAGCGTGGCCACCGAGACGGCCAGCCCCAGCGCGGGCAAAAGCACCATGGTCTTTGCCTGCCCGAGTCTGTCGTAGACGATGCCGCCCAAAGGCCGCCCCAGCCCGTTGCCCAGCCCCAGCGCGGCCACGGCCGTGGTGGCAAACGCAACCGAGGCGCCGATGCCGGTCATCATCACGGACGCCTCGGCGATGATAGCCGCGACCGAGCCCATGAAGAAGCTGCGCCACGCGCAAAAGATCCAAAACGACGAGCTCGACGCGACCTGCTTGCCCGTCAGCGACAGCCCCGTGTCGCTGCGTTTGGAGCGCAGCGCGGCCACTTTTGGCGGGGGCGTGCGCATGAAGGCGCAGGCGAGCAGGCTCCACGCGAGAACGGACGCCCCGATGATGGTGAACGCCCAGCGCCAGCCGAGCGCCGAGTATATGAGCAAGGTGGCTACCGCGCCCAAGACGACCGTGCCCATCCCGAAGCCCATGACGAGAAACCCTGAGGCAAATCCGGCGCGGTCGCCAAACCACGCGAGCACGCTCGTCGTCCAGCTCGTGTAGGCAAGTCCCACGCCAAAACCGCACAAGACGCCGTAGAGCAGATAGAGATGCCAGGGCTGCGTGACGAAGCGGCAGCACACGAGGCCGGCCACGACGAGCAGGCCGCCCAGCAGGAAGACGCGGCGCAGCGGCATGTGCTTGGCCAGCTGCCCGACGCAGGTCATCCCGACCGACAGCGCAATCATGGCCACGGAAAAGACGAGCGAGGTGGACGCGCGCGACCAGCCGAACTCGGCTTCCAGTGGCGGGATGAAGATGGACCATGCGTAGATGATGCCATACATGAGCATGGTGACGACGCCCACGACGAGTATGGCGTAGCGGTTGTTCAGTAGTTTTTCCATGTCGGCCCGTCCCCTCAAACGAAAAGCCGTGCGCGTCGGCTTTCTCGCGGGCGCGTGCGCGGGAGACGCGAGCCCCCCATCCGGCCGCAATCTCGGCACCTATGGTACACCCGTACGCGACAGGCGGGAAAGGCGCGTAGTTGCGGTGTGTGGCCACGGCGTGGGGCTGCGACAGCGTGCGCGGATGCGCAGGCATGGCGGGGGGGGATCGCGCGCGCCGTGAAAGCGCGGGTCGTTTGAACGGCGCTGGCTCAGGAATCGAGGGCCTGTGCCTGCACTATGGCGCCGCCTTCCAGGTAGACGATGAAGTCGCGCGTCACATGCTCGCCGCCGTATATGTCGGTGACGACGCCGTAGACCTGGTAGCGCCCGTCGGGCAGCACTGCCGAGGAAAGCTCCAGCCCGTCGGCAGCCGAGACGGTCGCGCCCTCGGCAAGACGCGTCTCGGCATTGCTGCCCCCGCCGCTGTCCTCGCTTGCGCCGCCCGCGTCGGCGCTTTCACCTACGATGCGCTCGACGAGCAGCACGAGCGTGTCGTCTGATTGAATGTCTTCCAGCCGCCCGGGCGCGCCGGCCTTCTCGGAGGCGACGAAACCCTGCAACGCGTAGGCGCCCGTCTTCGCGTTGAAGGTGAAGCGCAAATCGCCGGCCTCGCCGTTTCTCTTGACGGGCGCGGAAAAGACCGTGGTGTCGCCCGTGGAGTCGATGGTGTCGCAGGAGAGGAGATGCCCGTTCAAGGCGACCCACTTCCCGGCAAATCCTATGGTGTAGGCCCCCGTGCCGCGAGACGCTACGTCGTCGGAAAAGCCCAGACAGTCCGCTTCACCACCGTTTCCGCCGCCTTGCCCGCCGCCGTCTGCGCCTTGCCCGTCTGCGCCGCCGCCCGTATCGCCGTCGAGCCGGTAGACAGCATAGGCCACCTCCTGCACGTAGCGCGTGGACTCGGGGGCCACGCTGAACTGAAGCGCCCCGCCCTGCACGCTGCCCTCGTCGTTGAAACAAATCTTTTCGCCGCCCGCCGCATCCGCACCTTCGCCGAAATTGTTCCTCAAAAACAGAGCGTAGGCGCTGTTCGTGGCGCTTGCCAGGTAGTCTTGCAGCGAGTTTGCCGTGCCGGCGGGGAAGTAGACGCTCATGCCGCACGCCCCCTCGCGATCGGCGCCGTTTGCAGCCCGCGTGCACTCCCCGATTGCGCGCGCCAGCTCCTCGAAGCCCAGATTGCGCGAGAACTGCGAAAGGTCTACGAGCTCGCTTTGGGTGGCGCCGCGCCCGCTCGCATCCCCAAACCCCATGGCGCCGTCGGCGGCCTGCACCACCTCTTGCAGCGCGCCTTCGCTGCCTTTCTTCGAGAGCACCTCCTCGCACAGCGCGTCGAAAGCGGTCTCCACCTGCGCAAATTTGCCCAAGTCCACCGCCGAGAGCGTGTAGAGCCGCTTGCCTTTCGCCTCGTTGCGCGCCTGGTATGCGCTTAGCAGCTTTTCGGTGAAATCGCCGCTGCCGAGGTTTTCGACGAGCGCCGTGTAATCCCAGCCGGCCGCTGGCTCTATTTCCTCGCTTGCCACCATCTGCTGCGCGTGCGGAGCGACCACGCGCATGGTCTCGAAGCCGCCCATCAGGCAGGCGTCAAAGCATACGGTGGTGAAGTGCGCGTCTGCCGCATCGAGCGCCTGCCCCAGCTCGGCGGCGCTCAAAGCGTCCATGCTGTGGTTTTCGTCGGCGCACACGCCTTTCACGCTGCCTGCCCCGTGATCCCACAGCAGCAAGGTGGAGTTGTCGGCCGGGTACTCGCGGGCGCAAAACTCCAGAAACGAGGCCAGCGTGTCCGCATCGCCCATGCTCGCGTTTGCCTCACGCCCCACCTCGACGAGCCGGCCGCCGCGCAGCTCGTAGCGCACGAGCGCATCTGAGGGGATGTCGTGTCCGCGCCACTTGCGCGCACCGCCCGTCTCCACCACGACGGCGGTGCCATCCGGCATGTGCGCGCCCAGCATTTCGTCGATGTTGGCCGTGGCGATGGCGCTTTTCGTCTCCAGAGTCGAGCCGCACATGTAGATGTAGAGGGCGCATGCATAACGCCCGTCCGCGCTGCCGCCCGCACATGTCTTCACCAGCGCACACGCCCCGAAGAAAAGCGCGCACGCCCCGAGCGCGGCCACGGCGACGAGCGCAGCATGCCCGATGCTTTTTCCGATGCCGATCCGCGCCGCCCCCGCGCGCGTCCCCGCGTCGCCGTTCGCCTTGGCTGTTTGTCCCGCCGCGCCCCGCGCCTTCACCCGTGGCGCCTGCCCCGTCTTGTTCAACTCGCCTTCTTCGCAGTCGTATTCACGGTCTTTTTCTGCAAAACGAACATGTCCTCCGGTTTCGTATTCCAGTTCACGTGCTTCACCCTCGTCACGACCGCAGCTCTCCACGACCCGTCGTAGTGCTGCTTTTCCTTTGTGAAGGCCTTGTCCTTGTTCGTCGACTTCGAGACCTCGAAGGTGTCGAAGTACCAGTCGTTGTTGTCGTAGAAGAAGCGGTTGGTGTTGTCGAAGCGCTCCGAGCTGACGAGGTATTTCGCCGTCTTCAACCCGACCTCTTCAAGCTCGCCTTTCAATGTCTTGCCGTCGGCCAGCCTGGAGAGCATCGCGTTTACCTGCGCGGTGTTGAAATACCCGCTGTCCCAGGAGGTGGTCGCCACGTATTTCATCCAGTTGCCCACCTCTTTGTATTCGTAGCTGCGAAACGGCGAGGCGACGAACGTGTTTGTGGTGCCTTTCGCCCAACTGCCCGTGAAGTATATGAAGCCCTTGTCCCATTTGTCCTGCGTATCGCTGGCGCGCAGGCCCCGCGCCCAGGTGCCCGCCGTGTTGTTGTAGAGGACGAGAGGCCCGGTCCCGTCGCCGGTTGTTCTCAAGGCTGCGACCGTATCTCTGAGATCTTCGGCCTCCGCGATTTTTTTCGCCCTTTCCTGTGGGTCGTCGATGAACTCGTTTGCTTCGCTAATCATGTCTTGGAATTGGTAGTCGTTGTATCCGGAGTAGGCGCTGTACTTGCCCCAGCTGCCGCCCGAGCGGGCGCAGCTGAGGTCTATCTTGTGCCTTTCGTTGACGATGGCGTTCACCTCTTTGCTCTGTGCGTCCAGCTCGTCGAGATACGAGCGCTTGCTGCCCAGGTTGCCCGCCTTGCCCGCTTCGGCGGCTTCGGTTTGCGCGCCGTAGGCCAGCTGCAGAACCTGAGCCGCGTTGGTCCACACGTTCGCGAGCGAGCCTCTGAAGCTCTGGCGGTATTTGTAGGTCTGTATGCCCCAGTTGTACGAGAGCGCCATCATCTCGTCGTAGACCGCGATCAGGTCGTGGCTGGTTGCCGAGTCCGCCTTGCAGATGATGGCGTAGAGCTCGCCCATGTTGGTGGCCAGCTCGTCGAGCGCGACCTTTTCCTTTACCGCGAAATCCGAGAGCTTTTGCGCGCGCTGCGATCCGTCTGTGTCCTTGCAGATGGCCTCCACCTCGTCTTTGAGCAGCGTGTATTGGGTGCGTATGCGCGCGGCGAGGCGCTCGGCGTCGGTGACGAGCGCGGCTTTTTGGCCAGCGCGCACCGTTGTGGAAAGCGCTTTCATCTCGTAGCCTAAGTCGGTCACCTGGTCGTGAATTTGGACGACCTCGGTGAAAATCTCGTTGTTGCTGATCTCGTAAAGCGAGGTGTTGTGGTTCGGGTCGGCCACGTTCGTGTAGAACTGCTTCCAGCCGTGCTCCGCCAGCGCCCAAAGCGCCTTCTTGCCCATGGCGACCGCGATGTTTTGCGGCATGAGGTCGTCGAGCAGGTCGCCGAGGAAGTCGCGCGATTCGTCGTTTGCCTCCACGAGCGCCGCAGCGTCTGCCAACTCGGCGTCGCGCCCCAGCACGTCGTGGATGCCGCTTGCGGAGAGGGCCACGGTGGCGCCTTCGGGCACGTCGCTTGTCTTTAACACGATGGAGTAGCCGCCGTCGTCGTTTGCGGAGACCGACGTGGGGGCTATCTCTTTGTCGTCGACCTCGACTTTCACGTTGGCGGCGGACAGCTCGCCTTGCGCGTCGCGCAGCTCGGCGGCAAAGGTCGTCGTAGCGGCTGCGTCGTCCGTGTAGTCGAAGTCGAGGGAGACCCAGGGCTTGGGCACGGCGATGGCGCAGGCCACGTCGCCTTGCGTTTCGTTGGCCTCGGCCTTTAAGGTGAGCGTCGCATCGTCGAGAGCCGATGCGTTGCCGCTTTCCGGCAGCGCAATCTCGACGGACAGCTCGCGCTCGTTTTTGAAGTCCACCTTCGACAGGGTGCAGCCGTCGGCGCCTTCCAAGGTGAAGCTGTCGGCGCCGATTGTGTTGCCCAAGACGAAGTCGCTTGCCACAAGCGCCGCGGTGAACTTCGCGCCGTCGAGCTTCGAGGTGGAGAAATCGACGTCTAGAGCGGGGTTTGCAAACACCGCGAAGACCTCGTAGCCTTGCGACGCGTCCCCGCCTTCGCCTGCATCCGATTCCGCGCTCGCGCCGTCGCCTTCTGTCTGCGCTCCTTCAGTCGTGTTCGCCGCCGTGTCGGCGCCGTCTTCGGCAGCTTCCTTTTCCTCGTAGGGCTTCAGGTCATCTTCGGAGGCGACATGACCGCTTTCTATCTCGCCCAGCAACGCGGAGACCTCCTCGGGCGTGTCGGCCACGACCGCGTTCGTCTGCGCGCTCACGGCCTCCTCGTCTTTATTCACAATCTCGGCGTCTTCAGGCCATTGGACGCCCTTGTCGTTGTTCACCTCGTCAGCACTCATCATCTCGTCTTTGCTCACGCCAGTGCTGCTTTCCGTCCCGCCGCCTTCGCCCGTCTCCACGTCCGTCACGCAATCCGCCGCCAGCGCAACACCTGCAATCGAGGCGCCGTTGTTGGCCAGCTCCGCGGGGCGGCTTGCCTTCACGGACAGCGTCACGTCGTCTGTCCGCTCGACCGCATCGACCGTCCAGCCGTCGAGCGCAGCACCGAGCGTCACCTTGTTGGCGCCCACCTCTGAGGCAAGCTTGCCCTTTTCCAGAATGACCTTGAAAGCGACCTCGTCGACGTTGGAGGGGATGTAGGGCACGTCGACGTCGAGGAGGTCGGAGCCGTCGTCGAAGTTCTCCCAGCGATAGGTCTCGCCGCTTGTCTGTGTCTGGCTCGTGCTCGCCTGCTGGCAGGCGGCAAGCGGGACGGAAAACGCGACGGCTAGGATGGCGGCAAGGACGGTCCGGAGGGTTTTCTCCCACATGGCGCACCTCTTTTCTACCGCGCGCCATACGCATCGCGCATGCGGCGCATGCGACAGGCGCGTGTCCGTGCCCGGGCAGGCTGCCCCATCCGGGCGCTCTTCAGATGAAGTGTAGCAAGCGCGCGGCCTGCCCCGTGCCCGCAAGCCGCTTTCATTCGATACACGGGCGCATCGGGCATGGCGCGTGGGAGTGGCACGCGAAGCGGGGCAGACGGGGCCTCGGCAAATGAAAAGCGAGCCGGGGAACTTCAGCCCCCGACCCGCGTCGGTTGTGGTAGCCCGTACCGGATTCGAACCGGTGATCTCCGCCTTGAGAGGGCGGTGTCCTAAACCGCTAGACGAACGGGCCGTGCTATGTAAGCGCCTTTGGCTGGGGTAGCAGGAGTCGAACCCGCACTGACAGAACCAGAATCTGCTGTCCTACCATTAGACGATACCCCAGTGGGCGAAACGTGCGCTCCAATCGAGCAACCCCGCAATGGCGCGAGCAACTATATTAGGGATGAAGACCCTGCGCGTCAAGGGTGTTTTTCACGATTTTTCGGCGAGTTTCGCGGGGGCGCGGGTGCGGCGCATGCTCCGCGCGCGCGGGTGCGCTATCCTTGGCTTCATTATGTTGATAGACTCCCTTTCCTCGCATCTGCTGGCCGCGCCGTCGCTGCGGCCCATGCTCGACAAGCTCGCCGCCGGCGAAGACGCGGCGCTTGCCGTGGCCGGGTCTGTGCGCCCCTTTGCTGTGGCCTCGCTGTTTGCCCGCACGCCGCGCCCCATGGCCGTGGTGGTGAGCGGCGCCGAGGCCGCCGAGAAGTTCGCCCGCGACCTGGCCGCCTGGATAGGCATCTCGCGCGTGGTGCTCTTTCCCGAGCGCGCCGACATGCCCTGGTCGCCCACTGCCTGCGACCTGTCTGTCGTGGGCGCGCGCGCAAAGGCGCTGGGCCTGCTTGCGGCCGGCCGCTCCGTCGTCGTCGTGGCCTCTGCCCGCGCGCTTTTGCGCTATGTGGCTCCGCCCGAGACGCGCCTATTTGCCCCCATCTCCATTTCGTGCGAAAACGGCGCGGTGGACGGGCGGACCGGCGAGCTACTCTCCTACGAGGGCCTGGCCGCCAGCCTTGTTGAACGCGGATACCGCCGCGCCGAGGCGGCAGATATGCCCGGGCTTTTTTCCGTGCACGGCGACACCGTCGACGTCTACGGCGCCGGCGACAGTTCTCCTGTGCGCATCGAGTTTTTCGGGGATGCGGTGGACGGCCTGCGCCGCACGGTCGCCTCGACGGGGCAGTCCATACGCGCGCTCGACGACGTGGAGATATGGCCGGCCCGCGAGTTCTCCATTTCCAAGACAGGCCTTGCCCGCATGCGCCGCGAGCTTTCGAGCCGCGTCGCCATCGATTCGGACGTCGCCGCCGCCCTCGAGGCCTTCGAGGAGGGGCGTCCGGGCGCGGAGATGGAGCGCTACGTGCCCGCCCTCTACAGCAAGATGGCCTGCCCGCTGGCCTGCGCGCACCCGGATACACTCACCGTGCTGGTCGAGCCGCGCAGCCTCTTTGATGACGCCTCCCGCCGCCGCGACGAGATATCGGCGATGGCCGAGGCCGCCAAGCTAAAGCCCGCCGAGGTCGAGCGCTCCTTCTCCAACCCGGCCAAACTCGATTTCGGTCCGGGGCAGCGCCTGACCCTGCTGTCGCTTATGCGCGCGGGTGGGCAGGTGGACGCGGAGCTGGCCGTGGTGCGCCCGAGCCTGCAGGGCAGCACCGACAAGCTGCTCTCCTGTCTGCGCGAACATGTGGCCGCCTCCGACTTCACCCTCTTCACCGCCGCGGATCGCCGCGTGCGCGAGGATATGGAGCTGCTCTTCGGCGACGCGGGGCTGTCGTTTCGCGAATGCATCGACAAGGACAAGGCAGCCCTCGAGACCGGCGTGCTAAACATCGGCGATGTCGACGTGGCGGCCGGCTTTCTCATCAATGATGCGCACCTGGCCGTCGTCTCCATCGACGACCTCTCCGGCCGCTCCGCCGCCCGCGGCGCCACTAGGCGTCGTGCCCGCCGCGTCGACATCACCGAGACGAGCTTTCCTTTTGCGCCGGGCGACTACGTGGTGCACGCGAGTCACGGCATAGCGCTCTTCACCGGCTTCGTGCGCCAGGAGGTGGCCGGCACCGAGCGCGACTACATGCTGCTGTCGTATGCGGAATCCGACAAGCTCTACGTGCCCGTCGAGCAGATAGATCGCATCACCCGCTACGTCGGCCCTGGTGGCGCGGCACCGCGCCTCACCCGCCTGCACACGGCAGATTGGACGCGCGCGACGGCCAAGGCGAGAAAAAGCGCGCGCAAGCTAGCCTTCGACCTTGTGGACCTCTACGCGCGGCGCTCCACGGCTAAGGGTTTCACCTATTCGAGCGACTCTACCTGGCAAGAGGAGATGGAGCGGCTCTTCCCCTACACCGAGACCCCCGACCAGCTCGCGGCCATCGCCGACGTAAAGGCCGACATGGAAAGCGACCGCCCGATGGACCGCCTGATTTGCGGCGACGTGGGCTTCGGTAAAACGGAGGTGGCTCTGCGCGCCGCGTTCAAGGCAATTTCCGACGAGCGACAGGTGATGGTCTTGTGTCCGACGACCATCCTTGCCCAGCAGCACTACACCACCTTCTCCGAGCGCTTTTCCCCCTTCGGCGCGCGCGTCGAGGTCTTGAGTCGTTTTCGCAGCAAGGCGCAGCAGAAAGCGGCGCTTTGCGGTTTTGCGGACGGGACGGTGAGCGTGCTCGTAGGCACGCATCGCCTGCTCTCGCGCGACGTCAACCCCAAGGAGCTGGGGCTGGTCATCATCGACGAGGAACAGCGTTTTGGGGTGGGGCACAAGGAGCAGTTGAAGAACCTGCGTGAGAGTGTGGACGTGCTGACGCTGTCGGCCACGCCCATCCCGCGCACTTTGCAGATGTCGCTGTCCGGCGTGCGCGACATGAGCCTCATCACCACGCCGCCGCCGCAGCGCCTGCCGGTGAAGGTGCACGTGGGGGAGTGGGACGCTGACGTGGTGTCTTCGGCCATACGTCTTGAGATGGAGCGCGGCGGGCAGGCCTACTACGTGTCCAACCGCGTGAGGACCATCGACGACGCGGTGGCGCGTGTGACGCAGGCCGCCCCCGAGGCGCGCGTGGGTGTGGCGCATGGCCAGATGAGTGCGGCGCAGGTCGAAGACGTGATGGAGCGGTTTTCTGCCGGCGAGATAGACGTGCTGGTGGCGACGACCATCGTGGAAAGTGGTCTGGACAACCCGCACACGAACACGCTCATCATCGAGGACTCGCAGCGCCTAGGCCTCGCACAGCTCTACCAGCTGAAAGGGCGCGTGGGGCGCAGCGAGCGCCAGGCCTTCGCGTACTTTCTCTTTCCGGCGACGCACCCCCTTTCCGACGAGGCGACTGCACGGCTGACCGCGGTGGGCGAGCTGACGGAGCTGGGCAGCGGGATGAAGGTGGCGATGCGCGATTTGGAGATACGCGGTGCGGGCAGCCTTTTGGGTGCCGAGCAAAGCGGGCAGATGAGCGCGGTGGGCTTCGATTTGTTCGCGAACATGCTCTCCGAGGCCGTCGCGAGCGCGCGCAGCGGCGAGGAAGCGGATGCGGAGCGTGATGAAAGCGGGCGCAGCGGCAAGGCGCGCGGCAAGGCGGGTCGCAAGGGTGCGCGAGGTGAAGGCCGCAAGCCGGACGACGGCGCAGAAAAGGAGCTTTCGAGTGCCGATGTGTGCGTGGACCTGGCTGCCGATTTCTATCTGCCCGAGGAGTTTGTGGAGGCCGCCGACGAGCGCGTCGCGTGGTATCGGCGCCTGGCCGCGGCCGAAGACGAGGCACAGGTCGAGGAGCTGGCGGCGCGCCTGCGCGAGACTCACGGCGGCTTGCCGGTTCCGGCGGCGAACATGGTTGCCCGCGCGCGTGTCAAGGCGCGTGCCGCCTCCTGTGGCATCGAGCGCATCGTGCAGACGGGCGGCAAGCTGCGCATATCGCCTGTGAGCGCCGACTTTGCCGGCCGCGTCTCGCGCGACGTGGAGGCCAAGGCTACCCTCGACGGCATGCGCGCCATATGGTCGCCGCGCGAAAAGACCTACATCGTGCCCGTCGCATCCGGCGAGTCGGCCCTCGACATGGCAGACGCCGCCCTAGCCGCCCTCGCACAGGCCGCGCAGCGCTGACCTTCGCCGGGTCCGTTTCGCTTAAGCCCCGCGCACGCACGGCGCCCCCTTCGCGCCCCATGCGCTAGAATCGTGGCGTCTTGAAAAAAGGAGCACACCATGTCGAGGAGGCATGCATGCAGATAACCGATATTTTCACTGAAAACGACGGCGACAAGCTCGAGACTGTCGTCGAGATGCACATGACGGGCGCCGAGGTGGCGCCCTACATCGACGCTTGCTACGCCGAGCTGGCCAAAAACGACATCCCCGGCTTTCGTCCGGGCAAGGCGCCGCGCGAGGTGCTCGACCGTGGGATGGGCGGGCGCGACAAGGTAATGGCAAAGGTCGCGCACGACATCGTGGACGCCGAGGGACTTGCGGCCCTCGACATGGCCGACGTGGTCTTTTTGGGCGAGCCGGATTTCAACGTCACGACGCCGCCCGACGATAAAGAGGGCTTTTCTTTCACCGCAAGCGGGGCAATTGCGCCCAAGGCCACGCTTTCGTCGGCAGAGCCTGTCGCCATCGAGATGCCGCCTGAGGAAGTCACCGAGGCTGAGGTTGACGAGCGCATCGAGAATCTGCGCAGCTACTACTACGTCTACGAAGACATCGACGACGCAGCTCACGAGCTGCGCGAGGGCGATTTTGCCTTGCTCACCATGACGATTGAGCAAGACGGCCGCGTGATGAACAATATTGCCGACACCCAGCGCATGGTCGAGCTGGGAGGCGGCACAATGCCGGAAAGCTTCGATGCGCACCTTGTCGGCGCGCGCGCAGGCGACGAGCTGGACTTCGACTTCGACATCGAGATGGCCGACGAGGGGGCAGACAAGGGTGCCGCCGCGGCCGGCGCCGAGCAGGGAGATGCGCCTGCCACCGCGACGCTGCACGCGCATGTGCATGTGGACAAGATACGCCGCCGCCTCGTGCCAGACCTCGACGCGGAGTTCGCGGCCAGGTTTGGCGCCGCCGACGTTGCCGACCTGCGCCGCCAGACGAAAACCGAGATAGGCATGGAGAAGGCAAAAGAGCTCCCCGTCTTGAAAGAGCAACGCTGCCTAGCTGCGCTAATCGAGCGCCTCGAAGACGAAGTGCCGGCCTATTTTGCCGACCACATGCGCGCGGGCGTGCAGTTCGAGTTCATGCAAAGCCTCCAAGAGCAGCAGACCAACCTGCAGGACTTCATCTTGAACAACAACATCGACGGCGAGAAGCTAAAAGCGAGCTTTGCCGACGAGGCTATTTTTCGCGCGCGCCTCGACATGGCGCTTTCGGCGCTGTGGGACGCGAAGGGCTGGGAGCTGACTGATGCCGACATAGACGGCCAGCTCGCCGCCGGCGAGGCCGACCCCGCGCAGATTCGCGCGAGCTGGGAGGAGGCGCACCGCAGCGCGGAGCTGCGCCGCATGTGCCGCCAGAACAAGGCGACCGACTGGCTGGTGGAGACGGCGCAGGTCACGATTGTTGAGGGAGATGGTGAAGATGCCGCGTGACACGAGCGTGATGGGCGAGGTCACCGAAGAGGACCTTTCGGGTTTTCCTCTAAAGGAGCTGAAGTGCCGCGCATGCAGCGGCTACGGCAATTGTGGATATCGCATGTATCGGTTGCACGAGGGCAAGCCCGTGGCCATATGCCAGATGCGTCGTAAAGAACTGGTGGCCGAGCGCGACGGCGCCGATGCGGCCGCCGACGCGGCATCTGCCTGAAGTTTGCAAGGCCGTCTTTTGCCGCCTGTGCGGTCGGGTTGCGATGTCGGGTCTGGAAATTCGCGCCCGTGCCCGTCTGCCCGCGCCCGTCCGCTTAAAGCTTCGTCGCGTCCGGGTTTGCCTGTATCTCGTCGTAGGAGATGGTCTGCTCGAGAAAGTAGCGTCTGAGTTTCTTGTACCAGGGCGCGTCCTTGTTCGGCTCGCCCTCCGAGACGCCCTTGTATTCTTCTTTGATGAGGATGGCCAGCACGGCGCACACGGCCATGCGCAGCTTCTCGATGTCGCGCACCTTCACCTCGAAGCAGTCCTGCCCGTTGAACTCGACGCGGCGCACGCGCACGTCCTTTTTGCCACTGTCCTCGTTTTCAAAGGAAAATGGCGGCTCGGACGGGGTGCCGTGAATCTGCCACAGCATGCCTTCCAGGAAATAGTGCTTGAAGATGGTGAAGGTGTGCAGCGTGTAGGTCCAGCGCTCGACGCGCACGGCGTAGGTCAGGCACTTGTGGTCGGGCTTGATGCAGGCCATCTCGGCGTCGAGGCGCGAGTACACGGCCACGCGATCTTTCTCTGTCGACCAGGGCTTTTCTTTGTTCAGACTCTTGACCGTCATGAAGCGGTCGCCGTCCTCGTACCAGCCGTCGAAATCGGCGTGGCGCGCGATGCAGTCGGCGGGGAAGTAGACCTTGTTGAAAATCACGGGGATGTCCTTGCTGTTCGGGCGGCACTGTCGGGTGAAGTATAGCGCGGCTTTTGCGTGTTGTGCGCTCCATGTGCGCTTTCCGATGTGCGCGCGCGGGGTATCATGGGGCGGTTGAGGCATCCGGCACACGACGAGGAGGACGAAGGCATGGCCGAGGACAGGAGAGCCGCCCGCGCGGCCGAGGCGAAGCGCCATATCGCGACGATGAACGTCGTGTTTTCCGAGCAGACAAAGGCATCGGCTGCGGCGGCGCTTGTGTACAAGGAAGGTGCCGGCCGTATGCTCGACATCCCCGAAGCCCGCTTTGAGGCCACGCGCGCGCAGACCTTGCGCATTGATGCGGTCGAGGCGGTGATGGGTATCGCTGGCGAAAAACCGGCCGTGCTCGATTTCGCCAGCTTCACCAACCCAGGCGGCGGCTACGACCGCGGCGCCTGGGCCCAAGAGGAGGCCTTGTGCGCGGGCAGCAACCTCTTTTCCGTGCTGGAGGCCTGCACGCCTTTCTACGAGGGCAACCGCTCGATGTGGCGCGGCGGGCTGTTCACCGACAAGTGCATGTACGTGCCGGACGTGATGTTTGGCGAGGGCAACGCGATACGTCCCGCTGGTGTCGTCGTGTGCGCGGCACCCAACCGCAAGCGCGCGCTCGAAAACGGGCGCGACGAGGTGGAAATCGACCACGACCTTGCGCGGCGCGTCGAATGCGTGATGCGCGTCGCGGCCGTCCAGGGCGTGGACGGCCTCGTGCTGGGCGCTTTTGGCTGCGGCGTGTTCGGCAACGACCCGAAGCGTGTCGCGGGGCTGTTCAAGGAATGGCTCGACGCGCATCCGGGCGTTTTCGAAAACGTCGTCTTCGCGGTGCCGGGAGGGCCTAACGCGGCGGTGTTCGAGGAGACGTTTCCCCGCGTTACCCCCGCCGAGCCCCAAGAAAAGAAAGCTCAGACGGCTGTCGGCGACGACGAGGAAGACGGTGCCGAGGATTGGCGTGCGTATGCGGACGCGGGCGCGTCGTCTGGCGCGGATAGCGGGGATGGGGGCGACTCGGGCGACGAGCCGGACGTGCCCAAAGAGGAGTGGCGCCGCAAGCTCGCCTCCCTCATGAAATAGCCGCCCGCATCGAAGGGAAGGAACCGGGTCGTATGCCGTTTGTCGAGTTTCAGGGCGTCTCCAAGACCTACAAGATGGGCGAGGTTGAGGTGCATGCCGTCGAGGACATGAGCTTTTGTGTCGAGCAAGGCGAGCTGGCTGTGATCGTAGGCCCTTCCGGCTCGGGCAAGACGACCTTGCTGAACATGCTTGGCGGCATGGACACGGTCTCTGGCGGGCGCATATTCTTGGCCGGCGCCGAAATCAGCGCCTACACGCAAAAGCAGCTCGTCGCCTATCGCCGCCACGACATCGGCTTTGTCTTCCAGTTCTACAACCTCGTCCAAAACCTCACGGCGCTCGAAAACGTCGAGCTGGCGGCCCAAATTTGCACCGACCCCCTGCCGGCCGCCGAGGTGCTGGCTCAAGTCGGCCTGTCCGCGCGCGTGGACAACTTTCCCGCCCAGCTTTCCGGCGGCGAGCAGCAGCGCGTGGCCATCGCCCGTGCGCTCGCGAAAAACCCCAAGCTCTTGCTGTGCGACGAACCAACAGGCGCGCTTGACTACGAGACGGGCAAGGCGGTGCTGGCTCTGCTGCAAAAGACCAGCTCCGAGCATGGGCGCACCGTCGTTTTGATCACCCACAACCAGGCCTTCACCCGCATCGCGGACCGCGTGGTACACGTGCACAGCGGGCATGTGATAGGCGTCGAGCGCAACGCACACCCCGACTCGGCGCTTTCGCTGGAGTGGTAGGGGGCATCTGTGGCCTCGGCATTCGGCAAAGAGGTGCGTCGCCAGATCGCCTCCTCGCTCGGGCGTTTTTTGGCCATCGCCATCATGGCGGCGCTGGGCTGCGGATTTTACGCGGGGCTGCGCATGACGCCCATCGACATGGCGCTCTCGGCGGACAGCTACCTCGACGAGACAAACTTCAGCGACCTGCGCGTGGCCTCCAGCCTAGGCCTCGACGAGGATAGCCTCGAGCTTTTGCGCGACGTCGAGGGCGTCTCGGGTGTGCAGGGACAGCGTCGCGCGGACGCTTTTGCGCAGGTGGACGGGTCGCGCTACGTGGTGCGTGTCCACGAGCTGGACATGGACGCGGCGCGCGCGTCGGATTGCTCGAGCGGTGTGGCGGCCACATCCGGCGATGCGAACTACATCGACCGCCCCGTGCTGGTGGAAGGGACGTGGCCTGCGGCAGACGACGAATGCGTGCTCGGGGCAGACGCCGTGCTCGATAAGCCTGCGGCAGTGGGCTTAACCGTCGAGATCGTCCAGATGAAAGACGACGTGGCCGACACTTTTGCCGTGCAGAAGTTCAAGGTGGTCGGCCTGGTGCGCTCCAGCGCCTACCTCTCAACAAGCGATCTGGGCTCAAGTGATCTGGGCGATGGCAACATCGACGACTACCTCTACGTGGGCCGCGGCGCGTTTGCCGACGACATACCCTATGCCAGCGCTCTTGTCACGGTGGCAGGTGCAAAGGAGCTTTCCTATCCATCAGATGCATACGACGCGCGCGTGGGCGAGGTGGCAAGCCGCATCGAGGCCTTGAAGGGGCGCCTGGCCGATGTGCGCCTGTCGTCTGTGAAGGCAGATGCCCAGTCGCAGCTCGACGAGAAGAAGGCCGATTTCGAGCGCGAGCGCGACGAGGCCAACAAGAAGCTCGACGAGGCCAAAGCCCAGCTGGACTCTTCGAAAGCCGAGCTGGACGCTTCGGAAGAAAAGCTCGTGCAGGGCAAGGAGACGCTCGACGCGACGCGCGCGGAGCTGCTGTCGAACCAAGAGCAGCTCGCGGCCAAGGCGGCCGAGCTCGACGCCGCCCGCGCGCAGCTGGCCGCGCAGCGCGCCCAGGCAAAAGAAGAGCTCGACGCCGCCCAGGCGCAGGCGGGCATGCTATCCGGTTCGGCGCGCACGGCTGCCCTAGCGCAGCTTGTCGAGCGCCGCACCCAGGCGCAAACCCAGCTTGCCGCCGCCCAAGCCGAGCTCGACGCCGCCTCCGCCCAAATAGAGCAAGCCGCAGCACAGCTCTCCGCGGGCTTTGCCGCCTACGCCGACGGCGTCGCCACATCGGATGCGGGCGTTGCGTCGTGGGAGGAGGGCTATGCGAAGTGGCTGTCCGGCCTTTCGGACTACGAATCCTCGCGCAGCGAGGCCGATGCCAAGTTCGCCGACGCCGAGCGCGAGATAACCTCCGCGCAAGCCGACATCGACGCCGTGGAGACTCCGGACCTCTACGTGCTCGACCGCTCGAAAAACGAGGGCACGGCCAGCTTCAAGGCCGATTCGGAGCGCATGGACAAGATAGCGCAGGTGTTTCCCCTTATCTTTTTCCTCGTGGCTGCGCTCGTCTCCCTCACCACGATGACGCGCATGGTCGACGAAGAACGCCTCGTCATCGGCACGCACAAGGCTCTCGGCTACACGGGCGCGCGCATCGCCTCGAAATACCTCATCTACGCGTTCGTGGCCTCGCTGGCCGGCTGCATCGTCGGCATGGCGGCGCTCACCCAGTTCCTGCCCCGCTTCATCATCGACGCCTACTCGATTGTCTACGCCCTGCCCGTGTGCCTCTCGCCCATCGACATACCGCTTGCTGCCCTTGCGGCAGGCCTGGCCATCGGCATCACGCTGCTTGCCACCCTAGGCGCCGTCGCGGCCTCCCTGCGCGAGACGCCCGCCGCGCTCCTTTTGCCGCGCGCACCCAAGCCGGGCAAGCGCATCTTGCTCGAGCGCGTGCGCCCCCTGTGGCGGCGCTTCTCGTTTTCGGCGAAGGTCACCGCACGCAACCTCTTCCGCTACAAGCAGCGCTTCTTCATGGCCGTCGTCGGCATCGCGGGCTGCACGGCGCTGCTGCTCACGGGGCTGGGCCTGCATGACGGGATAAACGATATCATCGACAAGCAGTTCGGCGAGTTGAACGCCTACAACCTGACCGTCCAGCTTGACGAGGGCGCCGGCGAGGAAAGCCACGAGGCGCTGGACCAGGCGCTTTCCGACAGCAGCCTCGTTCAGCGTTTCACGCAGGCGGGTCAAGAGCGCGTGCTCGTGGAATGCGACGGCGCCGCAGACGAGCAGACGACCTTCGTGGTGCCGGCCGACCCGTTGGGCTTTTCCGATTATGTGCGCCTGCGCGAACGCGTGGGCGGCGAGGCACTTTCGCTGTTTGCCGACGGCGCGATTCTGAGCGAAAAACTCGCCTCGCAGGCGGGGGTGCAGGTGGGCGACACCTTGCGCTTCTTTGCCCAAGACGACGCCGGCGAGCGCACGGGGCAGGTGCGCGAGCTGAGGGTTTGCGGCATCTGCGAGTACTACACCGGCAACTATGCGTTCATGACCTCGGCAGTCTATAAGGAGGCCATGGGAGCCGCGCCCGAGATGAACTCCGTGTTCGCGTCTGCGCCAGGCGACCAGGTCGCGCGCACGGCTTTGGCCGACGAGCTGCTGGCAATTGATGGGGTGAGTGTGGCAAGCTACACCGACGAGGCCATCGGCACCTACCGCACCATGCTCTCCACCGTCGAGACCGTCGTCTACGTGCTGGTTGCGGCCGCCGCGCTACTCGCCTTCGTCGTGCTCTACAACCTCACCAACATCAACATCACCGAACGCGTGCGTGAGATTGCGACGCTAAAGGTACTGGGATTTACCTCGCGCGAGGTGAACATGTACGTGTTTCGCGAGACGCTGATACTCACCGTCGTGGGCGCGCTTTTCGGCTGCCTGCTCGGCATATGGATGGAAAGCTTCGTCATCCAGACGGCAGAGGTCAGCCAGGTGATGTTCGGACGCGAGATTCACCTGCCGAGCTTTGCCATCGCACTCGCGCTGACCATCGGATTTTCGCTGGTCGTCACGTTGTTCATGCGACGCAAGCTCGCGCGCATCGACATGGTGGAAAGCCTGAAATCCGTCGAGTAGGAAAACGCCTTGGCCCGGCTCGGCGCTCCGCGAGGACGTTTCTTTTCGTCATGCGCATGCACGGTGAAGGTGAAAGCTGCGAGTGCAAGTCAACTTAGCCTGCAGGCTAAGTTGCGATTTTCGTGTCCGCGGGTGTCGCTAGGATATGCCTTCTAAAGACCTCGGGGATTTTACCTGTCCAGGCCATGCCCAAACGCACGCAACCGACAGCCTTTTACCCGATCTGAAAAACCCGAGGTCAGCGGCATACCTCCCAAAAACCCTTCTTAGTTATATGGAGGTTTTGGCATCCAGCCGCCCCGTTTCACCCGCAGCGTCGAGAGGAGACTTTATGCGCTATTTCCAAGTCTTGTGTCAGGCGAAAGAAGGATATTTTTCGAGTAGAGCGGTGGTCGAGCAGACAAATATCTTGTGCAAGGAATTCGATGAAAAAGCTGCCGTGTACATGGAACCGGCAGAAGACATGAAAAACGATTTCGTCTACATCAACGTCATTTCCCACAACAACTACATCACCTGCAAGAAGGTGGAGAAAACCGCCGAGGAGGCCATTGCGCTTTGGGATATCGCAGACAACGTCAAAATCCTCAAAGTTTGCGAGAAGCCTTTCGTTGATATCGATTTCTTCCAGCCCTATCACGGCATGCGCAAGATAATGCGCGTGATTCCTTGCCGCGAGCTGATGGCGCTCTTTTCCGG
The DNA here is from genome assembly GCA_963614215.1 of Ruthenibacterium lactatiformans. Taxonomy (GTDB): domain Bacteria; phylum Actinomycetota; class Coriobacteriia; order Coriobacteriales; family QAMH01; genus CAVAWX01. The sequence continues at coordinate 81,610 of CAVECB010000004.1, forward strand.
CCGCGGGAGAGATGTGGCAGAGATCGAGGCGCGTCCACAAAAGAAGGCGGATTGTAAAAAACTCGTTGAGGGCACTCCCTGGGAAGGTGCTCTAGGGGCCGAGTTGGAGAGGATTTTCGACACGGGCTGCACGCATCGGAAAAAAGTGAAGGGCGAAAAACCTGTGCAGTTCGTCTCCTACATACTCGATTCCGCGGAAAACCACTTCGTGGACTCCGCTATCGAGTCGCTCGTGTGCGCGAAACTGGAAAGCGGCACGCTCCTCTCTTCCCGTGTCTTCGAAATCGATTTCGACCGCTTCGATTTGGATTGCAGGGTAAGCCACAGCGATTTGCCGCTCAACGAGCTGTTTTCGGACCCTCTCGGATACGCGCTCAGCGGAAACACCGTCGTTTTGAAATACGGCGGCGGAGAATCGTATGGAAGCTACAACCTAAATGCCTTCAAGTGCTTCTCAAAGATGCTTGAGGTGCTCAAACCCTATGTTTTGGACACGCTCGTCATCCTCGCAATCAAAGGCAAGAATCCCGCTCTCGTCGGACGAGTGAAAAACATGCTCGACATGCCCGCCGTCTACATCGAGTCTTGTTTGGGGGACGGACGCTGCCTCACCAAGAAGGAAGCTGTCGAGAATTTCCGTCGGCGCGCGAAAAAAGACGGCGTTGTCCTCGACGCGAGGCTCGAGGAGATGTTTGACGAGGCAAAGGAAGCGCAAAGCCTGGTTTCAAGCGATGCAATCTACGAGACATGGAGGGCCGGCGTTGTGGGAAAAGGCGCCTACGAGCCGGAGCTAAGGGATTTTGGCGAGCGCAAGGCCAGCCGCAAAAACGGGCAGAGCGCGATGCAAAAACTCGACGAGCTGATAGGACTCGCATCCGTGAAAGAGCAGATAAAACAAGTCATCTCGTGCGAGACTATGGCAAAGGTCGAGCGTTCTTTGGGAATTGAACCCAAAAGCAGGACCTTGCACCTTGCCTTCAAAGGAGCCCCCGGCACCGGTAAGACGGAAGTGGCGAAGCTCTACGCCGAGATCTTGAAAGAAGCGGGCATCCTGGCAACGGGCGCGCTCGTCATCAAAAACGGAGCCGATTGGGATGTCGATAAGGGCTTCGAGGAAGCGAAAGGCGGCGTGTTGTTCATCGACGAGGCGTATGCGCTCATGCATTGCTCTTCGGATATAACGCGTCTGATTGCCAACATGGAAAATCACCGCGACGATGTCGTCGTGATTTTGGCCGGCTACAAAGAACACATCGACGCGCTCATCTCCACGAACCCGGGATTCAAGTCGAGGATTGGATTCGAGATAGATTTCCCCGACTACAGCACAGACGAGCTTGTAGACATCTTCGAGCTGATGTGCAGAAAAGGCGGGATGTTGCTGGAGGCAGACGCGCGCGAGGAGATGAGAAACATCATCAACCGGGCGGGCAGGCGAAGCGACCAGGGCAACGCAAGGTTCGTCCGTAAGCTCTTCGAGGACGCGTGCTTGAACAAGGATTGCAGGCTTTTCGAGCTTAAGAGCAAAGATGAGGGGCATGCCTTCAAGAAAAAGGAGGTCACGACCCTCACGAAAGGCGACATCTTGAAAACGCGCCCCTCGGCAGATGCGGAAGAAGATGCGATGGAGCAGCTCGAGAAGATGATAGGGCTTGACGAGGTGAAAACGGAGGTGAAGTGCATTGTCGCGTTCAACAAGATGCAAAAACTCAGGCGAAGCCGCGGGCTTAACTCCTCGTTCATGCCGATGCACATGGCCTTCACGGGAAATCCTGGGACGGGCAAAACGCAGGTCGCGCGGCTGATTGGCAAAATTCTGCACCAAGAGGGCCTGCTGAGCGTGGGGGACTTCAGGGAGTGCAGCAAGTCCGATTTGGTGTATCCCGCAAGTGGGTGGTCGACGGCGATGGTAAACAACCTTTTCGAGAGCTCGATCGGGGGCGTCATCTTCATCGACGAGGCGTACTCGCTCGTCTCTTCGCCCGGCGGATGCGAAAGCGAGGCTGTCGCCGCGCTGATTGCGAACATGGAAAACCATCGCGAGGAAGTGGTCGTCATCTTCGCGGGATACGAATGCGAGATGGACGAATTGTTCCGGAGCAACGCGGGTTTTGCGTCGAGGGTCAAGACAAGGCTTCGCTTCAGGGACTACACGCCGCGGGAGCTGGTCGAGATCTTCAAGCTGATGTCTGCGGAAAAGGACCTGGTTTTAGGCGAAGGCGTCGAGGCAGGACTCGAGGAGCTGTTTGAAAAGGCTGCCGGGAAGGAGGAGTTTGGCAACGCGCGTTTTGCCCGCAACGTGCTAGACGAGACCCTGCTCGCGCAGTCGCTGAGAATCGCCGCGTTGCCTGACGGCGGGGAGGGTCTGGATAAAGATCAGCTCCAGACCATTTTGAAGCAAGACCTTTCCGCCCCTGAAGACGTGCTCGGATCCGACCGCACGCGCTCGGTGGGCTTCACCTCGCGGCTTGTTTAAGCTGTCTGCCTTGGCGAAAAGCTCGTCGAAGGCGTGTGGTTTGGTGTTGAAAATGCTTGCGTGAATGCGGCTTCCGTGGCACCCTGTTGCCTTATGAAGCAGGCTGCTACTTCCGCTTCTCGCGCACGGCGCATATGCCTGGCCTTTGCCACGGCCACGCTCTTGCTGTCCCTTTTGCTGTGTGCGCTCTGCCCCGCGTCCGCGTTTGCGACCCCTGCGGGCACCTCGCAAGCATCGTCGGGCACCGCCGCCGCAAACGGCAGCACTTCCTCTTCTTCGAGCACCAGCCTTTTCTCTGCGCTGTCTGCACTTTCCAAAGACGAGATATCGGCGCTTTCGGCTTCCGGCCAGCAGGCCGCCTTGGTCGAGCTGCCGCGCACGAGCATGGTCTTCAAGATATCGGGCGACACGCCTTTCGAGTATCCCGTCTTTACCTTCTCGCTGAAGGCGGACAAAGCGGGCAGCCCCATGCCCGCCGACGCAAGCGGCATGGTGAAGACCTGCACCCTGCAAGGTGCGGGCGCTGTCGATTTCGGCTCCGTTTCCGTGGAAAAACCGGGCGTCTACACCTATACGATCTCGCAAGAGCCGGTTGCGGATGCCGCGTGGAACTGCGACACGTCCGTCTATGAGCTAAAGATCGTCGTCACGCAAAAAGACGACGGCCTGTCGGCGACCAAGACCTTGGCAAAAGACGGCCAGCAACAAGATGAGGCCGCCTTCGTCAACTCCTATCGCCTGCCCGCAAACACTGCGCAGCCCGCAGACGCATCTGAGGAAACGGGCGCCCAAGACGAGGCGGCCTTCCAGGATCGCAGCGTCGAGGTGGGGCCTTTGACGCTCGAAGAAGAAGAGGCGCTTGTCGAAGCCGAGGCAAAAGACGATGCACAATCTATGCAGTCCGGGCAATCGGGGCAGGCAGACGAGGCATCTGCCTCGGAAAACCAGGGCAGCTCGACCGAGCCGCAGATGCGCCCGCAGCCCGCCGCCGACGGCCTTGCCACCGGCGAGCACGCCTCGGCCCGCACTCCTGTGCAGGCCACGCCAGAAGCCGACCCGACGCTTGTGGCCGTCGTCGTCACTGCTGCTGTGGCCGCTATCTCCATCGCCGGCGTAGCAGCAGCCACCTTTTTGCGTACAAGAAAGAAAGAGCAGGCCTGACTTTATGTCGCTTAGCGAACACTTCGGAAAATGGCTCGACAATTTCTCCCCGCTCGAAGAAGGCGAGGAGGCCAGCGCCCGCGCCCTGCACTGGCGCTATGCCAACACGCTCATTACTACGCTTTTGATCGTCAATGTCGTCCTGGTCGTCTTCCAGGCCGCCGTCCAGACCATCTTGTCGTATCCGAGCCTGCTCGACATGCTAAACGGCGCCCTCAGCGCCCTGAACGCCTTCACCATCGGCTACTACGGGCTTTTCGCCGTCACGGCTGCCTCGCTTGTCTATCTCTTTGTGCTCGACCGCCGCGGCCGGATTCACCGCGCGCGCATGCTCACCCGCGTCATCGTTGTCTTGCTCGTCGCGGGCTTTCTGGTCAACATCGTGGTCAATGGCGTTTGCCCCATCATCTTCACCTACCTCTTTCAGTTCGTGTGCGTGATTGCCTACCAGCTCTACAACGACCCGCACCTCGCCCGCCCGCTGCACTTCAGCAATCCCTTCTCGCGAGACAAAAAAGCCGATCCGGACCCAGACCGCAAGGCCTACATTCCGCTTGACTTCTTCAACATCTTTTGGATTTTCATCATCGGTTCGTTTGCCGGCCTGTGCATCGAGATGGTGTTTTGCCTGTTCGTGAACAACGTGTGGGAGTGCCGCGCGGGGCTGGTGTTCGCGCCGCTGTCGCCCATATACGGCACGGGCGCAACACTGCTCACCTTCGCGCTGAACCGCGTGTGGAATAAAAACGCCGCCCTCATCTACGTGATATCGGGCATCGTGGGCGCGGCGGTGGAGTTCGGCGTCAGCTGGTACATGGAAACGGCGTTTGGCGTGCTGGCCTGGGACTACAGCGATGAGTTTTTGAACATTCAGGGGCGCACGGACCTCGCGCATGCGCTGGCCTGGGGCGCGCTCGGCCTGGTTTGGATGCGCATCCTGCTGCCGACCATCTTGCGCACGGCCCGCGCGGTCCCTCTGCGTTGGCGCGCGCTTGTCACGACGGTGGCGCTCGTGTTTTTCCTGGTCGACGGCATGACGACGCTTGTGGCGCTGGATTGCTGGTCGGCGCGGCAGGCAGGCGTCCCCGTACAGACAAACGAGCAGAAGTTTTTCGCCGAGCACTTCGACGACAAGTTCATGCGGGAGCGTTTTTCGAATATGGGGATGAGCGCGGAGAGCGCGGCGCGTGCGCAGGCGAATATGTCGCAGGCTGAAGGGCAGGTGGCAGGCGATTTCTCGGGGTCTGGTGCCAAGATTGAAAACGGGGCGCTCGTGCCGGCCGATGGTGGCACGTCCGCAGGCGGTGAAGCGTCTGGCGGCGGCGGTGCGTCTGGTGGTGAAACGTCTGGCGGTGCGTCTGGTGGTGAAGCGTCTGGCGGCGGCGCGGAAAACGGCGGGACAGGCGCTGCAGATGCGACGATAAGTGGCGCGGATGCCGCGAGTAGCAGCGCTTCGGCGGGCGAAGGCACGGGAGGTGCCGCATCGTAGCGTGCGGGTGCTACACTTGCACGACGCAAAGGATGGCCGCCGCCTTTGACTCCAAAGGGGCGGCGTCGAAAAAGACGAGGGTGCATATGGCGATGAAAATCGTGCTTTCCCCCGACGAGAGGCTGCGCCAGGTGTGCGCGCCGGTCGAGGAAGGCGACAAATCCATGAAAAAGCTCGCGAAGCAGATGCTCAAGGAGATGTATCGCTGCAATGGTGTGGGTCTGGCCGCGCCGCAGGTGGGCGTTTTGCAGCGCATCGTCGTCATCGACACGGAATACAACGACGAGGATGAAAACGGGCGCAAGGTGGGACGCAACCCGCATGTGCTGATAAACCCCGAAATCGTCGCGCACTCCAACCGCAAGGTGAAAAGCAAGGAGGGTTGCCTGTCGTTGCCCGGCATCCAGGTGGAGGTCGAGCGCTGGGAGTGGGTCGAGGTCGAGGCCTACGACGAGGACTTCGACCTCTACAGCTATCGCAGCGGCGAGCTGTTCGGCTTTTGCATGCAGCACGAGCTGGACCATCTCGACGGCATCACCCTCTTCGAGAAGCTCGACCCCGTTGCGCGCATCGCCGCCCTCGACGCCTACCACCAGGCGCTTGCCGCGGGCGCGCGCCCGGGCGAGGTGGAGTAGGAGGCTGTCATGCGCATCGTCTTCATGGGCACGCCCGCCTTTGCCTTGCCGGCACTTGATGCGCTGGCACACAGCGCTCACGACCTGGTCTGCGTCTATACGCGTCCCGACGCGGCAAGCGGGCGGGGCAAGGCCTTGCGCCCCTCGCCGGTGAAGGCGCACGCCGAGGAACTGGGTGTCGAGGTGCGCTGCCCGGCCAGCTTGCGCGACAAAGACGAGCAGGCCGCGCTGGCCGAGCTTGCCTGCGATGTGGTCGTCGTGGCCGCCTACGGGCTGATACTGCCGCGCGAGGTGCTGGACATCCCGCGCCTGGGATGCGTGAACATCCACGGCTCGCTACTGCCGCGCTGGCGCGGCGCCGCCCCTGTGCAGCGCGCGGTGCTTGCAGGAGATGCGCAGGTCGGCGCGTGCCTCATGCGTATGGAAGAAGGCCTCGACACGGGCGTTTTCCACGAGGCTGGGCGCACGGAGGTGGGCTTGAAGGGCGCCGCCGAACTTTCCGACGAGATTGCGCGCATGGGTGCCGCGGAGCTGGTACGCGCGCTGCCCGCCATCGAAGATGGCAGCTATGCCTGGGAGCGCCAAGACGACGCGCAGGCGACGTACGCGGAAAAAATCGAGAAAGCCGAGTTGCTGCTCGACCCGGGTCTTTCTTGTGCGCAGTTCATGCGCCGCGTGCAGGCGTCTGGGCACAGCGCGCCTGCCCGCTGCGTGATATGCGGGCGCGAGACGGCTGTTCTTGCCGCACGTCCTGCCGACGACACACTCGCGGCAGGCGGGGTCTGCTTGGGCAAGAAGCGCATCGCACTTGGGTGTGCGGATGGCGCCGTCGAGATTTTGCAGGTAAAGCCGCAGGGCAAGAAGGCTATGGAGGCCAGCGCCTGGGCGGCCGGCCTGTCTGGCGTGCAAGAGCGCTGCTGGCACGGGGTGGGCAAGTAGGATCGCAGCGCTACCCTTCCCGTTTTCCCATCTTCGCGCCCGCCCTCTCGTTTTCCTACAACGTTTCGTTTCTTCGCATGGCATGCGAAAAAGGAGGATTGCATGGCTAAAAACAGGAAATCCAAGGTCACGCACACGCATGCGCAATATTCCAAGCTCACGTACGCGCGTCGTTTCGCATGCGACGTGCTGCGCGCCACGCGCAAGCGCAAGGGCTACGTGCGCGAAATATTTGCCGCCGAGCGCTACCGGGCGTTCGACGAGGCACTGCGCTCGGAAAAAGACGCGATTCAGGAGTTTTCCTTTGCCGAGGCGATATGCGTCGGCGTGACGGCGTGCCTGGGCACCCTCGACGAGCTGATCGACCGCAATTTGAACTCCCCGCGCGACATCAAGCCACGGTTGCGCGACGCGCTGCGCATATCGGCGTGGGAGATGCTTTTTTCCACGCGTGAGGACTATGCGGTGGTGCATCAAGGCGTCGAGCTCGCGCGGCATGTCGCGCCCAGGGCGGCAGGCCTTGCCAACGCGGTCTTGCGCAAGATGACCTGCGATGCGAAGAGCTTTCCCTGGGGCGACCCGACAGCGGATATGACGGCGCTTGCGCGCAGCGGCGGGATGCCGCTATGGCTGACGCAGCGCTTCGTGGATGCGTACGGCATCGACACGACGCGCCGGATGCTTTCCGCGCTGCTCCTACCGCCGCCGGTTTACACCGTGTACGTGCCCGATATGGATTGTGAAAAGGGCGGCGATGCGTGCGCGGCAGACCATCGCCTGCAGATGCGAGAATCTGCCAAGGCGGCCGCGTGCGATGAAGAAGGACAAGACCTGCAACTCGAGCTTGCCCTCGAGGCGGCTGCATGCGATGCAAAAGAACAAGACCTGCAGCCCGAGCCTGCAGAAGAAGACGACCCCGAGCTGTACAGTCGCCCGTCGTTTGCAAGCGACCTTGCGGCGCAATGCGTGGCCAGCCTCGTGCCGCTTGATGGCAGCGTGCTGGAAATCGGGTCGGGGCGCGGGACGAAGACGGCGCTCATGCAGGTGCGCTCCCTAAAAGAGCGCGGCCATGGCGCGGACATCCACGCCCTCGACGTCCACGCGTTCAAGCGCGATATTCTGGAAAAGCGCCTGCAAGACCTAGGCCTGCCGCCCGTGAAGACATATACGGGCGATGGGCGGCGCCTCGACGAAGTGGACGGCCTGCCGCCTGCTTTCGACGTGGTGTTTTTGGATGCCCCCTGCTCGGGTACTGGCACTTTTCGCCGCCACCCGGAAGGCCGTTGGCGCCTCACCGAAAAAGACGTGAAAAGCCTCGTGTCGCTGCAAGGCGAGCTGCTGGCCTCTGCCGCCGGCCGCGTCGCGTGCGGCGGTGCGCTTTTCTATTCGACCTGCTCTGTGCTGCCCGAGGAAAACGAGGAGGTTGTGCGCGAGTTTTTGGACAGCGAAGCCGGCGCCGCCTTCACCTGGTGGGTGCCAGGCGATACCGACCTTCACGCGTCTGGCCGGCACGTCATGCGCGAGGGCTTTTTCGACACCCCTCCCGCGCTGTGCACCCTTCCCGTGTCCGGGGAGGCAGACGGCCATTTCGCCGCCGTTCTCGTCCGCAAGAGAAGCGACGGCTCTTTCAACCCCATCCCCGAGCCGTCGTATGCCGTAAACGACTCTTGGATCGTCTACGAGTTTTGAGGCGAGCCTTTATCCCACTAGCATGGATATGGCATAGATTGCGGCTAGGTGTGCGGGGTAGTAGACGTAGAAGAGGTATTTCATGCGCAGGCGCCCGCGCGTGCCGTCGTAGAAGGCGAGGGGTACAAGCGCAAGCAGGCTGAACCATTGCACGTGCCAGGCGGGGCTGTCGAGAGACGCGCACAAAAAGACAAGGCCGACGGCAAAGCTGGCGAGCATGAGACGCCGCGTGCGCGCATCGATGGCGCGCCGGCTCGTCCGGGCGCCTTCTTCACTGCCTTCACCTGCATGTTCGGTGAAGAAGTGGGGGAGGTAGGCAAACATCGGCAGCAATACGCCGCACAGTCCGTAGTCGATGCCGAAACCACCGCCGAGCACGCCCGGTGCCACGCAGCAGACGAGCACGTCGACGCCGAGCATGCATGCCGCGCTGGCAACCGCGCCCGCACTTTTCTTCTTGGTGGCGTCTTGCAGAGTGAAGACGGTCGCCAGCGACAGGGCAAATGTCGTCATGATCGACTGGTAGAGGCTGTGCATGCACACCCAGTAGGCCAGCTGGATGCCGGCGGCAAAGACGCACATCGTGGCCAGGTAGCGGCGAGGGTTGCGTGTGTAGAAACAGCCCTCGGCCACCATGAAGGCAAAGATAGGAAAGGCCAGACGTCCAACGACGCGCAGCCACACAACCTGCGGAAAGAGTATGTAGCCGATGTGGTCGAGCGTCATGGAGACGAGGGCAAGAACCTTCAACTGGTTTCCATTCACGAGCCGCCCTCCTCATCGCCTGCCGCGCTTACGCGCTTTCGCGCCGGTCTGCCTTGCCGCACCGCCCGCCGCGCCCTCGCCGACCGCGCCTGCCGCGCTTGCCGCGCATCCCTTTCGGCGTGCGTCGCATAAAATCTAAGTCGCATCCTATCAGATTCTTACGGCTGGGTGACAAAGGCTTTCCCTTTCGCGTGCGCTGACTACCATCAACGCTTGTAAGCAAAGATGTGCCGTGCGCAAAGAGACGCGCGCGGCGCAAAGGCAAAAAAAGGAGGCTCACGCGATGAAACTCAAGCCGTTGGGCGACAGGATTATCGTCAAGCAAGACGAGGCCGAGGAGACCACCAAGTCCGGCATCATCTTGACCAGCAACGAGAAGGAAAAGCCTCAACGCGGCGAGGTCGTGGCCGCTGGCGAGGGTAAATGGAACGAGGCCGGCGATGCCCGCATTCCCATGCCCGTGAAAAAAGGCGACACGGTCATCTACGGCAAGTACGGTGGGCAAGAGGTGAAGATCGACGGCGAGGAGTACATGATTTTGCGCGCCGACGACATCTACGCCGTCGTCGAGTAGCCGTCGCGCAGCAAACGTCCGCGACGGACATCCAGGCGAATCTTTTTTAAGAAGGGACTGAAATCACATGACTGCAAAGAATATCTACTTCGGCGCAGACGCCCGCGGCAAGCTGGCATCTGGTGCCTCCAAGCTGGCCGATGCCGTGAAGGTCACCTTGGGGCCCAAGGGTCGCTACGTGGCCTGCGAGCGCAGCTATGGCTCGCCGCTCATCACCAACGACGGCGTCACGGTGGCCAAGGAGATCGAGCTTAAAGACAAGGTCGAGAACATGGGTGCCCAGCTCATCCGCGAGGCCGCTGTCAAGACCAACGACGTGGCAGGCGACGGCACGACGACCGCGACGCTTCTGGCCG
>CAVECB010000005.1:0-42891 GCA_963614215.1 Ruthenibacterium lactatiformans
AGCGCCGAGGTCGCGTCGGTGAGCTTGTCCGGCGCGGTCATAAGGATGGGGCAGTTCAGCAGGCCGGCCAGGCCGCTCGCGCTCAAGGCGTCGTAGTAGCCTGCCGTCGTGGCCACGATGGCCCAATCGCTCTGCTTCCACCCCTCGTTCACAATCTGCTTCATCGTGCCGATGGCTGTATTGCCCGCCAGGCGCTTCCACGCCGCCGCGCCAACCACTGGGCGCGCGGTGATCTTGAATGTGGCGGTTTTAACGCCAGCCCAATTGCCTTTGCCCGTGACGGTGACCGTGGCGGTTCCAACTGCCACGTTATTAGAGTACGACACCTCATAATCAGTCCCAGACTTCAACGTGATATTGGGGGACACGGATGTATCGACTACGGTCGGTACCGGCGTAACAGCAGAACCCGTCTCTTCATAGCTCGCCTTAATGCCGCTTATGACAGCCACCGCAATGTCTTTGCCAATATCGAAGCTGACAGTGCGCTCTCCATCGAACACGCCCTTGCCGGCAATTTTCACGCTGCCGCTACCCGCTCCAGGACCGATGTTTTCCCCATATCCTGAAACGCGATAGTGCCTGCCCTCGACCAACGCAATCTCTTTTGAGGAAGAATCCTTTTTAAACGTAACGTGCAGCGCGGATGAGGAGGGTTTAATTTGCGAGCCTGTGTAAATCTGAGCATCTATCTTGACGGATACCCTGCCGTCGGATATGGCAATGGGGTCTGTCTCTGCATATTGGGCGGTAACGACCATGCCCGTATCGGTGACGTTTTTATAATCTTCGCTATCCCAACCTGTAAACGCAGCACCAGTTATAGGATTTCGCAGTCCAAGCCCTTCTGAAACTATGATTGGAAATATACCATGGGAGCGTATCGGTTCGGGAGTCCTTCGCGCGCTCCCACGGACTTCGGCAAAGGGGCGGCATCGGCAATTCTCGGCGACCTCGACGATTCTCGATGGCCTCGGCGCTGGTGGTGGGTTTTACCGAAAGCCACGCGTTCTCCATCGGCGGCGCCGTCGCGTCGCGCTAGAATCTACGCACTTTTCAACCCGCAGAAGGCGGAAAAGGCGCGCGCACGAGAGGGCGCGGACACAAGCCGGCTGCGGGCGCCACACGGCCACATCGAGGAAGGGGTTGAATCGATGCACACCGTCGACTTGTCGTCTGCCGCCGTCGATAGGACAGACAGCGCGCAGATAGCGGCGCGCGCGCAGGTGAACATACGCGACTGCTACCAATGCGGCAAATGCTCGGCCGGCTGCCCGATGGCAAGCGGCATGGACGCAGGACCGCGCGAGATCGTCCACATGTTGCAGCTGGGGTTGGTCGAAGACGCGCTGCGGGCGAAAGACCCGTGGATCTGCGCCCAGTGCATGACCTGCTCGTCGCGCTGCCCGCAGCAGATTGACGTGGCAGAGCTGATGCGCGCGGTGCGCATGGTCTCGCACGAGCGGGGGTATCGCGCCAGCAAGGAAAGCGATGTCTTCGAGACTGCCTTCATCGAGGGCGTGCGCGGGCACGGACGCAACAGCGAGACCTGGCTGGCCGCCGCCTACAACCTGCGCTCCGGGCACCTGCTCCAAGACGCGGGCAACGCCCCCAAGATGCTCTCGAAGGGCCTCATCGGCCTGCAGCACGAAAACGTGGGCGACCGCGAGGCCGTGCGCCGGCTCGTGGATCGCTGCCTGAAAAAGGACGCGGATGGTGCGGGCGCGAAGGCCGGTACGGGTAAGGCCAGCGGGGCGGACGTGCCCGCGACGGGCGTGCCCGCAGACAAGGCCACAGGCGCGGACGCATCCGCAGGCGCGGACGCATCCACAAGCGTGGACGCAAGCCGAGACGAAAAGGCAGGTGAATGAGCATGCCACAGATGGACTACGCTTGGTTTCCGGGCTGCTCGGCGGCCTCGACGGGCATCTCGTACACGAAATCGACCGCCTTTGTCGCGGACAGAATCGGCATGCAGCTGCGCGAGATAGACGACTGGTGCTGCTGCGGCACCTCGGCCGCGCACATGACCGACGAGGACCTCTCCTACGCCCTGCCCGCCCGCAGCCTCGCCCTGTGCGAGCAGCAGATGCCGGGTCTTGACGTGGTCGCGCCCTGCACGGGCTGCTACGCGTCGTTGAAGCGCACAGCTTGGAAGGCGCGCGACAACGAGGAGCTGCGTGCGCATATCTCGGACCTAATCGAGATGGACTACGCGGCAAGCGCTGAGGTGAAAAGCCTGCTCGAGCTGTTCGTCGAGCCCGACATGGTGGAGCTGGTGGCCTCGCGCCTGGAATCGACCCTCGGCGGCATGAAGATCGCCTGCTACTACGGTTGCACGCAGGTGCGCCCCGCCGAGCTGGCAAACTTCGAGAACCCGGAAAACCCCCAGGCCATGGAGCGCCTGCTCGACGCGTGCGGCGCCGAGTGCGTGGACTGGGCCTTCAAGACAGAGTGCTGCGGCGCCTCCGGGCACATCATCTCGCCCGAAGCCGCCCGAGCCGCCTGCGCGCGCATCTACGCCAACGCGGCCGCCGCAGGCGCCGAGGCCATCGTCACGAGCTGCCCGCTGTGCTGGCTGAACCTCGACATGCGCGAGGCGCAGGTGGCACGCGCGCAAGGCGCCGACTGGAACATCCCCGTCTACTATTTCACCGAGCTTCTCGCCGCGGCCATGGGCGCGGATGCGGAAAGCGCGGGCTTCACCCACCACTTCGTGGAGGCCACGGATCTGCCCACCAAGCGCATCGCCGGGTTCCAGGCCACCCCCTCCCCCGCGCCGGCAGAAAACACAGACGCCGCGCAAACGAGCGGCCAGGCAGCTGAGCCCGCGCAGGCGAGCGGCCAGGCGGCTGAATCTGCGCAAGCTTTCACCAAAACATCCGGCGCCGAGCCGGCGCCTACCCCCGCGAACTCCCAGGAGGTGGTCTAGATGGCGCGCATCGGCGTCTTCGTCTGCCAGTGCGGCAGCAACATCGCCTCGATGGTCGACACCGAGGCCGTCGCCGCCTTCGCCGCGACGCTGCCCGACGTGGTCTGGACGGAAAACAACAAGTACACCTGCTCGGACCCCGGCCAAGAGCAAATCAAGGAAAGCATCGCCGCGCACGCGCTCGACCGCATCGTCGTGGCCGCCTGCTCGCCGTCCATGCACGAGCTGACCTGGCGCAAGCTCCTGTCGCAAACCGACGTGAACCCCTACATGCTCGAAGTGGCCAACCTGCGCGAGCAGTGCAGCTGGGTCCACACGGACAAGGCGCAAGCCACCGAGAAGGCCAAAGACCTCGTGAAGATGGCCGTCGCGAAGGTGGCGCGCAACACGCCGCTGTTCACCGAGCAGATCCCCGTGACAAAAAACGCGCTGGTCGTGGGCGGCGGCATCGCCGGCATGCAGGCGGCCCTCGACATCGCCGACGCGGGATACGCCGTGACCCTCGTGGAGCGCGAGCCCACCATCGGCGGCAAGATGCCCAAGCTGGACAAAACCTTTCCCACCATGGACTGCTCGGCCTGCATATGCACGCCCAAGATGTCGGAGGTGGGCAACCACCCCAAGATCACGGTGAAGACCATGGCCGAGGTGGAAAAAGTCGACGGCTACGTGGGCAATTTCCAGGTGACGATTCGCGAGAAGGCAAAATACGTGGACTACGACCTGTGCACGGGCTGCGGCCTGTGCACGACGAAGTGCCCGACCAAGAACATCCCCAACGAGTGGAACGAGCTGATGGACACGCGGCCGGCCATCTACAAGGCCTTCGAGCAGGCGGTGCCCTCCAAGCCCGTCATCGACGCCGACGCATGCAAGAAGCTGCTCACGGGCAAGTGCGGCGTGTGCGAGAAGATTTGCCCCACGGGCGCCATACGCTACGACGACGAGGACCGCTCCACCACCGAGACCTTCGGCGCGGTCATTCTAGCCACGGGCTACGACCTGATCTCGTGGGAGGAACTCTACCCCGAATACGGCGGCGGCGCGTATGCAGACGTCATCGACGGACTGCACTTCGAGCGCCTCGTGAACGCCTCCGGCCCCACCGAAGGCCACATCCTACGCCCCTCGGATGGCAAGGAGCCCAAGAGCATGGTCGTGGTGAAGTGCGTGGGCAGCCGCGATCCGGCCAAGGGCGTGGGCTACTGCTCGCGCGCCTGCTGCATGTACGGCGCCAAGCACGCGCACCAATACCTCGACAAAGTGCCCGACGGGCGCTGCTACGTCTTCTACATGGACGTGCGCACCCCCGGCAAGCGCTACGACGAGTTCTACATGCAGGCCAAAGGCGACGGCGCGCTCTACCTGCACGGACGCGTGAGCAAGATATACCGCGAGGGCGACCATCTCGTCGTTTTGGGCGCCGATGCGCTGTCTGGCTCCAATGTGCGCGTCGAGGCCGACATGGTCGTCGTGGAAACGGCCATGGTGCCGGCGGCGAAAAGCCGCGCCACCGCGATGATGTTTGGCGTGCAATGCGACGAGGACGGCTGGATTACCGAGGCACACCCCAAACTGCGCCCCGTCGAGACGGCCAGCCGCGGCATCTATTTGGCCGGCGCGGCGCAAGGCCCCAAAGACATCCCCGACACGGTCGCGCAGGCGGGCGCGGCGGCGGCCAAGGTCATCGGCATGTTCGCGCACGACAGCCTCGAGTCCAATCCGCAGATCAGTCACGTGGACATCGCGAAGTGTGCGGGCTGCGGGCGCTGCGTGCCCATATGCCCCTACGGCGCCTTGAGCCTCGTGGAGAAAAACCTGCGCGAGAACTCGGTGAAGGTCACGCGCAAGGTCTGCGAGGTGAACTCGGCGCTGTGCCAGGGCTGCGGCGCATGCACGGTGGCCTGCCGCCCGGGCGCGCTCGATTTGCTGGGATACACAGACGAGTCGATCATGCAGGAGGTGGACGCGCTATGCCAATGGTAGAAAAGACGGGCGCGACAGCGGCCGAGGGCGCGGGCGCGCAGACGGGGGCGGCCGGCAAGGGCGCAGACACGGGCGCAGACACGGGTGCGGGCGCAGGCGCACAGCAGGAGTTCCGCCCGAAGATTTTGGCCTTCACCTGCCGCTGGTGCACCTACGCGGGCGCCGATCTGGCGGGCCTGAACCGCATGAAGTACCCGGCCGACATACGCCTTTTGCGCGTGCCGTGCTCGGGGCGGGTGAACCCGCAGTACGTGCTCGAAGCGCTGCAGCGCGGCGCGGACGGCGTGCTCGTATGCGGTTGCCATCCAGGCGACTGCCACTACGCGACGGGCAACTACTACGCCAAGCGCCGGCTCATGGTCTTCAAACGCGAGCTGGAATACATAGGCCTCGAGCCCGACCGCTTCCAGGTGCGCTGGATATCGGGCGCCGAAGCGGGCAAGTTCCGCGACACGGCGCAGGCTTTCTGCGAGCGCATACGCGAGCTGGGGCCCATCGAGGGCGACTTCAACTTGGAGCCGGGTTTCGTGGCCGAGCTGGAGGAGCTGTGCGCCACAGGCGAAGGTTGCGCCGCGAGCAAAGGCGCCTGCGGTAGCGACGCTGCTGCAGGTGAAGGCGGAGATGCCGCCGGATATGCGGGCACGGATAGTGAAGGGGGCGATGCGTGATGGCAGACTTGCAAGAGAAGCTGCGCGCGACGGCGCGGCAACTGCTGGAAAGCGGGCAGGTCGCGGCCTTTGTCGGCTGGGAGGCCGGGCGCCTCGAGCACCAGACGACGCCGCTTGTGTGCTTCACCCCCGACGACACGGACCGCCTGGTCTTTGACGAGTGGTGCGTGAACACCCTCGCGAAATACGCCCGCGACCTGAAAGGACGCGGCAAGGTGGGCCTGGCCGTGCGCGGCTGCGACTCGCGCGCCGCCAACCGCCTGATTCAAGACGGCCAGCTCGAACGCGACGACCTCGTGCTCGTCGGCCTGCCCTGCCCCCAGATGAAAGACCGCGCGACGGACGCCGTGCTGAACAAGTGTACGAACTGCCAGCACAGAAACCCCGTGACCAGCGACATCGCGCTCGGTGAACCCGTGGCAGAGACGCCGCCGGCCGACCGCTATGCGCAGGCGACGCTTATCGAGGGGATGCACGCGAGCATGCGCCGCGGCTTTTTTGACGCAGCATGGACGAAATGCATACGCTGCTACGCCTGCCGCGATGTCTGCCCCTGCTGCAGCTGCCGCAGCTGCTTCGTGGACAGCCGCCGCGTGGGCTGGCTGGGCAAACAAAACAACCTCAACGAGAACCGCTTCTACGGGCTCGTGCGCGCCTTCCATATATCGGATCGCTGCATCGAGTGCGGCGAGTGCGAGCATGCCTGCCCCATGGATCTGCCGCTCATGGCCTTGAACCGCAAGCTGGTGAAAGATATGAACGGCTTGTTCGGCGAGTACGAAAGCGGCATGACGGCCGAAAACCCGGACGTCTTGGGCACCTATAGCCTAGACGACCTCGAAGAGTTCATGTAGGAGGGGCGCGACATGCTGTTGAAGAAAGACAAACTCGACGAGCTTTTGGCCGCGCTGGCACGCGAGCAGGCGGTCTATGTGCCCAAACGGGTGGCCGGGCAGCTGAAGTTCACCTTGCTGGACAACCCGGGCGAGATGGCCTTGGGCACGGGCAACACGCTCTTTCCGCCCAAAGACCTGCTCTTTCCGCAGGCCGAGAAGATGTATGCCTATGGCGTGGACGAAAGTGGCGCGATGTTTGTGCGCCAGACGCTTGCGGGCGGCCCGCAGACAATATTTGGCCTGCGCCCCTGCGATATGCGCAGCATCGAGTGCCTGGACGACGTGTTTTTCACCAAGGGATACGTGGACGAGTACTACGAGGCCAAGCGCGAGAAGACCTGCTGCGTGGCGCTTGCTTGCACGCAGACGGCCGAAACCTGCTTTTGCGAGTCGATGGGCAACGCACCGGATGCCGCACCGGCGGCCGACATCATGTTGCACGATTGCGGCGACGCCTACGCAGTGGCCGCGCAGACCGAGATGGGGGAGGCGGCGCTGGCCGGCGCTTGGAAGCCGTTTCTTTCCGAGGGCGACGGCGACGCGGATGCAGGAGCGGGCGCGGGTGAGGGAGCGAATGCGAACCCGACGGCGCAGGCGCATTGCAGCCTGCAAGTGGACGCCGAGCACGTCGCCGAGCGCATCGCGGAGCTGGCCGACAGCGACGAGCTGTGGGAGGCAACGGCCATCAAGTGCCTGAACTGCGGCACCTGCACCTACCTGTGCCCCACCTGCTACTGCTTCGACATCGAGCAGGCCAACCGCAACAAGGAGGGCGTGCGTTTCCGCTGCTGGGACAGCTGCATGTTCTCCGAGTACACCGAGATGGCCGGGGGCCACAACCCGCGCCCGGCCAAGCGCGACCGCGTGAAGAACCGCTTCATGCACAAGCTAGCCTGGTTCGAGGAGCGCTACGGCAAGAAGCTGTGTGTGGGCTGCGGGCGCTGCATCGAGAAATGCCCCGTCGCGCTCGACATCACGGTGTTGATCGACCGGGTGAACGACCTGCACGGAAAGGAGGCCGCACATGCCTAACCCCGTACACATCGAGCATGGCTGCGCGCACGGCGGCGAGCCGTACCTGCCCGTCGTCTGCAAGATTGTCTCCATCGTGGAGGAGACCTCCGACGTGAAGACGTTTCGCCTCCAGACCATGGACGGCAAAAAGCCCTTCGACTCCAAGCCCGGCCAGCTGGCGATGTTTAGCTTCGTCTCCGAGGGCGAGTCGATGTTTTGCATCTCGGGCACCGGCACCGACTACGTGGAGTTCACGGTGAAGAAGGTCGGCCGCGTGACCGAGCGCCTGCACGCCTGCGAGGTCGGCTCGCAGGTGGGGCTGCGCGGCCCGTACGGCAACTGGTTTCCCTACGAATCGTGCAAGGGGCGCGACCTGCTCTTCGTGGGCGGCGGCATCGGCATGCCGCCCGTGCGCAGCTTCGCCTTGTGGTGCATCGAGCACCGCAGCGACTACGGGCACATCGACTTCGTCTACTCGGCGTCCACCTACGCCGACCTCGTGTGCCGCGCAGACCTCTTCGAGAACTGGCCGAAGGTAGACGACATGAACGTCTATACGAGCGTCTACCACGCCGACGGCGTCCACGACGTGCCGGAAGGCTACACGGCGCCGTTCATGGAGACGCTGCCGCTGAAGGTGTCTGATAACAGCGTGGCGGTGCTGTGCGGAGGACCGTCGCTGTATCGCACCTGTTCGGAGCAGCTGCTGAAGATGGGATTTTCGCCCGAGCAGATTGTGACGACGTTGGAGATGCGCATGAAGTGCGGCGTGGGTAAATGCGGGCGCTGCAACGTGGGAAGCCACTACATCTGCCTCGACGGGCCGGTGTTCACCCGCGCCGAAATTGACGCGATGGAAAAGGGCGCCTGAAACCCAGGCGGGCTGCAAGGACCCCTACCCGAGAAACGAGAAGACGGCGATGCCGCACACGATTAAAGCGAGTGCGGCCACCTTCTTTTTCGAGACGTGCTCGCCGAAGATGGTCGCACCGAAGATGGTCACGTAGACATAGCTCGTCGCCTCGAGCACAGGCCCTAGGGATATGGGCAGCTCGCGGTAGGCGAAGATTTTCATCAGCGTGCACACGAAGAGGATGGCGTAGCCGCCCACCACGTAGGGGTTCAGATACTCGCGCAAAAGCGAGGCGTGCTTTTTCAGCGCCGATTTCTTCAACAGCACCTGCGCCACAGAGCTGATGAAGACGTTCACCAGCATGACGGTCACGTATATGGCAAACCCCTCGCTCATGCGCCGCCCCCCTCATCTGAGGAGGTGCGCGGGCTGGCGTCGTTCTCGCTCAGGGTGCGGCGGCCGGCGTCTTTTTCATCGAGCGCATGCGAGCTGGCGTCTTTCTCGTCGGAGACGCGAGATTTGCCCTCGTCGGCATCAGAGAAGACGAACAAGACGATGCCCGCCACGACCAGCACGGCACCGATGATTTTGCCGGGCGTCACCGCCTCGCCGAACAGCGCCACGCCCCAAAAAAGCCCCCACACGATGGTGATGGCCTTGTTCGCGAAGGCCGTCGCGAGCGGCATACGCCTGATGACCTGCTGCCAACCGAGCGCGTAGACGCCCATCAAGACGAGCACGCCCGCCCACATGACGAAAAATCCGGTGCTGAAGAAGTCCTCGCCCGCCGCGTATTTACTCAGCACGTCGGTGCACGACCAGATGGCGAGCATCACGTGCAAGACGATTAGCACGATTATGCGATGCGAGCCTTTCACGGACGCCTCTTCCCTTCCCTTCTCCTGATGCGGCAAGCGCGACGCCTCCATGCCACGAGGGCGGCCAGCGCGCTGCCGAGCGCGGCACCGCATGAGTCTATCGCGACATCGGTGAAAAGTCCCGCACGCCCGGGCACGAAAAGCTGGTGGAACTCGTCGCTTGCGGCATAGAGCGCTGAAAAGGAGAAGGCCGCCAGAGCGATGAAGAAAATGGCGCGGCTTGCTCCCGCATCTTCACCCGCGCCCGCGCCTGCGCCTGCGCCTGCTCCCGCACCCCTCTCGACGCTTTCATCTGCAGATGCGCCAACGCCTTCACACACAACATCGGACGCATCCATAGCTCCGCCCGCGCCCATGCCCGCACGCCGCACAAAACGCGCCTGCGAGAAGGCCGTGAAGGCCAGGGCCGCCAAAATGGCGTATTCGGTGATGTGGGCGCCCTTGCGCACGGGCAGGCTCATGCGCGCCAGAAGCTCCGCGCGCGCATCGGCCGGCATGTCCGCCCAGTCGGGGCACAACAGCTGCGCGAGCCAGGCAGCCACGCTCTCGCTCATCCCGCCCGAGGCGCCGCCCGTCTTTGCCGACATGTAGAAGATGAAGGCCATCCACGCGAGCAGCGCCGCCGCCGCGAAGGCAAGCTTCACCAGCTCTGCTCTCGCAATACCCCTGCCCATCACCTTCGCTTCGCGTCTCCTTAAACCAGCCGTATAAAAATATGCTCACGAGTATATTCCGTTTCATCTAGCAAAGAGTAGGCGCCCTCCAAGGCTGCTTGGCGCGGCGGATGCAATCTTGCTAAAATTCAAGCGTAAATTTCAGCGCAGCGAATGGAGGGACTGTGGCAACTCTCACGGCAACGGCAAGTGAGGCGAGGGCGAATTTCTCGCAAATCGCTAACGGCGTCTGCGAAACGGGACAGCCCGTCACGGTGTTCAAGAACTCGAAACCATGGGTACGAATCATCCCCTCGAACTTTCCTTCTTCGGCAATCGAAGAAGACGATGACAGATACATCGAAAGGGTTGCCGAGGCGTTGGAGAGCAGCGAGCGTCAGTTTGCCGAGGGCAAATACCACGAAGGCAGCGACACCTTATTCGAGATGCTCAAAGAAAGACACCCCGAGACATGGTCGTAAGCATCGAGTTTTCAGAGCAGTTCCTTGAAGACGCAGGTCAAATCTACTCCCCTGGGCTTGCCAAGAGACTGAAAAGGACGATTCTCTTGCTTGAAGTGGTTCCGACGATGGGTTCGAAAATCATCCGGGATTCGCTCAAAAAACGCTTCGGCAAGGACATCTTCAAGCTGGTCGTCGAGCCGTTCGACCTGATTTACACCTACGACGAGGCTGCTCGGTGCGTGCGCCTGCATGCGCTCGTGCCCCAGAAAACGGTAAAGTAAGGCGGCACGCGCGCCAGCGGACAAATATTCGACGCCAAGTACTGGAGTCGGTCTTATACTGTCGTATAGCAAGTACCGTCGAGAAAGGAGCTCGCACCATGGAAACCTACTACAACCCCGAAGACCTCTCCAAGTTCAGCCCGGCAGGCGTCGGCTCGGTTCGCCCGGAGCTGTTCGAGAAGTTCATGGGCTGGTACGGCGACGTGTTCAAGGACGGCGCGCTGAGCGAGCGCGAGAAGGATCTGATTGCGCTAGCCGTGGCGTCTGCCCTGCAATGCCCCTACTGCATCGACGCCTACACGAACGCCTCGCTCGAGCACGGCGCCGACGAGGAGCAGCTGACCGAGGCCTTGCACGTGGCGGCCGCCATACGCGGCGGCGCAGCCCTCGCGCACGGCGTGCAGATGCGCAACGTCATCGACAAGGTCGATTTCTGATGGCCGGCGAAGAGGTAGCGTCGGCGCTCGCGTCCGTGCCCCCCTTCGTCGAGCGCGTGCCCAAGGACTGCCGCCGCACGAAGGAGCGCCTGGGCACCCTGCAGGTGAACCTCGGGTACATGTGCAACCTGTCCTGCAAGCATTGCCACCTGCAGTGCAGCCCCACGCGCGTCGAAATGATGGAGCGCGACACCATGCAGGCGTGCCTCGATGCCTATGAGACGGGCGGCTTTACCAGCATGGACATCACGGGCGGGGCGCCGGAGATGCACCCGGACTACGAGTGGTTTTTGAGCGAGGTGCACGCGCGGGGCATACGCCCCATATGCCGCACGAACCTGTGCATCTTGACCGAGCCGGCCTACGAGAAGTTCGCCCAGCTCTACGCCGACTACGACGTGAGCCTCATGGCGTCGATGCCCTACTACTCCGCCCGCACGGTCGACAAGGTGCGCGGATCCGGCGTCTTCGAGCGCAACATCGAGGCGGCGCGGCGCTTAAACGAACTGGGATTTGGCACGGGCGCACACGAGCTGGTCTTCGTCTACAACCCGGCTGGCGCTGTGCTGCCGCCGTCACAGGACTCGGCCGAGGAGGAGTTCAAGGCGCGCATGGCCGACGAGTTCGGCGTGCACTTCGACTCGCTCATCGCCATCGCCAACAACCCCTCTGGTCGCTTTGCCGAGCGCCTGGCCGCGCGCGGCAACCTGTCGGCCTACATGAAGCGCTTGGAAGGCGCCTTCAACGAGGCTACCTGCGAGGGCATGATGTGCCGCGACCAAGTGAGCGTGGACTGGCAAGGAAAGTGCTACGACTGCGACTTCAACCAGGCACTCGGACTGCCGGTCGAGGGCGGCACGACCATCTTCGATTTGGCGAAGGCGGCGCCATCCCCGCGCGACATCGTCTTTGCCAACCACTGCTACGGCTGCTGCGCGGGCGCCGGGTCGAGCTGCGGCGGCGCGACGGCGTAAGCCCTGCACAGGAAAGGCTTCGAAAGATACAGGACTCGCGCTTTGTCCAAGGGGGCGTCCACGCGGCGCCCCCTTCGCGGCGCCCCCTTTGCATTGCCCCTTCGCGTTATCCCCTTCGCGCCACCGCCCCCCTCACCGCATGACAGCTCCTCCTCACCGTAAAGCAACTCGCCTTCATCGCATGGCAGTCCCCCTTCACCACACAGCAACTCCCCCGCACATAGAAACAGCGTTCACGTATTGGAATTGTAAAAATTCCCATATTTGCACGGTGCATATATTCGGCTATCATTTCCGCGTCTGTGGAAAAACGAGGAGGGCGCATGGCCGATCGAGAGACGACATGGGCAAAAGGCGGCAACGTGTGGGCCATGAAAGCCGTCATGAACATGCTCGAAGACGAAGTCGGCGAGGTCCTCGTGTAGCGGGCGAGCGCACATCACATGGGATAGACCGGAAAAACTTCCGGATTGTCCGCCGCAAGGCACGGGCGGCGCTTTTCGTCCGAGCCGTGCGGCATAGGGAAAGGGTTTTAGGAAAAGAAGGGAAGAAAGAATGGCAAATGTGAATCGCAGACAGTTCATCGGGGGCGCCGCGGCTTTGATCGCCGCAGGCGTCATGGGCGCTGGCCTGGCGGGCTGCGGCGCGTCCGGCTCGTCGTCGAGCAGCGGCAGCAGCAGCGCCTCCAAGCTCGACAAGGTCGTCTTCGTCTGGGAGCCCAACGAGTCCACGACCACCTACGACGGCATGCGCGAGGAAGTCGCGAAGTGCTTCGAGGCCGGCAGCGGCATCCCCTGCGAGATGATGACCACGACCGACTACAACGTGACCATCGAGTCGCTCGTCTCGGGCAAGGCCCAGTTCGCCTCGCTCGGCGCCTCCGAGTACCTCGAGTCGCACGCCAAAAACAAAGACATCGACATCGCGTTTGTCTTGTCCAACGACCAAGGCGAGCTCGACGAGGTCTCCTACCACTCCATGATCTGCGTGCGCACCGAGGATGCCGACAAGTATAAGGACGCAAACGGCAACTACTCCCTCGACAACATCAAGGGCAAGTCGTTTTCCTTCGTCAACCTCAACTCCACCTCGGGCTTCGTGGTGCCGGCCACCGTCATCAAAAACCAGTTCTCGCTGGGCAGCACCGACGATCTGGCCGAGGGCGGCGCAGACAAGTTCTTCTCCAACGTGCTGCTGCCGGGCTCGCACCCGGGCTCGCTCTACAACCTGGTCTCGGGCGATGCCGACCTGGCGGTCTTCGCCGACTATTTGACCGACCCCTTCGACGAGCTGGTCTCGGGGACGGCAGGCGAGACCGGCGCCGTCTACAAGATCAAGGAAGGCGTCGACACGCCGCTTGACAAGTCCGGCGGCAAGTCCTTCACCGTCATCGACTCGCTGGCTGTGCCGGCGGTGCCCATCTGCGTGAACAAGGCCGCGATCGACGACGAGACCCGCGAGAAGATCATCGCCTACATGACCGGCGACGAGGTGGCCGCCAACAAGAAGATCTTCCCCGACCCCAACGACACCGAGACGGTCTCGAACTGGAGCAAGAAGACGGACAAGGTGCGTTTCGTGCGCGCCGACGACAGCTACTACGACTCCTTCCGCAAGATGATCGGCTGGACCGAAGGCTAAAAACGAAAGAGCTGGTAAAAGGAGCCGCATGAAGACGATGGAGACGGATATGGCCGCAGAAAACGGGACGCGGGCGCACGACGCGCTTGCGACGGGCAACGCGAAAGAGGCGGGCACAAGTCCGCTTTTACGCGTGAGCGATCTGGTGAAAAGCTACGACGGCAAGGAAAACGCCATCGAGGGCGTGAACCTCTCCGTGGACCGCGGCCAGTTCGTCTCCATCATCGGCAAGTCCGGCGCGGGCAAATCCACTTTCCTGCGCTGCGTGAACAAACTCATCACCCCCACGTCGGGCAGCGTCGTCTTCGACGGCCAGGACATGGCCCGGTTGCGCGGAGGCAAGCTGCGGCGGGCGCGGCGCAAGGTGAGCATGGTCTTCCAGCACTACAACCTCGTCAGCCGCTCGACCGCCGTCGAAAACGTCTTGCAGGGCCGCCTTGGCTACAAGAACTCGCTTGCCGGCGCGCTTGGGCTGTTTTCCGACGAGGAAAAGGAGAAAGCCGTCTCGATGCTTGAACAGGTGGGTCTGGGCGACTACGTGTGCACGCGCGTCGACCAGCTCTCCGGCGGGCAAAAGCAGCGCGTCGGCATTGCGCGCGCTCTCGTGCAAGAGCCGCTGCTCATACTGGCCGACGAGCCCATCGCAAGCTTGGACCCCGCGTCCTCGCGCACTGTCATGGAGCATTTGCGCTGGGCAGTCGACGAGTTGGGGGTGGCCGCGCTCGTCAGCTTGCACCAGGTGGAATTCGCCGTCGAGTTCTCCGACCGCATCATCGGCATCGCCGGCGGCACGGTGCGCTTCGACGGGTCTCCCGACGAGCTAGACGAGGCGACGATTCGCGAGATCTACGGCATGGATGCGGGTGAAAACGCGAGCGGCGCGGATGCAAAAGATGCATCCGAAACGGATGAAACCGGCGGCGCGGACGCAAGCAGGGCGGACGTGGTAGACGCGCGCGAGCAGGAGCAAGCGTGAAGGCGCGCAAGGCGGCCGAGGTCGGCAGCAAAACAGAACTTGCAGGCGGTGGCACCTCGACCGTCGCAACCGGCCTTGCGGCAGTCCAGCGCCTCTACCGCAAAAAGGGCATGGCACTTGCGGCGGGCGTGGCGCTTTTCCTCGCACTGGGCTGGAGCTGCTCGCTGTTCGTCGGCTTCGACCTCGTAGAGGCGGTGGCCGACCTCATCTCCGGCTTTGTCTGGTTCACCACCCACTTCATGCCCGACGCAGCCAGCTTCCAAAAGCTCAACCGCATACTCCCCGCGCTGTTTTCCACCTTCCTCGACTCGGTAGCGGCCTCGGCCACGGCGGCGGTGCTGGCCTACATACTCGCGATACTCGGCTCGCGCTCGGTCGGCCTCAAAGGCCCGGTGCCCCTGATCGTGCGCGCAATCGCCTCGGTGTTTCGCAACATCCCCATCGTTGCCTGGGCGTTTTTGCTGCTCTTCTCCTTCAAGCAAAGCGAGTTCACCGGATACCTCGCCCTCTTCCTGCAAAGCCTAGGCTTTCTCACGCGCTGCTTTCTGGAAAACCTCGACGAGCTGCCGGCCGGCCCCATAGAGGCGCTGCGGGCGACGGGCGCGTCGTATCTGCAAGTGGTCTGCCGCGCCGTCATCCCCATGAGCATCACGCAGGTCGTCAGCTGGGTACTCTACATGATCGAGACCAACATCCGCGACGCCACGCTGGTGGGCATGCTCACGGGCACGGGCATCGGCT
Source organism: Ruthenibacterium lactatiformans (assembly GCA_963614215.1). Lineage (GTDB taxonomy): Bacteria > Actinomycetota > Coriobacteriia > Coriobacteriales > QAMH01 > CAVAWX01. The sequence continues at coordinate 15,395 of CAVECB010000005.1, forward strand.
TTGTCTTCGACCTCTTCTACAAGCAGTTCGACTACGCCGAAGCCGGCCTCGTGCTGGTCTGCGTCATCATCGTCGTCATTGCCTGCGAGACGACCTCCAACTTCATCCGCCGCAGCCTGCTCGAACCTCCCTCCGACACCCACGGGCTTGCGAAAAGCGCCTCGGGCAAGGTGAAGACGCGCGTGCGCGAGCGCTACGATTTCGTGTTGGCCGTCGTGCTCATCGCCATCGTCGTCGTGACCGTCGGAACCTTCGTGCAGATGGACTACGGCAAGGTCGACCTCGGGCAAGCGTTGCGCGACTGCCTGTCCAATTTCGCCACCATGGCCACGCAGCCGCACGTGGACGGGCACTTCCGGTACGCGACGCTGGTAAACGAGCTTTTCGTCACCTTCGCCCTAACGGTTCTCACCACCTTGGGCGCAGCGGCCATCGCGCTTGTCTTGGGGCTTGCCGCGGCCAGCAATCTCTCGAACAAGCTCGCGAGCAACATCATCAAGATTGTCATGTCCATCATCCGCGCGGTGCCCACCATCTTGTGGGTGCTCATCTTCACCGTCGCCATCGGGCTGGGTCCCGAAGCCGCCGTCATCGGCATGCTCTTTCACGGGGTGGGCTATCTCGTGAAGGCCTATTCGGAAAGCTTCGAGGAGGTCAGTCCGGGCGTGCTGGAAGCGCTGCGTGCGACGGGCGCCTCGTGGTGGCAAGTGGTCTTTCACGGCGTGTTTAAGGAGAAGGTCAACGAGATGCTGTCGTGGACTTTCATCCGTTTCGAGATAAATTTCGTCGCGGCTGTCGTCGTGGCGGGCATGGCAGGCTCGGGCGGCATCGGGTACTCGCTGTTTTTGGCGGGCAACTACTATTTCAACATCCACGAGATCGGCCTGATTGTGTGGATGTGCCTCATCGTATCGGTGGTGCTCGAAATCGTCGCCACGAAGCTGCGGCGGCGCTTCATCGTGCAGCGCTAGCGGCGAGCGAAGGCAAGGGCGCCTGCCTGCCCGTATGTTTCGGACATCGCGAAGCATCGCCCGCGCGGCGTAAGGAGGGATGAAGGCTTGGCTCAGATGCGGCGCAGGCGCGCATATGGTGAAAGCCAAAGGCGCCGCGCCGTGCGGCAATGAGCCGAAAAAGCGGGATTGGCCGCCCCTAGTCGCGTGCCGGGGCCTGCACGCCGCCCAGGCCGTAGGAGATTTTCTCGGAGAAATCGCGGCGCAAGGCAATCTCTGCGCCCAAGGTGCGCAGGTTGTAGACGATCGACCACTGTGTGTTGCTGGTCACATCGTCTGCGCGCGGCGGCTGCGAAGACGCCTCGAGCGCGCGCCAGGCGCTGCCCTTGGACAGGCGGCCTGCCGCCTCGTCGGCATCAAGCACCTCCTCGATGCGCTCGCAACGGTCCAGTCCGTGGCCGTACCTGCGCACGGCAGCACCTTCACCCGCACCGACGCCCTCCCCCATCTCTACACGCTCGCGGTAGAGCGCATAGAAGTTGGTGACGGCGCGCACGGGCGTGGCAACCAACTCACGCGCGGGGCTGTCGCAGTCGTATTCGACGACGCGGGCGTCTCCTTGCGCATCGGCGATGTAGTAGTGGTAGTCGCGGCCCGCAGACGCGCACATGTCGTAGGAGCGCAGCAGCTCGACAGCCTCTGCGGTGCTCGCCGCGCGGTCGAGCACGAGGCGCACGGCAAGCGTCGGGGTGATGACGGGCTTGCCCGCCTGCTGAAATACCGGCTCGCTGTCGAGGGTGAGGATGGCGATGGCCACGCCTTTCTCGTTCACCCCGTCCAGGCAAATGAAAGGCGCGGTCAGGCAGGCGAGGCGCTTTTTCAGCTTGCGCAGGTTGCAGGCACCTATCTTGTTTAGCGCGGCGGTGGCCACCGAGCGGTAGCCGTGCTTGGGCGCGCAGTGGACGAGCAGCGCCGAAGTGTCGTCTTTGTAGTCGTAGTTGCGCAGCATGAAGACGTTGCCTTGCCCGTCGGCAAAGCTCGCGGCGCTGCAGCCGAAATGCGAGGTGCCGATATGCGCGGGCACGAACGGCAGCGCCTCCTTGACGATGGCCTCGGAAAGCGACTGGTCGTCGAAGATGCCGCGCCGTATGACGCGATCGATGTTGTAGGGATAGTCGACGTGCATGTCGTAAAGGCCCCACTGGCCTTCCTCGGCCACGCCGCGCAAGCTGCGCACGCTGCGCAGGCGGCTCGCGTACAGCTTCGTCGCGACCGCTCCCGCGCCGAGCAGCGCTGCTCCGACCCCCGCAGCCGCGCCCCACAAGACCTGCTTCCTCATACGACCACGCTCCTCGTCTCTACAGCAAATCGTCAACAGTGTTCGTCGCAGGCTCCAACGCGCGGCGAGCCTCTGCCACGACGGCGGCGATGTGCGCGGCCGCCTCATCGACGGACAGCTCCACTTTCTCGCCGCAGGCGCGGTCCTTGAACTCGACCTTGCCCTCTTTGGCGCCGCGCTTGCCCACGACGAGCTGGTAGGGCCAACCCACGAGGTCGGCATCGGCGAACTTCACCCCGGCACGCTCGTCGCGGTCGTCGAAGGCCACCTCGACGCCCGCACCCTCCAACGCGCAGGCAAGCTCGCGCGCGAGCGGCTCGACCACATCGTCGTCTGTCTGCAAAGGCAGCACGACCACCTCGGCCGGCGCAAGCGACACCGGCCAGCACATGCCCGCCTCGTCGTTGCGCTGTTCGACGACGGCCGCCACCGAGCGCGTGACGCCGATGCCGTAGCAGCCCATGACAAAGGGACGCTCGTTGCCGTCCGCGTCCATGAAGGTGGCGCCCAGGGCCTCGGAGTACTTCGTGCCCAGCTTGAACACCTGGGACACCTCGATGCCGCGCGTGCCGACAAGCGCCTTGCCGCAGCGCGGGCAGCCGTCGCCGGCGTGCGCCATAACCAGGTCCGCCCACATGTCGGGCGTGAAGTCGCGTCCGGGCTCGGCGCCCAGGAAGTGATAGCCGTCCTCGTTTGCCCCGACCGCCCACGCATGGTAGTCGCGCAGGTGGCTGTCGCACACGCACACGACACCCTCCGGCAGCCCCACCGGCCCCATCGAGCCCTTGTGCAGGCCGGTCGCCACCATCTCCGCGTCGCCGAGCAGACGCCACCCGGGCACCGCGCGCTCGGCCTTTATCTCGTTAAGCTCGTGGTCGCCCGGGATGAACAGCGCATACACCCGCCCGTCGTCGCCGGTGCCCGACAGCGCCTTCACCGTCGCGTTTTCCGGCACGTCCAAAAACGCCGCCAAATCCGCGATGGTGTGCACGTCGGGCGTGGCCAGCTTCTCCAGCTCGCGGGCAGCGGAGCCGCCGGCCATCGCGACCTCGCACTCGGCCGCCTCGGCATCTGCCGCAAACCCGCAGGTGCAGCTGAGCAAGTCGCTTTCGCCCGCGTCGGCCAAAGCCATGAACTCGACGGTCTCGTTGCCGCCAATCTGGCCCGGGTCGGCATCCACCATGCGCCAGTCCAGCCCCATGCGCTCGCACACGCGCGCGTAGGCCACCTGCATCTGCTTGTAGGTGGCATCCAGGCTCTCGGCGTCCTCGTTGAAGCTGTAAGCGTCTTTCATGATGAACTCGCGCGTGCGAAACAGCCCGAAACGCGGGCGCATCTCGTCGCGGAACTTCACCTGCATCTGCCACAGCGTGACGGGCAGGTCCTTGTAGCTGCGCAGCTCGTTACGCACGAGGTCGGTGATCAGCTCCTCGTGCGTGGGTCCTAGGCACACGCCGCGCTCGTGGCGGTCGGTCAGGCGCATCAGCTCCGGGCCGTAGTCGTCCCAGCGCCCCGACTCGTGCCACAGCTCGGCCGGCTGCAAGATGGGCATGAGCACCTCCTGGGCGCCCGTCGCGTTCATCTCCTCGCGCACAATCTGCTCGGCTTTCAGCAGCACGCGCATCCCCAGCGGCAGGAAGGTGTAGGTGCCCGAGCCCATCTGGCGAATCATGCCAGCGCGCAGCAGCAGCCGGTGGCTGGCGATATCGGCGCCCGCGGGGTCTTCTTTGAGGGTGGGGAAGTACTCGCGCTTCAAATGCAGCATCTTTTCCCCTTTCCTACAGGTCCACGCGTATGGACGCGTCCTTCAGCTGGCGGCGCGACACCTCGGCCGGCGCGCCCGTCATGGGGTCGGCGCCCGAGGAGGTCTTGGGGAAGGCGATCACGTCGCGTATGGACGGATAGCCGCCCACGAGCATGCACAGGCGGTCGAGGCCGAGCGCGATGCCGCCGTGGGGCGGGGCACCGAAACCCAGCGCTTGGATGAGGAAGCCGAACTGCTCGTCTATCTGCTCGTCGGTCAACCCGATGGCGCGCAGGACGCGGCGCTGCAGCTCGGGCTGGTGGATGCGAATCGTGCCGCCGCCCATCTCGAAGCCGTCCATGACGATGTCGTAGCTGTAGGAGCCGCAAGCCAGGGGGTCGGACTCTATTTTGTCTAGGTCCTCGTCGCGCACGCGGGTGAAGGGGTGGTGTTCGGCGGCGTAGCGCTTCTCGTCCTCGTCGTACTTGAACATGGGGAAGTCCACGACCCAGCACAAATCGTGCCCCGAGCGGTCCAAATCGAGCAGCTCGGCGCAGTGCAGGCGCATCTGACCCAGTACCTCGTGAACCACGGCGGGCTTGTCCGCGCCGAACATGACCAAATCCCCCGGCTCGACGTCGAGCGCGCGCTCGATGGCGGCTAGCTCGTCTTCGGTGAAGAACTTGGTGATGGGGCTGTTGACCTTGCCCTCGCTGCGATACTGAATCCAGGCCATGCCCTTGGCGCCCCACTCGACGGCCAGCTCGCCCAGCTTGTCAATTTGCGCGCGCGGCCAGTCGCCCATGCCCTTGGCGTTGATGGCCTTCACCACCCCGCCCGATGCCAGTGCCCCGGAAAAGACCTTGAAGCCGCAGTCGGCCACGATCTCGGAGATGTCCACGAGCTTCATGCCGAAGCGCCTGTCGGGACGGTCGCTGCCGTATTCGGCCATGGCCTGCGCGTAGGGCACGCGGTCGAGCGGGAAGGAGACATCGTCGATGCCGACGGCCGCAAAGACCTCCTGGAACACGTCTTCCATCAGGTTCATGACGTCGTCATCAGACACGAAGCTCATCTCGATGTCGACTTGAGTGAATTCGGGCTGGCGGTCGGCACGCAGGTCCTCGTCGCGAAAGCAGCGCGCAATCTGGTAGTAGCGCTCCATGCCACCCACCTGCGTGAGCTGCTTAAACAGCTGCGGGGACTGGGGCAGGGCGTAGAACTTGCCCGGGTTCACGCGCGAGGGCACGATGAAGTCGCGCGCGCCCTCCGGCGTGGACTTGCCCAAGACGGGGGTCTCGATTTCGGTGAAGGCGCGCTCGTGCAGCGCGTTGCGTATGGCCCAGGTGATGGTGTCGCGCAAGCGCATGGCATCAGCAACGGGCTTGCGGCGCAGGTCGAGGTAGCGCCACTTCATGCGCGTCGTCTCGTCGGTGTCCGAATCGTCGTCGAGCGGGAAAGGCGGTGTGGCGGACTCGTTTAAGATGGTGCACTCCTCGACCACGACGTCGACCTGGCCGGTGGGCAGCTTCGGGTTTGCCGTGTCCTCGGGTCTGCGGCGCACGAAGCCCGTGACCTCGATGCACCACTCGGGGCGCATCTTCTCGCCCAGGGAAAAACAGGCGGCGGCATGGTCGGGATCGAAGACCACCTGGGTGATGCCCTCGCGGTCGCGCAGGTCCACGAAAATGAGGCCGCCGTGGTCGCGGCGCTTGCCCACCCAACCCGTCAGGGTGACGGTCTGGCCGATGTCGCTTTCGCGCAGCTGGCCGCAGGTGTGCGTGTGCATGGTGTACTGGTTTAAGGTCTTGCTGTCAGGCACTGTATGCCCTCCTCTTGATCTGGGAGCGCGACCATAGACTGTGGCCTGCCCCGTGGAGACAAACGTCCGTATAGGATAGCGCGTTCGAGCCGCGGCGCAGCCGTCAAGTTCAGGCTTGCACGGTATGCGCGAACAAAGGCAGGCTCGTGTCCCGTGCCTCATGTCTTGCGCCCTGCGTGCGCCGCGCTTTGCGCCCTGTGATGTATGCCCCGTGATGTATGCCCCGCGTCGGCGCGTCGGCGCACCTCACGCTTCGTGCCGTGCGCCGCCTTGCGCCTCACGCGTCCACGATGGGCAAAAGCTCAGCCGGCGTGTCGATGATGTGGGCGGGCTGCTGGGCTTCTAGGGTCTCGCGCGTGCGAAAGCCCCAGGTCACGCTCACGCCTGTGCAACCGGACGCCTTGGCCACCTGCGCATCCGGCTCGGAGTCCCCCACATACAGCGCGCGATCTGCCGAGCTGCCCAGCGCCTCAAGCGCCGCTAGGGCCATGTCCGGCGCAGGCTTGGGCGGCACATCGTCGGTACGGCCGACCGCCACGGAGATGTAGTCGGCAAACCACTTTTGGCGCAGCGCCTCGGTGTCGCGAGCTATCTTGTTGCTGACGACGGCCATCTTCACCTGGCGTTCTTTGAGCGCCGCAAGCAGCTCCATCACCCCGTCGTAGGGACGCGTCGTGTCGTCGCGGTGCGCCTCGTAGTGCGCGTTGAAATCGGCGAAGACGCGCTCGAACTCGGGCGATTCCGTCGGATACGCATGGTGTGTGAGCAACTCGATGAGCACGATGGAGCCGTAGCCGGCCGCTTCACGCACCTCGTCTGCGCTCGCAAGCGGCAGCCCCGCGCGCCCAAGCGCATAGTTCACCGACGCGCCCAAATCGTCGAGGGTGTAGAGCAGGGTGCCGTCCATGTCGAACAGAATCGTGTCGTATCGTGCGGGCATGCGCGTCTCCTCGTCTCGTTTTCGTCTCGTGAAAGATACGGCGCGATTCTAACGCAGCGCGGCGCGCGCGCCCGTTTTCCGCGCCGTTTCCCGCGCGCCCGTTTCCCGCGACGCAGTCCCGAGCAGGCACCGCCGATGCCGCCGGCCGCGACGGCGCCAATACCGCGCCCCTACCCCGTCTTCTCGAAGGAGCGGGCAGCGTATTGCGCATCGTCGCGCCACAGCACGACGCGCCCAGCCGCCCGCGTGGCCGCAAGGTCGATGACGCGCTGATTGGAGCTGCCGCGAAAGCGCAGCGACACGTCGTGCAGCGATAGGTCGTAGAGCCCGTCCACGAGCACGTCCACGCAGGCCAGCAAGGCATCGGTCGCCTCGGTGCGGCGCGGCGATCCCTCGCGCACGAGCTCTTCGTAGGTGTCGCCGGAAAACAGCCACACGGTCTTGCCCGGACACTCTGCTCGCACCCGCTCCAAAAAGGGCAGGAGCGCGCGCTGGTTGTCCGGCTCCATGGGCTCGCCGCCCAGCACCGTCAACCCGTCCACGTACGCCGGCGCGAGGCTTTCGACAATCTCGTCTTCAACCTCGCGGGTGAAAGGGCGCCCGAAGGAAAAATCCCAGGTTTCGGGCTGGAAGCAGCCCGGGCAGCAATGCGTGCACCCCGACACGAACAGCGAGGTGCGCACGCCCTCCCCGTTCGCGATGTCGCAATATTTCATCTCGCCGAAATTCATCGTCTACAACCGCTGTCGAGCATGCCCGTCTGTCCGCCCGCCGTCTGCCTGTCCGCCCATCTGCCTACCCGTGCGCGCGCCCTACAGGTGCATCACGCGGTCTTTAATCTCTTCCGTGCGGCCCTGGTTCCAAAACTGCGTGCCGATGTAGCCACAGGTGCGCCGCGCGACGTTGAGCTTGTCGTGGTCGCGGTTGCCGCAGTTCGGGCACTCCCACTCCAGCTTGCCGTCCTCTTCGACGATTTTCACCTCGCCCTCAAAGCCGCACGCCTGGCAGAAATCGCTTTTCGTGTTCAGCTCGGCGTACATGATGTTCTCGTAGATGTATTGCATCACCTTCACGACGGCCTTGAGGTTGCCCTGCATGTCGGGCACCTCCACGTAGCTGATGGCCCCGCCAGGCGACAGGCGCTGGAACTCGCTTTCGAAGCGCAGCTTGGTGAAGGCGTCTATCTCCTCGCGCACGTTCACGTGGTAGGAATTCGTGATGTAGCCGTGGTCGGTGATGCCCTTCACCATGCCGAAGCGGCGCTGCAGCGACTTCGCGAACTTGTAAGTCGTGGACTCCAGCGGCGTGCCGTAGAGCGAATAATCGATGTCTTCAGCGGCCTTCCACTCGGCGCATTTGTCGTTCATGTGCTGCATGACCGACAGCGCAAATGGCGTGGCCTCCGGATCGGTGTGCGAGTGGCCCGTCATGTACTTCACGCACTCGTAGAGGCCGGCGTAGCCCAGCGACAGCGTGGAATAGCCGCCGTAGAGCAGCCTATCGATGGTCTCGCCCTTCTCCAGACGCGCGAGCGCCCCGTATTGCCAGAGTATGGGCGCGGCATCCGAGAGCGTGCCCTTCAGACGCTCGTGGCGAGCGCGCAAAGCGCGGTGGCACAGCTCCAAGCGCTCCTCGAAAATCTCCCAGAAGCGCTCCTCGTCGCCGCCGGAAGACAGCGCGACATCCGGCAGGCTGATCGTGACGACGCCCTGGTTGAAGCGCCCGTAGTACTTCGGCTTGCCCGGCTCGTAGTCCTTCGCGCGGGCCACGTTGCCATATCCGTTGCCGCTGCGATCCGGGGTGAGAAACGATCGGCAGCCCATGCAAGTGTAGACGTCGCCCTCGCCCGGCTCCTCGCCCTTCGACAGCTTCAGCTCGTGCATCTTCTTTTCCGAGATGTAGTCGGGCACCATGCGCCGCGCCGTGCACTTGGCCGCCATCTGCGTGAGGTAAAAATACGGCGAGCCCTCGAACACGTTGTCGTCTTCAAGCACGTAGATGAGCTTGGGAAACGCCGGGGTAATCCACACGCCCGCCTCGTTTTTCACGCCCTGGAAGCGCTGGGCGAGCATTTCTTCGATGATCAGAGCCAGGTCGTGCTTCTCCGCCTCGTCTTTTGCCTCGTTCAGATACATGAAGACGGTGACGAAAGGTGCCTGGCCGTTCGTGGTCATGAGTGTGACGACCTGGTATTGGATGGTCTGGACGCCGCGGCGGATTTCGTCGCGCAGGCGCCGCTCGACAATTTGCGCCGCCGCACCGGGCGCAGGCTCGACGCCCAGCGACTCGATTTCAGCGTAGACCTCGCGGGCGATCTTTTTGCGCGAGACGTCCACGAAAGGCGCGAGGTGCGCGAGGCTGATGGACTGGCCGCCGTATTGGCTGGAGGCCACCTGCGCGATGATCTGCGTCGCGATGTTGCAGGCCGTGGAAAACGAATGCGGCTTTTCGATGAGGGTACCGGATATGACCGTACCGTTTTGCAGCATGTCGTTGAGGTTCACCAGATCGCAGTTGTGCATGTGCTGCGCATAGTAATCCGAGTCGTGGAAGTGGATGATGCCCTCCTTATGGGCCTCAACCACGTCTTGGGGCAAAAGCATGCGCATGGTCAGGTCGCGCGAGACCTCGCCTGCCATATAGTCGCGCTGCACGGACACGACGGTCGGGTTCTTGTTCGAGTTCTCCTGCTTGACCTCTTCGTTGTTGCACTCGATAAGCGACAGTATCTTGTCGTCGGTGGTGTTGTTTTGGCGCTTGAGGTTTTGCAGGTAGCGGTAGATGATGTACTTGCGCGCCACCTCGAAGCAGTCCAAGGCCATGATCTCGTCTTCGACCATGTCTTGAATCTCTTCCACCGACACGGCATGGCCGGCGCTCTCGCATTTGTCGGCCACGTTTTCCGAGGCGTAGCGCACCTGGCGCTCCGTCAGGCGCTCGGCACGGGCAACCTCCTGATTGGCCGCGCGTATGGCGTTGGCAATCTTTTCTATGTCGAAAAGGACTTCCGATCCGTTGCGCTTGATGATCTTCATGTCGTCACCCATCCCCTTCGTCGCTCGTCGCTGAGTTCTCGTCGCTGAGGTCTTGTATTTGCCGCGGAAAAACCGCGAGGACACATCCGCAACAAGCGCATGGGCATATGCGCGTCTCGGCCGTGCGGGAAGGGAGAATACGCCATCGGGGGCAAAAGATGGCGCTCGTTTATCCACAATATCTTGTGGAATTCAAGTGGTAAAGATACTAGGACTTGTGTTTTTGCAGGTCGCCCGCCGATGTTTGGAAGCGCGGGCGAGAGGGGTGAAGAAAGATGGCGGGACGTGTTTTTTCTGCGAGCGGACGCGGCGGCTCGCGGGCAGCCTGCGGGCGGGTAAAGCGGATGCCGGACACGGGATGGGTGCGGCGGCGTGCGGTGCGGGCGGCGGGCGGCGTGCGGTGCGGACGGCGATTTTTTGCGTCGTGAAAAGAGACGCGGCGGGCGCATGATGTGCAACCCGCCGCGCCACGCGGTCGATATTCAAAGCCGGCTTTGGATGCCGCCCCGCCCGAGGCCGAGTCCCAAGCGCCGCCCCTATTTCACGATGAGCACGGGCAGGTCCGTCGAGCGCAAGACGGCATAGGAGACCGAGCCGAGTGCGCCGCGTATGGCGCCCAGGCCGCGCCGCCCCATGACGATGCAGTCGCACTCGTGGCGCTTCGCGTAGCGCGGGATGATCTCTTGGGCATGCCCGCCGATGACCTCGATGTCGACTGTGAGGCCTTGCGGCGCCGGGCCTAGGGCATCTTCTATCTCGCGCGAGAGCTGCGCCTTTTGCTCCTGCACATAGCCCTGGCGCGTCTCCTTGGCGGCCTCGACGTCGAAGTCCTTCACGCCGGCCATGCGCGCGGCCACCTCGAAGGCGGCGTCGTTGTAATCGGGCAGGTCGGTGACGTTTAGGATGAGGAGCTTCGCGTTGTCCTCGCCGGCGGCCAGGCCTGCCGCCGCATGCAGGGCGCGCTGGGCATGTTCGGATTTGTCGTAGGGGACCAGAATGTTCGTGTACATGGCGCATCCTCCTTCAGACGTCGCCGCTTGCGCTTCGCGGCGCATGGTGAACAGACGCCCCCATTGTAGCGCGGCACGCCCGCACGCGGCACACGCCCCCGCAAGGCCATGTTTTGGCGCAATTGTCGACATTCGGCGACACCAAAAGTCCCTTTTTGCACGTCAAATGCGCAAAGATGGACTTCCGGCGACATTATCGCCCCCGTTTACCGTCGCCCAAAGTCCCCTTTTGCGCAAAATCGCCCGCAAGACGGAAACGAAAGCCCCGAAACGTCGCCTGAAGTCGCTTTTTGCGCACCGCGGGCGCTTTTCGCCACCCCAACTGCCGAGGCGAAGACGGTATGGGAGGGATGTGCGGGGCGCGGCAGGCAGCCCCTATTTCTCGCGCCACTTCGGCAGCTCGGGCTGCCAGTTTTCCTCCACCTCGCCAATCTTTTTCTTGCGCAGCAAAAAGACAGCCAGCGCCACGTCGAAAATGCACACCGCGAACGGAATCGGGCTGAAGCCGCCGCCGGCCGTACTTGTGAGCGTCGTGGTGTCGACGCCAAATAGCCAGATGCCCGACGAGGCCAAAATATCGTTGAGCGCATGGGTGAAGACCACGACCCAGATGTTGCCCGTGCGATAGTAGATGGCGCAGAAAAGCACGCCGCCGCCTGCCGCCGAGAAAATCTGGCCGAACACGAACACGGGGTCTAGCGACAGGAAATTGCCCATGTGCAAAAGGCCGAAGAGGATGCCGGTGATGATGGCGCCCTTCCAGATGCCGCCGCGCGAAGTGCCGAAGTGCTCCAGCAGGGTCTCGCCCACGACGCCGCGGCAGGCCAGCTCCTCGCCCAAGCCGACGAAGAGGTAGCTTGCCACCATGACGACCGAGGCCGCGTTGAAGACGGGCAGTGTGCCGAACTGTTTCTCGAGAGTGGCGGGCTCGGCGAAGACGGCGCCGGCTATGAACATGAGCAGCAAGACGACGTAGATGCACAGCGGCACGGCGGCCACGGCCAAGCCCCGCACGAAGCCCATGCCCTTCTTTTTCAGAATCGGCGCACGCCCGACCGCCAGCAAAATCAGGAATGCGACGAGCGAGAGGAAGGAGTCGCAAAAGATGGTGCCCACCGCCTCGTCCATGCGGTTGTCGAGCGCGATGCCGGACGTGACGAGGCCGTAGAGCTGGCCTGCCACCCTGATGCCGACCACCCAGCACACGACCAGAGCCACCACAGAAAACACCACGGGGTGCTTTTTCCTGAATTTCTTGAGCGCGTCGAGCATCTCCACTCCTCGTCTGACGCCCCGCCACGCGACTTGTGGCTTGCGGCGTCTTTTGCATGTGAACAAACGCAGCAACTATACAGGAAAAAGGCGGGATGTCACATGAAAAACACGAGGTCATGCGCCGTTTCACAGATTTTTTCCGATTTTCCCAACTTGACAATGCACGACTTAGATTTTTTGCGGCAAGTACAGGCAAGTAACATATGCGTGACAGGCCAGCCCGCATGCGCGGCGCAGCTCTAGAATCGCAGGCAAGCAAAGCGAAAGGGCGGCGCGGCACGTGGCGCGCGAGGCGCGATGCAACGGCAGCATGCGGCGCACAGCGCACGATGCGGCACACGACATGCAGCGCGACGCACGATGTGGCACGCACCCGCGCCCCCTTTCACCGAGAAACCACGACGGAAAGGACGGACACGCACCATGCGCAAGTTTAAGACGGAAAGCAAGAAGCTCCTCGATTTGATGGTGAACTCCATCTACACGAACAAGGACATCTTCTTGCGCGAGCTGATATCCAACGCGTCGGACTCCCTCGACAAGCTCTACCTGAAGGCGCTGCAAGACGGCGACAAGTCCATCGTGCGCGGCGACCTCGGGATAGAGCTGGCTGTGGACCGCGACGCGCGCACCATCACAATTTCCGACAACGGCATCGGCATGACGGACGCCGAGCTGGAAAAAAACCTCGGCACCATCGCGCACTCCGGCAGCCTCGAGTTCAAGGAGGGTGACCAGGCGCAGGCCAACGAGGAAGTGGACATCATCGGGCAGTTCGGCGTCGGCTTCTACTCGTCGTTCATGGTGGCCGACAAGGTCGTCGTCACGACGCGCCCCTACGGCTCGGAGGCGGCCTGGCGCTGGGAAAGCGACGGCCTGGAGGGCTACACAATCTCTGCGGCAGAGCGCGACGAACGCGGCACCGACATCGTCTTGCACGTGCGCGAGAACACCGGCGAGGGCGAATCTGCCGAAGACTACGATCACTATCTCGGCCAGTACGCGCTCCAAGACCTGGTGAAGCGCTACAGCGACTACGTGCGCTACCCCATACGCATGGACGTGGAAAAATCGCGCGAGAAGCCCAAGCCCGACGACGCCGGCGACGACTACACGCCCGAGTACGAGAGCTACGTCGAGACCGAGACGCTGAACTCCATGACCCCCATCTGGACGCGCAAAAAATCCGAGGTCACCGACGAGGAGTACGCCGAGTTCTACAAGTCCGAGTTCCACGACTTCTCCGACCCGCTGCTGACCATCCCGCTGCACGCGGAAGGCACGTTGAACTACGACGCGCTGCTCTTCGTGCCGTCGAAGGTCCCCGAGGCCTTCTACACCAAGGACTTCAAGAACGGACTCGAGCTCTACAGCTCGTCGGTGCTGATCACCGAGGCGAGCGAGGAGCTTTTGCCCGAGGCGTTTTCCTTCGTGCGCGGCGTCGTAGACAGCCCTGATTTGAACCTGAACATATCGCGCGAGATGCTGCAGCAAGACCGCCAGCTGAAGGCCATCGAGCGGCGCATCGAGAAGAAGGTGAAGCAGGAGCTGGAGAAGCTGCTCGAAGGCGATCGCGAGAAGTACGAACAGTTCTACGAGCAGTTCGGGCACGCGCTGAAGTACGCCATCTACTCCAGCTACGGGATGCGCGGCGAGTTGCTGAACGACCTGCTGCTGTTCTACTCGGCCAAAGAAGAAAAGCTCGTCACGCTGAAGGAGTACGTCGAGGCGGCTGATGCCGAGCAAAAGAGCATCTTCTTTGCGGCCGGCGACACCGTCGAGCACCTGGCCAAGTCCACGAACGTGAAGGCCGTGCTGGAAAAGGGGCACGACGTGCTGCTGTGCGGCATGCAGATCGACGAGTTCACCCTCATGTCCATCGGGCGCTACGACGAGCACGACCTGCGCAACGTGGCCAGCGAGGACCTGGGATTGGAAAGCGACGAGGAAAAGGAGGCCGCCGAGAAGGTCGATGCCGACAACACGGACCTGTTCGCGCAGATGAAAGACGCGCTGCCCGAATCCGTCGAGGCGGTTGTGGCCTCTACGCGCCTGTCCGAGGCGGCCGCGTGCATCACGGCGGCAGGGCCGGTCTCGCTGTCGATGGCGAAGTACTTCGCGTCCATGCCCAACAGCGAGGAGGCGCCCGCGCCCAAGTACAAGCTCGAGGTAAACCCCGGCCACGAGGTGTTCGCGACGCTGCAGGCCGCACACAAAGACGGCGACGAAGACAAGGTAGCCTCGTATGCCCGGCTGCTCTTCGACCAGGCGCTGCTTGCCGAGGGGCTGCCCATCGACGACCCGCTGGCCTTCAACGCGGCGGTGTGCGCGCTCATGAACTAACGCGGTGAAAGGGGCGGGTCGGCCTTTTCGTGCGGAGAGGTGTTTGACCCGCCTGCGTTTTCACCCGGAAGCGTCGGCTGTGCTTCGGCCACAGCTGCCTCGAAGGCGCCCAGCCGCCCGCGGGCGCTTTCGGGCGCCGAACCACAAGATAGAGTGTTTTCCTGAAAACAAAACCCCATCCAGAGTGGTTTTGTGCTATCATCCGCCTCAACTTGCACTATCTGTTGCAATGCCCTGCAGCAGCGTCGCACTGTTCATTCTGCATCCGCACGGGACGCACTGTCCCTGCAGAAAGGAGCAACGCCGCCATGCACGCTGCACGGGCACTCCACGAAGGCGCGGTGGTCTGAAATGCGCCTCATCCGACTCTTCAAGCGCACCTGCATCCGCAACGACATGTACATACGGCGCCACCGCCGCATCTTCTCGCGGCGCAGCGGCTACCGCCTGCGCATCATGCGCTAAACAGCATCCGGCTTCCCGCCGCCACGTCTACAATAGCGCCACCCGTCCCCTTCACCGAAAGGAAAGGCGCTGTTTCCCATGCGCTATGAAGACAAGCTGCGCCAGGCCGACCGCGAGGCACGCGCGGCGCTCATAGGCCTTGCCGCGACCATCGTCGTGTGGGCGGCCTGCGGATTTGGCCTGGCACCCAGCGGCATCTATGTGTGCGCCACCCCGCTGTGGGTCGTCGCGGGCTGCGGCGGCACCTTCCTGTTCACCGTAGGCGTAGCCATCTGGATGGCATGCCATGTGATGAAAGACGTTGGCTTGGACGACGAGGACGCCCCCGCAAGCCTCGCAGAAAAAGAGGCGCGCCCGTGAACGACGCCCTGCTCGCCCTCGGCCCCACCATAGCCTTCCTCGCCGTCTCGATCGCGCTTGCCGCCTGGATACGCGCACGCTCGCGCACAAGTGGCGCCGGTTTTGCAACCGAGTACTTCATCGCCAACCGCTCGCTCGGCGGCTTCGTTTTGGCCATGACGACGGTGGCCACCTACGGCTCGGTCAGCTCGTTTGTGGGCGGCCCGGGTCAGGCGTGGCAGGTCGGCTTTGGCTGGGTCTACATGGCGGCCGTGCAGACGACGGCGCTCTTTTTGCTCTACGGCATCATGGGCAAGAAACTCGCGCTGGTCAGCCGCAGGCTCGGCGCCGTCACCGTGGTCGACGTCATCCGCGCGCGCTACCGCTCGGACGCGCTCGCGAACCTGAGCGCCGCCGTGATTGTGTGCTTCTTCGTCGCGATGATGGTCGCGCAGTTCGTGGGCGGCGCCAAGATATTTGAGGCCGTGACCGGACAGAGCTACGTGGCAGGCCTTGCCCTGTTCGGCGTGGCGGTCGTCGTCTACACCACCGTCGGCGGCTTTCGCGGCGTGGCGGCCACCGACGCGCTGTGCGGCGTGGCGATGCTCGTGTGCATCGTCGTGCTCGCGGCGGGCCTGCTGGCTGCCGGCGGCGGCTGGGAGGCCGTCATGGAGCGCATCGGGCGCGACAACCCCGAGCTTTTCGACCCGCTGGCAGGCGGCCAGATGCCGCTCGGGCTCTACGCCACGCAATGGATGCTCGTGGGCGTCTTCACCTTCGCCCTGCCCCAGTCCGTCGTGCGCTGCATGGGCTTTCGCGACGAACGCGCCTTGCGCCGCGCGCTTGTCGTCGGCACCGTCGTCATCGGCGTCATGATGATTGCCGTTACCGCGCTGGGGGTGCTGGCCCGCGGCGTGCTCGACGGCCCACTGTCTGCCTACGGCGGCTCGGTAGACAACATCATCCCCGCCGCCATCGTGCAAAGCCTGCCGCCCGCGCTGGCAGGCGTCGCCATCATCGGGCCTTTGGCCGCGTCCATCTCGACGGTCAGCTCGCTTTTGATCAGTGCGTCGAGCTCCATCGTGAAAGACGTGTGGATGCACCGGCGCGAGGCGTCCGGTCGCCCCGTGCCAGAAATAGCGGTGGCGCGGCGCTCGCAGCTGTTCACCCTAGGCGTCGGCGTGCTCGTCTTCGTCTTGGCCGTCGTGCCGCCCGACCTCATCTGGAAGATGAACATGTTCGCCTTTGGCGGCCTGGAGACGGCGTTTTGCTGGGTGCTCGTGGCCGGCCTGTACTGGCGGCGGGCGAGCAAGTGGGGGGCGCTGCTGTCGATGGCGGGCGGCGTGCTCGTCTACTGCGCGCTCATGGTTGCCGGCATCAAGCCTTTTGGCCTGCACCAGATAGCCACGGCCATGCCCGTCTCGCTCGCGCTCATGGTGATAGGCTCGCTGGCAGGGCCGAAAGACGAGCCGGACGGAGTGTTCTTTCCCGCGCGGACGAAAAGCGCGTGCAACAGTGCCGCAGATGGTGCGGTGGATGGCGCGGTGGATGGCGCGAACGGTGAAGGCGGCGTGGCGGATGATGAAAGCGGCGCCGGCGGTGAAGGCGGCAGCATCCGCAGGAACAGGGCATAAGGCGCGCGGCGCCGGCGGAAGGGAATCTCCATGCACGAGTTCAGCTTGATACAAGGCGTCATCGACTCGGTCACACCCGTTGCCCGCGAGCACGGCGCGCGCAAGGTGACGGCCATCGCGCTCGACATAGGACGGCTGACCGAGGTCGACCGTGAGTGCATGGACTTCGCCTTCTCGGCGGTCACCGACGGCGATGCGCTCTTCGACGGCGCAGAGCTGACCATGAACTTCATCGAGCCGCGCTCGAAGTGCCTCGACTGCGGGCTGGAGTTCGAGCACGACCGCTTCCACCGGCGCTGCCCCACGTGCGGCTCGGACGTGACGAGCATCGTGGCCGGTCGCGAGTTAAACGTCGCGTCGATGGAAATTGAGTCGCCCGACGAAGATGACGACGACGCTAGCGACGCCGACAACGAGAAGAGCGCAGCCAACAGAGATGGAATTTGAAGCTTCGCCGCGCCGACGCAAACGCCCGGCGCGCACAGGAAAACGGAGGAAAGAACATGAACGTAAACTTCGCCAAACGAAACGAGCTTTTGGGCCAGGCCGTCGTGAAGGGCTTGGAGAGTCGCAACATGAGCGCCTGCTACGTCGCGACCAAGGAAGACGCGCTGGCCAAGGCGCTAGAGCTTATCCCCGTCGGCAGCACGGTGGGCATCGGCGGCTGCGAGAGCGCCAAGGAGATCGGCCTTGTCGATGCGCTCGAGGCAGGCGACTACAACTTCTTGGGTCACGGCGGCGCAGACCCGCGAGCCGAGCTCTTGGCCACCTACGATAGCGATGTCTTCATCTCGAGCGCCAACGCCATGACCGACGACGGCGTGCTCGTCAACATCGACGGCAACTCCAACCGAGTCTCTTGCATCGCCCAAGGCCCCAGGCAAGTGCTCTTCATCATCGGAATGAACAAGGTCTGCCCCGACCTCGACAGCGCCATGAAGCGCGCCCGCGAGATTGCCGCGCCTGTTAACGCCCAGCGCTTCGATTTAAAAACCCCATGCAAGCTCAAGGGCAAGTGCAGCGACTGCAAGAGCGCAGACACCATCTGCTGTCAGTTCCTCATCACGCGATTTTCGCGCCACGAGGGCCGCATCCACGTGATCATGGTCGGCGAGAACCTAGGCTTCTAGGCTCGCGGGCGCCACTTTGCGAGTGTCTTGCGGGGCGTTGATTTGCAATTCACCGAACAGGACTTGTGCAAATCACCGAATAGAATTCATGCAATTCATGGATTAAGCTTTATGCAATTCACCGATTTGCTATCATCTAGCAGGAAAAAGACGTACTGCGACAACAGAATGTGGACACGGCGCGCGGCTGGCTGTCGCTTCTGCAGCAGAGCTTCGTGGTCTTTCTGCTGCGCCCATACCATCGCAACTACGGCAAGCGCCTCATCAAAGCCCCAAAGCTCTACTTCCACGACACGGGGCTTGCGGCGAGCCTGCTGGGGATCGAGTCGCCCGAGGAGCTCTTCATGTCCGAGCAACGCGGAGCGCTCTACGAGAGCTGCGTCATATCCGAGCTGGTCAAGGCCTACTATGCGCAAGGCCGCGAGCCGAGGCTTTTCTACTGGCGCGACAGCGCGGGAAATGAAATCGACCTCGTGGTGGAGAAGGGCGGACGTCCGGCACGGATTGTCGAGGTGAAGGCCTCGGCGACGTACAAGGCATCGGCGTTTTCGACGATCGACAAGTTTGGCGATGCCATGCAGGTCGGCGTGGACGGGCGTTTTGTCGTCTACGGCGGCGACGAGACGATGGAGACCGCCCACGGAACCGTCCTCAGCTTGACAGACGTCGGTAGAATCGCCTGCTAAACGCGTTCGCGTTCCTGCAACAGCGGATCGAGCGGCCCGGCATTGTTCGGCGTCTGTGTCCACGATGCGGCGTGAAATGCAGGTCCTGCGTCTGCTTGCCGAGGGGCGAATGCATCTCCCGTGTCCGCTTGCCCAAAGGGGAATTGGAAAAACGTCTACGAAGCTTGACAAGTGCAGGGGCTGGGTATGATGTGCCTCACGTGGCCTGAAGGACTTTTCTCCTGAACCTCTTGAGGTGGTTCTGCTTGAATGCTTGGTAGTCTGCCCCGAAAACCTTGGCATCTGTTTCGGTCAGCGACTTGTCGAGAAACTTGAGATTTGCAAGTTCCAGAGCACAGAGATAATCTGCAGCTTGGAAGAGCCTATAGTCTTGAGCTGTGGCCATGCGATAGAGTACGGCATTCTTGGATAGAACGAAATCAATCGCACCGTGCAAGGCCGACGTGACCATTTGCTGGCCGTTGTCGTAATAAATCTTCACCTTGCCAAAGCTTTGAAAATACGAGAGATTGTCGCTAAGGAAAACAACGAGGTCACGCTTGAATCGCGTGATGAAAGTTTCGGGTGACCGAACCTCACTTCTCTTGTACGTGAAACATTTATAGGAAACGGGGCATTTTCTGGCAAAACCCTCGAAGGAGGAGAGCAGCCTTTTTCTGTCGGCAAGATCCATCCCCTCATAATCATCATGACCGTTCATCAGCGGAGATGCATGAAACGGGATATCTGGCAGACTCTTTGCAGAAAGGTCGAGTTCATAGGCCGATATCAGTTCACCAATCGAATCGGATTGATTGTGGAACAGGAGTGTGACGAGGCAAAAGCGGGAATGGCCGCTTTGGCTACCCGATTCGTCCACGAAGATGCTGAGCTCTCCCAAATTCCCTCCAATAACAAGAATGCCGAGGGACACCCCCGGCAGCTTGGAAGTAGCACTGAGTGCCACCGAGAAATTTATAACATGCAGGCACAGTCAACGCAAGGCCGTGCCATAAATGGGTGCGAGTTAAGTCAATCGGGAAAAGAGGCGCCCTGCGCCTTGCCCGAGAAGCGACGTCGGGGCGAAGGAGAACCCGCCCGCGCTGACGAGCGGATGATATCACGCCCGCGAAGGCGGGTGCGGGCGCCAGCCGCCGCGCACGTGCAAGAGGGCGCGAGAAGGCGCCGTGAAGACGCTTTCCGCCGCGCCGAAAGTCCGGCTTGTTCTGCGAATCGGCCCCGGCCCGCGCGCGACTAGCGCCGCCGCGACAGGGATATCTCGATGCTTTTGCCGAGCGCGGCGGTATGCCCAGCAACTCGTCAAGCAAGATGCGCCATCTGCCGTGCTCGTCGAAAAAGACGGTACGCTCGAAGGAAACCTCGCCCAGCAGGGTGACCAGCGTGCGCCCGGTCCTCTCGCGGGCCGACCAGTCGCGCGGGGGGCGCCGACGCAGGGCGGAGTCGAAGCGCTCTGGGCAGGCGCGCATCGCGGAGGCGACAAGCAAGCGCGTCTTGCCGGCGACGAAGGCCTCGAACGCCCCGATGTCCTCGGTATCCAGCAGCCCGTCGTAGAAACATCCGGCCACGACGTCGGAGAGGCGCTTGCTGATGGTAGGATTGCTCATCGGAGAACCTTTCTCTTCT
The DNA here is from genome assembly GCA_963614215.1 of Ruthenibacterium lactatiformans. Classification (GTDB taxonomy): domain Bacteria; phylum Actinomycetota; class Coriobacteriia; order Coriobacteriales; family QAMH01; genus CAVAWX01. The sequence continues at coordinate 35,730 of CAVECB010000005.1, forward strand.
GTGCTTCGACACCACAAGGATATCGAAAGGTTCTCCTCCCATTTCCAGAGCCGGTTCCCGGACGGGTTTCCCGATTAACTTAACTCGCACCAAGTCGGGCGTTGTGGGGGCTGGTAGCGGCGGCGTGTGCTAGGATAAGCGTGCAAGCGAGGTACGCCCAGACTTCGACGTCGGGAAACGGCCTCGCTTCTATATCTCTCGCAATTCGCCCGATTCTAAATGACCCAAAACAGTTCGTCGTCGCGCTTCTTGGTGGCCAGCGCATTAACAATGGCGTCAAAGTCATCGGTCGCATCTTCGGAGGTGAACACAACCCTCGTTGGCGCTGATAAGTGCAGCTTCCACCATTTGCGGCGCACGCGACGGAGCTGGTTGCCGACCGAGCTTGAAACGTTGGTGACGTTCTTCATCTCCCACGGCTGGCCGTCGATTTCAAGGTCGATGTTGGCTGGCGCGTTCGGGTCTTCCAGCTTGACCATTGCCGATATGCCGTTGTATGCCAGCCAATCGACGCACGCACGCTCGTGGTCGGTGAGTTCGTCGCGGGGCTTCTCGTATACGATGGTTCCTGGCAAGCGCGGCCTTTCGGAGCTAGAGCGTAACGGGCGAGATTATCCCACAGCGGAAGCCACCGTGCGGCAGGTTCCAGATGTTCTATAGCTGAATAACGCGCTCATTGCCAGCGAGTCGATCAGAGTAACAAGGTCTGCCGCCGACGGCATGGCACTTCCCGGATGGTTGTGCAATGTGACAACGCTGTGGCCGTCTGCGTTTGATTACCAGTCAGATCGACACTGCTCCAAAACTTCAAAGCGCGTATTTCCTCGCTCGCGCGCTTCATCGTCAATAGCTGCGGTAGCGCCTTTATGTCGCCCAGCTGGTTTTGATAGGCGACTTGCGGCAAGCCATCGCCCATGTCCATGTCCTCCATGCAGCGCTCTATAACGGCGTGCCATTGGCACAGCAAGGCAAGCGTCGGCGCGTCTGATTGCCGGAAATTGCCCTTGCCCGCCAATTCATCCCATTTAGCGCTCTTGTACGCGTCGGATTCGATGCCGGGCGGCTTTTTTAGCATGCACATGCGTTCCTCCTCGTGCCGCTCACACCCCTACTACCCATATGCGCCCCCTTTCAGGCAATGAAAAACCGCCCTCGAAAGGACGGCTAGGGAAACGCCGTGTTTAGGCGTGCTGCTTATTCGTCGCGGTCTTTGATGAACCCCTCGTCGATTACACCGCCTTCAAAAAGCCCCTCTGTAAGCGCCGCAATGAACACAAGCGCCCTACCGTCTTCCTTGGTTATGACAAGAGGGGATGTACCCCCCACAACCACGGGCGCATTTTCCTCTTGGTATTTGTTAAAGACGTAAACAAGCGGATATTCTTCGTAGTAGTCCGCCGTGCTGTAAAACTCCGCCGCCATCTGCTTTGCCTCTTTGAACGTGACCATGCCTGCTACCTCCTAGTCGTTACCGACTTTTTAGCGCGTTCCGAAACACGTAGGTTATCAGTGCGGACAATCTGCGTTTTTGACGGTCTCGCCATGTCCATATAGTGAGATATGTTCACCTTCCGCCCCGTTTGCGCGTCGCGGTATACAGTTCTTGAACCTTCTCGCTCTGCATTGAACACATGCCCGCCGTTATTGCCGGACCACTGCACATACACTATAGCTCGTGAACCGCTTCCAAATCCACTCATCGCGGCCTCAATGTTTGCGATTGTCTTTTTTCGTGTGCTAGCACCAGTTTGATTACCAGTCAGATCGACACTGCTCCAAAACACGGCTTGAATCATTTAAATCTTCCGCCGCGTTTGATTACCAGTCAGATCGACACTGCTCCAAAACCTCGGTCGCCGTTTCGGCTCCCTCGGTCGCTTGCTCTTGCTCTTTGGCTTCCTCGGACATAATGTCCCCTTTCCGCCCGTTTCGGGCATCAAAAAAGCGCCCGTTTCGGGCGCTCCAACAGTCAGCGGCTTTTAACGTCGTCCGCAACAGGACGCGCGGCGCGGCTATTCAGCTTCGCCATCAGCGCCTAAAAAATCGGCACCCAGTCTTTAGCCTCTTTCAGGTACCGATACACCTTTTTCATAGCGCCGTTTTCCTTTAAGTACTCAAAGCCTGCAAGCGTGATTTTCGCGTCATAGGAGACGATAATCTCGCCGTCCCCCCACGTCTTCACGGTCTTGAATCCGTCGGCGTAGCCTTCCCTTTGTAGAATCAGGCACACCTCGTCGAGATAGGCTTGGTTTATGTCGGCAACAAAGAAGCCGTTTTCCGCCTTGAAGCACTTCCGCTCTGCACGCTTGCCGCCCTTCATGCACTCGTACAAGTAGGCGAGCACTTTGAACATGAGCAGGTGCAAATCATCTTTCGCCATGTCGCCTCTCAATCACCGACGATAGGTAACGGCTCCGTCCACCCGCACAACTCGCAAACGAACCCTATTATTTCCCCTGTTCTGGCTGCTTCATGTGATTTTATGAAAAGAATAATATCTTCCGCTATCCCTTCGTTTTTCGCATCTAGCAGTATCCCAGTAACAAAATCAGGGTAAGAACCAGCAACGTTGTTCAGCAACTGCTCGAGTTCGTCTAGCCTTGCGTTCACTCTATGCCCTTTCTTCGCACAATTTCATATTCTCCGAATTCGACAATACGGAAAGTGTATGCGTAATCTCCCACAGCAATTTTACCGTTATCCTCACCGTCAAAGCGAGCGTGATACGCATCGTTTATAGCATGTGTAACTCTAGCGTACTCGGTCTTAGTCATGCTTAGAGGTTCGCCTGCCCCGTTTCCGGCTCCGCCCTTCTTCACGCCCTCTTCGTAGCGCTTGACGTAAATATCCGGGTCGTAGCCTGCCACCTTGGTACGGCCATGTTCAAACCCGGGCATCGGCACACAGTTGCAGCCATCGTGGACGTGTGCGTTTGCCGTCGCCCGCTCCAAGTACACGAACCCGCGTGATGCGAGTATCTCGCAAAACGCGCATGTGCCATGTTGCGCGAGGTACGGGTTATGCGTTTGCCCCGGCTTATGGCCGGTTTGATTACCAGTCAGATCGACACTGCTCCAAAACCGCGGGCGGGTCAACTCACAAGCGAGTTGGTTTGATTACCAGTCAGATCGACACTGCTCCAAAACTTCAAAGCGCGTATTTCCTCGCTCGCACGTGTTTGATTACCAGTCAGATCGACACTGCTCCAAAACCGCGACGTTGAGCTACATCGCCGGACAGCGGTTTGATTACCAGTCAGATCGACACTGCTCCAAAACAATCCACGCGGACTCGCTTCGGGGAAGCTCGTTTGATTACCAGTCAGATCGACACTGCTCCAAAACCCGCGCGGCCGTGAAAATTTTTAAAAGTCTTGCCCGGGCCTTGCACGCCCAGGCGCAGCGTGTACGAGGCTTGGCGCAGACAAGGTAGGGACGCGCGAGGAGAGACGGCTGCGAGGAGAAGAAAGGGAGTATGTCTGTCATTGCAAAGCACAATAAAGCCCGATATATCGGGCTTTATTGTGCTTTGTGAATCAGTTATACACAGAGCTTCTGTGGGCAATTTTTATCACGAGAATTGTGGATTTCTCGTCTATCAAATCACAGACGATTCGATACTCTCCCACTCTGTATCTCCAAAGACCCTTATAGTTACCAGTTAACGCTTTGCCATGGCTTCTGGGGTCGTTTAAGTTAAGGATGTTTTCCAGTTTCTTTTGTACCCGTATTTTAGATTGCCTGTCTAATTTGCTGAATTGCTTTGCAGCTTTGACGCTCAATTCTATATTCCATGCCATAACGTCTAGACCAGTTCGCACAATGAGACGGTTTCAAGTTCTCCTCTTCTGTATGCTTTTGAGATTTCTCGAAATTCGTTTAGCTCTTCTTCCGTAAATTCCTCGTCGGCAAAGTCGTCAAGCTCCTCGTCGGCAAAATCGTCTTCTATGTCTTTTTTGACGATGGGGACATACTTTTCTCCGGGAACGTATACTTTGCTCCATGCGCCGCCTTGCTTATGGCTCTTCTCGACCAGTCCCCAATCTGAATAGCGCATATATTGCCGTGCTACGGCAACGAGCAAGGCAATAGTCTCGTCGCTGAAAAGGTCCCCATAGCAGACAGGCTGTTTGGTTTCGATAGGGGCCCTCTTGTTGTCTTTATATTTGCGGTAGATTGTGGGCACGACAGGGCCATATTCCCAAGCCTCTATTTTTTCATCGAACAACGGGCGTCCATATTCGGCTAGGCAATGGCCTTGAGCGAAATATAGCAGCTTATTGAGCATCAAGTTTGTTATTGGCAGGTTATTGTCATTGTAATACTGGACAAAGAACCTTGCCACGTCTTCCGCGTTCGACAGAGCTGTCTGTGTTGGTGACTTTTCCATAATCTCCATCTGCTTCCTCTTTTTTATCTTATATATTACCACCCTAGTTAAATATCCCCTTTTTCTAGTCGGCGTAACTTTGATGGAAAACCCCCAAAAACGTTACGCCGTGCCTTGACTGCCGTTCTTTGCTTTCGCGAAGTTGGCGGCGTAGAATCTTGGGCAGGATGCCCCGCCAAGGCCGGGCAGCATTCAGTTTAGAGCCGGGGTTTACTCGCTAAAGCCAACCCCGGCTTCTTATTTTCCTGCTGTTCGTCACCTCCTCCTTATCTCGACCAGCAAGCTGACGGACAGGATGAGCACTTGCGCGACCTCGCACATGGCGATGACTGTCGAAGTATCCATTGGGTTTGATTACCAGTCAGATCGACACTGCTCCAAAACACAACTGTCGCCGGCCTCATGCGCGACGGCGTTTGATTACCAGTCAGATCGACACTGCTCCAAAACGAGCATACGCCTTTTTTCGCCGAAAAACGGGTTTGATTACCAGTCAGATCGACACTGCTCCAAAACCACTTGATGCGTGGACAAAATGGAACGATGAGTTTGATTACCAGTCAGATCGACACTGCTCCAAAACTACCCTAATGTCTGCCATTTCTCGTTTCTGTTTGATTACCAGTCAGATCGACACTGCTCCAAAACCCCTCATGTTCCCAACGCTTGATGCTTTTAGTTTGATTACCAGTCAGATCGACACTGCTCCAAAACCGCTTGCCAAAACTCACAGCGAAAGCAGGAGTTTGATTACCAGTCAGATCGACACTGCTCCAAAACCCCGAGCCTGCGCAACCCTGGATGTAGATGTTTGATTACCAGTCAGATCGACACTGCTCCAAAACTATATGCAGGTGCGCGAGAAGGTGCGCGTGTTTGATTACCAGTCAGATCGACACTGCTCCAAAACGAATATTAGTTCATTGATACTAATTTCTATTTGTCAAGAATGAATTTCAGAATATGCTACGTTATCGACATTTATGGGTTGACCACTCGAATAGTACCAGCCAGCTACTGAATGTATGTTATTTATAGTGGCATAACTTGCATTAGGAGTGTTAAAATATAGCTTGGCACAATCTTTGCAGAATTCAGCGGAAAATTTCGTATTCTCGTACGAATTCTCCTGCCACTTCCCAATACCTGTTATCGTGTCACTCGGAAGAGCATTTACACCACCGAAGATGTAGTTTTGATTGTATTTTGTTGGATAAAGGAAGTATTCTTTGTCACTGTCCTGACCAAGTTCAGGGTCTGTGAGCCCTATGTAACTAACTTTATACTTGTTCTCTCCGTTCTTGAGCTCTTCTATCTTCTTGTTCATCTCAGCAGAGTGCTTGTTCAGCTCATCAGCATTGTCTCCGCCCCATGTGCCTATTTCAAATTCTGTATAGTGGAGAATAGAAGGAACGATTTCCTTCCTGTGATTGTTCAGGAAATTCGTAAGAGACTGCGACTTCTTTATATTACTGTTCTTAAATGTTCCGCTATCTGAGACAACAAGGACAGAATTCTGTTTTCCAATGAATGGTCCTGCACACAGAGCATCATAGTAGGAACTTGCCGTCGCAACACCCATGTGCTTTGCAGACATACCCTCGGAAATACAGAAATCTGCAATTTTCTTAGATGTGCCGTAGGCTGTGCCGCCACCCAAACGCTTAACCGTCTTCGTCTTCACTTGGCTTTCCACAGATTCAGCTACAGCTTGTGTGCCGCCCGTGATGATAGTGCGGGTAAAGCCGTTGTTCTTAATGTTCTTGGCGGTGGTGTCAGTGAGCGTGCCAGGTTTACCTGACGCCAAGAAGATGGGAACTTTTTTAGCGTAGGCGTACGGCGCGATGGACAGCGCGTCTTGGAAGCTAGACGATGTGGCGACGATGGCGTCCTTGCCCCAACCGCCGTTGACCTTCTTGCCGTACTCATAAATCTTGTTCGCGGTGCCAATAGCGGTATTACCCGCCACGCGCTCCACGGACACGCCCAGCTTCTTTATCTGGTTTTTCACATTGTCAGAAACAGCCGCCGTGCCGCCCACGACGATGACGTTTTTTACCTTCTTGGAAGTAAGAATATTCTTGGTTGTGTTGTTAAGCTCGTCTTTGCCCGTGAGAAGAATCGGGCAGTTAAGGAGTCCTGCGAGACCAGATGCAGAAAGAGCGTCGTGGTATGAATTGGATGTAGCTACGATAGCCCAGTCTGTGGTGTCCCAGCCTTCGTCAACAATCTTTTTCATCGTACCGAAAGCAGTGTTTCCTGCGAGACGATCAAAACACATGTAATTGTCTGTTCCATCATAAGATTGATCTGCCTTAGCAGCGTCAAAAAGATCACTTACAAAATTAGGATTATATTCATGCTTGCATACTTCTCTGTATGTCTTCACTTCATTTATCGCCGAATTAATTTCTTTTTGAGAAACAGAAACAAACACTGGGTCACTGAATGTATAGTATGTCTGCCCGTCTTCATTCGTTTTTTCGCCTGTTATATTGTAATAATAATTTAAGTTGTTGCGAAATTTGTAATCATAAGGATTATAATCTTCATGTTTTGCAGGACAATCACTGAGTTCCTCTAGAAATTTTTCTGCTTCCGAATCAGAGATCGTCGCTGCATGTGCTGCTGGTGCGAAGACACCAAAAACCAGCGTACACGACATCGCAGTTGTAAGAAAAACCTTGAGTTTACTGTTCGTGTGAAACATTTTTCCTCCTTGTAAAAGATAGATTTAATTACAATTAACTAAGAAGGGTTTTTATAGACCATT
>CAVECB010000005.1:42901-88532 GCA_963614215.1 Ruthenibacterium lactatiformans
GTTTGATTACCAGTCAGATCGACACTGCTCCAAAACCATTGGGGCAAAATCTCTACTGCGAAAAGACGTTCGAACTAACTGGCATGGCCCTTCAATGCTCCAAGAAATGCAGGTCAACCACTGTTTTCCTCTCATGTTCGTAGCATGCCTCATCTCTCTTGTTCTCAAGCAAGAGCACGCGCATTTTCAAGAAAAAAACGTGCTCGTAAAAAGCCTGAATCTCAGTTTCAGTCAGAAAAGTCTTGAGGTTCACGAACGCTATGGTCTTCTTGCACCCGGCGTCAAGGGCAAATGAAAGAAAGTTGAGCAAATTGTCAAGGAGCGACTTGCTTCCCTCGAATGTTACCACAAATCCCAGAAACTTAAGGTAGCGCTTCAAGTCCCATTCCGCACCAAAACCGAACTCAGCATTGAACCCCATGCCGAATACCTGCAACTCCTGAAGCAAGGCAAGCTGCGCAGCTTCTATCTCCTTTCTCAAATCCTCATCTTCCAAAAACTCACGTTCGACCCTTTTGACAATCGCGCTCATAAACGTCCTGTCATCCCAAGGCAAATCGAGCGGATTGTCCGCCAACATCAAGGCGTCCTTGTGCTTCACCCTCGCGTCGTCTTCCCAGAAAGAATACGGCTCAGCCGCCCCAAGCTCCTCCCCCGCCTTAAGAGAGAGCACCAAGCGCGCAAAGAGCGCGGGGTTTTCCACCTGCAAAAGCGCGCATTCTCCAGGCTCTAAGGTTATCGGGGTCTCGAGTCCGGCGAAAACAAGTTTCATAAGACCAGGAGCTCCTCCATCGTGTCGAGCTCGTCATAGGCCTCGCGATTGCCCGTGATATATTCCATCGTCGCAAATTGCGATTCGGTCACTTTCAGCACCTGCACGAGTCCCGCAGGCGGACGATTCTTCCGCAGCCGCTGTACTGCATTGCCCGCCGAACCGTCGTTCACAACCAACTTTGCATAAACGGATTCCTGCAACATGAGGTAGCCGTCCTTGATCAGAAACTTCCTGAACGTGCGATAGCTCTTGCGCTGGGCAGACGTGTCAACGGGCAAGTCGAAAAACACCAGCAGCCTCATGAAACGAATCCTCGCTCTCTCATTCATAGCACGCCAAACGTCTCAATCTCGTCTATCGAAAGGCGTTTGCCGAGCGCCTTGAGACAATCCGCAATGTAGAGAGATATCACCGAGCCGACGCGATATGCGCCCCCTCGATATGGTATCGGCTGGTTGAGCATATCGACCAGCAGTAATTTAATCTCCCTGGTGAAATCCCCCTCAAAATTATCAAAGACGATACGATCGACAATCGGGCGGAACGGCTCCATGAAATCGCAGCTCAAGTTGAATTGGTTGTACTCGTTTCTGTGGCAGATACCCGTCTGGGTCAAATAACCCCTGGCCACGATTTCACGGTTTACAGCAGAGAGCACAATGGCATACCCGTAGTTGAGAGCAGCATTGAGCGGCGTGTCGTCGTCGCGAGAAAACGAGGAGCCGAACAAAGCCTGAAAATAGACGCGCGCCGCATGGCCTTCGCGGTTGGTAGGGTCTCCCGAGCGCACTTCCTGCACCACCTTTTCCAAAAGTGCACCCTGCTCTTCGCGGGCACGTGCCGCGAGCACGTCTGCCTGGTGGGAAATCTTGTCGCGCACCACCCGCTGCCACACGCGTTTCTTCACAGGCTCGCCCCATTCGAGCTGCTCGGCAATGCGCTTGCTCGTATTGTGGGAACCGTACAGGGGAAGGTATTCGCCAACGGGATTGCGCTTCTCGTCGGCGACCACGAAAGCGATCTTTGCCTTCGCCAGCTCCGAGAGCAGATAGGCGCTCACAAATACCTGGCTGGTCTGGAGGACGACGGAGGATATCTCGGACAAATGTACCTTGACGGTGTCGTCTTCCTTGCGCACCACCATGTAGCCGCCCTTGTATTGCAGCTTGCATGGGCTCTCGATGACGATGTTCCTAAAGCCCGACACGAGTCTTCCTCTCGAACATACCCGTCACGGACTGGTCGATGATGTAGAAATCAACATTGGGATCTCCCAACAACTGCGATCTCGATGGCCTGATTGTTCCCACATGTTTAGGCCCGCCAAGCAAGCTGAGGTCCACAACATTCGATCCCGCATTCGCAATCTTTACCAACCCTAGCAGGATTTCCCTTTTCTGCAACGGACTCAGTTGTCTGTATCTTTCATCGTATTTCGACAACTTCAACTGCTTGTGCAAATAACCCCGCATAGGCCCTTTTTCAGACGAAAACGATGCCCAGAGATTGTCAAGAACCTCGACATTAGCCGCAAGGTCTACAGCTCCCCCCAAGACCTTTTGCTCCTCGATGGAAAAGGCAATTTCTCTGGCGTTTCTAAACTCCTTGGCGCCAGTCAACAGCAAGCGGCAACCATCTATTTCCACAAGCTGTTTCTTGAAAATCTTCGGGCGGACAATGTTGACAAACTGCAAGTCATAACTCTCGGCATCTTCGACGGCGATTTCAACAAGCTGCACAGAATCGGCGTTGACCTTGTCACGCAGTGAAACGGAGACCTGGGCAAACCTGAAATATGGATTTCCCTTTTTCTTCGCCTCGTAGATGAAGAAATAGGCAAATTGCTCGCGGGAATAACTCCCGAATTGCTCTGTTGAAAGATTGTGTTTAAGAGGAAGCCCTAGCGCCTTCCCGCTCCGAGGCGAGTAAATCGTCGCGTCCCAAAACGCTCCCGTGTCTTCCTGTGGCATGCGCGAGATATAGCATTGCCGGTAGTTGAGCGCGCAACGCATGCTCTCGAGCTCGGCTTCGGCATCCCAATCGTCCCGGAAGATCTCGCCCGTCTCCTTGTCGAAACCCGAGTTCATGAAACTGTTGACTATGAAGCCCGCCGAACCCGGCATCTGGTGGTTCCTATTGAACTGATTCGCCTTAGAACGCACGTACTTCTGCATTGCGCGCGTGTACCTTATCGGGTTGGCGTAGATATCCGGAAACCGCATCTGAATGAACAAGCCGAGCCTACAGGCGAGAAACGCGTCGTGTGCGTGGTGAAAATCGTTGGCTTCGCGGCACTTGACGAAGCCTGCAACCTCGCGCAAGTTATGGGACATGCTCGCCTTCACGGGCACAATCTTCGTGTCCTCCTCGGCATAGCGAACCTCGAGAAGAGATTGCGCGAGTTTCACCATCTGGGAAGTCTCGACGAGCTGACGCGCGACGAATCCCTTCATCGCCCCCTCAGAGATATGACTGCGCATCAAGTTGTTAAACTTCTTGTCGCCGATAAGCCCGGCGTCATGAAGGCCGTGCCAATACTGACTCCTCTTCTTCCGAACGCCGCTATCGAGAAGAAGCTGGTCTGTCTTTTTCTGGTTCTCCTCGCGATAGACCAAAGCCTTGTTCTCGAAGCTGTCGTCTTTGATATAGGCACGCGGAATGATGTGGTCTACCTCATAGAGCCCAGCGTTGAAAAGCTGGTTGATGTCGATGGGACGCTCCGAATACAGACACTTTCCCCGTTGCATGAAATAGAGCGTCAGGCGCTCGTCGAGGTCTGTCGGAGCCGTTGCCTGTATCTCCTCCCAAATTTTCGAATCATCGTTCTTGAGGGCCTTGAGAGCTTCCTTGAGCTGGTCATACCGGCGCTTCGTGCGTTTTCCCTTGTTTCTCTCGTCCTCATCGTGCGTAACCTCAATGAAAATGTTCTCCGGCGCATGCCCCGCAATCTTTGCAATCTCGTCCACGATGCGAATGGCCTGGTTCAAGCTTCTGCGAATCGCGGGAGAACCAGGCAAATCGTTTACCCCGAGCTCTCGCCCACATTCGGTATAGTAAGCACGATTCTCGGCATTGACGGCTTTCTGGAAGCCGAGAGCTTCGTCGCGCAGTGCCTCCATCATCACCATCGTCTCGCCGCTGCGACGCGTCGTATTCGGGTTGCCCTCTCGCAAAACGTCCATAATCGAGACTCGGCGACCGTCTTGGGCATCGACCTTCAGACCAGTAAGGAACCTTTCCGAGAGTCGTCCCCACCCCGTGAGCCGCTTTTTGCAGATGGCCTTGATCTGCACGGCGTCCAGCAAGCCGCTTCCGGCCGCCCCAAACTCGCTTTCGAGCTTCTCTGCGAGAATCGAACGATCCTCGAAAAGGGTGCTCCACAAGATGATAGTTTCGACGACCTCGTAGAGCTCGGTACCGAACGCGATGTCATCGACATATAGGACATCTTTCGTGAAGAAGATAAACGAAGAGAGTTTGGACTCCAATGCCGACTCGCCCTGCCCGCCCTTGATACGGGGATTTGTCGCATCACCCGCACGAACGAGCCAGTCTGCTATTTTCTTGTATGTCACGCGGCGGTACCTGTGGAAAAGGTCGCGTACGATACCCTCACGCTGCGCGGCGTCGAACCGGCGCCAATCGTCGCCATCCTCACTCCAACGCATGCCGTTCAACTCGTTGAGCACGCAGAATTCCTCGTAGAGCAACGAACACCTGGGCAAGGTTTTCTCTCCGACAAGATAGCTGCAATCGCCCGTCATGCGCATGATGAAGTTCTCGGCGCTCTTGTTCTTGTCGATGACCTGCTCCCAATTCCAGGGAGTGACGACCGTCTCCTCCATCCCGGGCTTGCGCTCTGACCACTGGAAACGATTCTTTCCATGGGCATCTTGCCGGGCGTTCTTGGCCGTAAGCGGCCCCACATAGTAGGGGATGCGAAACGAGACGAGGCTTTCGAACTTGTCCGCGTTTTCCGCAAGGAAGGGATAAAAACGACCTTGGTTTTGGACGATGCGGCTCAGCTCTTCAAGGTGAAGCTGATAGTAGATGGCACCGTTGTCGCTCGTCTTGAGCCTGCGAAGGAACTGCTGTCTATCGAAACGGGCCATCATGTCAACATAACGCTCGTCATCTTCGGCTTCGGTCTCCGCAAAGAGATCTTTAACCTCCTTCTTAAAGCCTTCGTAATCGAGTTTGTGCAGGTTATAGGCGGTATAGCCCTGCGCTTTGTCGCAGCTGTACCCACCCGAAAGACCCGCCTCGTCCAAGTCATGGTAGGTCGGCCCTCGGAAAAACGCCTCGAAGGCCTCTTCGGAACAATAGTCACGGACGAGCTTTTTGAGCATACGGAGGTCTGCCGCGTATCGGTCGTACTTAGCGATCATATTCTTCGAAATTGTCTTGCCGGGAGCATATGAGAGAAGGCCTTGGAGGACGAAAGCGGAGTAGACGCCGCAAAGAGCATCGAGCAGTTCAACGCAATCGTCGGGGCATGTCGTTTTGAGGGCCTCGAGCTCTTCTTCCTTGCCGAGGGAAACCTTGGTCTTCTCGCAAGGAAACTCCCCGAATATATCCTTGAACTCCGTAGCAAGACCGAGCATCGCATTCGAGAGCGCACGAGTGATTTTTTTCTGGTCGAGGTTTTCGGAAACGGGAAACGAGACGAGAGGCACAATTTCCTTGGCAAGGGCCGATCGATTCAGCTCCTCATCGTTGCGGAGCAAAGCCGCAAGCGCGTCTTTCCGCTTGGTTCTTCCGCCATCTTCCATCGCATCCATGCCGCGCGAAAGGCACCATTCATCGAGTGCTTCGTAAAACGCCCGAGTCGCCTCGGCAGGGTCGGCGTCTTCAGACCTGAGGTTCTTTTCTTCCTCGCGAAGAAAGTTACCCCTGTGCTTGACGATGTTGTGCATCGCAAGATAGACAAGGCGCAAATCTGCCTTCTCGTCGGCTTCCATCAGATATGTGCGCAGGTGATAGATGGTAGGAAAACGATCGTAGTAATCCACCTTGGTGAAATCGGATCCGTTAAAGATAGGATCGCCCTCGATGGTCCTCGAATGGTTGAGGCGCTCGAAAAACTCCGGGTCGACCCCCTCCATTTCCTGTTTGAACAGGCTTTGGAGTAGGTCGAGGCGCCAACGGCGACGCACATAGCGACGGCGCTGTCCGCGATGAATTCGCGCCTCGGAAGCCGGTTGCGCACTGTCGAAAAGACGGCTGCCCCAAGTCGGTTGTCTCATGAAGTGCAAGAGCTTGCCGTCCGCATCGACCACGGCCCAACCGACCGAGTTCGTCCCCATATCGAGGCCGATGTTGTACTCACCATCGAAATTTCTGAGATTCATCACAAACCGCCCCTTCAACCGTGTTACATTCTGAATGTCTTCCGATTACCAGTCGGATCGACACTGCGAGTCAAAATACGGCTTTGCCAAAAATGCTTTGGCTTGTCCAAAGCGTCCCGTAGGGGACAACCTGACTCACCGAAAAGACCTCCTGCGGGAGGTCTTTTCGTATACTACCCTTGCGGTCGGACAACAAAATTCAAATCTGTGGTCTAAAAGTGCGGACGCGCGTTTGAAAAGGCGGATTCGAGGGCTGTGGCGCGAGGGCCGCGTCCCGCTATCTCGATGCGACGCAGATTGCCTGCTACCTGGGCAGAACCGGCATCAACGAACTTGCCGGCGCCTGCCATCTCTATCGAAAACGAGACTTCCAAATAGTCCTCGGGCAGCGCCTCGGGAAATTTGTCGCCCCACTCTACCAGGCACACCGCGCCGGATTCGAGCATGCCGAAGTAGTCGATGTCCTCGAGCGCCTCGACGCTTTCCAGCCGGTAGAGGTCGAAATGCAGCAGGGGCAGCTCGTCGCCCACATACTCGACCATGATGGTGAAAGTAGGGCTCGTCACCTCGTCGTCTACGCCCAAGCCGGCAGCAAAGCCCTTCGAGAACTGGGTTTTGCCCGCGCCCAAATCGCCCGTCAAAACGACGACGTCGCCCGCCTGCGCAAACCCGGCGAGTTTTCGGGCAATCTCTATCGTTTCTTGCGCGGACGCGCTCGTGCAGCTCAGCATGGGCGCTCCCCCTCTCCTGCATCCTCTTTTGCGGCGCGTACACCTTGGCCGCCATATCCGGCATGCGCATCCCGACCACCACGCCCGGCATGCATCTCTGTCCCGCCGCAATCGGCGCCCGCGTCACGTCCGCCGCACACCGTGCCGCGCAGCTCGCCGCCCCCGCCTTCACCATCGAGCAGTGCCCCCAGCCTGCGGAAATCCTCGCGCACCAGCTCAGTCTTCGAGCGGTCGTAGATGACCGCCGCCGGATGAAACATGGGCACGACGGCAAACGGCCCCATCTCCCGGACGCTGCCGTGCAGCTCGCCGATGCCGTCTTTCACGCCCAAAAGGAGCCGCGTGGCAAAATTGCCCAAGGTGACGACGACGTCCGGACGCACGGCCGCAATCTGTGCAGCAAGCCAGGAAGCACACGCCTCGACCTCGGCGGCACGCGGGTTGCGGTTGGCGGGCGGGCGACATTTCAGCACGTTGGCGATGTAGATATCGGCACGCGAAAGGCCCGCCAGCTCCAAAAAAGCATCGAGATTCTTGCCGGCGCTACCCACGAAAGGCGCGCCTTGCTCGTCTTCGTTTTTGCCGGGCGCCTCGCCCACAAACATCACGTCCGCGCATGGGTTTCCTGCGCCCACCACCACGTTTACGCGCGTTTCGCACAAGGCGCACGCACGGCACTCGCGCATCCGGGCCGCAAGCTCGTCCATAGCGGCCGCCCCGCCCCCGACGCTCGCGGGCGTTTCACCCAGCTGCGTTTCAGCACTCGCCTCGAAAGCCGCCTGCAGCCATTGCGGCAGCTCGCACACGTCAGGCGATTCGCGCACATCCCCCGCACCCGCTTCACCTGCGGCGCCGCCGTCCGCGCCCGACCTTCGCCCCGCCCCGTTCATACGTATATGCGCGGCAGGCGCATGCCGAAGCCGCAGACAATCTCGTAGTTGATGGTGCCTATCTGGTCGGCCATCATGTCGGCCGTAATCTCCTCGTCGCCTTGGCGCCCCACGATGACGACCTCGTCGCCTTCCTGCACGCCTGTGCCGCCGCCGTCGCGCCTATGGGTGAAGGGGACCTCGACCATGGCCTGATCCATGCATATGTTGCCCACCTGCAGGCACACCTGGCCGTGTATCAGCACGTCCATGCAGTTGGACAGCGAGCGGCGCAGGCCGTCGGCATACCCCAGCGGCACCGTCGCAATCTGGACGGGCGTGGCCGTGCGGTAGGTGAAGCCGTAGCTCACGCCTTGGCCGATGCGCGGCTCGTTGACCGCCGAGACCAGCGCCTTCACGCTCATGGCCGGCCGCAGGTCCTCCTGGCCACGCAGGTTCGGACTGGGGGCAAGGCCATACATCGTGCAGCCCAGGCGCCCCATGTCGTAGTGTGCCTCGGGATAGCGCATGATGGTGGCCGAGTTCGCGCAATGCACGACACCCGGGTCCATATGCGCGTCGCGCATGGCCGCCAGCGCCTCTTGAAAGCACGCAAGCTGCTCGCGGAAATCCACGTCGGTCGTGTCGTCGGCGCAGGCAAAATGGGTAAACGTCCCTTCCAGCATGATGCCGCGGTGAAAGCCGACGGCGCGCAGGAACTCGACCACGTCGGTGTAGGGCACGCCAATGCGGTTCATGCCCGTATTCACCGCCAGGTGGTAGGGCGCGACGGTGCGCTGCAGGTCGGCCGCCTCGCCGAGCGCCAAGGCGAAATCCGTGCTGTAGACCGCCGGGGTGAGCTTGTAGGCGAGCAGATGGGGAATCGAGCGCGTCGTGGGCTGCGAGAGCACGAGTATGGGCGCGTCGATGCCCGCCTGGCGCAGCGCGGCACCTTCTTCAACAGTGGCCACGCCCAGCCGACTCGCGCCCGCCTTCAGCGCTGTGCGGGCCACCTGCACCGCACCGTGCCCGTAGCCGTCGGCCTTCACCACGGCCAGAAGACGGCGCGCAGGGCCTAGGCGCCGGCGGGCGAGGGCAACATTGTGGGCGATGGCCGACAGGTCGACCTCAACCCACGCGCCGCGCAAAAGCGCCGGCCGCGTCGTCTCGCGCGAAATCGGCGCGGAGGTGTCCACGTGAAGAAAACCAGGGCGGTCGGGCTGTTCGGCGGCTTTGCGCCTGCGTATGGGCTCGACGTTGCTCTTCTCGAAGGCCTCGCGCCCGCGCTCCAGGCCGCCCGGCAGATGGGGGTCTGCCCCGAAATAGTTGATGCCGTCGTCTGCCACGCTACACCTGCGCCTTTGCCAAAGAGAGGATGGCAGAGCCTATTTCGCCGACCACGTCTTCGGGCAAAACAGACAACGCGGACGTGCCCGCGGCTGCGCGCGCGCCGGATGCGCTGTGGAGATGCACGGCCAGACACGAGGCGTCGAAGGGTTCCAGGCCTTGCGCCATGAACGCAGCGACCATGCCGCCCAACACGTCGCCCGTACCCGCCTTGGCCAGCTCCGGGCCTCCCGTCTCGTCCACGAAAAAAGCCCCGTCGGGAGCCGCGACGACGGTGCCCGGACCTTTCAACACGACGATGGCGTTGAAGCGCGACGCCAGTTCCAGGGCATCGGCTTCGCGGTCTTGCACCTCGCGGCCCAGCAGGCGCGCGGCCTCGCCGGCATGCGGGGTAAGCACGTTCACGCACGATTTGCGCCCCTCGAGCACGTCGGGGTCTTGCGCGATGATGTTGAGCGCGTCGGCGTCGAAGACCGTCGGGGTCTCGCGCGCGCCCGGATGCCCGCCATCGACGCCCGCTCGAAAGACAAGCCCCTTCAAAAAGGCGGCAGGCCCTGCGCATGCACCCATGCCAGGGCCTACGACCAGCGCGTCGCAGGCCGCCACAAACTCGATCACGTCCTCAACCGCGCCCGCGGAGAAAAATCCGCCGCTGCCAGGGCATTCGTGCACGGGCACGCTCACGAGATGCGCATGTGCCGCACTCGCCGCGCCCTTGGGTACGCACAGGCGCGTGTAGCCCGCGCCGCAGCGCGCCGAGGCCATCGCGGCCAAGATGGCAGCACCCGGATACTCGTACGAGCCACCTGCCACCAAGACCTTGCCGCGCGTGTACTTGTTCGCGTCCTTGTCCAGCTGCGGGAGAAGCGCCGCCAGCTCGGCTGCGTCACGTTGCATCTTCTTGCCCATCGCACTCATCCTCTCGGTTGCTCGCCGCCGTCTTTTCTCACGCCCACAGTATCCACCTTTTGGGCGGGGTGCGGACCCCTCATGCGGCGTCCGGTTTCTCCTTCGGGGAAAGCTCGGCCGGCTCCTCGTCAGATGCCGCATCCTCAAAATCGGCCGCCCCTGTGGCAAGCGCCTCTTCGAGGTTGTCGAGCATGCCGCGCAGCCTCTTAAACTCGGCGGCCAGCTCCTCGCGCGGGCTAGGGCCAGCCTCTTCTTTGGGCTGCGGACGCGTCTCTTCCGTCGCGGCCAGGGCGTTTGCCACCGCCGTCTCGTGCGTGCGCGAAAGCGAGAGGTGCACCTCGGTCACGCCCTGTTTTTGCGCCAGCTCGAAGGCCTTGCCGTGCAAGACGGCGCGCGGCCGGCCGCCCTCTTCGTGGACCACCTCTATGTCGCGCGGCGCCACGCCTTGTCCAAACCCCGTGCCAAGCGCCTTTGCCACCGCCTCCTTCGCGGCAAAATGCGTCGCGTAGTGCAAGTACGCCTTCTTCTTGAAGCCGTCGCAATATGCCTGCTCGCCGTCCGTGTAGACGCGCGTCTTGAAGCGCGGGGTGCGCGCAAGCACGCGTTGCATGCGCGCTATCTCGACGATGTCGACGCCAAGGCCGGCCACGGGCGGCGCGGGCGCCTCTTCACCCGCAGCAATGGGCGCTTTTTCGGCCGTCGCGACGGGCGTCTCTTCACCAACCGCGACGGGCGTCTCTTCACCAACCGCGACGGGCACCTCTTCACCCGCGGCAGCGCCCCCGCTTTCACCTGTGGCAATCGGTGCCTCTTCATCTGCCGCAGCCGGCGCCTCCACTTCTTGCACGCCCATCCCCTACTCCACCGTCACGCTCTTGGCCAGGTTGCGCGGCTTGTCCACGTCGCAGCCGCGCGCAAGCGCCACGTAACGGGCCAGCAGCTGCAGGGGGACGCTGGCCGTGATGGCCGAGCACCAATCGCGCGCACGGGGCACGAACAGCACCGCGTCGGCGATGCCGGCCACCTCGTCGTCGCCCTCGCTGGCCACCGCGATGATGGGGCTGTTGCGCGTCTTGGCCTCGACGATGTTGCTGACCGTCTGCGCGCGCGTCGGGCTGTCGCAAACCACAGCCACAACCGGCGTGTGCTCGTCGAGCAGCGCAATCGGCCCGTGTTTCATCTCGCCGGCCGGGTAGGCCTCGGCGTGCAGGTAGCTGAGCTCTTTAAGCTTCAACGCACCCTCGTTGCACACGGTAGACGCGATGCCGCGCCCGACAAAAAGCGCCGAATGCGCGCCTTCCAGCAGCCGGGCCGCGTCCTCGATGTCGCCTAGGTCTTGCAAAATGTCTTCAATCATGGACGGCGTCTCGCGCAGCTCGTAGTACAGGCTGTTCACCTGCCGCGTCGTCAGGCGGCCCTTTTTCTGGCCGAGAAACATCGCGATCAGCGCCAAGCAGGCAATCTGGGCGAGGAAACTCTTCGTGGCCGCCACCGATATCTCCATATTGGCCTTCACGTACAGCGTCGCGTCGGATTCGCGCGTGATGCGGCTGCCTACGCAGTTCGTGATGGCGAAAACCCGCGCGCCCTTGCTACGGGCCAGGCGCACGGCGGCCAGGGTGTCGGCCGTCTCGCCGGACTGGCTGATGGCGATGACCAGCGCAGACGAGCTGACGATGGGGTTGCGGTAGCGGAACTCGCTGGCCACCTCGACGGTGGTGGGGATGCGCGCCCAGCGTTCGATGAGCTCGCGGGCGACCAGTCCTGCGTGATAGCTCGTGCCGCAGCCGATGATGTAGACCGTGTCGATGGCCTCGATGTCGTCTTCGTCGAGGTCGAACTCGTCGAGAAGCACGCGACCGTTTTTCACCTTGCCGGCGATGGTGTCGCGCACGGCGCGGGGCTGCTCGAAAATCTCCTTGAGCATGAAGTCGGGATAGCCGCCCTTTTCCGCATCGGCCACGTCCCAGTCCACGTGCGTAACGGGCGGGATGAAGGGGGTGCCAGCGGCGTCGAGGTACGTGATGCCGGTCGGCGCGAGCAGCGCGAATTGGCCGTCTTCGAGGAAGACCACGTCGCGCGTGCGGTCGATGAAGGCAACGACATCCGAGCCCACGAAGGCCGTCTGCTCGTCGGGCGCGTACCCCACGACCACGGGCGAATCCTTGCGCGTGACGGCGATGACGTCCGGGTGGTCGGCGTGCACGGCGGCCAGCGCATAGGCGCCCGCCAGATGCTCGACCGCGCGGCGCAGAGCCTCCACGATGTCGCCGTCGTAGAAGCGCTCGAGCAGGTGCGCGACCACCTCGCTGTCCGTGTCGCTTTTGAAGACATGGCCATCGGCTTCCAGCTCGTCGCGCAACTGGGTGAAGTTTTCGATGATGCCGTTGTGCACGACGGCTATTTTTTCCGTGCAGTCCAGATGCGGGTGCGCGTTGGCCTCCGAGGGCTTGCCGTGCGTGGCCCAGCGCGTGTGCCCGATGCCGCAGCAGGCAGACGAGGGCAGGTCCGCGGCGGCGCGCTCGAGCTCGGCCACCTTGCCCGCCCGCTTCACCACCGAGATGGTTCCGTCGCCTTCGGGCAAGGCAATGCCCGCCGAGTCGTAGCCCCGGTACTCGAGCTTCTTCAAACCCTCTATAAGCGTGGTGGCCGCGGATTTCGTGCCCGTGCAGCCGACAATTCCGCACATGCGCCTTCAGGCCTCCTCGATGCGGCGTGTTTTCGTCTGGTGAATTCTAGCAGAGCGCCCATGAAAACGAAGACGCTCGCCGCGTACGGCGAGCGTCCATCTCGTGAAATCTCGACGGCCTTCGCGTGCGGTGCCGTCCGGCGTGGACGGGCGCGCAAGGCCGATGTGCCGCGTCTGCTTTAGGCCTCGGCGGGGATGACGTGCACCTTGCGCTGCTTGCCGCGCGTGTACTTGACCGTGCCGTCTGCCAGGGCAAACAGCGTGTCGTCCTTGCCGCGGCCGACGTTTTCGCCGGGGTGGAAGTGAGTGCCGCGCTGGCGGACGAGAATCTCGCCGGTGCCGACTTCTTGGCCGCCGAAGCGCTTGCAGCCCAGACGCTGCGCGCGGGAGTCGCGGCCGTTGCGGGAGGAAGCTTGGCCTTTCTTGTGTGCCATATCGCATCAGTCCTTTCTGAAAACGCTATCTGAAAAACGCGCCTAGGCGTTCTCGATTGCCGTGATGATGTCGGCCTTACGCGCGCCGGACTCGAGCTTGACGCCGCGCTCCTTGGCGAGGTCTTTCAGCTGGGCAACAGTGAGCTTGGAGAGGTCTTGCGCCGCGTCGGCCTTGTCGGCCTTGTCGGCCTTGTCGGACGCGGCGGCCTTCTCGGCCTTCGCCTCTTTCGCGGGCGCCTCTGCCTTGGCGGCTTCCTTCTTGGCGGCCGGCTTCTTGTCTGCGGCCTTCTTGTCGGCCTTGGCCGCGGCGGGGCGCTCCTCGCGCTTTTTGGGGGCTTCGGCCTTCTCGCCGTTCAGCTCGACGATACAGATGCGGGTGAGCTGCTGGCGATGGCCGCGCGTGCGCTTGTAGCCTTTACGCTTCTTGAACTTGAAGACAAGCACCTTGTCGCCCTTGTGCTGCTCCACGATCTGCGCGACCACCTTGACGCCCGAAAGCTCCTTCGGATCGCTGATGGTCTTCTTGCCGTCGCGGACGAGCAGAACCTGCAGGTCGAGCTTGTCGCCCTCGGCTCCCTCGAGCTTCTCGACGTCGAGCACGTCGCCGGCCTTGACGGTGTATTGCTTGCCACCGGTTTTCACAATCGCGTACATCTTCGCTTACCTTTCCAGTTCAAATGAGCACACATGCACCCGCACGTGTGCAGACGCAACGCTGCATGCTAGCAAAGACCCCTCCCGTGCGCAAGGACGATTTTTCGATTTGGTGAAAGGGGCGCGATGGCGGCGCGGCAGGTTGCGGCAACGGTGCGGTTGGGGCGCGGTGGCGGCGCGGCGGGCTATGGCGGCGCCTTGCAGCGACGCCCGTTTTCAGATTGCGTATAGGTTCTGTTCAGATTTCGTTTGGGGCCTGTTCGGATTTCGCTTGGAAACCACTCGGAGGTTTGTTCAGGTTCGCCTGACATCATGCGGTGCACGGAAAGGGCCGAGCAGGAGGCGGGGCGATCTAATTGACCATCCATATAGCAAACCAGGAAAGAGCAAATGCCGCGGGCGCGCACGTGCATGCTGCCATGAAGTTTTTCTCGGCGCTGTGCGCGGCGGCGGTATTTGCACTCATCCTCTTCCCGGTTCCGCTTTTTCCTCTCGCTCCGGCTTTCTCTTTGCCGGAAAAAGCCCAGGCCTCTGGCGTCTGGCCGCTGCCGTCCCCTCGCCTTTCCGTCGAACTTGGATTCCTCGAAAGCTACGAGTTCTCGGGCACGACATACACACACAGAGGCGTAGACATAGGCGCAGACGCCGGGGCGCGCGTCTGCTCGCCCGTAGACGGCACAGTGAGCTTCGTGGGCGAGGTCCCCGCAGGAGACGACGGTGCGGGTGATGGGGGCAGCGCGACCATGCGGGCGGTGTCTGTGAAGATGAGCGACGGGCGCGTCGTCACGTTCATGCCCGTGCAAGACACGCGCGTGAAAGAGGGGGCGAACGTCTCGGCCGGCCAGGAGCTTGCCTTGCTTGCCGCAGGCGGGGACAGGTCGTCGGCATCTACGCACCTGCACATGGGCTTAAAGCGCGACGGCAGCTACTACGACCCGCTCTCGCTGTTCGGTCTGGAGAGCACGGCATCTGCCGCCGCTCGTGCAGACGATGCGGCCTCAGGAGCAGAGACGACGGCGGCGAGCGGGACAGAGGCTGGCGCGGGCGTGCAAGCGGCAACGGCGGGCGGAGCCGCGCTTGCGGCCGAAGGGGTTGCGGACACGACGGCGGGCGACGCTCTCGCAGAAAGCGCCGGCGCGCAGGAGTCGGGGGCAGCTGCCGGCAGCGTGCAGGAGGGGCTGGCTGCCCAAGGCAGCGCCGCAGACAGCTTCGGAACCATCAGCTCGGGGGATGCGGCCGGCGCCTTGTTGCAGATGGGCGCGACGGACACGTCTCCCCTAGGAGCCATCCACTCGTTTTTCTCGCCCGCCGTCAAGGCATGCGCAAGCCAACTCGAAGGGCTGCGGCGGGCGTTTGCAAAATCTGTCGCCGCGCCGTGGCTTGTCGCCGTAGCCTGCGTCGGTGGTGCTGCGGGGCTTGCGGGGCTTGCGACAATCGCAAGGGGCAGAGCAAAAACCGAGCGCCGCGCAGAGGAGGGACAAGGGAGACTGGGGGCTTTTCGCCGGCACCTGACGCACCTGGCCGCCGGCGCGCAAGGTTTTCTGCAGCGCCTGCGCAAAACTCCTTCTTGTGAAAGGGAGAGCGGGGTGGTAGGATAGTTCGGCAAATTTTCTCCTGCTCCGGGCTTTCCTTCAACGTGTCCCGGGGCCGCGAAGTCCGAAGGAGGTGAAACATGAAGGATTACGAACTGCTGTTCTTCGTCAGCCCGAGCATCGACGAAGAGACGCGACTCGCCACCGAGAAGCGCATCGACACGACCATCACCGAGCAAGGTGGCAAGGTCGTCAACGTCGAGGAATGGGGCAAGAAGAAACTTGCCTACGAGATCGACGGCCTTCAAGACGGCGACTACACCCTCATCGATTTTCAGGCCGAGCCGCAGTCGATCGCAGAGCTCGATCGTGTTCTGCGCATCATGGACGCCGTCGTGCGCCACATGATCACGGTTCGCCCGGCAGCTGCCGGTTCGGTCAAAGGCGAGTAAGACGCGCCGCAGACCATTGAAAGGAACGAGCTATGAGCATCAACAAGGTAATAGTCACCGGCAACCTGACACGCGACGCCGAACTGCGTTCCACGCCCAGCGGCGCCCAGCTGCTCAATGTGGGCATCGCGGTGAACGACCGCCGCAGGAACAGGCAGACCGACCAGTGGGAAGACTACGCGAACTTCTTCGATTGCACGATGTGGGGCGAGCGCGCCCAGAAAATCGCGCAGTACCTGACGAAGGGCACGAAGGTCGCCATCGAGGGACGTCTGCACTACAGCTCCTGGGAGGATAAGAACACGGGGCAGCGCCGCAGCAAGGTGGACATCACCATCGACAACATCGATTTCATGTCCTCGCGCAACTCCGGCAACGGCGGTGGCGCAGCGTCCGGCGGCTATGCAGGCGGTGCCCAGCAGCAGAGTTCCGACAACTACCCGCAGGCTGCCGCGCCGTCGGCATACAACGACGAGGACATCCCCTTCTAGGGGCTGTCGCTCGCAGAGATTCGATTAGGAGAGACCATGGCTGAATACGCACGTCAAGCCAGCCGCAAGCAATGCCCGTTCTGCAAGGACGATGTCGACTACATCGACTACAAGGACACGCAGACGCTGCGTCGCTACGTCACCGACCGCGAGAAGATCAAGTCTCGCCGCGTCACGGGCGTGTGCACGCAACATCAGCACAAGCTGGCACAGGCCATCAAGCGCGCACGCGAGATGGCTCTCATCCCCTACACCTCGCGCATCGCCTCGAACAGCGCCGGCAGGCGCGGGCGCTCGTAAGGAAACGGGAGAGCGGCAAAGCATGTGTAGGGCGGCGCGCACAAAGCGTCGTCTGGAAAAACGCAGAGGCACTTGCACATGTGCAAGCAGTCCCCGCCATAGTGGGGCACATTGAAGGACATGAACATGAAGGTTATTTTGCTCAAGGAACTGAAAGGCCGTGGCGGCGAGGGCGACGTCATCGACGTGGCCCAGGGCTTCGCGGTGAACTACCTGCTGCCGCAGGGCATCGCGCTCAAGGCGACCAAGGGCGAGCTGAAGCAGCTCGAGCAGCGTCGCGGCAACATCGAGAAGCGCGAGCTTGCCCGCACCACCGACGCCGGCGTCATCAAAGACGCCCTCGACGGCAAGACGGTCGAGATCACGGCAAAGGTCGGCGAGGAAGGCCAGCTGTTCGGCTCGGTCACCCCGACCCTCATCGCCGAGGCCATCACCGAGCAGATCGGCGTGACGGTCGACCGCAAGAAGGTCGACCTCGGCAAGCCGATCAAGGTCATCGGCGTGCATCAGGTCGCCGTCTCCATCTACCGCGAGATCAAGGCGACGGTCAACGTCAAGGTCGTCGGCGAGGGCGGCGAGCTGGAGATGCTCGACGAGGCTCTCGACGCCCTGCAAGGCGAGGACAAGGCCGAGGGCGCGGCGCAAGAAGCCGCTCCCGAGGACGCGGCGCCTGCCGAGCAGGCAGACGAGGCTGTTGCAGCCGAGGGCGAAGAGGCAGCTGCCGAATAGCGCACCCCTTCCCTTCGCACGGCACCATGCCGACATGCAAGGCCGTCTCGCACGAGGCGGCCTTTTTCTTTACTACAATGCGACAAAAGGAAGCCGGCCGCGCGCCCGAGCCGGGCGCCTTGCGCCGCGCACATGCCGCACACGCGATCCGAGGAGCTTGCAATGACCGCAGCCACATCCGACATCACCGGCCTGAAAGCCAACGCCGAGGCCGTCATCTTCGATTTCGACGGCACCTTGGCAGACTCCATGTGGGTGTGGGAGCATGTGGACAGGGAGTTTTTCGACCGCCACCAGCTGCCCTACGACCAGGAATATGCGGAGATGATCGCCGTGTTGGGCTTCGAGAGCGGCGCAGACTACACCATCCAGAAATACGACGTGGGCGCCACACGCGAAGAGATCATCGAAGAATGGAAATCGATTGCGCAACACGAGTACGCCACCAAGGTGCGCCTCAAGCCGCGAGCAGAAGAATACCTGCACAAACTCCACGAGGCGGGCGTGCCCTTGGGGATTGCGACCTCGCTGCAGCGCAACCTGCTCGAACCCGCCCTGAAGAACAACGGCGTGTTCTCGCTGTTTTCAGCCATATCGGTGTGCGACGAAATAGTGGACACGGGTAAATCGACGCCGGCTGTCTACCATGCGGCAGCCTCCGAGCTAGGCGTGCAGCTGGAAAACTGCATCGTCTTCGAGGATGTGGTCACGGCCGCCGACAGCGCCAAACGCGGCGGCGCCTACGTGGTGGGTGTCTACGACGAGCACAAGCAGCAGGCCACCGACGAGCTGCGCGCGCTTGTAGACGAGTTCATCGAGGGCTACGACCAGCTGCTCTGAAACGTTTTTGGAAAAGCACTGGACGTGCCGCAGTCGACGGACGGCCTTGAACAGCTACAAGGTCATGCGATAGCAAAAAGGCCGAAGAGTGATTGACACCCTTCGGCCTGCAGGTTCAAGTGGTGGGGCATACAGGATTCGAACCTGTGACGTACTGATTCGTAGTCAGTCCCTCTATCCAGCTGAGGTAATGCCCCGCAAAAACAGCGTTGCCTATAATACCACCCGACGGCGTCAAGTCAACGAAAAAAGCCAAAGAGCTTTGAAGTCGGCTTGACAGGCTCGGCAACCTGCGCAAAACCAGAACGCCACGGCCACCCCCCCAGCCCGCGCCCCCACGAAACGACGGATAGCGGGAATGCGCACCTCCTACAGCGCGGAGTCGAGGACGCGCGTGACGCAGCCAACGCGCACGCCGTCGGCAGACACCGCCGCACCGTCTGCCAGCGTGTAGCTGCCGCACAGCGCAAGCAGCGGCCTCACCACGAAATCGCGTTCCAGGATGCGCGGATGCGGCAAGGCGAGGTCGGCGTCATCGCATACGACGCCTTCGTAGTCGAGTATGTCGAGGTCTATCGTGCGCGGCCCCATGGGTTGCTCGCGCACGCGCCCCATCGCGTTTTCCACGCCCTGCAGGGCCGCCAGCAGCTCACGCGGCGAAAGCGTTGTCTGCACGAGGCACACCGCGTTGGTGAAAGCGGGCTGGTCGAGCACGTACGCCGGCTCGCTTTCGACATAGGGCGACACACGGGCGACCCATATACCGCCTTCTTGCCCCAAACGCTCCACGGCCTCGTCGAGCGCCGCGCGGCCGTCGCCGATGTTGGAGCCGAGCGCCACCAAAGCCCGCCTTGAATCGTGCAGGGCGGCCACCGTGCCCGCAACGTCGTGGACGCGGGCGGTCGAGGCCCCGTCCGCGCATGCTGCGGCGGCACACAGGGCAGACGCCGCATCACGCCCCTTGGGCGTCTCGATGCCCGTCACATACCCGATGTAGGATTTGCGCGAGACAGCCACCATCAGGGGGTATCCGTGCGCGGCAAGGCGCGGCGTCGCCTCCAGCAAGGCGCGGTTGTGCGCATGTGTCTTGCCAAATCCGACGCCGGGGTCGAGGCATATGCGCGCACGGGCGACCCCGAGCGCTTCGAGCGCGGCGGCGGCATCCAACAGCTCGCCTTCCACCTCGGCCACGACGTCTGCATACACCGGGTCGGCCTGCATGGTTTTTGGCTCGCCGCGCATGTGCATCACGACGGCGCCGGCCTCGCTTGCCGCAAGCGCCTTGCGCATGGCTGGATCGCGAAAACCCGACACGTCATTGATGACGCACGCCCCCGCCTCCAGACAGGAGCGCGCAACGTCTGCGTGGCGCGTGTCCACGCTGACGGGCACGCCCTCGTCCGCAAGCGCCTCGACGACGGGCAGCACGCGTGCCAGCTCTTCGGCAGGCGACACCTCGGCAGAACCCGGGCGCGTGCTCTCGCCGCCCACGTCGATGATGCCCGCCCCTGCCGCAAGCAATTCGTGCGCATAGGCAACGGCCTCGGTCGCACCGGCGTGCTCGCCTCCATCGGAAAAAGAGTCGGGCGTCACGTTGCAAATGCCCATGACGAGGGGATTTTTCGCGGAAACCTCGAAGTTGAACCTGCCACATTGCCAGATCATGATGAAAACGCCTTCTTCAAGTTGAAATCGAACCTGCACATTCCGTGCGAAGCTGCCCGAAGCGCCCGCCCGGTAGGCCGCCCGAGCCACGCATCCCACGCGCCCAATCCGCAGCGCGCCTAGCGTTGCTCTTTTATCAGGCTCAAGGCCTCCGCCCTGGTCGCCGCGTCGCGCATCACCCCGCGCACAGCCGAGGTCGTCGTCTTCGTACCCGGTTTCTTCACCCCGCGCATGCTCATGCACATGTGCTCGCATTCGAGCATGACGTAGACGCCTTCGCAATCCATCTGCTCGACGAGCGTGTCGGCCACCTGCGAGGTCAGGCGCTCCTGGACCTGCGGGCGGCGGGCAAACAGATCCACAAGACGCGCGAGCTTCGAGATGCCGCAAATCTGGCCTTGCGCGTTCGGGATGTAGGCCACGTGCGCCACGCCGAAAAACGGCACGAAATGATGCTCGCAGATGGAATGGACAGGGATGTCGTGCACGATGACCATCTCCTGGTGGCCCTCGTCGAACTTCACGGAAAACAGCTCGGCCGGGTCGGCGTCCATACCGGAAAGTATCTCGGCGTACATGCGGGCAACGCGAGCAGGCGTCTCGCGCAGACCCTCGCGATCTGGGTCCTCGCCCACACCCTCCAAGATAAGGCGCATGCCCTCCTCTATTTTCACCTGGTCAAACGCCATGGAAAACGCTCCTGCCGCTTTCCGTCCCTAGCGTATGCCACCGTCTTGGGCGACATCGTCGTCTGCCGCATCGGCAGGCGGAGTGTGCAGGTCGAGTTTTCCCAGCTCGTCGTCTGCAATCTCGCCAGGCAGCGGCTTTGCAGGCGCAGGCGCGGCGGCAGATGCGGCCGACGCGGCGGTGGCATTTAGCACCTCGGGGACATGCAGAGCATCGCCGTCATGCGCGGTTTGCGCGGCCGGCACGTCCTGCGCAGCCTGCGCGTCTTGCGCGGCCTGCTCTCCCTGCTCCTGCTGCCCTTCTTCACCGTCCTCGTCGCTGTGCTCGGCTTCCCAGACCAGGTACTCGTCCCATTTGTCGTCGAGCAGGGCCTCGACCGCCTTGCCCTCGACCGTCTCGCGCTCCAGCAGCACCTTGGCCATCAATTCGAGCTGCTCGCGATGCTCGGAGAGGATACGAAACGCCGTGTCGTGAGCCTGGGTCATAAGGCGCGCCACCTCGTCGTCGATGATGCGCGCAGTGTCTTGGCTGTAGTCGGCAGCCGTGGCGATGTCGCGGCCGAGGAAGGGGTTGCCGTTTTGCTCGCCGTAGACCTGATGGCCCAAGACGTTGCTCATGCCATAGCGCGTGACCATGGCCTTCGCCGTCTTCGTCGCACGCTCCAGATCGTTGGAGGCGCCCGTCGTGACGTCGCCGTCGTTGACAATCTCTTCTGCCGTGCGCCCGCCCAAAAACATCGCGAGGTTGTCGATCATCTCGCTTTTCGCCTGCAAGAAGCGGTCCTCTTCCGGGATGGACAGGGTGTAGCCCAGCGCTTGGCCGCGCGCGATGATCGAAATCTTGTGAATGGGGTCGGCGTGCTCGAGCAGGTGCCCCACGAGCGCGTGCCCGGATTCGTGGTAGGCGATGGTGCGCTTCTCGGCGTCGGTCATGACGCGGCCCTTTCGCTGCGGCCCAGCGATGACGCGCTCCATGGACTCCTCCACCTCGTCGGCAGAAATCGCGGTTTTGTTGCGCCGCGCAGCCAAAAGCGCCGCCTCGTTGAGCAAATTCGACAAATCGGCACCGGTAAATCCGCTGGTGAGCGATGCGATGCGCCCAAGATCCACGGTCTCGTCCATGGGCTTGCCCTCGGCGTGCACCTCGAGGATCTTCTTGCGCCCGTTCAAATCGGGGCGGTCCACGACCACCTGGCGGTCGAAGCGCCCGGGGCGCAGCAGAGCCGGGTCGAGGATGTCGGCGCGGTTCGTGGCTGCAATTACGATGATCGCCTCGTTTTGCTCGAAGCCGTCCATCTCGACGAGCAGCTGGTTTAGGGTCTGCTCGCGCTCGTCGTTGCCGCCGCCGAGACCCGTGCCGCGCTGGCGGCCTGCCGCATCGATCTCGTCGATGAACACGAGGGCCGGCGCGGACTTCTTGGCCTGGGCAAACAAGTCGCGCACGCGGCTTGCGCCCACGCCCACGAACATCTCGACGAAATCCGAACCCGATATGCCGAAAAACGGCACACCCGCCTCGCCTGCCACGGCGCGCGCGAGCAAGGTCTTGCCCGTGCCCGGAGGGCCGACGAGCAGCACACCGCGCGGAATCTTTGCCCCCATGGCCTGGAACTTCGCCGGATTGGAGAGAAACTCCTTTATCTCGTCGAGCTCCTCGACCGCCTCGTCGATGCCAGCCACGTCCGCAAACGTGACCTTGGGCATCTCCTCGGACAGCTGCTTTGCCTTGGCCTTGCCAAACGACATCTGCTTGTTGTTCGCGCCGTTCATCTGGTAGAGGAAGAAGATGAGCACGCCGAAGATGAGCAACAGCGGCAAGAAGGTGGTGAGCAGCGAGGTCCACCAACTGGACGTGGCCACGTCGGCGCTGTACTGCACGTCGGGGTGCTGCGCCATCAGCTCGTCGAGGGAGTCGTCACCGATGTAGGTCGAGGTGAAGTCGGTGGTCTCGTCTTTTTCCTTGGCCGCGTCGTCTTTGTAGTACTTGCCGCTCAAGGTGGCCGACGACACGTGGAAGACAACCTCTTTCATGTGGTTTGCGTTCACGGCTGCGACAAACTCGCTGGTCTTCAGCTCGTCGGGCTGTTCACCCTGGTTGTTCGCGGTGAAAACCTGGCTGGCGATGAGGCCGACGAGCACCGCGGCCAAGATCACGTACAAGACGATGGTGCGCGCCTTGGGCGGCGTCGGTTTGCCCTGCTTGCCGGGCTTGTTCTGTTTTTCGGAGGCGGCGTGCCCGTCTTGGGCAGACGACTCGTCGCGTTCGTTTTGCTCGGGCGTCTCGTTGGGGTTGTTCTCGTCCACGCGCAGGTTCTCCTCTTGCAGGTGTGAAGCCGGGGCTAGTCTTGGTATATCTCGGGTTTGAGTACGCCGATGTAGGGCAGGTTGCGGTAGCGTTCGGCGTAGTCGAGACCGTAGCCGACGATGAACTCGTTGGGGCAGTCGAAGCCGACGTACTTGCAGTCGATTTGCGTCTTTTGCGTGCCCTGCTTGTAGAGCAAGGTGGCGACCTCGATGGAAGCCGGCTTGCGGCTCGACAGCGTCTTCATCAAGTATTTCAGCGTGAGGCCGGAATCGAGGATGTCCTCGGCGATGAGGACGTTTTTGCCTTCGATGGACGTCGAGAGGTCTTTGATGATGCGCACAACGCCGGAGGATTTCGTGCCCGAGCCATACGAGCTAACGGCCATGAAGTCCATCTCGACGGGCAGGTCTATCTTGCGCACGAGATCGGCCATGAAGATGCACGCGCCGCGCAGCACGGATATGACGATGAGGGGCTTGCTCTTGTCCGCGTAGTCGCGGGTGATGTCGGCGCCCATCTGCGCCACGCGCTCGGAAAGCACGTCTTCGGTGAAAAGGACTTCGTTCAAGTCCTGATGCATGTTCTCGCTCCGTTCTCCGCCAAACATTGCAAAGCCCATGCCCTCTATCGACACGGAAATCCTAATCTATCACCAATCGTGCGAGCGTGGAGTGTCGTTTGCGTGACACGTGCGCAATTTTCACGATTTCGCGATGGGCGATGGGCAATGCGCCTTTTATTGAGCGCGAAAAGCGGCGATGGTGCCGTCTGTCACCTGCACGCGCACGCCACCGGCCACGTCGCACGACGCATCCTCGCCCGCCTCCACGGCCTGCGCGACGCGCTCTATCTGGGCAGACTCCAGCCGCGCATCCGGGCGCACCACGAGCAGAGCCTCGCGCAGCACGCGGCGGCGCATTGGCGGCTTTTCGTCGAGAAGGGCGGCTGCGGGCAGCTTCGCCACGGCGCCGTCCCAGTCCAGGTGGCGATACAGCAGCGCATGCGCCCGTTCCTGCAGCATCGCGTCCTCGTCGGCGATCAGGTCCATGGTGTGCGCGAGCGTGCGGGCAAAGCCGCCACGCAACTCCTCTGCCGCGGGGACGAGCTGTGTGCGCACCCGGCTGCGGAAATTCGAGCCGTCGTCGTTTGTCGCGTCCTCGCGCCACAGCAGCACATCGGGCACCGAAGGCCTCTGTTCGCGCAGCCATTCGCGCAGCTCCTCACGCGTCATGTCGAGCAGCAGCCGGCGTATGCGGCCGCGTGCGCGGGGAATGCTCGCGAAACCGCCCGGGCCTGTGCCGACGAGTGCGCGCATGAAAAAGGTTTCCACGCGGTCGTCGAGCGTGTGCGCGGGCAAGATGTAGCCGCGCACGCAGCCCTTCGTCGCACACACAAGGTCGAGCTGCTCTTCTGCCAGGCGGTAGCGCTCCTCGCGCGCGACGGCCTCAACGCCGCCCTTGCGCGACGCCGCCAGGTCTTTCACGTTCACCCGCTCGACGTGCAGGTCCACCCCCATTTGCTCGCACTCGGCGCGCACGAAGGCCTCGTCGGCATACGCCGCCGCGCCGCGCAAGAGATGGTTCACGTGCAAAACGCGAATGTGGACGGCGGCGGGTTCGGGCAAGAGAGCCTCGAAGGCCCGCTGCGCCTCGAAGGGCAGGGGGCGCCCCTCGAGATAGGTGCAGGCCATCTCGAGCAAGGCCGTGGAATCCGACCCGCCCGAAACCATGAGCACAACGCCCACCTGCTCAAACGCGCCGTCCGGCGGTGCCGTCTCCGGTGCCGCCCCCGATGCTGCGCCCGATATCGCCCCCGATGCCGCGCCCGATGCTGTCTCGAACGCACCGCCAGGCGCGACGCCCTCTTTCATCACCCCGTCTTTCACCACACTGAAAACGCTGCTACTCGCCGTCGCCGTCTGCCGGCTCGGCCGCCAGCGCCTCCAGCACCTCGCCCGCGCTGCGCTCGCACTCGGCCGCTGCGCGCTCGACGTCGATGGTCTTGAACTCGCCGCTTTCGTAGAGCACCTTGCCGTCGCACATCGTCATCACCACGTCGGCGCCGTTGGCGCTGTAGACGAGATTGACCGCCATGTCGTAGACCGGCTTCATCCACGGCGTGTCCACATTGAAAACGACCAGGTCGGCACGCATACCTTCCTTCAACACGCCGCAATCTGCGCGCCCTTGCGCCGCCGCGCCGCCCGCCGTGAGCATGCGCAGCACTTCCTTGGCCGGCACCACGGTCGGGTCGAGCGCGTTGCCCTTCTGCGAGCAGGCCAAAAGGTAGGCGCTCTGCAAGATGTTGTGCGTATTGTTCGAGGCCATACCGTCCGTGCCCATCGACAGCGACACGCCCGTGTCAATCATCTTCTGCACCGGCGCAAACCCGCTCGCGAGCTTCATGTTGGACGCCGGGTTCAGGCTGACGTGCACCCCGCGGCGCGCGAGCAGCTCGATGTCGGAATCCTCAACCCACACGCAATGCGCAGCCGTCACGCGGTGGTCGAACACGCCGCAGTGCTCGAACCAGGCAGCAGGCGTCATGCCATCGTGGCGACCCTTGCACTCCTCGTGCTCGGAGCGCGTCTCGGACAGGTGCAGGTGGATGCCGCAGTCGTGCTTGCCCGCCTCCTCGGCCACGCGGCGCACCATGCCCTCGGGCGTCGTATACTCGCCGTGTATGCACATCTCAATCTGCACGCGGCCATCGCCGGCGCCTTGGAAACGCTCGAAGAGCTCGGCATTGGTCTTGGCCACGGGCAGGGTGTCGTAATCTTTTTCCACGAAGCACATCGTGCCGCCGTCGCAGTGGTTGGCCTTCATGCCGGCGGCCAGCGTGGCCTCGCAGCGGTCGATGGTCGCGTTGTACATGTCCGTGTAGCCGACGATGCCGTAGCGGATCATCTCGGCCTGCGCGAGCACCGTGCCCCAGTAGTGGTGCTTCTTTTCGACGTCCATCTTGCCCTCGAAGGGCCACACGGTCTTTTGCAGCCAGTCCTGCAGCGGCTGGTCTTCGGCGTAGCCGCGCAGCAAGGTCATGGACGTGTGCGCGTGCGTGTTGAAAAACGCGCTGGTCAACAGCTTGCCGCGGCCATCGTAGCGCTGACCGTAGGTCTGCGCGTTGGCGGGGGCTTTCGCACCCACGTAGGTGATGGTCGTCCCTTTCACCCCGACAAAGCAGTCCTTTTGCCAGTCCAGGTTCTCGTCAAGGATGTCGATGTGCTCGAACAGCATGTGAAAGTCCTCTCTCGCGTGGCGCTATGTGCATCTAGCGCATAGTACACCACGCACCACACCCCAGCCGCGCGACGTGGCACCCCGACAGCGTTCTTCCCGTTGCCCATTTTGGAATTTGCTAGGTACACCTATCAATTTTGCTAGGTATATCTATCATTTTTGATAGGTGTATCTAGCAATTTTGCTAGGTACACCTATCATTTTCGGCAGATTTGCGTATCGCCCCGGCGCTGTTCTGCGGCGATGCGCTGCCCGCCTAGCGTTGCCCGGACAGCGCCGCCCGCCTAGCGTCGCATCCCCGCAGCAGCTACTTCGCGGCGTCGCCCCATCCGTGCAGGTCGGCAAAGCTCTTCGGCAGCGTCTCGGGGTCGCGCGCGGCCATGTCCTCCTCGCGTTTGCCCGCAGCCTTCAGGCGCGAGAAATAGTCGCGCGTCTCCTTCACCACTATGCCCGACAATACGATGAGCGCAATCATGTTCGGGATGGCCATGAGCCCGTTGAAGATGTCGGCGATGGTCCACACGGCGCTGACCGTCATGTACGGGCCAATCAGCACGGCCAGGATATAGAGCCAGCGATACACCTTCACCGCACCCATGCGCCCGCCCGTCAAGTACTCCAGGCAGCGCTCCGAGTAGTAGTCCCAGCCCAAAATCGTGGTGAAGCCGAAGAGCACGAGGCAGAGCATGAGGATGAAGCTGACAATTTCGGGCTGGATGAAGGGCAGACCCGTCTGGAAGGCCTCGAGCGTCACCGCCGCGCCCTCCAGCCCCGTGATGTTGTAGGCGCCCGTCATGACCAGCGCCAAGCCCGTCATCGTGCAAACGATGATGGTGTCGAGGAAGGTGCCCGTCATGGAAACAAGACCCTGGCGCACCGGCTCGTTGGTCTGCGCCGCCGCCGCCGCAATGGGCGCAGAGCCCAGGCCGGCCTCGTTGGAGAAGATGCCGCGCGCGATGCCTTTTTGCATAGCGATGAGTATGGCACCGAGCGCACCGCCCGCCGCCGCGCGAAACCCAAAGGCGCCGGCGAATATCTCGGCGAAGGCGGCCGGCAGCGCCTGGATGTTGGCCACGATCAACACGAGCGAGAAGACGACGTAGACGACCACCATGAAGGGGATGACCTTTTCCGCCACGCTCGAGATGCGCTTCAGCCCGCCGATGACGACCAGTCCGACACACAGCGCCAGCACAAGCCCGCCCACGATAGTGGCCACGGAGTAGTCCATGCCCAAAAGCTGCACGGTGTAGGCGCCGTCGGGGTCGAAAAATCCCGTGATGGAGCCGGAGATGGAATTCACCTGAGTGAAGGTGCCGATGCCGAACAGGCCGACGCACACGCCGAAGAAGGCGAAGAGCTTTGCCAGCCAGCGCCAGTTTTTGCCCATACCGCGCTCGATGTAGTAAAACGGCCCGCCCAGCACGTGCCCGGTCTCGGGGTCGTGGCTGCGAAACTTCACCGCGAGCAGCCCTTCGGAGTACTTCGTCGCCATGCCGAACAGCGCGGCCAACCACATCCAGAACAAGGCACCCGGCCCACCTGCGACCACGGCCGTGGCCACGCCGACGATGTTGCCCGTGCCGATGGTGGCCGACAGCGCCGTGCACAGGGCGGCAAAGCTCGTGACCTCGCCTTTTGCGCCCTTCTCGTTTTTCATCATGTAGCGCAGCGCGCGCGGGAGCTGCCGAAACTGGAGACCGCGCAGGCGCAAGGTGAGGAGTATGCCGCCTGCGAGGATGAGGACGATGAGCGGGACACCCCACACCGCATCGTCGATTGCCGTCAGGATGTCGTTGAAAGCCGCAAAGAAACCGTCCACCTAGATAAGTCCTCCAATCGTTTTGCGCGTGGGGCGTACTCTAGCACGAGAAAGCGCCCCGCGGCACACAGAGGACGTGGGCGGCGGCGGGGCGCATGCGGTGCGGCAACGCGCACACGCCCGTACGAGAAATTGAGCCCCGGACGACAAGACCTGCGCGACGCGCCCTAGACAAGCGCCCTACTTCTTGCGCCAACGCGCGAAAAGACGTGTGAAGAAGCCTCCCTGCCCGCGCTTGTGTGCCGCGTCATGTTCGGCTTCCAGCAGGTCGAGGTGCTGCAGCGGCTCGGCGGCGAAGTACTCCTGGGCGCACACGCGCGGATCGCCCTTGCCGCGCTCGGGCAGGCGATAGCTGCCGTCGGGCTGCAGCTCGCGCGCCTTGCAGTTGTCCTCGAAGAGCTTGTGCATGTAGCGCACGATGTCCTCTTTCACAAGCGGGTCGAGCACGTGTACGCCAATCTCGACGCGGTGCACGAGGTTGCGCGTCATCAGGTCGGCCGAGCTGATGTAGACCTGCATGCCCTCGCCGACGCCGAAGCAGTAGACGCGCGCATGCTCCAAAAAACGCCCGGCCACGCTGCGTACGCGGATGTTGTCCGTCTTGCCCTCGATGCCCGGCAGCAGGCAGCAGATGCTGCGCAGATTGAGCTGCACCTGCACGCCCGCGCGGCTGGCCTCGGAGAGCTTGTCGATGATGTCGCGCTCGGTGAGCGAGTTGGCCTTCAGCATGATGCGGCCCGCGCTGCCCTTGGCAATCTCCTTGTCCATGAGCGCAAGATAGGTGCGCTTCATGTTCGCAGGCGCGACGAGCAACGTCTCGTAGGCGCCGTTCAGGTTGCCGATGAGCATGTTTTGGAAGAAGGCGACGGCGTCGCGGCCTATGCGCTCGTCTGCCGTCATCAGACATATGTCGGCGTAGAGACGCGCCGTCTTCTCGTTATAGTTGCCCGTGCCTATCTGGACGAAGTTTTGCACCCGCTCGCCGGCACGTCGCGTGACCAGGCATATCTTCGAGTGGCACTTGTAGTCGTCAGGGCCGTAGATGATGTTGCAGCCGGCTTCCTCCATACGCCGCGACCACTCGATATTGTTGGCCTCGTCGAAGCGCGCGCGCAGCTCCATCAAGACCGTGACCTCCTTACCGTTTTCGGCGGCCTCGGCCAGGTAGCTGGCCACGCGCGAGTCGCTTGCCAGGCGGTAGAGGGTGATCTTCACCGAGACCACCGAGGGGTCTTGCGCGGCCTCTTTAAGCATGCCGAGGAAGGGGCGCATCGAGTCGTAGGGGTAGAAAAGGACGCGGTCGTGCTCTTCTATCTGAGCCAAGATCGAGCGGCCCTCGTCGAAGACCTTGGAGTCGCGCGGCTGGTGCGGCTCGTAGCACAGCTCGGCGCGCAAAGAGGCGGGCAGGGCGTCTTGCAGGGCAAACGCCCAGTTCGCGCACAGCGGACAGACACTAGAGAAAACCTGCGTCTCGGAGAGGTCCAGGCGCGCCAAGAGCATGGCCAACAGCGTCTTGGAGAGTTTGCCCTCCACCTCGAGGCGCACGGGGTTCAGGCGGTTGCGTTTTTTAAGCATGCGCGCGACAAAGGCGCGGTAGTCGATCTCGGAGTCGTCGAACTTGTCGTCGTCAAGGTCGATGTCGGCGTTGCGCGTGACCGAGACGATGCAGGCGTCCGAAACCGTGTAGTTGGGGAAGAGCTTCTCGACGTTGTGCAAAATGAGCCGCTCCATGCGCACGAAATGCAGGGGGTTTTCCGGG
This sequence comes from Ruthenibacterium lactatiformans, assembly GCA_963614215.1. Lineage (GTDB taxonomy): Bacteria > Actinomycetota > Coriobacteriia > Coriobacteriales > QAMH01 > CAVAWX01. The sequence continues at coordinate 72,481 of CAVECB010000005.1, forward strand.
TCGGCGATGTAGGGGGGCAGGTCGGCCGGCACGGGCACCATACCCATCTCCTGCGAGCCCGCGCCGTCGGAAAGAGACATGACGATGTAGAGGCCTTTGTTGTGCAGGAAGGGGAAGGGATGGCGCTCGTCGATGACCTGCGCGGACAGCAGCGGGTGCACGAAGGCGCGGAAATGGTCGCGCGCCCACTTGCGCTCCTTTTTACCCAGCGCGTCCAAGTCGACTTCGACGATGCCGTGGGCGGCCAGCTTCTTCATCAGCTTGGCGTAGACCTTGTCGCGGGACTTCACCAGCGGGCGCACCGCCTCGAAGACCGCTTCCAGCTGCTCGCGGGGGGTGTGCAGAGATTTGTTGTCGCGGTCGTCGGGCGCCCAGGCCTCCAGGTCGAAGAGGCTGCCCACGCGCACGCGGAAGAACTCGTCGAGGTTGGTGGTGAAGATGGAGACGAAGGTCAGGCGCTCGAAAAGGGGCACCGTCGCGTCAGAGGCCTCCTCGAGCATGCGGTTTTCGAACTGCAACCACGACAGCTCGCGGTTTTGCGTGTAGCTCACGTCGGGTTTCTTGTGCGTGCGAAGCTCTGCGGCCGTCTCTTTCGTCGCGTGCATAGAAGGGTCTCCTCGTCAAATGTCGCGTCCCGTCGTATACCCGTTCATTTTACGCCACGCGCACACGCAGTGAGGGGGCGCAAGGCGAAACGGCAAAGCGGCGACGCGAGGCGCAGACGCGGCAACGCAAGGTGCAGATGGGGCGGTGCTAGGCGTCCGCGCGACAAGGGACGTGGGCGCAGACGGGGCGCGGCGGTAGGGCGCAGGGAAGCGGTGCTAGGCGTCCGCGCGGCGCAGGGGCATGTGGGCCTGCGGGTCGGCGTCGAGGGCAGTGAAGTCGCCGGACGAGAAAAGGTCGAGCGCGACCGAGGCAATCATGGCGGCGTTGTCGGAGCAGTCTGCGGCGGGCGGGAAAAGGACGCGAATGCCGTGCGCGGACAAGCCGGCGGCCAGCGCATCGCGCAAGGCGGGGTTGGCGGCCACCCCTCCCCCGACGCACATGGTGGCGACACCCGCTTGCTCGCACGCGGTGATGGCCTTGGCCACCTGCACGTCGATGACGGCCGCTTGAAAGCTTGCCGCAAGATCGGGCACGTCTATCTCCATGCCCGCCTCTTCTTGCTGGCGTATGTAGGTGATAACCGCCGTCTTCAGGCCGGACAGCGAAAACGAGAGGTCGCCGCTGTGCAGCATGGAGCGGGGAAAGCGTATGGCCTGCGGGTCGCCTTGCGCGGCGTAGCGCGAGATGACCGGCCCTCCGGGATATCCCAGCCCAAGCGCCTTGGCCACCTTGTCGAAGGCCTCGCCCACAGCGTCGTCGAGCGTCGAGCCGATTGTCTCGTAGTCACCCCAGGCGCGCACGTGCACGAGCATGGTGTGGCCGCCCGAAACGAGCAAGGCGACGAAGGGCGGCTTTAGGTCTGGGTCGGTGAAGAGGTTGGCATAGAGATGACCCTCGAGATGGTTCACGCCGATGAATGGCAGGTCAGCCGCGTACGCCGCGCCCTTTGCGAAGGCAAGGCCTACGACGAGCGAGCCCACGAGCCCTGGCCCTTGCGTGGCCGCGATTGCGGAGAGGTTTGACCAGGCAAGGCCCGCAGTGGCGAGCGCTTCTTGCGCCACAGGCACGACCGCCTCCACGTGCTTGCGCGAGGCAATCTCGGGGACGACGCCGCCAAAGCGTGTGTGGAAGTCTATCTGGCTGGCCACCACGCTGGACAGGATGCGGCGACGGCCATCGATGACGGCGACGGCCGTCTCGTCGCAAGAGCTTTCGACGGCAAGGATAAGGGGGGCGACGGGCGCCTCGTGCGAGGCGGAGTTTGCAGCGCCAGCGGAGTCCGGGGCGATGCCCTCGGCAAGGGCCGCGTTGGCGGCGTCTGCCTGGTCCCATGCCGCCCGGGAAGCCTCGCTGGGCGCCGGCGCCGCATCCGCGCCGTCTTCACCGGCCTGCGCGTCCGTGCCAAAACTCACCCCGTTTGCCGCGAGCACCTTGGCGGGACGCGGGTCGAGACCCGCGCGAACACGCTCGTTTTCCTCGGCATCCGACAGGCGCGTGTAGACGGGCAAAAGCGCCGCCGCATCGCCTGCGCCCGCCTTGCCCGCGTAAAGCGCGGCGGCAAACGCGCGCAGCAGCCCCTCGCCTGTCGGCGTCCACAACGTCTCGTCGGCACAGGCAAAGCCCGCCCTCTCGAACAGCTCGCGGTATTTCGCCAGCCCGTTGCCGCACAAAGGCATCGCGTCTGCTTCACCCGCCCACGCATCCACCACATCTGCCGGCGCGGCCACCGCATCGACATCGAGGCGCGCAACGCCCGCATCGTCTAGCTCGTAGCGCACCGGATAGACCTCGCGGCGCATGGCGTCTGCCACCACGCCAAGGCGCCCACGCATGCCGGCCGCGTGCGCATGCCAGGCCACGGCATCGAGGGTCGAGGCGCCGAACAGCGGCAGGCCCGCAGCGCATGCGATGCCCTTGGCCGTCGCGATGCCGATGCGCACACCTGTAAACGACCCCGGCCCGCGCCCGACGACCACGGCATCCACATCGTGCAGAGAAAGGCCCGCCCCACACAGCAGGCGCTCGACGCGCTCCAAAAGGCAGCGGTTGGCCTGGCGGGGCGCCGGCGCGTCGTCTGCGCCCACAAGCTCGAAGCCCTCGCCGTGCGCATCCATACGGCAGGCGGCAAGCGCCATGGTCTCGCTTGCCGTGTCGAAGGCAAGCACGACTCCGCCGGCAAAAGGCCGCGCGAGTGCGTTTTTTCCGTTCACGGCGCTTGCGTTCACGATATCTCGGTGAGGATGCGCTGGCCTTCGGTGATGGTGCTGCCCTGGATGATGAGCTGGCCGTCGTCGGTGGTGTCGAGGATCTGCACCTGGTGCTGCTTGGTCGTGTTGTCGTTGTAGACGACCTCGACATAGGCGTAGCTGCCGCTTTGCGAGACCGCCTTGGACGGCACGTAGTAGACGGTGCTGTACTCCTTCAGCTCGATGGCCGCTAAGACCTCCATGCCCACCTTCGCGTTGTCGGCCTTCTCCAAGGTGAGGGTGACCTCGTAGTAGCTCGTCGAGGAATCCTGCGACGATTGGGCGGAGCTGGAGTTGGAGCTGGAGCTGGAGCTAGAGCTAGAGTTGGAGCTGGAGCTCGACCCAGAATTGGAATTGGAGCTAGAAGCAGAGCTTGCCGCGCGTTGCGTGGCCTGCGTGCGCGCGCTTGTCTGCGTGGCATTCGAGTTCGTGGACGCGGAGCTGTTCGTGTTCGAGCTGCTGTTTGTGTTCGAGCTGCTGGCCGCGACGGGCGCGTCGCCCACCTTCGAGACGGTCGCGCTGATCGTCTGATTGGGTAGCGACGAGGACGTGAGGGTCGCTTTTAGCCCCGTCGAGATGGTCGCGATTTGCGAGGCGGGCACCGTCACGACGGCGGTCAGGGTGGACAAATCGGCAATCTGTAACGCGGCACCCTGCGAGTTCACCGCCTGCGAGGTCATGCCCTTTTGCACTTTCAGGTCCACGACCGTGCCGTCCGCCGGCGCCGAGACCGTGAGCTTTTCAGCCTTCGCAGCCGCGCTGTCGTAGGTGGTCTTTGCCGCATCCGCCGTCTTTTTCGCCGTGTCCACCTGGGATTGCGCCTTGTCCACCTCGGATTGCGCGTCGCTGATGGCCGCGTCGTAGGACGTCGAGTCAAACGAACTGCCGGACGCCGAGGTCACGGGCACGATGGCGGCGCCGGCCCGCGCGGCAGACTGCTTTTGCGTCGCGCTCGACTGCTGGTCGCGCTGCTGCCTTGCAGCCTCGGCGGAGGCGCGGGTATCGGCTGCCGACTTAGCCTCGTCGCGGGCGTCTTGCGCCGCCTTCAGCTTCGAGTTCGCCGATTCGAGGGCGCTGTTTGCCGTGGTGAGCGCGGCAGCGGCCTCGTCGTAGGCCGTCTTCGCGGCGTTGGCCTCTTGGGAGATCTGCGCGTTGTCGATGGTAAAGAGGACGTCGCCTTTCTTCACCGCATCGCCGGTCTTCACCTTCACGTCGTTTATCGTCCCGTCCACCTCGGGGCTGACCGCCGAGCTGCTGGCCGCCCGAAACGAGCCGCTCGCCTCCACCTTCGGGGCATAGCTCGACGCGGTAAGCTGCATGGTCTGCATCTGGCCGACCTGGCGTATCTGGCCGGTGAACAGCTGGGTGAACAGATAGGCGCCGCCGCCAAAGATGATGATGGCCACGGCCACGACGGCGACGACGATGCCGGCCGTCCGCTTGCCGCCCTTCGTTGCTCCCAAAGCGCTTTTCACCATGTTCTTTCCTGTTCTACGACAGCCCTTTCAACGAGTGTGCATGGTACCCCAAAGCGCGCGCCGAGGGCTATATGGCGGGCGTGCAGACTGGGTGAAAGCGGCGGGCGCAAAGACAGGCGCAAAGGCGGGCGCAGCCGGGCGGAAAAGGGCGGGACAGGCGGCAGGCCGCTAGACGTCCGAGACGCTGCCCGAGGCCTGGGAGCTTTGGGTGGTCTGCGTGGACTGGGTGGTCGAGCTGCCACTGTTGGAGTTCGTGGCGCCGGAAAGTATGCCGTAGCGCAGCGCCGAGCACCCACCCAGCAGCAAGTTGATGACCAGGTTTATCGCGATGATGATGATGACGGCCTTCAGGCAGCCACTTGTCTGGCTTTGGGCCTGTTGGCGGCGCTGCTGCCAAGCCTGTTGCTGTTGTTGTTGTTGCTGCTGTTGCCAGGCCTGTTGCTGCTGGCCTTGCGCCTGGCGAGCCCACTGGCGAAACATTTCCTCGAAGGGGTTGGCTGCGCCGGTGTTGCCCTGGCCAGAGCCGCCGGCCGCTCGCTCGTCGAAGTCGTAGCCGGCAAACGGGCCGTATGCCCCGCCGCCTTGCTGCTGCCTGCTGCCGCCGGACGTCGAGGTGGTCGACGAGCCGGTCGTGCGCGTCTGAGCGTGGGGGCTGCCCGTGGAGCCGGGGCGGCCTGCCGATGCGCGCGGGCCGTACGGGGTGCCGTTCACGATGGAATCGTAGGCGGCGTTGACCTCGGCCATCTTCTTCGCCGCGTTCGCATCGCCCGGATTGAGGTCGGGATGGTACTTTTTGGCAAGCTTGCGATAGGCGCGGGTCACCTCGTCTTTGGAGGCGCCCGCGCTAAGCCCGAGTACTTTGTAGGGGTCGGTCTGCGTCATCTTGTCCCGTATAGTAGCGTGCCTGCCTGAAAATGCCTTGGACTATCGCGTGTTCTTCGGCAACGTTTCGGCAAAATCACACACGAAGCTCCCCTTCACCCAACCGGTTGCAGCCCCGCGCCCTTGCGAAAGGGGGCGTGCAATGGACGCGTCATGAAGCGTCATGTGCGGTCTTTTCGCGCAGGTCGCGAAAAATCCACGCGCGCGTGCAGGGCGTGCCGTCCGCATCGCGTGCCGTGTCGTCTTCGACGTCTGCGGTAAACGGCCCGAACGTCACCGTCTGCGGCTCGCCTGTGCCGTCCACATCGTCGAGGAAGAGAAAGGACAGCTCTACACGGGTGAAACCCTGGGCGAGCAAGGCGAGGGCATAGCACTCGGCCTGCAAGGTGAAATGTTTATCGCGCTCGGCAGGCGTCATGTCGAGGTAGCCCGTCTTGTAGTCCACCACCTGCACGGCTCCGCGCCCAAACTCGTCGTAGGCGAGCAAGTCGATGAAGCCGCGCAGGTAGGACGCGGGGTTGTCGCCGGCTTCTTCGTCCAGGCAGATGAAGAACGGCTCCTCGCAGCGCAGGTGGGCAAAGGACGCCATCTTGTGCGCCGCCGCGCTGCCCGTCCACACCCGCATGCGCATGTCCAGCTCGTCGATGTCGGCTTGCGCGAAAAGCCCGTGCGCATGCGCGATGGCACACAGCCTGTCTGGCGGCAGGGCGCAAATGGGGCTTTCGGGCGCGGTATGCAAGGCAGCGAATTGGGCGCACGCGTGCAAGGCCTCGCCGCGCACGTTTGCCGCCGCACGCGCCGGGTCGCATCCGGCGAAATCGTCGCCGGCACCTGTCGTAGGGACGCACGCACGCAAATCCGCCCCGGCATCGTCTGCGTCCGCGCGCCGGTCCTCGCCGTCGTCGACGGGCGCGGAAAAGATGCCGCGTACCTGTCCTTCGGCCTCTTCGAGCGCCGCAAGCGACGAGGCGCTGAACACGTCGGCATCTGGGGAAAAGACATAGGGCCAATCGCTGCGCGGGCGTCGGGCAAAGCCGTCGGGCAGCAAAAACCCTGCGGCCTCATCCTTGGCGGCCCCGTCACCCGCGCCCGCATCGCCTTCACCACCGTCTCCGCGCGCATCCGCACCATCGGGCGCACCGGCTCCCGTCGCCGCATCGGCAGACGGTAAATCCCCGTCTTCTTCAGGCCCGGCATCCTCGAAACGGTACTCCCAACGTGCCGCAATCTGCTCGTGCGCGGCGACGATGCGCTCTTGCACGCCCTTCGGCACGGAAACGCCTTTTTTTGTCACCCGCGCCTTCATGCACACGATCAGGGCCTCTTGCGCACGGGTGAAGGCGACGTAGAGCTTGCGCTCCAGCTCGGCGTCCTCGGCTGCACGCGCATGAGCCACAAGCGCCGCGCGGAACTGCGCCGCGTCGGGCACTGCATCTTCGCCTGGCCATATGTAGCGCCGCGTGCGCTCATCGGATATGGCCTCTTTTTCGCTGGCCACGAGCTTGAGCATGACCTCCTGAGCGCGACATTTCCTCGACGATTTCTCATACTCGTCAGCCGAGGTGCCGGGATCGAGCAGGGCGCATTGCCACACCCGTCCCCCATCGTCTGCTATGCGCTCGGAGACGATGCGCGACGGGCCGTCCTGCCCGCCTTGCCCGTCGAAACCGGAGACCGCGACGATGGGAAACTGCAGCCCCTTCGAGGCGTGGATGGTCATGATGCGCACGAAGTTGCTGTCCTTTGCCGACAGCGCCCCGGGCGGCTCGGAGAGGTTTTTCATGCGCGCGGCCAAGGTGGAGGCGACGAAGGCTGCATCGCAACAGCGCTCGCCTTCGATGTCTTCGGCCATGCGCACGACCTTTAGCGCGTTCGCGAGCTTGGCGTGGTTTGCCGCCCGGCATGTCGCGTCGTGCCGCGCCTCGTCTTCCAAGCGCGCGACCCACCCCGACTCGTGCAAGACGTCGGCTAGCAGCTGCGAGAGCGGCGCCTGCCCGATGCGCCGGCGCGCCCGAGCGAGCACATGACGTGCCGCCTCCACGCGTTTCGAGAGCTTGCCGTCGGCCTCGTCCGCACCTGCGCTCCCCATTTTCATGCTCGTGAAGTCGGCGGGCGTCAGGCCGAAAAACGCGCTTTCCTCCACATTGAAGAGCGCCTCGCTGTCCTCGCGGTTCGCAATCGCACGGGCAAGCGCGACGACGCCTTTTCCCTCGGGCATGCTCGAGAGCACCGAACCCTTGGCCACCACGTAGGGGATGTTGTGGCGCTGGAGCGCGGCGGTGAAGTCGGCCGCGCCCGTCATCGCGCCGAGCAAGATGGCCATGTCGCCGTAGCTGCGCCCGCTGGCCTCGTGAATCTGCTCGAAGCGGCGCGCCACCGCCTCTGCCTGGCAGCGCCGTGCATCTGCCGTCGCCCCACGGGAGTAGCGCACGTCCACGACGCTGACGCGCGGCCCTTCCACGTCCTCGTCGTAGGAAAACTTCGACTCGTCGCGTCGCGCGTTCAAAGGCTGGTAGGCGCCGATCGCAGCGCCGGTGTCGTCGGTGAAGACCAGGTCGGTGAAGGCGAGTATGTCGGCGTGACTGCGGTAGTTGTCGTCGAGGGCTATCTTGCTGCGCGCGGGCAGGGCGTCGACATGGCGCGAGTAGGTGCTCACGTCCGCGCCGCGGAAACGGTAGATGCTCTGTTGCGGGTCGCCCACCACGCACAGGCGGCAGTCGTCAGGACCTGTGAGGTGGCCGATGATGGCCAGCTGCACGGGGTCGGTGTCTTGGAACTCGTCGACCATGACCAGACCGAAGCGGTCCTCGTAGCGCCGCGCTATTTCGGGGCGTTCCAGCGCGGCGGCCGTCTTGAGCAGCAGGTCGTCTTGGTCGAGCATGCCGCGCGCCAGCTTCATCTCATCAAAGATGCGCACCGCGTCGGCGGCAATCGAGAACAGCACGTCTTGGAACGGCCACGCCAACGCAAGCTCCAGGTCGAGGAAAAGCTTCGGGGAGATGGGGCAGCCCGTGCCCTTCTTCTTGGCGCCCGCGCTGCCGCCCTCTTCACCATCTGCCGGCACTCCGCCAAAAAGTGCTTCCTCGATCAGCTCGCGCACGGCCTCGCGCCACGTGACGATCTCCGAAAACGCGCCCGCGCCCACGTTGGGCAGGGGCGGCAACGCAACACGGCTGCGTATGCCCAGCTCGTCTTCGATGCTTTGCTGCAGGCTGCGCAACTCGGGCGCGGGAGGGGCGACGATGTCGGAAAAACCGCCCGCGCTGCCCGCGGCCAGGTCCATGAGCGCGGCGATGCTTGCCTTGACGGCCTGCGGCGCGTACTCAACAAAAAGCGCCTGCGCGGCCTCGTAGGAAACGGAGGCCCCGGACAAGGCGGCATCAATTGCCCGGGCGCGCATCTCGCCCCATTCGTCGTCTGGCACGAGCCTGAAATTCGGGTCCAGCCCCAAATCGAAAGCGTTTTCCCGCAGGATGCGCGAGCAAGTCCCGTGTATGGTGCCAATCCACGCGTCGTCTACGAGCACCGCCTGGTCGGGCCTGCCTATCTCGCGCAGGGCCGCCTTGATGCGCGAACGCAGCTCGGCGGCCGCCTTCTCGGTGAAGGTGATGGCCATGACCTGCTCGATGCTCTCGACGATAGGTCCTTCCTGCCCGTCTTCTTGATGCACGTCGAAAGCCTTTGCCACGCGCTCGCGCAAGGTAAACGTCTTGCCGGACCCGGCGCCGGCGATAACGGCGATGGACCTGTCGAAGGTCTTCGCGCAGGCGACCTGTCCGCCTTTCAAATCGGAAAAGCTCATCCTAACCTCCCCTCGCACGCGGCAACGGGGCAATACTCGCACGCGTCTTTGTTGCGCGGCTTTTTCTCAACGCAGCCCGCTTCGATGCGCGCGACCACCTGCGTGCGCACCATGTCCTCCACGGCGCACAACAGCTCCATCAGGCTCGTGTTCTCACCGTCGGGCATGAGCGCGTAGCGGGGCATGGTAGAGCTTGCCGTCGGCAGCACGATGCCGGTCTCGCCCACCTCGCCTGCCAGCGCCCCGCGCACGGCAATCTTGTTCGGCACGCATTTGTACGAGAGGTAGAGGGCGCCGACGGCACGCTCGATGCGCTTGCCCGCCGCCGCCGACATGGCCTCCCGCAGCTCCTTTGACTTGGCGATGGCACCCATGTATAGCAGGGCCTGCAGCTTCTTGCCCGCAAAGCCGCGCTCGGCATACTCCTTTTTTTTCGGCAGGTCGTGGGCGGCGCCAATCGAGCCCTTGTAGTCGATGACGACGGCGTTGCCGCGCCCGTCCACGTCCACGCGGTCGATGATGCCCGTCAGGCGGCAGCCGGCAAACTCCACGCCGCCGCCGGGAAACGAAAACTCGAAGAGCGCCGGCGCAAAGTCCGTCTCGGCCAGAAACGACGGCTCGTGCGCAATGCAGCGCTGCAGGTCTTTGCAGATGTCGGTGACCTCGCCCAGCTCGATGGCGCTGTTCGGTAAAGGCGCGAGCCGCTTGCCACAAGGCCTTTCCTCCTGCGCGGCCAGCAGCTCTTCTATGACCTCGGCCATGCACGCGAAAGCCTCGTCTTTGTCCTCGGCGCGTGCAGTGGGCTTGCGTCCGAAGCGCTCGAAGAACAGGTGCAGAGCCTCGTGGGCAAACGAGCCTTTTTCAAGCGGGGTGAAGTCCTCGTCGGGCACGCCTATGCCCATCCAACGCGTCGCGAACCACTTGTAGGGGCATTCCAGGTAGGTATCTATCTGCGAAGGCGACAGACGCAAAGGGGCATCCGGCGGCGTCGCGGGCTCCACACCGTCTGGCCACTCGCTTCTCGGAGGCCTGCGCAGGCGGTGCAGCAGCCGTTCGAGCGCCTCGCCTTCAAGCGGGACAGCGGGCGCGTCGTGCATTTGCTGGAAATCGAGGCCGAAAGCGACGTTGTCGGTGAAGCCGTCCTCGCCGCGGCTGAAAAGCGCCGTCTCGTGCGGGCCGACGTGTATTCCCTCTTGCAAGACGGGCGGTATGGAAAAGACACGGTGCAAATCGTCGGTGGTGCGCGTGTCCTCGCGGTAGAGGTCGGTGAACTCCTCCAGCATGGCGCAAGGATAGGTCGGCTCGCCGTCCACGTCGTTGAGCACGCGGCCGAGCACGAGGTGGCGCGCCGGCACGGCCACGAGTTCACGCCACATGCGGCGTTGGCGCTCTAGGCGCCCCTGCCCGCGCGGCACCCCCAGTTTGTCGAGGAGCAACATGACCGCGTCGTCGCGGCTGGCCACGCTGTAGTGCTCGCTGTCGAGGTCGCAAACGACGAGCGCCGCGCACGAGGCCGCGCCCTGCCCCGCGGCATCGGCAAGCGACATCACCACGACATCGGGCGCTTTGGCACGGTCAGGCGGATAGGCGGCATGACGCACGACGATCGTGGCGTTTGCCATCTCCTCGAGCAGGTCTGAGGGGATGGGCGGATGGGGCGCTTTGCCTTGCGGCTCGCACGCGGCAAGCGTCGCGCACGCCTGGCGCACGAGCTCGAGGGCGCCGCGCTGTTCTGCGAGAAAGAGGCTGTCCGCGTCGGGCAGGTCGGACAGCAGGGCGGAAAACTCCTCGAAGGCAGCGGGCGCTGGGTCGCAGACGAGGGCGCGCAAGGCCGCAAGGCGCGGGTGCTCGCGGGCAAGCTCGTCGAGCGCGTCACCGCAAAGCAGCAGCCTGTCTGCACGCAGGCGCGCGTAGATGCGGGAGGCCTGCGCGCGGTCGATGCCTAGCACCGGGTTGTAGAGCACGTCGGCAAGATGGCGCCTATCCCAAGTCGGCACGCCCGCGCGCATTCCGTCTCCTGCATCCGCATGCGCGTCGTCGTCCGCGTCCGCATGCGTGCCATCCGCACCTGCGCGCGCGGCGCCCACGCTGATGTCGGAGCTTTCGATGCACTCATAGAGGCTGATGTAGGCGCGGCCGAAGGCCGTGTCGGCGAACTTGCGCTCCCCCACGACCGCGCACGTCACGCCGCGCTCGACAAGCGCGGGCACGAGCTGCTCGTAGAGGGACAGCGGGTCGGCCGACGCAACGAGTATGCCCGGTCGCGTCGTGTCCGGCTGTGCTCCATCCAGCTGTGCTCCATCCGGCTGTGCCTCGGGCGCTTTCACCGGATTTTCCCGCGCGCCCTTTTTCATCTCGCCGTGCAGCTCGGAGACGACATCTGCGACAAGCGGCGCCTGCGCGTAGCGGCCGGCGGGAAACGCGAAGCGCACGCACACGTCTTCAGACGGGCGCACCAGCTCGGGCGACAGCAGCCGGTCGAGGTCCGGCCCGTCTTGTGGCCAAGGCGTGCCATCGAGGCGCACCTGCGTACACGAAACGCGCCCCTCCAGACGCTGCCAGAACTCGCGCTCGGCGGGCGAGAAGGGCGCATCGCCCACGACGCACACCGAAAGTGGGCGGGGAAAGGCGGTGGCGGCGTCGGCAGCGAGCAGGGCCATCGCATGCCCGCGCTCCACGAGGCCGATGCGACGATCGGCAAGCGCGCGCAAATACTCCACGCACAAAAGCAGCAGTTCGCGCTCGGCCAGGCTCGCGTCGTGCGGCAGCGCGACGTCGCGTTGTCCGGGGGAGGCAAAACGCGCAGCAGGCGCGACACAGGCGAGCTCTTCATCCGAGACGCGACCGGCATCGGCAAGCGCGCAGTCGAACGCGGCAAGCCCCGCCCCCTGCCGCACAAAGCGCGCGGCGGCAGACGCGAGGCGCGGAGTCGGCCGCAGGTGGCGCAATTCCGTGCGCGCTATGACAGAGCCCATCACGAGCACCTGCGCCATGGAACCGGCGATTGCACGCCCGTCGCCTGCCAGCTCCCACACGCCACGCAGCCAGGCCGCAAAGCTCGTCACCTGCGTGCCGAACACGCCGCCCGCACCAGCAACCGCCACCTGTTTGCACAGGGCGTTTGCCCGCGCGACCGACGGACACAGCACCACGTCGTAGTCCTCGCACAGCTGCCTTGCGCGCTCGTCGTCCATGCCGCTCTCCTCCCTTGCCGCCTCCCACATCTATCTCATGGGCACGCCCGCGCCGAACAAAATCTCGCGCTCGTCTTCAGGCAGCGCAGACCTCGCCTGGTCGCGCACCCCGTTTACCCCGATGAAGAACTGGCGCATCATCGCCACCATCATGTAGCGACCCTTGTCCGTCAGCTCGATGGCCTCGTCGTCGTCGCGGGCGATGCAGCCGGACACCTTGAAAAACTCGTATTCCGCGGGCAGGCCGGCCGCCACGCTGCACCCAAAATCGCGCTCCCAGCGCCGTTTGTCCAGCCGCAGGCCAAAAAGCGACATCATAAAGCGGTAGCGCATGTGGTCGCGCTTGGTGAAGGTGGTCGCCCCCATCACGCTCATGCGCCCGGACTCGATGCGCGCGTTGTATTCGTTCACCGAAAAGGTATTCACGTGCAGGCGCTCGTCGAGGAAGCTCATGCCGCCCGAGCCAATGGCCGGGTATTCCTCGAAGTCCACGATGTACTCGTCGATCATGCCGCCGGCCGCCGCATTGAATGTCCACGCGTCGCCAAAAACAAAGGGCGCGTCCGGGCCTTGCGCCAGCTCGCGGCAGATGACCTCGTAGAAGCGCTGCTCACGGCTGTAGTCCACTTTGCCCACGGTGGCCGCGAGGCTTTTCTCCACGGCGGGGCTGGCCATGAGCGGGTAGAAGGTCGTCTGGCTTGCGCCCGTCTGCTTCAACACGTCGAGGTCGTGGCGCAACATGGCCTCGGTCTGCGCGGGGAAGTTGAAAATCATGTCCACGTTCAACGAGGTGAATGCCCCACCGGCCGCCGTCTCGCGCACGCGCTCGGCGATTGTGGCGGCATCCCCGTACTTCTCGTAGCGGTCCATCTGGCGCAGCAGCCCGTCGTCGAAGCTCTGCACGCCCACGGACAGGCGCTGAATCTGCCCGGAGAAGCGCTCGACCATCTCGGGCACGAGGTGGTTGGGGTTGGTCTCGCACGACACCTCGGAGATGGAGAAGGTGTCGCGCGCGCAGCGAATCGTCTCGAGCAGCTCGTCGGCGTCAATCGTGGGCGTGCCGCCGCCGATGTAGAGCGAGTCGAAGTCGTAGCCCAGCCGCGCCACCATCTGCATCTCGGTGCGCAGGTTCGCGAAGTAGCGTTTCGCGCGGCCCTCATCGAAAGGAAAGCGGTTGAAGCTGCAGTACGGGCACAGGCGCTCGCAGAAGGGCACGTGCATGTAGAGCATGTATTCGAGCCCAGGCTTGGGCGCGGGCAGGGTCGCGTCCTCGGGCGCGATGGGGTCGAGGGCCAGGTAGCGGCCGTTCATCGTGCGCACGACGCGCGAGAGTATGCGTTCGGAGAGCATGTGGGGCATTCACCTCGAGACTATGTAGAAGAGCAGCAGCGCGACGAGGACGACCCCGACGACAAGGGCAATATAGCAGCCGCGCGGGCGCTTCACCGCCTGTGTGGCCATCCGCTCCGTTTTCGTCATGCGGTCCTTGTAGACGGCGCAGGCCTTCGGCAGCTTCGGGCGTGGGGCGGACTCGGTCTTGCACCAGACGCCGCCGCTGTCCTCGACGTGCGCGAGCTGTTTGGCCGAAAGCTTCACCTGCGGATGCTCGCCTTTTGCGATGCGCTCGAAGAGCCGTATGGTAAACGGCTCGAAGGCCTCGCGCTGGGCAGCCGGGTAGGCCACGACGGCCACCTCGCAGATGTAGCGGTCCTTCGGTTTGTCGAAGACGACGAGCGAGGGGCAGATATGGACGTCCCAGCCGTCCTCTTCCATCGAGAGGACCTGGGCGGCCAGCTGCGGTTCGAGAAAGCCGGCGGCCATTTTCGGCGTCGCGGCCACAGTGACGCGCGGGCGCTCCTTGCCGCGCGAAGTCACGCGCATCTCGGCGACAAAATCCGTCTCGCGGCCTATGGCGCAGTAGTTGCCGTCGAGCTTCACCTCGGTCGTGTCGTCCGTGTGCCGCAGGTCGGTGTAGGTGCCGAAGTATTTCGCCGCGCTTGCCATGACTCGCTACTCTAGCACAGCGCGCGAACACCCCACGGACACGTGCATCGAAGCTTGGACGCATCCCGTTCGCCGGCGCGCGGCGTTTTGGCGCAATTGTCGACATTCGGCGACACCAGAAGTCCCTTTTTGCACGTCAAATGCGCAATAGTGGACTTTGGGCGACAACATCACCCCCGTTTGCTATCGCCCAATCTCCCTTTTTGCGCAAAAAGACCCTGAAGACGTGAACAAAAGCCCTGAAACGTCGCCCGAAGCCGCTTTTTGCGCAGCCGGCGAGGAGAAGCCGGGTGAAGGGGTGAAGGGGCGCGGGGGCATGTCCCATCTGCACCCGCTTCGAGCTTTGGCTTCAGCGGGTGAAAGGGTGAAGGGTAAAAGGGCGCGGGGGCATGTCCCGTGCTCAAACAGTCCTCGCGCTGGCGGACAGCCCACTGGGCTGTCCGTGCGCTGCGAAAACTGCGCGCGGGACACGCCCCCGCGCCCCTAATTCTCCCCACATTTTTTGCCCTACGCATTTTTTGCCAAACGGGAGTATCGCAAAACCCAGCCCGCTTACCCCACGCCCTCGCTACGGGACATAAGAAGCCCAGGTCAACTACAGAACAAAGTTGGACGGCAAGACGCCGCCCTGCCCTCACCAAAGTCGCTCGACGAGGGAGGCGGGGTTGCGGGCAGGCGAGCAGCGCCTAAACCGCGTGCTTCTTGCGGCGGGCGAGGAGAAGCCAAGCGAGGGCGGCGGCGATGAGGGCGGCGCCTGCGGCCGTGAGCGCGATGGGGCCGGTGCCGCCAGCAAGCGGCATGACCCACTCTTTGTAGTTCGGCAGCGAATAGGCGCCTGTGCCCGCGTCTTTCTTGAAGGCCGGCGGCAGGTCGCCTGTGACGTTGCCGGCAGCATCCTTCAGGGCATGCGCCTCGATGCTCGTCACCGTGCGGGTAGCGGCATCTGCCGTGACGAGCCACTGGCCGTGCGGCAGGCGATAGCCTGCAGGCGCGGCGGTCTCGACCAGCATGTAGCAGCCCGGGTCGATGCCGCCGAAGTCCACGAGGCCGTCTTCACCGCTCGTCACCGTAGCCACGGGGTCGTCCACCTCCCAGCAGCAGCCCGTGTCCGTCGTGGCCGTCCAGGAGTGGTCGGAGACGGATGTGTGCGAGGCGTCCCCACAGGCATACAGCTCGAAGGTGGCGTCGGCCAGCGGGGTCGCACCATCCTCGCCTGTCTTGGCAAACGAGAAGGAAATGGTGCGCTCGTTGGCAAGTGCGAGGTCGCCGCCGGCGTAGGTGCCGGTGAAAGCAGGGGCGCCGTCTACAGTCGCAATCGTGACGGATACGGGGTCGGCGTCCACAGACACCGTCCAGGAGCCGGAAATGCCCTCGTAGCCGTCCGGCACACCCGTCTCGGCGAGGGTGTAAGTGCCCTCGTAGAGGTTCCCAAAGTCCACGAGACCTGCCGCCGTGGAGGTGACGGTCTTGTCCACCGCCTTGGCCTCAGCGGTGCCGGAGACACCCTTCAAGTTGAACGTGGCGCCTGCCAGCGCGCCGTTCGTGACCGAGTCGGTCTTGGTGAAGGAGAAGGGCACGGCCACAGGCGCGTTGGCAAGCTTCCAGCCAGCTGTCTGGCTGCCGGTGAAGGCCGGCGCGCCGTCGTTTGCGGTGACGGTCACGGTCTTGGCCTGCCCGTCCACCACGACTATCCAGGAGCCGGAAGATGCCTCGTAGCCGTCGGGCGCGGAAGTCTCCGTCAGGGTGTAGGTACCCTGATTCAAATTCCCGAAGTCCACAAGGCCTGCCGCCGTGGACGTCACACTCTTGCTTATGGTGCCGCCCTCTGTTTGGACGAGGG
>CAVECB010000006.1:0-70410 GCA_963614215.1 Ruthenibacterium lactatiformans
TGGTGATGGTGGCGTTGCGCATGTAGACCGCGCTGCCGTGGCGTGCCGCAGTGTTTCCCGATATCTCGCCGCCCAAGAGCTCAATGACGTTGCCGTTAGCCGTGCCCGCCTGGTAGTAGGTGTTGAGCGCGCCGCCGACCGAGCAGATGTTGCCCGATATCGTGCCGCCCTCCATGTGGAAGGTGCTGGTCTTGCCAGGCATGTAGAACACAGTGTTGGAGCAATCGCCCGCCTTGACAGTCGTTTCGTAGCCGCAGCCCGTGACGGTGCCCCCGTAGAGCTTGAAGGCGCCGCTATCGTAGATGAGGGCCACATGTCCGCCGCCGCTCCAGCCGCTGCCCGTCGCCTTGCAACCGGAGATGGTGCCACCATGCATCTCGATGGTAGCTGCCCGCACCTTAGCAAAACCGCCACCGCTGTTGAGGGAGGAGGCTGAGGTATTGTAGAAGTTCTTGAATGTTGAGGAGGTCTGCAGAGCGGTGGTGCCGTCGATGCTGGTGCCGGCCGCGCCATCGTTGATGGTGAGGATCGCGCCGTCGGAGACGAATATGCCAGAAGAGGTGCGCTCGTTGTTTGCGCCGTCGAATATCACGCCCTGGATGGTGGCGTTTTTTTTGAAGATGATGCGCGAGGCGGCCTCGAAGGTGACCACGGGAGCGGTGCCGTTGCCGTTTTTCGTCCAGTCCTCTGCGCTGTTGAGCGGCGTGTCCACGTTTTTGATGGTAATGCCTGCGACGGCAGGGGTGAGCGCCGCCGCCGTGCCCGAGGCGTAGAAGTTGTGCGACTTGAAGATCTCGACGGTCTCGTTTTCCTTCGCGGCAGAAAGCGCCGAGGCGAGGCTCGTGTAGTACGTGGTGATGCCCGTCGCGTCGGTGATCTTGCACACCGCTGTACCGTCGTTCCATTGGATGGCCGCGCCCGTGCCCGCCACCGCCGCATACGAAGGGTTCACGTCGTTGGAGATGCAGGCGAGGTACTTCGTGGTGGACGCCGTGCCAGATGTCGCAGCGGCAAACTGGGTAGATGCTTTCGCCTTTGTCGAATAGGCACTTATCCCGATGCGCGCGGACGCATCCAAGTCGCCCACGTAGAGGTTGTTCGTGGTGGCGTCCCTGAGATAGAGGTTGACCTCTTTGGTGATGTCGGCGTCAATCGAAGTGGCGATGCCGTTTCCCTTGATGTAGGTGTTGCCGGATACGGTTAGCGCCTGCTCTAGGTTGGAGTTACAGTAGACCGCTCCGCCTGTGGTACTAGCTGTCTTGTTACCCGTAATGCGGGCTCCGGAAATGGTCACCGTCGCGTTGTCTGTGCCCATGCCAATCACGGCGCCGTAGCCTCTCGAGAAGTTGCCCGTGAACTCCCCGCCGGTAATGTTGACGGTGCCTTTCATGGGGGCGATGACGCCCATTTCGTAGACTTGGTTGCCGGAGAAGGTGCCACCGGAGATGCTGAGGTTGCCATTGGACACGTAGAGTATGGAGGTAGAGGACTTATTGTTGGAAAAAGTGCCGCCGGAGATGTTGATGGTGCCAGCAGAAGTCACGAAAATCGGTGATTTGGTGTAGTCGGCAGTGGTAGTCCCCGTGTTGGACATCCTGCCGTTGTCGGAGATGGTGCCGCCCTTCACCTCGAGCGTCCCCGCGCTGACTTGGAAGATATAGTTGCTCGTCTGCATGAAGTTCCTGACTGTGCAGGTGGCGCCGTCGGAGCCGTCCTCCACCGTCAACTTCGCGGACGAGCCCGAGACGATGAGGGCGGTCGTGGTGCGGTCCGTGCTGCCACCATCGAAGACGACACCGGAGAGGGTCGCGTCGGCGTAGAAGGTGAGCTGGCCGGCTGCGGCAAAGGTGACCACCGGCTGGGCATCAGTGGAGTCGTTTTTGGTGGGGTTTTCGCGCCAGTCGTAGGGGTCGGTGATGTTTTTGATGGTGACGCCTGCCACCGAGACGGTGACAGCCTCGGAGAGGGTGTGCGACTTGAACACCTCGACGGTCTCGTTTGCCTGCACGTCTTTCAAGGCGTCGGCCAGGGTGGCGTAGTAGAGCGGCTCGGTGCCGCGGATAATTTTGCAGGTGTCGGAGTCGGTCAAATCGTCGAGGGCGGTAGGCATAATGGCGCCGGAGTCGGCCGCCTGCTCTTCTACCTCGGCGGATTGCGGCTCGGCTGCATCGGCCCCTTCGGCAGTGGCCTCGGCGCCTGCGTCCGTGGCTTCGGCGGTCTCGGCGGTCTCAGCGGAAGCGTCCGTGCTCGCCCCGTCGGCGGCCTGCGCGTCGGTGGCCGCCGCGTCGGTCGCGTCGGTCTGCGCCTGGGTGTCGGTCGTCTGCGCCGCGTCTACGCCGGCTGTATCCGAGGCAGACGTCTCACGTGCGGTGACGCCCCCCCCCTCTCCTCCGACGGCCATCGCGGCCGGCAGCTGCAGGGTCGTAGCCGTCAGCGCAAGCGACACGAACACCGCGAGCACCTTGCGACCGCGCCGCGCTCCACGCTTTCTCGCGCCCCTGCGCACGACCGGCCTTCTCTCGCAGCTCGTCGTTTTCCTCATCGGCATGTCGCCTTCCTCTTCATCCGCACGTCCATGACGGCGCGTCCCCGCGCCCGCTTCGTCGTCTTTTCCACGCACTCGCGCCTCGCGCCCGGCCATCGCGCACAGCCTGCAAAACAGCTCCCGCACACACGCCCCGCCCATGCGGAAACATGCCACGAAGGCGGCACGCGAGGCACGCCGGCACAGCTTGTCAAGATATATAGTCGCAAGTGTACACCACACGCGCCCATCCGCGCACGTCATCGCCCGAATTCATCACATATGGCACACGAAAAACCACACCCGCGTGGCACCGCGCGGGGCGCGTAACACAGCGCACGCGCAAAACGGCGGGCGGCGCGAAAAACCTACAGCTGCGTCAAGACGAGCGGGCCGTCGTCGGTCACGGCCACTGTGTGCTCGTAGTGGGCGGCAGGCAGGCCGTCGCGCGTGGCGATGCCCCACCCGTCGGGCAGGGTGCAGATGGCAGGAATCCCGAAGGTGAACATAGGCTCGATGGCGATGACAAGGCCGGGCTTGAGCTTCATCCCACGCCCCGCGCGTCCGAAATTGGGCACGTCGGGTGGCTCGTGCAGCGCGCGCCCCACGCCGTGGCCCACCAGCTCGCGCACCACGCCAAAGCAATGCGCGTCCGCATGTGCCTGCACGGACGCGCCTATGTCGCCCAAGGTGTTGCCCGCGCGCGCCGCTGCCACACCCGCGTCGCGTGCCGCCTCGCAGCACTCGCACAACAGGCGCACATGTGGGTCGACCTCGCCCACGAGGAAGGTGTGCGCGTTGTCGCCCACCCAGCCGTCCACCACCGCGCCGGTGTCCACCGAGACGATGTCGCCGTCGCGCACAAGTTCGTCTGCGCGCGGGATGCCGTGCACGATTTTTTCGTTGATGGAGACGCAGGCAGCCGCCGGAAAGCCGCCGTAGCCCTTGAAGGCGGGTTTTGCGCCCTCGGCGCGTATGCAGCGCTCCACCTCCGCGTCCACCTCCGCGGTGGAAACACCCGCTTCAATGGCAAGGCCGGCCGCATGCAGCGCCATCGCGCTGACCCGGCCGGCCTCTCTCAAAGCCTCTATCTGCGCGGGCGTCTTCAGGCAGACGCCCGAACGACGGCGTACCCGCATACTAGCCGACGATCCCCTTGATGTCGGCGTAGACCTCGTCCACGGGGCGGTTGCCGTCCACCTCGACCAAGGTGCCGTTGCCGCGGTAGTAGTCGATCAGCGGGCTGGTCTGCTTGTCGTAGACGTCCAGGCGGTTGCGCACAGACTCGGCGTTGTCGTCGGCGCGCTGATACATCTCGCCGCCGCAATCCGGGCACGCCGGCGCGTCTTCGACCGTGCCGACAAAACCGCACTCGCGGCAGATGCGGCGCGAGGAGATGCGCTCCACCACCACGTCGTTGTCCACCTCAAGCGCGATGGCGAAGTCAAGCTTCTTGCCCAGGTCGCTCAAGACGCCGTCGAGCGCGACGGCCTGCGCCGGGGTGCGCGGAAAGCCGTCGAGCAGATACGACGCGTCGGGGTTTTCCTTCAGGCGCTCGCCCACGAGGCCAATCACGACCTCGTCGGGCACCAGGTCGCCTGCGTCCATGTAGCTCTTGGCCTTCTTGCCCAGCTCTGTGCCCGCGGCCACCGCCGCGCGCAACAGATCGCCCGTGGCCAGATGCTCGAAGCCGTAATCCTCGACGAGCTTGGCGGATTGCGTTCCCTTGCCGGCGCCCGGGGCGCCCAATAAGACGATGTTCATTGCACTGCTCCTTTGAAGACGTGCCCGCGCCGCACGGCCCGCATATACGGGAGGGCGGCACGGGGACTTTTCGGTGCGGCGGCGTTCCTATTTGAAGAAGCCGTCGTAGTTGTGCATTTTAAG
This sequence comes from Ruthenibacterium lactatiformans, assembly GCA_963614215.1. Classification (GTDB taxonomy): domain Bacteria; phylum Actinomycetota; class Coriobacteriia; order Coriobacteriales; family QAMH01; genus CAVAWX01. The sequence goes on from CAVECB010000006.1 coordinate 4,412, forward strand.
CTGCGACTCCAATTTCGTCATCGTGTCGAGCGCGACGCCGACCATGATGAGGATGGAGGTGCCGCCGAACTGCTGGATCAGGGTGTTGCCCGTGAACGAGTAGAGAATCGTCGGGATGATGGCGATGGCAGCCACGAACATGGCACCCGGCAGTGTGATGCGGTTGATGACCTTCTTCAGGTACTGCACGGTGGCAGAGCCGGGGCGGATGCCCGGGATGAAGCCGCCGGAGTTCTTCAGCTGGTCGGCCGTCTGATCCGGGTGGTAGATCATCGAGTTGTAGAAGTACGCGAAGAACACGATGAACACGAAGGTGAGCAGCCAGTTGCCCCACCCGCTCGAGCAGAAGTTGGCCACGGCCTGCAACCACTCGACGTCGGTGAAAAACGCCGCAATCTGGGGCGGCACGTAGAGCAGAGCCGCCGCAAAGATGATGGGGATGACGCCCGCGCCGTTGACCTTGAACGGCAGGTAGGTGCTCTGGCCACCCATCTGGCGACGCCCGACGACACGCTTGGAGTACTGCACCGGGATGCGACGCTGGCCGCGCTCGATGAAGACGATGGCCGGGATGACCACGAGGATGACCGCGATGATGATGAGCGTGGTGAGCACACCTTGCATGGTGTCGCTGCTGGTGAGCACCGAATCGTAGAGCGCACTTGGGAGGCGAGCAACGATGTTGGCGAAGATGATGAGCGACATGCCGTTGCCGATGCCGCGCTGGGTGATCAGCTCGCCCATCCACATGATGAAGGCGGTGCCGGCCACGAGCGTGACGACGATGATGATGTAGGTGGCCCACACGGGCATGACCCCGTCGCTAAACGTGATGCCGAAGCTCGGGCTTTGGAAGAGCACGAGGTAGCCCACCGCGTTGATCAGGCCGAGTATGAGCGTGAGGTAGCGGGTGATGCGCGTGATCTTGCGCCGGCCCGTCTCGCCTTCTTTGGCCCAATCCTGCAGGCGCGGGATGACGCCTTGCATGAGCTGCATGATGATCGATGCCGTGATGTAGGGCATGATGCCGAGCGAGAACACGGAGAAGTACTCGAGCGCGCCGCCCGAGAACAGGTTCAGCATCATCAGGCCGGCGTTGGCGTCGTCGCCTTTGAAGCTGTCCACCAGCTCGGCAAAGGGGATGCCAGGCACGGGGATGAACGACCCCACGCGGTAGAGCAAAATGATGCCGAGCGTGAAGAGGATCTTGCGGCGAAGCTCCTTCACGCGCATCGCATTTGCGAGAGCCTTAAGCACGGTTACTCGACCTTCCCTCCGGCTGCCTCGATTTTGGCCTTCGCGGAAGCGGACACCTTGTCCACCTGCACGGTGAGGGCCTTGGTGATCTCGCCGTCGCCGAGCACCTTCACGGGCGCGTCGGCGTGCTTGATGATGCCGGCTTCAACGAGCGCGGCCTTGTCCACCACGGCGCCTGCCTCGAACTTGGCCTCGAGGCGCGAGACGTTCACGGGCAAATACTCGGTGCGGTTGACGTTGCGAAAGCCGGGCAGCTTGGGCAGACGGCGCGCAAGCGGGGTCTGGCCGCCCTCGAAACCGGGACGCTTGCCCCCGCCGGCGCGGGAGAGCTGGCCGTTGGAGCCGCGTCCAGACTTGCCGCCGAATCCGCTGCCATGGCCGCGGCCGACGCGCTTGCGGTTTTTCGTAGAGCCCTCAGCGGGCTTCAGGTCGTGCAGGTTCATCTTCACTCCTTCACACGCGACGCGCCGCTTCTTTTTCGCGCCCCTCCCCCGCTTTTCGGGGAAAAGTGCGCGTCGATGCGGCGCGGCCGGCTGCTCGCCGCCGGCTGACTTCCGTTTGAAAAAGCCCCGAGCCGATTTCCTTTGTTCGGCTCGGGGAATAGTACCAGATAATGCGTCCAGGCTTCGCGCTAGATGCTTTCCACCTCGACCAGGTGCTTCACCTTGAAGAGCATGCCCTGGACAGACGGGTTGTCCACCTGCTCGACCGTGCTGCCGGGCTTGCCCAGCCCGAGGGCCTTCAGCGTGGCCACCTGGTCGTGCTTGGTGCCGATAGCGCTTTTCACCTGCGTGACGCGCAGGGTCTTCTTCTCTGCCATTTATCCGACCTTCTTCCCGTACATGGCGGCGATGGTCACGCCGCGGCGGTCTGCGACCTGCTGGGGGCTTTGCAGCTGCTTCATGCCCTCGGCTGCCGCCTTCACCATGTTCATCGGGTTGTCCGTGCCAAGGCTTTTCGCCAGCACGTCTTTGACCCCGGCGAGCTCGAAGAGCGCGCGCACCGGGCCGCCGGCGATGACGCCGGTACCCTCGGTGGCGGGCTTGATCAGCACGCGGCCCGCGGAGTAGGCGCCCATGACCTCGTGGGGAACCGTGCCCGACTCGGTGAGGGGCACCTTGAACATGTTTTTCTTCGCGTCTTCGACGCCCTTGCTGATGGCGATGGGCACCTCGGCGGACTTGCCCATCCCGACGCCGACGTTTCCGTTGCGGTCGCCCACGACCACGAGGGCGGTCAGGCCGAAGCGGCGGCCACCCTTGACCACCTTGGACACGCGGTTGATGAAGACCACGCGCTCTTCAAGCTCGGGGACGGCGGGATTCGCGTCGCGCTTGTTCCTGTTCTTGCTGTTGGACCTGTTCGGCATAAGCTCTGCTCTCCCTTTCTAGAATTTCAAGCCTGCCTCGCGGGCTGCATCCGCGAGCGCCTTGACCCGTCCGTGATAGATATGCCCGCCGCGGTCGAAGACGACCTCTTCGATCTGGGCCTCGACGGCGCGCTGGCCGACGAGCTTGCCCACCTCTTGGGCGCCGGCCACGTTCGAGCCGCTCTTGCCCGCGAGGCTTTTGTCCAGAGACGACGCGCTGACGATGGTGGTGCCTGCCACGTCGTCGATGAGCTGGGCGTAGATGTGCTTGTTGGAACGCGTGACGCACAGGCGCGGACGCGACGCGGTGCCGGACACCTTGCCGCGCACACGGCGCTGGCGGCGCCGATGCTGTTCCTTCTTTTTCTTAAGGCTGTCCATGTCTTCTCATAACTCCTCGAATATGACCGCGGTGAAACCCGCGGCATGCCTTCACGCGCCTTACGCGCCTGCCTTGCCTTCCTTGCGGCGGATGTGCTCGCCTTGGTAGCGCACGCCCTTGCCCTTGTAGGGCTCGGGGGGACGGAAGGCGCGCACGTCGGCAGCCGTCTGGCCGACGAGCTGCTTGTCGATGCCCTTCACGTGGACGATGGTCGTCTCGGGGCACTCGAACTCGATGCCCTCGGGCGGCTCGAGCGTGACGGGATGCGAAAAGCCCAGCGTCATCTCCAAGGTCTTGCCCTTGAGGGATGCGCGGTAGCCCACGCCCTGCAGCTCCAGCGTCTTCACATAGCCTTCAGTCACGCCAACGACCATGTTGTTGATGAGGGTGCGGGTCAGGCCGTGCAGCGAGCGGCTTTCGCGCTCGTCGTCCGGACGGCTGACGGTGATGCCCTCTTCGCCCTGCTCGATTTTCAGCTTCTCGGAAAAGCTTTGCGTCAGCTCTCCTTTAGGCCCTTTCACGGTGACGGTGCTGCCGTCGATCTTCACGTCGACGCCCGCAGGAACCGGAACGGGCAACTTGCCAATACGCGACATAAGATGTGCTCCTTTCTCGGTTCGTCTACCAGATGTAGGCCAAGACCTCGCCGCCGACGCCTGCCAGGCGCGCGTCGCGGTCGGTCATGACGCCTTTGGAGGTGGATATGACAGCGCAGCCCAGGCCGCCCAGCACGCGGGGCAGCTCGTCGGCGTGCGCGTAGATGCGCAGGCCGGGCTTGGAGATGCGGCGGATGCCGCGGATGGTGCGCTCGCGCTTCGGGCCGTACTTCAGCGAGATGACGAGCTCGTCTTGGGGGGCCTTGGCCTGGACCTCGTAGTCGGCGATGTAGCCCTCTTCTTTCATGACGCGGGCAATCTCGACGAGCTTCTTGCTCGACGGCATGCTCACCTGCTCTTTTTCCGCAGAGTTGGCGTTGCGGATGCGCGTCAACATATCTGCGATGGTGTCTGTGGTCATTCAAATGCTCCTTATGGTTCGTTGATGACTGTTCGCGTGCGGTTCGCCACGACCCGTAGCCGCGGCGCCTTCACATGACAGCCCGGTCTAGATCCGAGCAGGTCTCTTACCAAGAGGCCTTGCGGACGCCGGGTAGCTCGCCTTTCAGTGCCATCTCGCGCAGGCACACGCGGCACAGCCCGAACTTGCGGTACACCGAATGCGGACGCCCGCAGCGGCTGCAGCGGGTGTAGGCGCGGGTGGAGTACTTCGGTTCGCGCTTCGCCTTGGCGATCATCGATTTCTTTGCCAAAACTTGCCTCCTTATCGCCTTCGGCGGCCCTCCTTTTTTAGGCCGCCGTTAAAGCCTTTCTCGATGGATGGGCCGCTTAAAGTCTAGCGGCTCTCCTTGAACGGGAAACCGAACGCCTTGAGCAGGGCGCGTCCGGCCTCGTCGGTGGTCGCCGTCGTGACGATGGTGATGTCCATGCCGCGGGTGCGGTCCACCTGGTCGTACTCGATCTCGGGGAAGATCAGCTGCTCGGTCACGCCCATGGAGTAGTTGCCGTGGCCGTCGAAGCTATCGGGGTTCATGCCGCGAAAGTCGCGGATGCGCGGGATGGCCAAAGAGACCAGACGGTCGAAGAACTCGTACATGCGGTCGCCGCGCAGCGTGACCTTGGCGCCGATGGCCTGGCCTTTGCGCAGGTGGAAGGTCGCGATGGACTTCTTCGCGTGGCAGATCATGGGCTGCTGGCCAGTGATCTGGCGCAGGTCGGCGACGGCGCCGTCGATTTGCTTGGAGTCCGTGGCGGCGATGCCGACGCCCATGTTCACGACAATCTTTTCCAGCTTGGGCACGTTGTTCACGTTGTCGCAGCCCAGCTCGGACTCGAGCTTGGCCAAAATCTCGTTTTTGTACTTTTCCCTCAAACGCGGTGTTGCCATGTTGCTTTCCCACTCCTTTAAATCCGGGGTTTCAGGCGGGGTTTCCGACCTCGCCCCCTCACGAGCCGCGCCTTATGGGATGGACGCGGACGTGAGGGCCTTTTCCTCATCGACTAAAAGCGTGCGCCTCTAGTCGATGTCTTTGCCGCACTTCTTGCAGGTGCGCACTTTGTTCTTGCCGTCGTGCTTGACGCCCACGCGGGTGGGCAGCCCGCAATGCGGGCACACGAGCATGACGTTGGAGGCGTCGATGGGCGCCTCGCGCTCCTCAATGCCGCCGCTGGGGTTTTGCTGCGTGGGGCGCAAGGCCTTGTGCACGATGTTGGCGCCGGAAACCAGCACGCGGCGCTTGGCCGGCTGGCAGGACAGCACCTCGCCCTCGTGGCCGGCGTCCTTGCCCGTGATGACCTTGACCTTGTCGCCGGTCTTGATGTTCATGCTGCTCATATCTCGTCCACGCCTCCTCTACAGCGTCTCGGGGGCCAAAGAGACGATGCGCAGGTAGCGCTTCTCGCGCAGCTCGCGGGCCACCGGCCCGAAGATGCGCGTGCCGCGCGGGGCGCCCGCGTTGTCCACGAGCACGGCTGCGTTCTCGTCAAACTTGATGTAGGAGCCGTCCTTGCGGCGGACTTCCTTTTTCACCCTGACGACGACGCAGCGCACCACGTCGCCCTTCTTCACCTGGCCGTTGGGGATTGCCTCCTGCACGGCGCACATGATGGTGTCGCCCAGCCCCGCGTAGCGGCGCTTCGAGCCGCCCAGAACCTTGATGCAACGCACCTTGCGCGCGCCGCTGTTGTCCGCGACGGTCAGCATGGTCTGCATTTGAATCATTGCGTCTTTATCCTTTCTTCGCCTAGGCGCCGCTTAGCTACTTGGCCTTCTCGACGATCTCGACCAGGCGCCAGCGCTTGGTCTTGGACAGGGGGCGCGTCTCCATGATGCGCACCGTGTCGCCCACGCCGGCCTCGTTGTTCTCGTCGTGCGCATGCAGCTTCTTGGAGCTGTTCATCATCTTGCCGTAGACGCGGTGCGGCTTGCGCTCGCGAATCTGGACGATGATGGTCTTGTCGTTGGCCGCAGAGACGACGACGCCCTGGCGGACCTTGCGATTGTTGCGCTCTTGCGTTTCACTCATCGCTTATTCGTCCCCTTTCTTCCTAGGACGCAGCGTCTGCTGCGGCGTTGATTTCCCTGGCACGCATCTCGGTGAGGATGCGGGCAATGTCCTTTTTCACGGTCTTGACGCGCGCCGTGTTGTCCAACTGGCTCGTGGCCATCTGGAAGCGCAGGTTGAAGAGCTCGGAGCGGGACTCGTCCAGCTTCGTGGACAGATCCTCGCCGGAAAGCTCGCGGATTTCTGCCGGCTTCATTACTTGTCAGCACCACCTTTCGCAGCAGCTGCTTCCTTCTCCGCCTCGTGCTCGGCCTCTTCTTCGGCCTCGACAGCGCGCATGTGCGCGAACTCGGCGGCGTGCTCCTGGGCGAACTCGGCGGCGTGCTCGGCCGCGTGCTCTGCAAAGACCATCTTGCACTTGATGGGGAGCTTGTTGATCGCAAGGCGCATGGCCTCGCGGGCGACCTCGGGCTCGACGCCGTCGATCTCGAACATGATGCGGCCAGGCTTCACGACGGCCACCCACTCCTCGGGGTTGCCCTTGCCCTTGCCCATGCGGGTCTCGGCGGGCTTTTTGGTGATGGGCTTGTCGGGGAATATGGTGATCCACACGCGCCCGCCGCGCTTCATGTAGCGCGTCATGGCGATACGCGCGGCCTCAATCTGGCGGTTGGTGATCCAGTGGCGCTCGAGAGCCTGGATGCCGTAGGAGCCGAAGTTGATCTTCGTGCCGCCCTTGGCCTGGCCTTTCATCGAGCCACGCTGCACCTTGCGGTGCCGTACACGTTTGGGCATCAACATTAGCCGTTGCTCCTCTCACGACGTCCGCGGCCGCGACGCTGCACGGAGCTGCCCTCGAGGGCAGGGTTGCTGCGCGTCTGGCCGGGGAGAACCTCGCCGTAGTACACCCACACCTTGATGCCGCACGAGCCCATCGTGGTGTTGGCGGTGGCGAATCCGTAATCGATCATCGCACGCAGGGTGTGCAGGGGCACGCGACCCTCGCGATACCACTCGCGGCGGCTCATCTCGGCACCGCCGAGGCGGCCCGAGCACTGGATGCGGATGCCCTTGGCGCCCGACTTGCGGGCAGATTGCACGGCCTTGCGCATCGCGCGGCGGAAAGCCACGCGACCTTCGAGCTGCTCGGCGATGGACTGGGCGATGAGGTTGGCGTCCAGCTCGGGGCGCTTGACCTCGACGACCTCGACGGAAACCTTGGACTCCGGTCCTGCAATCTTTTGCAGCTCGTGGCGCAGGGCGTCGACCTCGGCGCCCTTCTTGCCGATGACGATGCCGGGGCGCGCGGTGGTCAAGACGACCTTGACCGTCTCGCCGGCGCGCTCAATCTCGATGCGCGACAGGGCGGCCGAGGCCAGCTTCTTTTCGATGTGCTGGCGAAGCTTGATGTCGTTTTCCAGCGTGGACGCGTAGTCCTTGCCGGCGTACCAGCGGCTACGCCAGTTCTCGGTGATGCCGAGGCGGAAACCCGTCGGCTTTACCTTCTGACCCATGCTCTAGGCCTCCTCTCGGTTCGCAACGACAATGGTGATGTGGCTCGTGCGCTTGTTGATCGGCGAAGCCGAGCCTTTGGCGCGCGGGCGGTAGCGCTTGATGGTGGGGCCTTCATCGACGAAGGCGCGCTTCACCACGAGGTTTTCGGGACGCAGGCCGTGGGCGGTCTGCGCGTTGGCCGCGGCGGAGTTCAGCACCTTCAGCACGACCTCCGAGATGGCGCGCTCGGAAAAGCGCAGCGTCTCGATGGCGGCGGGCACCTCCTTGCCGCGAATCTGGTCGACGACCATGCGCGCCTTGCGGGGCGAGACGCGCACGTATTTGGCGATTGCCTGGGATTCCATGCTCTCTCAACCCTTTCTAGTCTGCGCGGTGGCCGCGGAACGTGCGCGTAGGCGAGAACTCGCCCAGCTTGTGCCCGACCATGGACTCGGTGATGTAGACGGGGACGTGACGGCGCCCGTCGTGGACTGCGATCGTGTGGCCGACCATCTCGGGGAAGATGGTGGACGAACGGCTCCATGTCTTGATGGCCTTCTTCTCGCCAGCCTCGTTCATCGCGACGATGCGCTCGAGGAGGCGCGGCTCGACATAGGGGCCTTTTTTGAGACTTCTGCTCATGTACTCTGCTCCTTTTTCTGCGCGCTCTATTTGCGGCGACGGCGGACGATGAGGCGGCTCGTCGCGTTCTTCGGGTTGCGGGTGCGATGGCCCTTGGCCGGCTGACCCCAGGGGCTGACCGGGTGACGGCCTGCGGTCTTGTTCTTGCCCTCGCCGCCACCGTGCGGGTGGTCGACGGGGTTCATGACGGTGCCGCGGACGGTCGGGCGCACGCCCATCCAGCGCTTGCGGCCGGCCTTGCCGATGTGGATGTTGGCGTGCTCGGCGTTGCCGACCTCGCCCACCGTGGCGCGGCAGTCCAGCAGCACGCGGCGCATCTCGGAAGAAGGCATGCGCAAAATGGCGTAGCCGCCCTCCTTGCCCATGAGCTGGATGGAGGTGCCGGCCGAACGAGCCATGGCGGCGCCGTGGCCGGGCTGGAACTCGACGGCGTGCACGAGCGTGCCAACGGGGATGTTTGCCAGGGGCAGCGCGTTGCCGGGCTTGATGTCGGCGTCCGGGCCGCTTTCCACGGTGTCGCCCACCTTCAGCCCCTTGGGGTGCAAGATGTAGGCCTTGGCGCCGTCGGCGTAGTGCAAAAGCGCGATGCGAGCCGAGCGGTTCGGGTCGTACTCGATCGTCGCGACCTTGGCCGGAACCCCGTCTTTCACGCGCTTGAAATCGATCTTGCGGTACTGGCGCTTGTGGCCACCGCCTTGGTGGCGGGTGGTAATGCGCCCGTAGCAGTTGCGGCCGGCCTTCTTAGGCAGCGGCTCGAGCAGCGACTTCTCGGGCTTGTCCGTCGTGATCTCCGCGAAGTCGGAGACCGTCTGGAAGCGACGACCCGCAGAAGTGGGCTTGTATTGCTTTACTCCCATTCCAAAACTCCTTCGTGTCCGATTGCCGAAAACGCCTGCCATGGGAAGGGGAGGCGGTGCATCCTCCCGAGCAGGTTCGACCCCGGTCCTACCACGGCTCCGGGCGTTTTTCTTGAAGCGCCCGAAACCCTTTCAACAAACCCGCCCCGTAGCACCCGGGGCGGGGACGTGCCGAACTAGTCTTGCTCTGCGAACAGCTCGATGGAATCGCCGTCGACCAAGGTGACGACTGCCTTCTTCCACGTGCGCGTGCTCCCTTTCTGGTAGCGGACGCGCTTGGGCTTGGGCTTGACGTTGGAGGTGTTCACCTTCAGCACCGTGACGCCGAAAATTTCCTCGACGGCATGGGCGATCTCTATCTTGTTGGCGGCCTTTGCCACCTCGAAGGTGTAGCGGTTGAGCTCCTGCATGTCCATGGAGCGCTCGGAGATGACCGGGCGGATGATGATGTCGCGTGCCAGCATTACTGCAACACCCCCTCGACGTACTTGGCGGCGTTTTGGCTCATGACGAGCGCGCCGCAGTCGAGCAAATCGAGCGTGTTGGCCTCGCTGGCGCCGATGACGCGCACCTTTTCGACATTGCGGAAGGACAAAAACGCGTTCACGTCGTCGTCGTCGACCACGACGGTCGTGCGGCCGGAGACCCCGAGAGCCTTCAAGAAGGCGACGGCGTCTTTGGTGCAGGGCTTGTCGAAGGAAAACTCCTTCACAACAAACAGCTCGTCGTCGGCTGCCTTGCCGGAGAGCGCCGAGCGCATGGCCAGCTTGACGACCTTGCCCGGCACCTTGAAGGCGTACGAGCGGGGATGCGGCCCGAAGACCACGCCGCCGTGGCGGAACTGCGCCGCGCGGGTCGTGCCCTGGCGTGCGCGACCGGTGCCCTTCTGGCGGAACGGCTTGCGGCCGCCGCCGGAGACGCCGGAGCGGGTGAGGGTGGAATGCGTGCCCTGGCGACGCGCGGCCTGCTGGCTGCGGACGACCTGGTGCATCGCGTGGGTGTTGGGCTCGATGGCAAAGACCGCGTCTGCCAGCGAAAGCGAGCCGGCGGCCTTGCCCTTGGAGTCGACCATCTTGATATCTGCCATGATCTACTCCTCCTTTACGCCATACGGATCTGGACGAGGGCGCCCTTGCCGCCGGGGACGGCGCCCTTGACCAAGATGAGGTTGTTGTCTGCGTCCACGCGCACGACGGAGAGATTCTTCACCGTGACGCGCTCGTTGCCCATGTGGCCGGGAAGGCGCATGCCCTTCCAGACGCGGGCGGGGTAGGCGCACATGCCGACGGAGCCGGGTGCGCGATGGAAGTGGTGGCCGTGGCCACCCGGGCCGCCGCCGAAGCCGTGGCGCTTGATGACGCCGGCGAAACCCTTGCCCTTGCTGATGCCGCTGACATCGACTTTCTCGACATCGGCGAAAGCCTCGACCGTGAGCTTGTCGCCCACTTTGTGCTCGGAGGCGTCCTCGACGCGGACCTCGCGCAAATAGCGCATGGGTGCGACGCCGGCCTTGTCGAAGTGGCCTTTCATGGGCTTGTTGACGTGCTTTTCCTTGATGTCGCCAAAGCCAATCTGGACGGCCTCGTAGCCGTCGGTGGCCTTGGTCTTTACCTGCGAGACCACGCAGGGGCCTGCTTGGATGACCGTGACGGGGACGATTTCGTCGTCTTGCCCCCACACTTGGGTCATTCCCAGCTTGCGGCCGAGAATCGTGCTGACCATTCCTTGCCTAACTCTTCAGGCGATCTTGCAATGTGGGGCGTCCGGTATGCCCCGTGCAGCGGATCGCAGCTTCATCGCTCCTCCCCTTGCCCGCGAAAACGAGGCGCCGGGAGGCCGACCTTTCCTGCGGCGTGGCACCCGTGTCCGGGCGCACGACGCACCATGCCCGTTTGGGCACAGCCCGTCCACTATAGGGCAATGGGTGCGCGGATGCTAGAAAAATTTTCAATTCCACGCCACCGGGTGTATCCTTGCGGTGAAGGGGCGGGTGAATCGCGCGGCGCTGCATGCGGGCGCGTGCGCGCGAAGGGGCGGCGGCGTAGGCGGTGAAGGTGAAGCAGAGACGCGATACGCGGACAAGGCGCAAAGGCAGGGGCGAAGGGGCGGCCTACTCCTCCCCCCGCGCCACTTCCTGCCCTTTCTCCATTTTTGCGAGACGGGTCTCGATGCGCGCCAGGTCGCGCTCGTTTTTGCGGACGCCGCGCGCGAAGATTGCGACGAAGACGAGCAGCGCGACCCACACGAGCACATAGGCTGCAATCACATACGGCGCGCTCGGCAAAACGGCGCTGTAGACAGATGCGAGCAACGGGTTCATAGGAAAAGGCCTCCTTTTAGTCTATGTTCTCTTCGAGGGCGTCTTTCAAATCGGCGATGCGAGCCGCGACGGCTGCCTGGCGCAGGCGCAGGCGGTAGAGCGCCCAGCCCACGAGCACCATCCCTGCAAGTGCGAGCAGCAGCGCAAGCACCATGTCGGCCGTCATCCCGCCGCCGCTGCGCACGATGACGGGATGCGTCGTGTTGGGGATGAGGCGCGTGACGGCAAAGCATATGGGCACGTCGACGAAGGCGAGTATCCCAAAGACCGCCGCCAGCACACTACAGCGCTCCTGGCCGTCGAAGGCGCGACGCAAGACGAAATAGGCGATGCAAAGCAGCAGCAAGACGAGGTAGGTGGTCAGGCGCGGCTCCCAGGTCCACCACACGCCCCACTCGAAGCGCGTCCAGGCGATGCCGGTGGCCATGGTGCAGACGATGAAGACGAGACCCACTTCCATGGCCGTGCGCGCGCGCAGGTCCCAGACGGTCCGACGCGTCTTCAGGTAGGCGGCAGAAAAGATGGCTTGGCAGAGCACGGCGGCAAACGAGACGAGCGCCACCGGCATGTGGAAGTAGAAGATTTTCTGGCTGAAGAGCAGCTGGTTTTGGACCATGGTATCGCCCACGAGCTCGGGCACGACCTCGGCCCCGAGCACGAGCGGCGCGATGGTGAACGCGCAGATGAAGCCGGCCGCAGACAGAAGGGCGCCGAACACGACTGCGAGTTGCTCGGGCACAAGCGAGCGGGAGCGGACAGGCGCGGCTGTATCGGGCATCTCCGGCTTTTCGGGCATCGCCGAGCTTTCGGGTGCCGCTGCATCTTCGAGCGTCGCCTCGCTCGTTTTCGCAGGACGCCCCTCCGGTTCATGCATGCTGCCTTGCCCATCTCGTTTTTCCACGTGTTTCATCTCCATATCGGTCGCGTTTACCCCCTTCAACCGTTTTCCAACGCGAAATCGTAGAGCACCCACGAGACGAGCGTCATGACCAAATCGTAGGCGCACATCATCACCATGGCGGGCGCAAAGGCCTCCATCCACCCCTCCCCGCCCGCAAAAGCAGCCGACGTGGCCGCAACGCATGCATAGAGCAGCGGAAAGGCAAGCGGGATGAAGAGGACGGCCAAAAGCATCTCGCCGCCGCGCGCGCGCATGGAAAGGGTCGCGAGCATGGTGCCAACCGCCGAGACGCCGAAGCTGCCCGCGAGAAGCGCCAGAATAGTGAAGGGGAAGGTGTCGGCAAGGGGCGCGCCGCCCAGCAAAAACAGCCAAAACAGCGGCAGCACGACCAGCTCGACTACCCCTAAGAAAACCAAGTTGGCGGAAAGCTTTGCCAGATAGACGACGGAGCGGTCGATGGGCGCGAGCATGACGCCTTCTAGGGCCGCGGCCTCGCGCTCGTGCGCAAACGAGCGGGCAAGCCCCAGTAGCGCAGAAAACACGATGACGACCCAGACAAGGCCGCCGGCCAAACGGGCGACAGATTCGCCGGCTTCGTCTGCCGTCGAGGCCACGCCCAAAACAAGCAGCACGAGCACGGCATAAAAGCCCATGTCGGCAAGCATCGAGCGCGTCTTCATCTCCTGGCGCAGATCCTTTGCCAAAAGCAGGCGGTACTGGGTGAAAAACGAGACGGGGCGCTTCATCGGGCCGCCCCCGCAAGCAGCGCCGTACAGCGCTCGGAAAAGGCAGGAAAGCCGCCCGGCGAGGTGGGCTCGAAGGCGGCGAGCTTGCCTGCGACCAGCACCATCACGTGGCTTGCACTTTCGTAGGCGCCGCGCGGGTCGTGGCTGACCGTGACAACGGTGCGCACGCCGGCAGAAGCTTTGACCACGTCGGCGAGCATGGCCGCGGCGCGCGGGTCGAGGCCGGTGTAGGGCTCGTCGAGCAAGAGCAGCTCGGGGTCGGCCACGAGCGCGCGGGCAAGGGCCAGGCGCTGGAGCATGCCGCGCGAAAAACCCCGCACTGCGTCGTCTGCGCGATGCGCCAGCTCCACCATGTCGAGCAGCTCGGCCACGCGTGAGGGCGCGTCGTCTACGCCGTAGAGGCGCGCGAAGAAGAGCAGGTTTTCTGTCGGGCTTAAATCCGGGTAGAGCATGGGGCGGTGGGTGAGAAAGCCGATGCGCGCGCGTAGGGCCTCGCCTTCTTCTTTTGGGTCGAGGCCAAAAAGCGTGAAGCTGCCGGCGCTTGGGCGCTCTAGCCCTGCGAGGATGCGCAGCAGCGTCGATTTGCCGGCGCCGTTTGGCCCTAACACCGCAAGCGAGGCACCGCACGGCAGCTCGAAGCTGAGGTCGCGCAGGGCGCGGCGACGTGCGTAGGAGCGGGACAGGCCGCGTGTGCAGACAGCCGGCTCGTTCACGAAGACGCTCCGTCTGGCTTTGGCTGTAGGTTCGGTTTGCTCGCAGGGGTTTCGGCCGTCTCTTCACGCACATCGCGCGACTTGGCCCTGCCTGTGCCGGGTGCGCCTCGCTTGGCGAAAAGCCCCAGCGCGGTGCCCGCCATGAGCAGGAAGAAGCCTGCCCACACGAAGGAGATGAGCGGGTTTATACGCAGCTCGACGGAGTAATCGCCGTTTTCGTTGACGCCGCGGTAGACGGCAAAAAGGTCGTGGTCGATGCGCGAAGCCACGGCCGCGTCGTATTTTTGCTGCGAGGTCGCCGCGTCGAGATAAATGGAAGGCGCGAGGGTGAAGGTCGAGCCGTCTGCGGCCTGAACCTGCAGCTCCAGCTGGTAGAGATAGCCGTCGCCTTTGTCCTCGATGGTCGCCTCGCCGGCAGATACTGTGTAGGAACCCACCTGCATCTCGGCGGCCGCCTGCGAATCCTCGCCGCCGGCAAAAAGGTAGCCGCTCTTGTCGGTGACGTACATACTCGACCCCACAAGGCCGGCCAAGATGACGGCAAGACCCGCGTGCGCGAGCATGCCGCCCAGACGGGCGAAAAGCACACGGGGGCTGCGACGCGCCGGCAGCTCGGACGCACCCGTTCCGATGGAGGCAAGTGTCGCGGGTTTTGCGGCCTTTTCCTTTACCCCCGTGTTCGCACCGGTCGCCCGCATCGCGGAAAAGGCGCGGCCAAACGAGGCGAGGCTCGTGCACAAGAGGAGGGCCGCCACAGCAAAGGCGACGATGGCCATAGCATGGCAGTAGATGGCAGGACCGGCTGCCAGCAGGTCCTCGGCCGCGCTGCCCCCTGCCGCAACCTGCGCGTCGTAGGCGGGCAGCAGGCACAGCGCCCAGTAGGCCACGAGCGCGGCAAACACGAAAAGTGCGACGAGCGCCGGCACGCGCAGCTGCCGCCAGAAACGCTTGCCGTCCGTCTTGTGCCAGCCCAGCAAGGGCGCCACGGCGACGACGGCCAAAAAGACGATGCCAAGGGGTCTGGCTATGGCGGCGTACATGCTCGTCGGCACGCTTTGGCCGCCAAGCGGCATCCACGAGGGCAGCGCCGAGGCAAGGGTGAGGTAGGCGAGCAGAAACGAGCTAGCGATCATCACGAGGTTGTTCAAGAAGTAGGCAAACTCCAAGTTGAAGAGGCCGTCTTCTTCATCGGAAGCATCCTTGGCGCTGGCTTTGCTGTCTGCCGCGGCACCACCCGCTCCACCGTCGGCGCCCTTTTTCTTCACCACCCCGAAGCTTTTTGGCCGCGCAAAGACACCCGCCAGGGCCGCACACGCTGCCACGCCGATGAGCGCGCCGAACAGCCACGCCGACACCGTATCGCCTTGGAAGGCGTGCACGCTTTGCACAATGCCCGAGCGCGTGATGAAGGTGCCGACGATGACGAACATGAAGCACAGGCAGGCCGCGACGACGCTCCAGCGCTTGAAGGCGTCGTGTTTGCGATAGACGGTGAAGGAGTGCATGAGCGCCACGCAGCACAGCCATGACAGCAGGCTCGCGTTTTCCACCGGGTCCCAACCCCAGTAGCCGCCCCAGCCCAAGACGACGTAGGCCCATATCGAGCCTAAGCCGATGCCGGCGCCGAGGAACAGCCACGCAAACGCCGTCACCCCGTTTGCCCGCTCGACCCACGTGGGCGAATCGTCGCCTGTGAGCAGGGCGGCCAGCGCGTAGGAAAACGGCACCGTCATGCCCGCGTAGCCGATGAAGAGCGTGGAGGGATGTATGGCCATGGCCCAGTGCTCCAGCAGCGAGTTCATCCCCAGCGTCGAGGCAGACATCGTCAGGTTGCCATCCGCGTCGAAGTAGCTTTCGTCTGTGGGGATGAAGGGGCGCATGTCCTCGGAGAGAAGCAAAGTGGCCGCAAAGACGCCCAGCACGGCAAGCTGTATGGTCAGCGCCGCCGCGTCGACGCGCTCGCCCGAGTTGTAGTGGCGACAGGCCGTGTAGAGGGCAAACGCCGAGATGAGCCACGCCCAAAACAGCAGCGATCCCTGGCTGCCCGCCCACAGGCCGGACAACAAATACAGCCAGCGCAGACTATCGGTGGAGTTGCTGCGCTCCTCGACGACGTAGGCGATGGAGGTGTCGCCCGAAAACAGGCACACGACGATGATGAGGCAGCACACCGTGAGCGCGGCAAACGCGAGGACAGTGCCGAGGAGGGCCGCCCACATGAGCAAATCGCGCGTCTCGGGTTTGCGGCGGGCAAAGGTGCTCGCGCCCAGCCCCGACAGAAAGCCTGCCGCGACAGAAGCACAGGCGATGAGCAGGCAGAAATTGCCTATGGGGTTGAACATAGAGACGAAACCCCCTTTAGTTGCCCGTGCCCTCGAGGGCGACCTGCGTCGCCTCGAAGCTGCCGTCTTGCTGCAGGGCGCCCGTCACGACAAGCGCCGCACCCTCGACAATCTGGTCCGAGAGCGCCCCGGTGTAGCGCACGGGCAGCTGTCCCCCGCCGTCCGCTTCGGCGCCCTCGAGCACGAGGCGTGGGCTTTCGTCGACGCTTTTCAGGGTGCCGGCCGCCAGCGTGCCCGCCACTTTTACGTTTTTCGAGACGATGGACTCGCCGTATCCCAGCAGCTGCGAGACAGACAGCGCGTTGCTTGCCGTCTCGTATTTGCTCGGGCACTTCGTGACCAGCTGAGTGCAGCGCAGCACCCCGCCTTCGAGCGTGCCCGTGCATATGGCCGTGACCCCGTTGCCAAAGGTGGCCGACACGCCGCGGTCGTAGCGGACGGGCAGGGTCGTGGACGGATCGTCGGGGTCGTAGATGGAGAAATCGAGCGTGTCGCCCGCTATCTTGTAGGAGTCGTCCACGACATTGCCCGTGACCTCGACTTTTTTGCCCGTTGCGGCGTCTGCGGCCGCTTCGGCCACACTCATGCTCGTGGCCACCGTGCCCGCCGACAGAAACGCCGCGGCCGCTATCAACACGATGACGACGATGCCGCCGACTACCGCGTAGCGGGTCTTCTTGCTGCTAGATGCCATGGTTGTGAAATCGCTCGCCTTTCAAATACCTCGCCTGCCGATGCACGCGTCTTCGACATGCGCCGAATTTTCCCATCGACTGCACGCGCACGACGTCGGCGCCCGTCCGGGCGGTCAATCGCTTGCAATAGCCCGTGCATGCTAGCACGGATACCCGCCTTCATCCACGTGGCAAAACGCGCGGCACAGCTCTGCACAGGGCATGTTGTGGGAAAACGCGGTGCCGCGGAAAGCTCCCCCGCGCAAACCATGGGGAAAAACCCTCGCCGAAAAGTCGCTACAATCGCAAGGAGACGAAAGGAGGGGCGATGGGCGAAGACGCGCACAGGGCGGCAAACTTCGACGAGGAAGTCGTCACCGGGGGCGACGAGCACTATCGGCACGAAGTCGAGCGCCTCGCACGCGCCTACGGCTTCGATTTCGTGGCGCTGGGTCTTGCGCCTTTTTTGGGCGCCCCCCTCAAGTGGGTCTATTTCGCGGGGGCCACGAGCGCACGCGTCACGCGCATCGTTTTGTCGCCCGGGCATGGCATCGGCGGCATCGTCTTGAAAAGCGGCCAGGCAATGATGCTCACCGACATCGACCACGAGCTCGACCCGCGCGAGTACTCGAGCTACCCCATCGTCTTTGCCGAGGACCTGCGCAGCTTCTGCGCCCTGCCGCTTGCCCGCAACGGGCGCACCGTCGCCGTGCTTTTGCTCGCGCACCGCAGCACGGATCCGGCGTTCGAGACAGACTACCGGCGCTGCGTGCAAGACCTCGACGGGTCTTTCATCGACATGGACGTGAGGGCCGAGGGCTTCATCGACTTCGAGGGCATCTACGCCTCCGGACGTGAAAAGGAGGTCGCCCCTTTGCGCCAAGGCGAGCTGTCGAAGGTGGTGCTGGCCCAGGAAGGCGAGCGCAAGCGCCTATCCCGCGAGCTGCACGACGGTATCGCCCAGCAGCTTCTGACCGTGTCCTTGCGCCTGCGCATGGCCCGCGAGCGGATAGACGACGAGATGGCGAGGGATTTTTTGGACGGGGCACTGGCCGAGATCGACGCCATACAGTCCGAGGTGCACGACCTGTCCGTCGAGCTGCGCCCCTCCACCCTAGACAACTTCGGCCTCGTCTCGGCACTGCGCTCCCAGGCGGCCGTGCTCGCGCACAGCTACGGCGTGCATGTGGATTTCGACGTGGCAGGCGAGGTGGGCCGCTTCGATGCGGCGGTCGAGACGCAGGTCTATCGCATATGCCAAGAAGCGATGCTGAACTCCTGCAAGTATTCGGGGGCAGACCGCATCGAGGCGCGTTTCTCCACGAGCGCCGGCTGGCTTTCTGCCTCCATCGCAGACCGCGGCTCGGGTTTCAACACTGCCGCGCCCATTGTGCGGGGTAGCGGATGCGGCCTGTCGGGCATGCGGGAGCGCGCGCGGGCCATCGGCGGCACCCTCGACGTGGTTTCAGGCGATGCGGGCACCACAGTCACCCTGGTCGCCCCCATGCGAGCGGCAAGCGAGCGTACGGGAGATGAGGAGGGGGCATCGTGATCACAGTCGCCTTGGCCGACGACCACGAGATGGTCCGCTTCGGCTTCAAGATGATCTTGGACAAAGACCCGCAGATAGAGGTGGTGGGCGAGGCCGCCGAGGGGTCCGGTGCATATGCACTGGTCGCCGCCCGCAAACCTGACATCTTGCTACTGGACCTCTCGATGCCGCCGGCGCAAAGCGGGCTTGTGGCATGCGAGCGCATTGTGCGCGACCTGCCCGAGACGAAGGTGATCATCTTGACCATGTTCGCCGAGCCCGAGTACCTCTATTTCACCATGCGAAAAGGGGCGAAGGGCTATCTGCTGAAAAGCGCAACGCCGGCAGAGCTTTTGCGGGCCATCCACATGGTCCACGAAGGCGATAGCTACATCCACCCCGAGATGGTGGAATCCCTAGCGGCGTTTCTCGCAGACGGCGGCAAGGGCATCGAGGAAGAGCTGGAACAGCTGACCCCGCGCGAGCTGGAAATACTCGTGCTGCTGGCAAAGGGCTTCACGAACCGCGAGATCTCCGAGAAGGTTTTTCTTTCCGTGAAGACCGTTGAGGCGCACCGCGCGAAAATCTACGCGAAACTCGGCTTTGCGAACAGGGCACAGCTCGTCGAGTTCGCCTTGCGCCACAAACTTTTGGAGCTTTAAGGGGCGGGCGGCCAAAATCCGAAGGCACGAGCGCCGAAAGCGGCGGCGAAAACCCCTGGCAGGCCTAGCGGGGCAGCCCCGGCCCCATGGACAAGGCGCGCTCCGGGCAGGCCTCGACGCATTTCCCGCACACCATACAATCCCCCGCGCACACGCTTTTCGTCGCGCCCTCTATGGCTGGATCCAAGATCTCGGGGTCGGCGATGCAGGCGCGCTTGCATGCCCCGCACTTGGTACATGCGCAGTGGTCGATGCGCACGCGCAGCACTCCAACGCGCCCGAGCAGCTCGTAGAAGCCGCCGAGCGGGCACAGGCTGCGGCACCACACACGGTGCCCCCAAAACAGCTCGAGCTGGGCGATGGCGAGCAGGGTGATGCCGCCGGCGACACTGCCGAACACGAGGCCTTTGTTGATGAAGCCGATGGGGTTGAACAGCTCGTAGACGGGGATGCTCGCAACGGCGGAAAGGACGAGAACGCCGGCTGCCACCCCTATCTTCGCGCGACGCGGCAGGCGACGCTCGGACAGATGCTGCCTAGGCGCGATGCGGCGGCGCAGCGCGTCGAGAGCCTCGAGTAAAAGGTTTACCGGGCACACCCAGCCGCAGAATGCCCGGCCGCGCACGAGGGTAAAGACGATCAGCGGGGGCGCGGCCGCGAGAAGCCAGCTCGCATCGAAGGTCTTCGATGCGGCGACGACCTGCAGCATGGCGAAGGGGTCGAGCGAAACCACAGGTCCTACGGTCGACGACGACAAGGTTCCGTACCACGGAAAGCCCGCCGGGGTCGCGACCGCCTCGCCGATCGCCTGTCCTGCAAGGTCAAGCCCAAGCGCGCTCCAGCCGGCCGCGAGCACAGGGGCGATGAAGAAGAGTAGCGCGAGCACCTGCACGCAATGGCGCACCACGCTCCAACTGCGAAAACGGCGCGCGGCGTGCGGGCGGTGCCCCTCTTTTTCGTGCATGCCGGCCTGTTCTTTCACCGCCTCGGTCTGCTCCTTCATCGTCTCGGCCTGCCCCTCACGCAAGGCTCGGGTCTTCTTCGAAGTTCACGTAGGCCAACCCGACACTCAAGACGCCCGCGATTTCTTGGAAGGCCTCGGCCGCCGCAGCAGAGCTGTCCACGGTCTCGGACTCCAGCGTGACGACCACTTTGGTGCCGACGACCTCGTGAACCTCGACGCCTTCACGCGCATTCAGGCAAGAGACGACGTCGTCGGTGTCGTCTGCGAAGGTGTCCACCACCAGCCCGGAGATGACCATGCTATTTGCCGCTCCCCTCGACCTTCTCGATGCGGACCGCCGTCTTCTTGTAGTCCGGCTCTTTGGAAAGCGGGCAGTACACCTCTTGCTGCGCCATGTTCACGAGCGTCTCCTCGGCGAAAAACGGCACGTAGCACATGTGCCGCCCCGGCTGCGTGCGCCCGGCGCTCGACACGGTGCACTCGAAGGCACCCCAGCGGCTCGTCACCTTCACCCTGTCGCCATCCTTGACCCCTATCTCGGCCATATCCTCGGCACACAGGTCCATCAAGGCCTCGGGCAGCGCGTTGTTCAGCTCGGGCACGCGACGCGTCATCGACCCGGTGTGCCAGTGCTCTAGCAGGCGCCCGGTGACCATATAGAACGGGTACTCGTCGTCGCGCGTCTCGGCCGGCGGCTCGTAAGGGTGGAAGGTGATGGCCGGCTTGTGGTCTTGGGTCTTGTAAAACGAGATGCCGTCCTTCTTGCCAGCGTCGCCCCATTTCTGCACGTTCCAGGCATCGAAGCCGTCCTCTTGGCTGCCCGAGCCGTTAAAGCGCCATTTCGTGGCGCGCCACTTGCCGTCCACCTGCTGAACAGGCCAGGTCAGGCCGTGCTGGGTGATGTACTCGTCGTAGGGCGCAAGCCGCTTGGCGGTCAGCTTCAGCGGACTCCACCCTTCCTTTTTGTCCAGGTTGTCGTGGATGCGCAGCACACGATCGCTGGAGTAGCTGTTCTCGGCTGGGTCGGGATTGGAAAACGTGCGGTACTCGTTCCAGATCTCGCGGCACACGTCGCGCTGGTTGTCGTACTTGAAATCGCGCGCGTCTTTGTCGTAGAACTTGCCGAAGAGGGCATCGAACGCGTCGGTGTCGCCAATCTTTTCGCCGTCGAGCACGCGCCGGGCCACCTCCATGAGCATCCACAGATCCCAGCGGGCATCCCCCGGCGGGTCGATCGCCTTTTCAAACACGGCCGTGCGGCGCTCGCCGTTGCCGAACATGCCCTCGCGCTCGATCCACATGGCGGCCGGCAAGACGACGTCGGCGTAGGCGGTCGATATCGTGGGATAGACCTCGGAGACGACGATGAAGGTGTTGAAGATGCCCGTGTGCTGGCCGTCGCGGCCAAGAAAGCGGTTCAGGTCGGTCATGGACTGGGCCCAGTTGTTGTGGGCCGTCCAGATGAAGTCCATGTTGCCGTTGGACATCTCGCGGAATATCTTCGTCGTGTGAAAGCCCTGCTCGGATATGTCTTCCAGCCAGCCTTCCGGCAGATTCCAGACGGCCTCCGTGTAGCGGCGGTGCTGCGCGTTGGCCACGACCAAATCGGCGGGCAGGCGGTGGCTGAAGGTGCCCACCTCGCGGGCCGTACCGCAGGCAGACGGCTGCCCGGTCAGAGAAAACGGCCCGTTGCCCGGTTTAGCTATCTTGCCCGAGAGCAGATGGCAGTTGTAGAAATTCTGGTTCACCCAGGTGCCGCGGTTGTGCTGGTTTGCCCCCATGGTCCACAGGCTCATGATCTTGCAGTTCGGGTCGGCGAAGGCCTCGTAGAGCGCTTTGAGATCCTCGACGGACACGCCCGACAGCGCGCTCGTGTACTCGTAGGTGTAGGGGTCGACGAGGCGCTTGAACTCGGCTAAGTCGATGGCGGTGGCATCGCTTGCGGTCTTGCCCTTGTCCGATTTGTCGTAGCTGTCGCGGTTTTCAAAGTCGTTGTTACCGATGTCTTCGCGGCCGTGCTTGAAGCAGGCGTGGTCGGCGACAAACTGCTTGTCGTAGGTCTCGTTTTCCAGCAGGTAGCGGCATATGCAGTTGGTGATGGCCAAGTCGGTGTTGGGCTCCATGACCATGACCTTGTCGGCGGTCGCGCTTGTGCGGTTTCTCACGGTGGTGAGGTCGTAGTGGCGCACTCCGTCGGCCTGCTTGCGCGCAGCGATACGGCTGAAGAGCATGGGATGGGCCTCGGCCATGTTCGCACCCCAGGTGATGAACAGGTCGGCGTGGTCGATGTCGGCATAGCAACCCGCCGGCTCGTCGGTGCCGAAGGTGCTCATGAAGGCAACGACGGCAGAGGCCATGCACAGGCGCGCATTGGGGTCGATGTTGTTGGAGCGCAGTCCCGCCTTCCAGAACTTGGCGGTGGCATACCCCTCCACGATGGGTTGTTGGCCCGAACCCCAAAACGCGAGGCGGCTCTTGTCGTTTTTCCAAGCCGTGCGCAGCTTCTCGGCCACGAGGTCGAGCGCCTCGTCCCATTCGGCCTCGCGGTAGACGCTCGCGTCGTTGGAGCCCTTGGTGGAAGGGTTCAGGCGAATCAAAGGCTTGGTCAGGCGGTCGCTGCCCTTCATGATCTTTGCCAGATAGTAGCCCTTCACGCAGTTCAGACCGCGGTTGGAGTCGTTGTCGGGGTCGCCCGTGATGCTGACCACTTTGCCGTTTTGCACCTCGACCAGCACGCCGCAACCGCAGCCGCAGAAACGGCACACGCTGACGTAGGTGGTGACGCTACCCTGGTCTATGGACGGGTTTTTCCTAGGGGCGCAGCTTGCCAGCGATCCGGCCGCCGCAGCGCTTGCCGCCGCGATGGCGGTCATCTTGATAAAGTCACGTCTCGAGCAATCCATCGTTTCCTCCTCGCGTTTTCTTGCCTCCCGCGCATCCGCGGACGCAAGAAAAACCCTCATTTCCCCTTCTTCTCCTGCTCTGCGATGCTCACGACGCGCATGGCCACCTTCGGCTCACGCACGACGCAGCGCTGCACGCACAGGCCGCAGCCCGTGCAGGCGTCTTTGTTGATGGTCGGGATGAACTTCGCGTGTATGGCGTCGTTTTCCATCGCGCGGTACTCGATGGAAATGGCCTCGTCTATGAGCGGGCAGACGCGATAGCACACCTCGCAGCGCATGCCCTTGAAGGCAATGCAGGTGTTTTCGTTAATTTTCACGTAGCCCATGTCCACGTCGTGTTTTTCGGCCACATCGCGAAGGGCGCCGGTGGGGCACGCCGCGACGCAGGGAAAATCGGGGCACAGGCGGCAGGCGCGCGACTCCGGCTCCAGCATGGGCGTACCCACGGCCGCCCCCGCATCCGCACCGGCCGCGCGAATTGCCTTGTAGGGGCAGGCTTCGATGCATTTGCCGCACTTGACGCAGCGAGCCATGAAGTCGCGCTCGCCGCACGAACCGGGAGGACGCACGAGAGACGAAGCACCGGCCGCGAACGCATAGGCGCCTTCGAGCGCGACAGCGCCGGCCGCAATGCCCGCTATGAGCTTGGCAAAGCCCACGTCTCCCCCTCCCTTTGGCGCGTCGGCATCCTAGTCTTGGTTGTCGTAGGCCCCATACATCGTCTCGAGCTTCTTGGAATCCGCCTCGGACAGCCAGCCGGCGGGAAGGTCTTTGAGAGAATCGCTGTGGCAACTCGTACACACGAGCACAGACGAGCGATGCGATTTGTGGCAATCGGTGCAGGTGTATTGGAAGTGGTGCCAGGAGTGCGGGTTGCGCGTCATGTCCGCAGTCTTTTCCGTCAACTCGCTTTTCGTCATGTTGTGGCAGCTCTCGTTTAGGCAAAACTCGGTGCTGTCGTCATAGTTTTCGTAGGCCGTCAGATTGTCGAGGTTGCGCTCGGAAAGCGGCGCCACGTAGTCGCCGGTGACGGTGCGGGCGGCTTCGGTAATCTGCTCGGCCATGACCGGCTTGTGGCAGCCGGTGCAGGTGATGTTGGCATCGACGCGGTGAACGGCGGCCAGCATGCCGGAGGCATCGGAGACCTCGTTGCCCCACTTGTCCACGGCGGGCTGGCCAGGCGTCGCCTCGTAGGTGGGCACATAGCCGTCCATGGATGCGTGACAGACGGCACCGCAAAACCCTGGGGTCTCGTGCCAGGCGTAGAGGCCGGCTCCCGCCGCGCCGAAAACGACGACGAGAATAGCAACGCTGACCTGCCAGCGCTTCAGCGGACCTGCTTTTTTGTTTCCCCAGCGGCGCAGCCTCGAGTCGCGCTTCTTCTTTTCTGTGCCGTCGGCCGCTGCGGCCTTTGTGGTCTCGTCGGCTTTGCCAGCCGCGACCCCCTCGACGCTTTCGACGTCCTTGGCGGTCTTGGTCCTTTCGGCTGCCTTGCTCTTCTCTTCGTCCATGACAGGCTCCGTCCCCGAAAAGAAGAGCGACCCGCAGGTGTGTTTCGCGAGCCGCTCTAAATCTCCCTGCGGAGCCGATGGTAGCGTGCACATGCCGCGGAAAACCCGCGGGGCATGCAAGTCTAGGGTAAAACCCTCATGTCGGGGCTGCCCCTTTCACCGAAAGTCCCTTGGAGCCTTTCCAACTTGCGCTATTGCGCGTCTGTTGCCTTGCGCTGGCGCGCCCACACGCGGTTGGCCAGCCCGTAGATATCGATGAAGCCCTTGGCCGAATCGCGGTTGAAGGTGTCGCCGGAATCGTAGGTGGCCAGGTTGTAGTCGTAGAGCGAATGCTCGCTGCGGCGGCCAACCACGACGCACGAGCCCTTGAAGAAGCGCAGGCGCACCTCGCCCGTGAGCACCTTTTGCGTGGTGGCGCAAAAGCCGTCGAGGGCCTCTTTGAGCGGCGAGTACCACATGCCGTTGTAGACCAGATCTGCCCACTTCTCCTCGACGATGGGCTTGAAGTGCAGCACCTCGCGCTCCAGGCACAAATCTTCGAGCGCCTTGTGTGCGGTGATAATGGACAGGGCACCCGGCACCTCGTAGCACTCGCGCGACTTCAGGCCGACGAGGCGGTTTTCCACCATGTCGATGCGCCCGTAGCCGTTGCGCCCGGCAATCTCGTTCATCTTCAAGATGATCTGATGAAAGCTCATCTCCTGGCCATCAAGCGCGCAGGGCACGCCGCACTTGAAGCCGATGACCACCACGTCGCCGCCGTCGGGGGCCTCGTAGCCTGAGCGCGTGAGGGTGTAGACGTCCTCGGGCGGCTCGGCCCAGGGGTCTTCCAGCACGCCGCACTCGATGGCGCGCCCCCACAGATTGTCGTCGATGGAATACGGCGAGTCCTTGGTCGTGGGCACCGGCACGTCGTGTGCGCGCGCCCACTCCATCTCGTCGTTGCGGGTATGCAGGTCCCACTCGCGCACGGGCGCGATGATCTGCAGGTCGGGGTCGAGCGCCTGCACGGCCAGCTCGAAGCGCACCTGGTCGTTGCCCTTGCCCGTGCAGCCGTGCGCCACGTATTTCGCGCCGTGTTCGTGGGCAATGTCTACGAGGTGCTTGGCGATGACCGGACGCGACAGGCAGCTGACCATGGGGTACTTGCCCTCGTACATGCAGTTGGCCGCGAGCGCCTTGGAGAGGAAGTCGTTCACGTACTCCTCGCGCATGTCGATGGCCAAAGACTCGATGGCGCCCACCTTCAGCGCTTTCTCGCGCACGAACTCCAGGTCCTGGCGCTCTTGGCCCACGTCGCCCACCATCGCGATGACGTCGAGGCCTTTTTCCTCCATGAGCCACTTGATGCACACGGAGGTGTCGAGGCCTCCCGAATACGCCAGCACTACCTTGTCGTTTGCCATTTCCGTACTTCCTCGCTTTCTACTTTTTTCTGCGCGCCGAGATCTCTTTCTCGACGTTTTTTCCGTCTTCTTCTGACGCCGCGGCGACGAATATGGTGTCGTCGCCGGCGATGGTTCCCAATACGCCGTCCAGTCCGGCCGCGTCGATGGCCGCCGCGACACTCATGGCCGCGCCCGGCTCCGTCTTCACCACCACCTGGTTGCCCGCGCGAGCCACGTCGTGCACGAGGGTGCGCACCATCTGCGAGAGGCGCAGGTCCTCGGGCAGCACGTAGGCGCCGTCTTCCTTGCGCAGATCCATCTCGGCGATATCACGCGAGACGGTGGCCTGCGCGACGTCGAAGCCGCGCTTGCTCAGCGCGTCGGCGAGCTCGTTTTGCGTGCCCACCGAACAGGCGCGCACGATCTCGCGTATGGCTTTGTGCCTGTCGCCCCTCACGCCCATGCGCGCGTCCTCATGCCACGCCCAGCACGCACGACAGCAGCGCTTTTTGGGCGTGCAAGCGGTTTTCGGCCTCGTCAAAGACCACCGACGCCGGCCCGTCTATGACCTCGTCGGCCACCTCCTCGCCGCGATGTGCGGGCAGGCAGTGCATGAAGATGGCGTCCGGCGCGGCACGGCGCATGGCCGCCTCGTCTATCTGAAAGCCCTCGAAGGCCGCCAGGCGTGCGTCGTGCTCGGCCTCGTCGCCCATGGACGTCCACGTGTCCGTGACTACCACATCGGCTCCATCAAGCGCCGACAGGTCGTCGAAGAAACGCAGCGAGCCGCCCGTCTTGCGGCAACGAGCCGCGCTCTCGGCCGCGACGCGCTCGTTCCACCAATACCCCGCCGGGCAGCCGATGGCCACGTCCATCTTGGCCAGCGGCGCAAGCTCCATGTAGGTGTTGGCCATGTTGTTGCCATCGCCCACATAGGCAAGCTTCAGCCCCTCTAGGCGCCCCTTGTGCTCGAGTATGGTCAGCGCGTCGGCCAGGCCCTGGCAGGGGTGGAAATCGTCGGTTAAGGCGTTGATCACGGGCACTTCGGCCCAATGCGCCACCTCGGCGACCTTGGACTGCTTGAAGGTGCGCAAGACGATGGCGTCCACAAAGCGCTCCAGCACGAGCGTGGTGTCGTGGACTGTCTCGCCGCGCGAAAATGCCGAGCGCTCATCACTCATCACGATGGGTTGCGCCCCCAAGCGCGCGACCCCCACCTCGAAGCTCGTGCGCGTGCGCAAGCTGGGCTTTTCCATGATGATGGCGACAGCCTTGCCCGCGCAGGTGCTCTCGCGGGCGCCCGTTTTCCAGGCGCGCTTTTGGCGTGCGGCCGTCTCGATGACAAACGAGAACTCCTCGCTCGTCAGGTCCGCCAGGCGCAAAAGATCGCGTCCGGCCAGGGTGTTCTCGCTCATCTGCATGCCTCCTCGTAGCACTTGGGAAGTTTGTCCACCAGCTCGTCGACGTCGGTGCGCTCGATGACCAGCGGCGGCAAGAAGCGTAGCACGTCGTCTGCGGGCGCGTTGAAGACAAGGCCGCAGTCTAGCCCGGCGCGCACGAGGGCATGGGAGAGCGGCGCGTCGATGCTTGCCCCCACCATGAGACCGGCGCCACGCACCTGCGTGACGAAGGGCAGGGCGGCCAAGCGCTCGGACAGGTAAGCGCCCACGTCGGCCACGTGCGCGCAAAAGCCCGGCTCGCACATGATCTGCGTCGTGGCATCGGCGGCGGCCACGGCAAGGGCAGAGCCGCCGAAAGTCGAGCCGTGCATGCCGGGCTGCAAAAGCTCGCCCAACTCGCCGCGCGCGGAAAACGCCCCCATGGGCACGCCGTTGGCGATGCCCTTTGCCATGGTCACCACGTCGGGGACGACGCCGAAGCGCTGGAAACAAAACGGAGAACCCGTGCGGGCAAGGCCTGTCTGCACCTCGTCGAATATGAGCAGCATGCCGCGCTCTTCGGTGAGGCGACGGGCGGCTTGCACGTACTCGCGCGTACACGGCCACACCCCCGATTCGCCCTGTATGGGCTCGAGCAACAGCGCCGCCGGCCGCGTGCCGTCCACCTCGGCGTCAAGGGCCGCCTCTAGGGCGTCGACGTCGTTTAGGGGCACGTGCGAAAAACCCGGCGGCAGAGGCGCGAAGGGGTCTTGGAAGCGGTCTTGGGCTGTGGCGGCAAGCGTCGCAAGCGTGCGCCCGTGAAAGGAGCGCTTTGCCGTGACGATGCCCCAGGCACCGTCCAGGCGCTCCTTGCCCCAGCGCCGCGCAAGCTTGACGGCGCCCTCGTTGGCCTCGGCGCCGGAGTTCGCGAAAAAGGTCTTCCACTGCCCGCCTGCCGCGCAACCCGGGCTGGCCTCTTCACCACCCACTTCACCACCTGCATTGGGCGCAACCCCTGCCTCGCCTGCCAGCATCTTCGAGAGGCGCTCGGCCAGCTGCCCACGTTTTTCGATGTAGAAGTAGTTGCTCACGTGCACGAGCTTTTCTGCCTGCTCGACGATGGCGGCCGTCACGCGCGGGTTGCAATGCCCCACCGACACCACCGCGATGCCGGCGAGGAAATCGAGGTACTCCTTGCCCGCATCATCGAAAAGCCGCGTCATCTCGCCGCGCACAAACTGCACGTCCTCGCGCCCGTAGGCGTGCATGAGGTAGCGCGCCTCGAGCTCTTTTTCTTGCGCCAAGCCCATCTCCTACTCCTTCCTGCCGATGGTCTGGATGGCCGCGTCGAGCTTGCTTGCGAAATTGCTGACCGGCGCCTCGACGAAATCCGGGTCGACCGAATCGTCGTCGCCGCGGCGTATGAGCGTGCCCACACCCTCGTCGGTGAATATCTCCAGCACCAGCGCGTGCGGCATCGTGCCGTTGATGATGTGCGCTTTCGCCACACCGGCCGATAGCGCCGTCACGCAGGCGTTTATCTTGGGAATCATGCCAGACGACATGGTGCCGCCCTCCACCAAATCGACCGCCTCGGATAGCGCCATGCGCGAGACGAGCGTGGATTTGTCGTCGAAATCGGTGTAGAGGCCATCCACGTCGGTGATGAAGACAATTTTTTGCGCCCCGATGCTTGCGGCCAACTCGCCTGCCACCGTGTCGGCGTTGATGTTGTAGTCGCCGTCAGCACCGTAGCCCACCGTCGCGATGACGGGAATGTAGTCGGCGGCGAGCAAGTCTTCGACCAGGCAGGTGTTCACGGTCTCGACGCGCCCTACGCGCCCGAGCACATCGGCGTCAAGCGGGCTTGCCTGGATGATCTTCGCGTCCGCACCGTTGAGCCCCACGGCGATGGCTCCGTGCTTGTTCACGGCGGCGACGAGCTCTTGGTTCACCTGCCCCACAAGCGTCATCTTCACCACCTCCATCGTGGCCTCGTCGGTGACGCGCTGGCCGCCCTCGAAGCGGGTGGGGATGTCGAGGCGCGAGAGCATGCCGTTGATGGCCGGCCCTCCGCCGTGCACGATGATGGGGTTGGCGCCCATGAGCTTGAGCAAGATGATGTCGTCGACCACCGCGTCGCGCAAAGGACCTGATTGCATGGCCGCGCCGCCGTATTTGATTACGACCGTCTTGCCCGTGATGTCTTCAATCCAGGGCAGCGCCTCGATCAAGACCTTCGCGCGCGCCTCCCTGGAAAGCGCGGCCTGCTGCGTCTGCTCGCGAAACTTCATGCGTGTGCGCCCTCCTCTTTTTTAGCTGCGGTAGTCGGCGTTGATGTGGATGTAGTCGTGGGTGAGGTCGCAGGTCCACACGCGCGCCTGGCCGTTCCCGGCGTGAAAGTCCACGTCGATGGCTATCTCGTCACGCTCGAAGCGTTTGGTGGCCTCCTCTTCGGAAAACGACTGCGCCAGGCCTGCACGGCACACGGGCAACCCCATGATGTCGATGTCGCAGCGCTCCTGGGCAAAGTCCGCGCCCGACTTGCCCGCGGCGGCGGCGATGCGCCCCCAGTTGCAGTCGCGTCCGGCGATGGCGGTCTTGACCAGCGGAGAATTGGCGATGGCGCGGGCTGCCAACTCGGCGTCTTCGTCGTGGGCCGCGCCGCGCACGGTCACGGTCACGAGCTTGGTCGCCCCCTCGCCGTCTGCCGCTATCTGGCGAGCCAAGTCCTCGCAGACTGATTGCAGGGCCGCCGCGAAGATGGAAAAACGCGCGTCGTCGGCCGACTCAATCGTCGGTAGGCCCGCCGCGCCGCTTGCCAGCAAAAAGACGCTGTCGTTGGTGGAAGTGTCGGAGTCCACGGTGATCTTGTTGAAGGAGACATCCACCGCCTGCTTCAGCGCCTGGGCTGCAACGGATGCGGAGACGGGCGCATCGGTCGTGAGCACGGCCAGCATCGTGGCCATGTCCGGCTGGATCATGCCCGAACCCTTGCACATGCCGCCCACCGCGCAGGCCTGCCCGTCCAGCTCGAAGGCCACGGCGCATTCCTTGGGGTGGGTGTCGGTGGTCATGATGGCGCAGGCCGCGTCGTGAGCCGCCGCAGGCGATGCGGCGGCGGCGGCTGCCAGCAGCGGCACGCCCTCGGTGAAAGGCGCAAGCGGCAGCGGCACGCCGATGACGCCGGTGGAGGCGACGAAAACCTCTTCGGCCTCGCAGCCCAGGGCCTGCGCCACGCAATCTGCGCTTTGCCGCGCCACGTCCATGCCGGGCTGCCCCGTCGCGGCGTTCGCGTTGCCCGAGTTCAAAACCACCGCGCGCGCCTTGGCCTTCGCGGCCACCTCGCGCGAGACGGCCACGGGGGCAGCGGCGAACTTGTTTTTGGTGAAGACACCCGCCGCGACGGCAGACCCTTCATCGGCGACGACGAGCGCGGCGTCGAGGCGGCCCGGGTTCTTGCGAAAACCCAAGTGCAGGCCGGATGCGGAAAAGCCGGCTGCGGCGCAGACCCCGCCGTCCACATAGGAAAACGTCGGGTCGGGCAGGGGCGCGTGCTGTATGTTCGTGTGCTGTTCCATAATGGGCGCATTGTGCGCCTGCTGGCGCTGATTTTCAATAATTATTTTGAAATATGCAGAAATCCTGCATTATTCGGCGAAAATATTCAATGCTACCCAACGTCGAGGCCGTCCGGGCGCACGACGGAGCCCTTGCCCGTGGCCAGCGCCATCGTGTCGCGCGCAATCATCAGCTCCTCGTTGGTGGGCACGACAAGCAGCTTCACCTTCGAACGCGCATCCGATATGACGCGCTCTTCGCCTTCGACCTTGTTGGCCTGATAGTCGACGATGATGCCTAGCGCCTCCATGCCGCCCAAGATCATGCGCCGCATGCGCTCGCAATGCTCGCCGATGCCGCCGGCAAACGATATCGCGTCCACGCCGCCCATGATGGCAATGTAGGAGCCAATCATCTTTTTCACACTGTGCGCGTACATGTCGTAGGCCAGCGTCGCGCGTTTGTGCCCGGCGATGGTCGCGGCCTTGATGACGCGCAGGTCGTTGGACAGACCGGATATGCCCAGCAGGCCGGACTCGCGGTTCATCAGCTCGTTTATCTCGTGGGGCGTATAGCCTTCCTGCTCCATCAGGTAGGTGACGATGGCCGGGTCGATGTCGCCGCAGCGCGTGCCCATCATCACGCCGCCGAGCGGGGTGAATCCCATAGACGTGTCCACGCTCATGCCGTGGTCGACCGCCGTGAGCGAGCAGCCGTTGCCCAGATGGCAGGTGATCAGCTTCAGGTCGGCCACGTCGGCATCGAGCAGCTCGGCGGTGCGCCGCGCGATATAGCGGTGCGAGGTGCCGTGCGCGCCGTAGCGGCGTATGCCGAAGCGCCCGTAGAACTCGTAGGGCAGCGCGTACATGTAGGCGTACGGCTGCATGCTCTGGTGGAAGGCCGTGTCAAAGACGACGGAATGCGGTACGTCGCCCATGAGCTTCATGCACGCACGTATGCACGAGAGCGCGGGCGGATTGTGCAGGGGCGCAAGCTCCGAGCACAGCTCGATGTCGCGGATAACGCCGTCGTCTACCAGCACCGACTCGCTGAACTTTTCGCCGCCATGCACGATGCGGTGCCCCACGGCGTCTATCTCGGAGAGATCAGACAGGCTCGCCTGGCCGCCATCGGTCAGAGCCTCGATCACGGCACGCATCGCGTCTAGGTGCTCGTCCATGGGCTTTTCGACGACGTTGTAGCCGTCGGTGCCGCGCCATATCTTGATGAACGAGCCGGGCTCGCCAATCTTCTCGCACAGACCCTTGGCGACGACGCTCTCGTCGCTCATGTCGATGACCTGGTATTTCAGCGAGGAACTGCCCGCGTTGACGACCAGAATCTTCATGCAGCGCCTGTCCCCTCTCGCCTTGCAGCGCTCGGACGTGGATGTCGGTTTTCTACTCTTTAAAGCAGGTGCGCCGTGCACATGCGGCGCGCCTTCTTGCCATTCGAGGGGATATTTTCCCACGCGCAAAGCAGGCGGGTAAACAGCTAGTCAGCCGAACGGCGCGGCGCTGCGTGGAGACGGTGTCGCGGGCGGTATGCGGTGCGCGTCGTGCATGCCGCCGATGGTGCGGATGAAAGGCGCGCGCGTCGCGGACGGCATGCGGCACTCCTCTACTTTTCAGGAAACATGCCCTCCGGCATCTTCTCGCCGCCACACACGTGGATGTGCCAGTGCTTCACCGTCTGCGAGGCGTCGTCGCCGGTGTTCACGATCAGGCGAAAGCCGCTGTCGGCGATGCCGCAGATGCCGGCCACCTTCACGGCCGCGTCGAAGAGGTGCCCTTTCAGCTCGGTCGGCACGCCATCGGCGATCGAGGCGTAGTGGTCTTTGGGCACCACCAACACGTGCACGGGCGTCTGCGGGCTCGCGTCTTTGAACGCGGCGCACAGCTCGTCTTCGTAGACCATGTCCGTCGCCACCTCGCCGTTGGCGATCTTGCAGAAAATGCAGTTCTCGTCTTTCATGATGAATCTCCCTTCTCGTCTGTCTTTTCGCGACCCTTCTTGCGAGTCTTCGTGCGAGCCTTCTTGCGAGCTTTCTTGCGTGCGCCCGCCTGCATCGTGTGTCGGGTGCGCCACTTGCCTCAAAGCCCGGCGGCTAGCTGAGCTTGGTGTCTATCTCGCCGGTGTCGGCGTCGTCGAGTTTGCCCATCAACTCGGTGATGGTGAGCTGCGCGGTGTCGAGACGCTTTTGCAGGTCGGCCAGCACCTCCACCCCCAGCTTGTAGCTCTCGATACTGTCTTCCAGCTCCAGCTGGTTGCTCTCCAGCTGGCCCACGATGCCCTCGAGCTTTTCTAGGCCCTGCTTGAAGCTCATGGCCTCGATTTCCTCTTTGCTCATCTGCATGTTCTTTTTCGCTTCCGCCATCTTACCCTCCTGTTGTCTCGCCCCCCTTCGCAAAGCGCGGCAGGGGCGGCCTTTTTGTCTGCTTCGGCTAACTTGCCTTTTGTACCTCGTCTACCGTGCACGCCAGCTGCCCGTCGCGCAGCTGCACCCGCACCGCATCGCCCGGCGCGACCTTGCCCACGCTGTCCACGATGCTTGCCCCGTCTTGCGCGTAGGTGATGGAATAGCCGCGCGAAAGCGTTTTTAGGGGGCTGAGCGCGTCGAGGCGCGCCGCATGCACCGCGACCTGGGCGCGGGCTGCCGCCATCATGGCAGGTCCTGCGCGAAGGAGCGCCTCTTGCGAGCTGCGCAGCTCGCGGGCCTCCCCACCTGCGAGCGCCGAGCCCGCCGACATCAAGCGTTGCCGGGCAAGTTCGAGGCGTCGCGCGTCGCGCTCCAAAACCGCAGGCGCAAGCCGGGCAAGGCGTCCGGCGGCCACCTCCACGCGCTGCGCGTCGCGAGCAAGCGCATCGGGTATGGCGCGGTGAAGGCGCTCGCGGGTCAGCTCCAGGCGTTGCGCGTCGCGGGCAAGCGCGTCGGGGATGGCGCGGGACAGGCGCATGGACAGCTCGTCGAGGGACTGCGCGAAAGGCCCCACCACGTAGCGTTCGTCTTGCCATACGGGGCGCAGGCGCACCCTGTCCAGGCGGTGCGCGGCGGCCTCCAGGCGGTGCACAAGAGCCTGCGCGAGAAGCCGTTTCGCGTTGGCCACCTTCGAGCCCAGCTCGTCGGCAGAAATCCGCGTCGCGCCCTCAGCCGCCGTAGACGGCGTGGAACAGCGCAGGTCGGCCACCATGTCGCAGATGGAGTTGTCGGGCTCGTGGCCTATGCCTGTGACGACGGGCACGGGGCAGGCCGCCACCGTGCGCGCAAGCCCCTCGTCGTTGAAGGGCATGAGCGCCTCGTAGCTGCCACCGCCGCGCACGAGCAAGACCACGTCGGGCGCAGGCTCGAGCGAGGCGACGGTCTCTATCGCCGCCGACATCTGCGCAGGCGCGTCGTCGCCTTCCACTTTCACTCCGAAAAACAGCAGCTCTGCCAAGGGGTAGCGCCGGCGCAGGGTGCGGACAACGTCGTGGACCGCCTTACCGTGCGGGCTGGTGACAAGCGCGATGCGACGCGGCAGGGCGGGGATGCGGCGCTTGCGCGACGGATCCATCAGGCCTTCCGCTTTAAGCTTTGCCGCGATGCGCGCCACCTGCACGCGCAAGTCGCCCTCGCCGGCAAGCGCCAGACGCGAAACGGAGAACTGGAGCTGGCCGCGGGCGGGATAGGCGCTGAAGCGCCCGTCCATTTCGACGAGCATGCCCTGTGCCAGGGCCACGCCACTTTCCTTGTAGATGTTGCGCCACATGATGCAGGGCATGCTGGCCTTCTCGTCGCGCACGTCGAAGTAGACGGCCTTGTAGCGCGCGGCATCCGTGACCTGCGAGACCTCGCCCACCACGCGCAGGCGTATCTGCTCGAGGCCGCGTTTGGCCGCCTCCATCGCCTGGGTAACGCTATAGGCCTGCGGGTCTGCGGTCGCGTTCGCACTCTTCGTCGCCGCGCCTCTCGCAGCTGCCGCATCGCCTGTTGCGTCTACGTCTTTTACCGTCATCCTCTTCACCACGCCCATACCTGCGCGTCCCGACACGAGGAGGCTCTTAGCGCCCGGAGCGGGCAAGGCCGATGTAGTAGACGAGCTGCATGAGCGAGGTGAGTGCCGATGCCACATAGGTGAGCGCCGCCGCCGTGAGCACGCGCCGCGCACCGCCCGTGACCGACTCGGGCAGCGCCGCGCCGACACTGCCTTGCACCTGGCCGCCCGCACCCGCGCCGGAGATGTATTCCAGCCCGCGCCGCGAGGCGTTGAACTCGACAGGCAGCGTGACCAGGTGGAAGAGCACGGCAAATGCGAACAGGCCGATGCCCACCCACACAAGGCCGATCATATTCAGGAAAAAGCCGGCAATCAGCAGCCAGATCCACAGCGTAGACCCGAGGTTGGCGACGGGCACAAGCGCCGTGCGGGCGCGCATGGGGGCATAGCCGCGCGCGT
Source organism: Ruthenibacterium lactatiformans (assembly GCA_963614215.1). Classification (GTDB taxonomy): domain Bacteria; phylum Actinomycetota; class Coriobacteriia; order Coriobacteriales; family QAMH01; genus CAVAWX01. The sequence goes on from CAVECB010000006.1 coordinate 39,508, forward strand.
GCTGGACCGCGTGCCCGCATTCGTGGCAGGCCACCGCCATGGCCGACACGCTCGTGGTGTGGTAGATGTTTTCCGACAAGCGCACCACAGGCCCTGACGGGTCAAAGTGATCCGAAAGCGTGCCGGACACGCATTCAACCGGCACGTCGGACATGCCGTTTTCGTCGAGCATGCGCCGCGCGATCTGGGCGCCCGTCATGCCCGTCTCGTTGTCGCGGTGCAGGTATTTGTTGTAGGAGGCACTGATGAAGGCCTGGGTGCCCGCGCCCAAAACAAGGCTGACCACGAGCATGACGATGTAGCCGAAGTTCATTCCGAGAAAAGTGGAGCTCATGTGACGCGTCCTTTCGAGTGGAGCCGATGCGGCAAATGCGGCGGCGGCGCCGTAGCGGTCGTATGTCGTGTGCGCATCATACCCGATGGAGCGGACACGCCGTCACAGCCGCCCCATCTTCTGCTCCCCGGCCGTTGGGGCGAGGGGGCGTGGCAGGGGGATGGCCGCGCCGATGGCGGCTGCCGCGATCATGATGACGACGCCGCGCAGGGGAAAACACATGAGCAAAAGCAGCGCCGCCATGACGGGCTGGCGCATGACGGCACCCATGCAGCCGGCGGTGCAGGCGGCCACGCACGACACCGGATCGGCACCCGTGAGCAGCGAAAATCCGTAGCCAATGCTGACGCCGGCAAAGATAAGCGGGAAGAAGTGCCCGCCGCGCCAACCCATATGGATGCAAAACGGCGTGAGCGCCGCCTTCACGAAGCCGGTCGCGATGAGGACGCCGGCGGGGACGGTGAAATACGACTCCATGAGCATGTGCGATTGCTCCTCGCCTGCAAACATCGCATAGGGCAGCGCCATGCCGCAGACGGCCAGGACGAGGCCTGCCAGGACGGCCTTCACGACGGGGCGCTCTCCCAGGCGCGCGGAGAGTTTTTCCGTTGCCGCCGTCGATGCATGAAAGACCCAGCCGCAGGCGCATCCCGCAAGCGCAAGCGGTATCGCCAGCCCAAGCTCCAGGCCGCCGACCTCCATGTCGGAAAAGCGCGGCAGCCCCATGCCGCCGCCAAAAATGTCGCCCAGCACGATGAAGGCGCCGAGCGCGCCCACGATGGCGCACAGGTAGACGAAGGTCTTTTGCGCACGAGGCAGGCAGATCTCGATGCCGCCGTCCTCGTCTGCGGCGTCCGCATCTTCGCGCACTACAGTCGCGCCTGCATCCGACGCGGCGCCCCGGCCCATCGCAGCAGCATCTTCACCCGCATTTTCGCTGGCGGTGGCAGCGCCTTTGTCCGCTCTTTCACCCGCCGCGCCCGCGCGCCCGGCAAGCGGCGCCACGAAGCCATAAAAGGGCGCCGTGAACACCGCCGTGAGCGCCGCCTGCGTGCCGAGCACGGTGAGCTTGCGAAACTCGCCCCCAAAGCGGCGCATTCTGTCGCCTACCCAGGTGCACAGCCCCGCGATGACGCCGGTAAGGCCGGCTTCAGGACCTATGGAGCCGCCAAACAAAAGCGGCAGCAGCGCCGCCACGGAAAGCTTTCCCATCTTGTCGTAAGGGTAGCGCCCCTCTTCCTTCACCCGCCCCATGACCGCGGACAGCTCCTCGGGGCACACGCCCGTCTTCGCGTCGAAGGCGCCGATGAGAAGCCCGCCCACGAGGCACAGCGCAAGCGGATAGGGCAAAAACCCGAACGGGCCTGCCGCAAGCGCCGGCGCCCGCCCAGACACCGCCTCGCCCAACGCGGCTGGCAGCTTCGCCCACAAAAAGTCGATGCCGAGGCCCATGAGGAAGAAAAACAGCCACACGAACGCGCCCGCGAGCGCACCCGTGACCACGACGCACACGACGAAAAGCACACGGTTGAAGGGTTTGGCGAAATTCGGCACGGCCAGCTGCCCCCCTTTTCCTCTCCCAAAAGCCGCCAACGCCTCCCAGCGCCGTCGGCGGCACGTTGCTAGTGGTGCCTGCTTGCCTTGTAGTTCGCGAGATAGCCGGCAAACTCCGCGCTCGTGTCGGAATTCGTGGTCCTCCACGCCTTGTGGTCGACAATCTCGGACTCGAAGCCGTAGTAGGCGTCGATGTAGGCAATCAGGCCATCGAGTGCCTCGAGCTGCGCTTCGGGATAGTCCTCGCCGCCTCCCACATGCACCATCTCGATGCCGACGGAATAGGAGTTCATCCCGTAGTCCGCATAATCGCTGCCGATGGAGGTGGTGCCCGCCTTGTCGTCGCGGCTCTCGTCGCTCACCCCAAAACTCGCGTTGTGGCCGGTGTCGCCGAAGCCCGCATGGTGCGTGATCTTGTCCAGCGGCACGCACTGCCAAATCGAGCCGTCCTTGTTCACGATGAAATGCGCGGCGACCATGTTGCCGCTATCATCCCAGCTCTCGATCACGCTCGAGGCGCTGCCGCTGCCCTCGGTGTCGTGGAGCATGATGTACTTCTGGCAGCTCGCGGGCTTGTCGCCGTGCACAAACGAAGAACGGTAGTCCTCGGAAATGTTCAGGGCCGCGCGCAAGGCATCCGCGCTTGAGCGGGCCGCCGCCTCCTCGGCCGCTTTTTGCTGCGCCTCTAGCTCCTCGGCCGCTTTTTGCTGTTCCTCTTCAGAAAGCGAGGACTCCTGCGTGGCGCTGTTGGTCTCTTGAATTTTCTCGTCGGGTGCCTTCGTCTCGCCGCCCGACTGTCCGCACGCGGCAAGGCCGCAGCACAGCAGGCACGCGAGAAGAAAGACGGCCGCTATCCTAGTTGGGGTGCGCTTTGTTGACATCATATCCATGCTCCACCAGCTTCTTGCTCAAAAACTCCGCGTTGTCGGTCTCGGTTTGCGTGGGCTTGTACTTGTTCAGGAAGTCCGCCGCCTCGATGGTGCCGGAATACCACGACTGGCTGTTGAAATGGTCTTGCAGCCACTTGTTCTCGAACTTACGCCCATGCCGCGCCCATATCTCGTTTTGGGCGATGCATATCTGGTCGTCGCTCAGACCCGAGATGTCGGAATCGCTCAGCGCCTTCGTCGCGCTGTCCTTGAGCACGTAGGAGTTCGTGCCCGCCGTGTTGGTCGCGTTGCCGGCCGTGTTAGTCGCGTCGTTGCCCGACGAGCTATTCTGGTTGGAGCCAGACCCCGTATTCGATCCGCTCACCGAAGAGTCCGAGCTTTGGACGAAAGTTTGCCGCGTGAACGACCAGTTCGAGCTCCATATCGACTTCGAGACCGGCGCACTCGACTCCATGGACACCGTGAGCGTGTGCAGGTTGTCCTCGTCGTACCAGCTGTAGCCTTTGAGCCTCACCCCGTCGGAGCTGCCGTTCAAATCGAATTCGAAGCCAGTTTGGCTTAAGGAATGCTTCAGGGTGCCGCTTGCCTGCCCCGAAAGGTCAATTGTGTTTTCCGTGCCAGAGCCGCCCGGATGGTGAGCCATGGTGTAGTCGGCCACGACAGAATCCGCCGAGCAGGTCTTGAAGGTCATCGAAGCCGTCTCCTCCAACGAACCGGAAGAGGAGAAGAAATACGACCTCAGGTTGGAGGCGGCAAAGCTCATGCCCTCCAGCTCCGTGTATTTCGTGGTGAAGTTCTCGGTCTTGGCCTCGCCGTCGACGACCCAGCCCTTTTCCGCGTCGAACCTAAACTTCTGCGAGACGTCGACGGAATCCTCGCCCCACCAGTATTTGACGCCGTAGGTCTCCTTGGCGCTGCACGTCTGCTTTTCTGCATCGAAATCGCAGGTGAAGTTGTCGACGGAATTGGAGACGCAGTAGCCGGCCTTGCTTGCGACCTTGCCGCTGTCGAGGTAGAACACCTCGACGCCTTTTGTGGGCTTGGTGCTGTACCACGTCGCGCAAGAGGCCACAAGGTGTTTAAACCCGAAGCCCTCTTTGGTGAAATACCCTTGCGCGGTGTATTCCGACTCGAAGGAGTCGTTGGTCGCCTTGCCGTACCACTCGACGTAGTAGATGTCTTGGTTGGCCGACTTTATCCCGGATTTCACCGAAGAGGGAAGCTGCGAGTAGGCCGGCGAGGAGCTCTCAATCTTCTCGTTTTTGTTCAGGCGCGTGTCGCTGTATTTGTACTCCGAGCCGTTCGTGAATGCCGTCGAGATGAAACCGGAATCGTAGCTTTCCTTCATCGACTGCTCGAGCGCCGAGGCAGAGACCTGCGAGCCGAGGTAGTTGAACACGTTGAAACCGACGATGGCGACCACCACGACGGCCACGACGCTGATGGCGATTTTCTTGTTCTTGGGCACGGACAGCCAAGCCTTGAGCCCGCCGCCTGTCGCGGGTGCGGCAGCGGATGCAGCAGCAGGCGCAGGTTCGGCGGCAGACGCAGACGCGGGCGCAAACGCATCTGCGGACGCGGCGGCAGGCTCGGGCGCCGCATTTGGCGCATCGGGCATAGGTGTCGTCGCAGCGGCGTCGTCTTTCGCATCGGACATGGGCGCCGTCGCAGCAGCGTCATCTTTCGCATCGTCAGGCTGCTGTGCGGCATCGTCGGCGCTAGCGGCAGCGGGCGCATCGCTTACGTCCGCAGCGGCTTCATCACCGGCACCGGCAGCAGCACCGGTAGCAGCACCTGCAACAGCACCGGCAGCGCCCGCATCGGCCTGTTTTTCCGCATCAACGCTTTCATCCGGCTTCGAGAGGGCCTCGTCGCCCTCACGCTCTACTTTCTGCCCGCACTCGAGGCAAAACGCGTCGTCTTCCCCGATTTCCGTGCCGCAGTTCGTGCAAAACATCTTCGTGCTCATCGACTCCCGAACCCCCTTCGACTCGATTCCCCTGAAAACCGCCCCACCCCGGCCAACAGGGCGTTTTATCCGGCGATCCTGCCCTTCTTCTTTTCGTATATCCCCAAGATTCCGACGACGACCATGACAATCGAGGCAAATATGGAGAGGTAGAACCCGATGCCAAGGCTCATGAGCGAGCTGCTGGAGGAGATGCCGAAAAGAGACGACATCGACGACGCGACGCCGGCGACGCTGGAGATAGAGGACTGGAGCAGCATGTTCATCACGGCAAAAACAATCAGGCGGACATGCCGGGTGGAGTTTTCCTTCGTGACGAGCAGGTCGATTAGACACAAAATGGGCGGGAAGAGATAGATGAAAAACAGCGCCGAAAACGAGGACGTGTAGGAAAACGACCCCGCCATCGACATGAGCGAGGCAAGCGAAAAGCTGGCCGTGACCTGGTCAGACGTGCTCGACGCGGCCGGCAGAAAGAAGCACAGCACCATCAGGGCGGCGGCGCACACTCCGACGATGTCCCACAGGGAGCGGCCGCGCAGAAGCGACGACGAGGAATTGTCCAGCTTGCCCTGCAGGTTGGAGATTCCGCCCTTCACATCCACGGAAGGATGCGCCTGGGCTTGTTGGGGCGGCACCTGTGCTTGAGGTGGTACCTGGGCCTGCTGTGCCTGCTGTTGCGGAGGCACCTGCGTCTGCTGTGCCTGTTGCTGCTGCTGCGGCGACACCTGGGCTTGTGTTTGCTGCGCTGGCTGCGCTTGAGATTGCGTCTGCTCCTGCGTTTGCGCGGGCGCCGGTTCGGACTTTGCCTCGGGCGTCGGTTCGGACTTTGCCTCGGGCGTCGGTTCGGATGCCGTCTCGGCCGGTTGCGCAGGCGCAACGTCAGCCGCAGGCACCGTCTCTACGACCTTTGCGGCTTCCTTTTTCTCCTCTGCGGTCTCGGGCGCCGCAGCCGCAGCGGCCGCTTGCGCTTCGAGCTTGGTGCCGCACCCCCTGCAAAAGTTCGCGCCGTCCGGGTTTTCCGTTTTGCAAGATTGACATTTCATGAATGTGGACCTCCTGTTTTTAGTCGATGCGGCCTCGCGCAGATGTGGCTTCCCTGCGCCTCGGCGCCTGTGGAAACTCCCCCTTTAAAGTCCGTCAAGTGTAGCACGCAACACCCCTCTCCAAATCTTCACAAAAGCTTCGCTTACGGCAGACGGGGCTTTTGTGCTTGAATGGGTGCAGCGCGTCAGAAGAGGCGGACTCCACATACCGCTTGCGTACGAAGCGCTCGCCTGATTCATGTCCGGCGGGTGCTTTTTTGTTGCCTGCGGCATGCCGGCGCAATGCCTCGCCCGTCCCTTTCTTTTCGCGTTCCAGCCCGGCGCATGGACCGGGATCCGCTTGAAAGGAAACATTCGTGAACAAAGCTTCGAACGCGGCTGCCGCGTGCAACGCCGCACAGGCACCGCACGCCGCCAGCACGCCCGGCGCCCCCGCGCCCCGCACCGCGCATCCCCACCCCTACCTGGCCATGATGGGTCTGTATCTTGGTGGGTTCACCGGCATGTACAGCGAGACGGCGCTCAACGTCGCCTTGCCCCAACTCTCCAGCGCCTTCGGTGTCGAGCTGTCCGCGGTGCAGTGGCTCGTCGTGGGATACATGCTCGCCATCGGCATCGTCTTGCCCTTCTCCGGCCTTTTGCTCAAGTGGTTTTCCGCGCGCAAGGTCACCCTCTTTGCGCTGGCCGCGTTTTTCGTCGGCGCGCTGGCAAGCGGCCTGTCCATGAACTTTCCTACGGCGCTTGCCGGCCGTGTGATCCAAGGCGTGGGCACGGGCCTCATTTTGCCGCTCATGTTCTCCATGGTCGTCGAGGTCGTGCCGCCGCATAAAATCGGCGCAGCCATGGGGATAAACGCGCTCGTCATCATGTCGGCCACCGCCATAGGACCCACGCTGGCCGGCGTACTCGTGGGCTGCCTGTCCTGGCGCTGGATCTTCTTCAGTTTCGCCATCATCTTGGCTGTGGGCTTTGCCTTCACCGTGAAGTTCCAGCCCAACCCCTACGAGCTGACGCGTCCGAAAATCGACCTTCTCTCCGTGCTTGCCTCGACGGCAGGTTTTGGCGGCGTGGTTTTGGGCGTGGGGATGTCGAGCTCGTTTGGCTGGGGGTCGGCGCCCGTCGTAGCCGCGCTTGTCGTCGGGGCAGCCGCGCTCGTCGTCTATGTACGCCGCCAGCTGGCCATGGAAGTACCCGTCATCAACCTACGCGTTTTCTGCATCGACGGTTTCCGCGTCGGGGCGCTAGCCGTGACCTTAAACTTCTCCATCACGCTGTCGGCCATGTACGTCTTGCCGCAGTTCTACCAAAACTCCATGCTGCTTGCCGTCGGGCTGACGGGACTGGTGATGCTGCCGGGCGGTGTGGTGAACGCCATCGTCAGCATGCTGGCCGGGCGCGTCTACGACCGCATCGGGGCGAAAAAGCCCGCCGTCGCAGGCTTTGTCCTCTCGATTGTCGCCTGCGTCATGCTGCTGTTCACCACGCCCGACTCGCCGCTGGGATATGTCGTTGCCTGCCACATCGTCTTGGTGGTGGGCGTGCCGCTGGCCATGTCGCCGTGCCAGACGCACGCGCTTGCCAGCCTGCCGCGCGAGATGTCCACCGACGGCAGCACCATGCTCAACACCCTGCAGCAGGTCATGGGTGCCATCGCGACGGCCGTCGCCACCTATCTTGTGACGAGAGGCTCGCAGCTCGCGGCCGGCGGCGGCATGGATACGGCAGCGGCGTTTGCACAGGGCGCGCATTGGGGCATCGTCTTTTCGCTCGTGCTCGCCGTCGCGGCACTCATCCTTGCACTGCGCCTGAAGTCCACCGCCCGCGAAGACGAGCCCGTCGTCATCAGCACGCGCGACGAGGGCAAAGCCGAGAGGCTTGGGGCGCGCGCCTGACAACGAAAGCGCGGCGGCGAAAGACGTTAGCGGAAAAGCCCGGCCGCAACGCGGCGTTTCCCATGCGGGATGCCCCGCGTTGCGCCGCGAACCGCCGCGAACCGCCGCGTCAGGATATCGCCTCCAACCAGCTGCGGGCATCTGTCGCATCCATCGCCGCGACGGGACAATGGCGCAGCAGCTGCTCGTCGCCCGTGACCAGAGCCATCGCATCCGCGCGGAGAGCCGCCGCGATGAGCAAATTGTCCTCGTAATCAGAATGGAGCGCCCTGTGCTTGCAGGCAAGCTCGACGTCTGCCTCGTCGCATCCGACAGCGCAGGCCAGCGAGCGCATGGCAAGCAGGGCATCCCAAGCCGTGTCCCGCGCGACATGCGCATCTTGTTCGGAAAGGGCTGCGCCATGTTGCTCGCGCAAAAGGCGCTTTGCCTCTCTTTCGACGAGGAAGTACAGGTCTTTGCTCGTGGCGACCGTGTAGAGCAGGGCAACTTCCTCGCGCAATGCGAGCTTGATAAAGGCGACGGCTGCCGCATGCCCGCGGCGGGAGGCGATGAAGTAGTCGAGCCATACGTTCGTATCGACTATAAAGCAGCGAAAGGGGGCGGAGACGGCATTCATGCAAGGAACCCCTCCCGCTCGGCCTCGTCCCATGCCCGACCTTTCAGGTCTTCGAGCGGGGCATCCAGCGACGAGAAGAGTGCAGGGTCGGCACCCGCTTCTTTCAACCTACACTCGAACAAGCCGGCTTTTTCCTCCGCTATCCGCAGTAGCTCCTCTTTTTGCGCTGCACGGTTTTTCGCCGCAATCCCCTTTTGACCAGGGCGCAAGAAAGAAACGATATCTTCGGGCGAGGATGCGTGGAGGCTCGCGAACTCCCATAGAAAGCGAACCGCCTGCGTGGGAGTGAAACCCGCCGAGGCAAGCGCCGCATCTCCCTTCGATTTGAGTTGCGGGTCTATCCTTGCGTTTATCTGCGCCGTGGCTGCTTGCATACGTCCCCTCCTCCTCGACATCGCAGCGTGCCATGATGGTAGACAAAGTAGTGCAAGCTGTAAAGCAAAACGTAAAGCAAATCGGCATTTTGAATCTGATGAAGCACAGTTCGGCTCCCTCTTGACAGCCGAGCGTGGATATAGATAATGAGAATCATTCCTATTAAGGAATCAATGAGTACCACGAGAAGGGGGTTTCTCCCCCGCGAGAGGAAGGTTTCACCATGAAGTTTGTATGCCCCGTGTGCGGTTATGTGGAAGAGTTCGACGGCGACGAGCTGCCCGCCGACTTCGTCTGCCCCCAGTGCGGCGTGCCCGGCAGCAAGTTCACCAAGATGGGCGGCGAGATGACCTGGGCCGCCGAGCACGTGGTGGGCGTCGCCAAGGCCGACGGCGTTTCCGACGACATCGTCGAGGACCTGCGCGCCAACTTCAACGGCGAGTGCTCCGAGGTCGGGATGTATTTGGCCATGTCGCGCGTGGCCTACCGCGAGGGCTATCCCGAGGTCGGCGAGTACTACAAGACGGCCGCCTTTGAGGAAGCCGAGCACGCCGCGAAGTTCGCCGAGCTTTTGGGCGAGGTCGTGACCGATTCCACCAAGAAGAATCTGGAGCTGCGCGTCGAGGCTGAAAACGGCGCCACCGCCGGCAAGGTCGACCTCGCGACGAGGGCCAAGGCCGCCGGGCTGGACGCCATCCACGACACCGTCCACGAGATGGCTCGCGACGAGGCCCGCCACGGCCGCGCATTTGCTGGCCTGCTGAAGCGCTATTTCGGCTAGGGTTTTGTTGAACGGACGCCCCCTTTTGCCCTGGAGGCGTCCGTTCTTTTCGAAAGTGCCGCCTTCTTTACGCAGGCAGCTCCTTTAGCGCTCCTACTCGGCGTCCTCGCGGCGCGCGATAGCGTTGTCGTAGCTCTTGGTGCCGACGAAGATTTCTTTCGTGTAGGGGTTGTGGCCGAGCTTCTTGCTGCGGTAGAACACGTAGCCGAGCGCCGCGATGTTGGCCACCAGCGCCAGAATCGAGATGACCAGGTTCACGTCCGGGTTGTTCACGCTTTGCACGGCAAAGATCGAGTCGTTGGCAAACATCGGCACGACCTGGCAGAACATGCACCACAGCGCCAGGGTGTTCGCGCGGTTTTGGATCCAGCCGCCTTTGTTCCAAATCAGGCCGGCCACCGTTGGCGCGAGCAGCAGCGCCAGGCCGCAGTACCAGCTGTGCGTGGGCAGGCAGTTGTAGGTGTAGCAGAAGTTCCAAATGTCGTAGGAGATGATGAAGACCCAGGTCATGTCCGGCCACAGCATGTCTTGCTTCTTCTTGGAGACGTAGATGCCGAACCAGCCCGTCATGACGAAAATGTTCATCAGACCGGCGATGCCGTTGAAGACGTTGTGCCAGCCGCCGTTTAACGTCACGCCCTCGCTCGAGACCCAAGTCGTGCCGAAGGCGCGGATGGCGCTCTCGAAGTCGGAGACCACGGCGATCAGGATGTTGATGGCCACGATGACGAACGGGAAGCACTTAAACCAATGCGACTTGCCGATGCTGCCCCACTGGTATTTCAGCACCATAAAGCCGATGCAGCCGGCCGTCGCGGCATAGAGCTTCGCGTAGTGAAACCAGCTGTTCATGTCTGTGTGTGTCGGGTTGGCGAGTGCCCAGCCCTGACCGAGCGCGGCACATACGGCCACAACGACGAAGTAGACCGTCAGGCAGGCGGGCAGCACGAGGAAGCAGAAGACGCCGCCGGCTTTGGAGCGGCGGGCGAACTCGTTGGCCAGGATGAGGGCGATGAAGACGATCGCCCATCCCACCCATTGGAACACGGCGTTGTCTCCGTACACATCAAATAGCATGGCAGACCCCTTTCATGTAGGCAAAACGCTCGCTTCGGTCTCCCTTCAGGCTCGGAGACGAGCTTTGATAAGGGGATTATGCCACGCTTTCACACACAATTTCTCCACAATTTTGAAAATGGGGAAAACTCCTGCTTGCGGCTATTGTTCACGCGTCGGGCGCGCGTTTTTGGAGCCACGGCACAGCTGCCAAAAGGCCACGGCACTTGCCGCCGCGACGTTGAGCGAATCGATGCCGCGGTCCATAGGGATCTTCACCGTGTAGTCGCAGGCCGCTATCGTGGATGGAGCCAGTCCGTCGCCTTCCGTGCCGAAGACCAGCGCCAGGCGCTCCTCGGCGTTCAAGGCCGCGTCGTCAATGTCCACGCTGTCGTCTTCAAGGGCAAACGCCGCCGTGGCAAAGCCGTGCGCGCGTATGCGCTCGATGCCCGGATGCGGCCAGTCGGATGCCTCGTTGCCGATGCGGCACCACGGCAGCTGGAAGACGGCGCCCATGCTCACGCGCACGCTGCGGCGGTAGAACGGGTCGCAACAACTCGGGGTGACGAGCACGCCGTCTGCCCCGAGGGCTGCCGCGCTGCGAAAAGCCGCGCCCACGTTCGTGTGATCGACGAGGTTTTCGAGCACGGCGATGCGGCGGGCGCCCGACAGCACCTCCTCGACGCTCGGCAGCGGCGGACGGCGGAAGGCCGCAAGCACGCCGCGTGTGAGGTTGAAGCCAGTCAGGCCCCGCAGTAGCGCCTCGTCGCCCGTATAGACCGCCACCTCGCCGCAGCGCTCTATCAGTTCGGCGCACGAGGCGACAAGCTTGCGGCCCATGAGCATGGACACGCAGGAAAGGCCGGCATCGAGCGCGCGGGATATGACCTTGGGCGATTCGGCGATGAGCAGACCCTTTGCCGGCTCGAGCTTGCTGCGCAGCTGCCGCTCGGTCAGGTGCGCATACACCTCAACCCCTGGCGCATCCAGGCTTTCTATCTCGACAAGCTTCATGCACGCCCTCCTCTCATACCCCGCACTCATGCCCCGAGCAGCGCAGCAGGAACCACCATCACCCCGTCATCACGTGTATAGGCAAGAGTCCCCCGCCCCACCACCACAGCAAGAAAAGCAGGTTCGGCGTTTCGTGCGGCGGAGTTTGCCAGCACCTTTTTGCGCAAAGCCTTCAAGTTCGCCGCGCCCTCGTCTGCCTTCGTGTCACTAAGCTTCACCTCGATGCCGCCCCATCGCCCGCCGGACTCGACGATGGCGTCGACCTCGAGGCCGGCATCGTCGCGGTAGTAATGAACGCCGTTGCCAAGGCCTGCATATGTCGAGACGAAGACCCTCAGATCCCGGATGACGAGGTTTTCGAAAAGCAGCCCGAGCGTCTGGGTGTCGTGAAGGAGGCGATCGCCGCTCGCCCCGAGAAGGGATGCCGCAAGAGACGGGTCGCAAAAACACCGTTTCGGCTTGGTTCTGACCCGCGCCTTCGCGCGCATGGGAGGCGCCCATCCGTAAAGGCTTTCCACGAGCTTCAGGCGCTCGAAAAGTTCGAGATACGCAGAGACAGTCTCCTCGACGGGCGCGTCGCCGCCACAAGCAGCGTCCTTCGCGAGAGTTTTGAGCGTCACCGCCTGCTCGACGTTTACGGCAAGCGCACGCATGAGGGCAAGCGCCGTCTGGGGCGAACGTCCCTCTTGGACGACGTTGGCATCGAGTACCGCGTTTATATACTGGGCCGCGGTCTCCGCTGCAGCGTCGTCTGAAAGAGCGAGATTCGCGGGCCAACCGCCACGCAGACACCAGCGCGCGACATCGGCAAGCGAGGTCTCGCAGCGCTGCGGGGAAAGCGAGTCCCCCTGCAGCAGGGATGCAAGCGATACCGCGCCAGTCGAATCCCCGGACTCGACAAGGCTCATCGGCCGCATCGAAAGCCGCGCTATGCGCCCCGCCCCCGAATGCCTGACCTTGTCGCGTTCCTTGGGCTTTAGGGCGCTCGACCCCGTGAGCAGAAGCGCCCCCTTTTCGTTTCCCGAGTCGTCGACGAAGCGACGGGCGGCATCCCACACCTGCGGAACCTCCTGCCACTCGTCCACAAGGTGCGGGCGTTTCCCGACCAACGCCAAAGACGGGTCCATCTGGGCCGTCGCGCGCTCGGCGTCGTCGTCAAGCTTGGTCATGCTCGCCGCCCGCGTCCGAGCTGTCCACGTCTTCCCGCACCACTTCGGCCCGCTGATTTCAACACAACCAAACGAGCGCATGAGGGCGTCCAGCCGCCCCTCGACGAGGCGCGGGCGATACCCTTTCGGCGTGAGTCGTTCCCCGTTTTTCATACGCCCTCCTAGCTGCGGTTCATTTCTACAATTAGGATTTTACGACAAATGCAGTTAGGAAAATACGGGTTTTTCAATTAGGAAAAAACGAATCTCTTGGTTAGGAAAAACGGGCGGGCGCAGCGCCCGCCGCCCCCCGATTGCACGGATGGAAATCTAGACTTTTCGTGTCTACGAAAACTTTAGCATCACGATTGCAGCGCCGCGCTTCAGTTACCTACGTGAAAGTCGCAGTGCTGACAGTGCGTGGGCGCGTCGGCGCGTATCTCGCGGTGGAAAAGGCCGGCCCACTTACAGATGTCCTGCAAAATGGGTACCACCGAGGCGCCTTTGGGGGTGAGCGAATACTCGACGCGCGGCGGTATCTCGTCGAAGCTCTCGCGCGCGACGAGGGCATCGGCCATCAACTCTTTTAGCGTCGCCGACAGCACCGCATCCGATATGTTGGCCATCTCGTGGCGCAGCTCGCTGTAGCGCAGGCGCTCCTTGGCCGCGAGCACGCAGATAATGCGTGACTTCCACCTGCCCCCAAATACGTCGAGGCCGTATTCGAGCGGGCAGCGTATGTCCTTTTCCAGCTTCCTCTTGTGCGCCATCGTCTCGCGTATTCCCTTCGTGTCCGCCGGCTTTTTTGCTAGGCCAGGCGCTTGCCCCCGACCATCTTCAAGTTCTCGCGCAGGTTCGCGAGCGTCTTGAGCATATGCTGGCATTTCTGCGGCATTTTCGCCATAGTGAAGCTCCTTTACCGCGTACAATGCTGCGCCCGCGCGCGCGGCGATGAGCGCAGCGGTGTGCACCCAAGTATTCACCGGCAACGGGTGAAATACCAGTAACTAAGAAAAAGATGAGCGACTCATCTTTTGCCCCATGTCTCGCGCTTCGCGTGGCAGCTCCGTATCGTAGAGCGCATGAAGACGGCGCCGGCAAGGAGCGCCGCGCAAGCGAGAGGAGCTCGTCATGAGCGTCAAAGCCTACCTGCAAGTGACCATGACCATCGACCCCGAGAATCGCCCGGCGGCGGCGAAAGTCTACGCCGATTACCGCCAGCCCTTCCTCGACCAGATCGACGGCGCTCTGACCAAGGAACTGCTCGTGCGCGACGCCGATGTGCAAGTCTCGCACGGCTTCGATTCTGTCGAACACGCAAAGGCCTACCTGGAAAGCGAGCTGTTCACCCAGACCGTCGCGCCGGCCCTCAAGCCGACCTGGGCGGCAGACCCCGACATCCGCATCTACGAGGTCGCATAAGGCACAAGCATCCGGCAGGCGCGCCGCAACGCCTGTGCGGCCACATAGAACATGCGCGGCGCGCATTCACTGAGAGAAAGGAAGCGACCATGAAATCCACCGCATATGCAAAGACCGTGAAGACCCCGCAAGGACTTGCCGTGGAAAACAGCGTACGCGAGTTTTCCCTCGTGTGCGACGAGCCCGTCGAATCCGGCGGGACGAACACGGGGATGAACCCGGTCGAGGCGCTGCTGTCGGCGCTCGGCAGCTGCATGACCATCGCCGCGTTCTACCTCGCGGAAAGCCAGGGCATCAAGCTCGAGAGCTTCAGCGTCGACCTGGAAGGCGACATCGACACGGACGGCTTCATGGGCGTGAACCCCGACTTGCGCTGCGGCTTTTCCGAAATCCGCGTCACAGCGCACATCAAGTGCGATGCCGACGAGGCCAGGGCCAAAGAGTTCGTCGCCTTCGTGAAGAGCCGCTGCCCGGTCAGCGACAACGTGGCCAACCCCACGCCTATCGTGGTGAGCGGCATCGTCGTCGAGTAGGATTCGCGAAACCTTTCGCAGGCAGGCGCACGAGCGTCCACGCGGCAGGCCCGCGAGAAACAACACCACCACACGGCTGCCCGACTGCTCGCAAAGCGGCAAGCGGGCGGCTGCGTTTCACCCGCATGACGGACCCGCGTTTCACCAGCGCAGCACGCCGTGTGCATTTCATCTGGAGGGAAGAGACATGGCATCGACGATCGCGGGACAGATGGCCTCCTTCGCGCTCATGCTCGCGATCGGCTTTCTCTGCGCGCGCGCAGGCGTCGTCTCCCGCTCGTCGCTGCCCACGGCAATCGCCCTTTCGACCAAGGTGTTCCTGCCCGCGATGCTGTTCTCGATCATCTGCGAACGCATGGACAGCGACCTCGTGTGCGCGCAACTGCCCATGGCGGCGCTCGCGCTCGTGTTCTACCCCGCGATCGTCGTCGTGATGAAGCTGCTGGCGGCGGCACTGCATCTCGAAGGGGAAAGATCAGCCGCTTTTCGCATGGTGTTCATCTTCGGCAACACGGGCTTCATCGGCCTGCCCATACTCGTCGCGGTGTTTCCCGACACCGGCACGGCCAACCTCGTCTTCTTCGCGATTGTCGACCAGCTGGCGTTTTGGACCTACGGCGCCTCGCTTGCCCGGACAGGCGCGGGCGCACCCGGCGGCAAGGCGATGGCGAAGGGGTTTTTCAACCCCAACATCGTAGCGATGGGGCTCGCGCTTGCATGCGTTGGCGCCGAGCTGCCGATGCCCGAGGCAGCAGTCGGGTTTCTGGGCACAATCGGCGCGGCCGCGACGCCGCTTTGCATGGTCTGCCTCGGGGCTCTGTGCCGGCTCTCGAACCTGAAGCAGGTGCTGCGGGAAAGAGAGCTCTACGTCGGCGTGCTGGCGAAGATGGTGGCGCTGCCCCTGTGCGCGGCGCCCCTCCTCGGGATGCTGCCCCTGGCCCGCGACGTGTCCGCCTCGATGGTTTTGATGATGGGCATGCCCCCGACGGTGCTTGTCCCCCTCGTCATCGAGGCAAACGGCGGGGACGGCCCGTATGCCACCGCGCTGTCGGTCGCCGCCGTAGCGCTTGCCGTGCTGACGCTGCCGCTCGTCGCCTGCCTTTCCGGCATCTGAATGTCCAGCGCTGCATTTACCCAGACGCACACTGTACATCATGTACGCGGCACCTATATTTGCTACAATGCCGCCCGATAAACCCGAGCGTGGATTTTTCCAGGCGCAAAACGTCTCTTTTCGCCACGCAACCGCAGCGCCGAGCCTCGAGCCTGACGGCGCACGATTGCAAAAGGAGCGTGTCGCAGTCCATGCAAGAACAGCAGTCGCCAAAGCCGTCACAACGAGATTTACCCACCGTGCGGGCCGATTCGCAACCTCTCGAAAAAGGCGCCGGCGGGAGCGCGCGTGCCTTTGAAGCGCAAAACCTAAAAGTCCGCGCCGCGGCTCTCGTGTGCCTGGGCGGGGCGTGCTACGGCTTCAACGCGACCTGCTACAAGTTCTCGTATGCCGCAGGTTTCAGTTCCGCCCAGACCGCAGCCGCCCAGATATGGTTCGCGTTTTTCTTCTTTGCGGCGCTGCTTTTCGCCCGCCGCGTCACGGGGCGCAAATGGGACAAAATCGGGGTGGGCAACGCGCTCAAGCTCATGGGGACAGGGTGCGTCACCTGTCTGACGACTATCCTCTACACCTATGCCATGAGCGTGCTGCCGGTTCCACTGGCCTTGACGCTGCTCTTCCAGTTCACCTGGATGGGAACGGCCATCCAAGTTGTCTCGACGCGACGCGCGCCTGCCGCTTGCCAAGTCGTGTCTGCCCTCGTCATCTTGCTGGGAACGGTGTTTGCAAGCGGCCTGTACGCCACTGACCTCTCGAACTGTAACCCTTGGGGCATCGCCGCCGGCCTCCTTGCTGCCGCGTGCTGCGCGTCGTTTCTGGCGCTTTCCGGGCGGGTGCACCCGGACTGCTCGCAGGCGCAGCGCGGGTTTCTCATCTGCGGCGGCGCGGTGGTCCTGTCCCACGTCATCTGCCCGGATTTCCTCGTCTGTGGCGTCTTGACCCAAGGCATAGCGCCGTTTGGCCTCGTCACCGGAGCGCTGGGATTCTTCTTGCCCGTGCTGCTCTTTAGCTTGGGCGCCCCGCACATCCCGACGGGGCTTTCAGCAGTGCTTGCCGCCTCCGAGCTGCCCGCCGGCCTGCTTGTCGCCATGTGCGTGCTGGGCGAGCCCCTCGGCGCAATCGAATGGGCGGGTGTTGCCGTCATTCTTGCCGGCGTCTGCATCGCGCAACTGCAGCTGCGCTCTTGAGGCAGGCGCCTACGCCACGACCGTCTTGTAGTATGTCCCGAATTCAGCAAGCGAGTCGATGACCGGCATCATCTGCCGTCCAAGCTCGGTAAGACCGTACTCCACGCGCGGCGGGTTCTCGCCATAATCGCGACGAAAGACCAGGCCGTCGCTTTCCATCTGGCGCAGGCTATCGGTGAGCACCTTTTGCGAGATGCCGTCGAGGTCGCGCCGCAGCTCGTTGAAACGCCAAGAGCGGACGCGCAGATTGCGGATGATGAGCAGTTTCCACTTGCCGCCCACAAGCGCCACCGCCGTGGCGACCGGGCACTCCGGAAGCTCTTCTCTGCTCTTCATGGGCGCCTCCCCTTTCATCTTGTCGCGGGAAAACCCGCAATTGCGCAGTTACAAAAAAGTGCGTACTCGATTTCGCATGCGCTATGACCTTGAATATAACCCACGCAAGGGATTCTTGCGAGCCATTTGAAACGAAGGAAAGGAAACGTCATGGCAAACTACGCGAAGACCAACATCGGCGACGAGGCGCGAGTGGAACTGCACGAGGCCCTTGGCCTCACCGGCGCGGAGGTGAGCATCAACAAGCTGCCCGCGGGCGCAGGGGTGCCGTTCGTGCACGCGCACAAGCAAAACGAGGAGATTTACGGCATCCTCGCCGGCCGCGGCTGGGCGACAATCGACGGCGAGGAAATCGGGCTTGCGGCCGGCGACTGGTTGCGCGTCGCGCCCGCGGCAAAGCGACAGTTCCACGCCGCCGACGACGAGGGCATCACCTACGCGTGCATCCAAGTGAAGCAGGGATCTCTCGAGGCGTTCACGGCCGAAGATGCCGTCATGTGCTAGGCCCATCCGACCAAAACCAAAGGCGAGGCGGCGGGGACGAAGCGCACATCCCATCGTCCCCAAACACTCAGTGCCCAAGTGAATTTGACATCGACGAAACTTGTTTGATTTGCAAGTTTCGTCGATGCAATAGTCAAAACTTGCACAAGATGCAAGTTTTGACTATCGTGAAAGCCGGCATCCGCGAGGAAGGCGACTTACATGATCATCCGACAGAAATACCTAAACAAGCTCATAGCCTTCCAAGACACCGATCTAGTGAAAGTGGTCACCGGCATCCGTCGCTGTGGAAAGTCCACCTTGCTCGACATGATGCGCGAATATCTCGCACAACAGGGAGTTCCCGAAAACCGTCTACTCACATTCAAAATGGAATCGATGGAGCTTGCGGGCATCAGCGACTACCGCGCGCTATACGACCTTGTTGTGAACCGGATTGCAGGCCAGCCTCATACCTATCTGTTTTTCGACGAACTGCAAAACGTCGAGGGGTGGGAAAAGGCCGTGAACGCGTTGCGCGTGGACGTCGATTGCGACATCTACGCAACCGGTTCGAATGCGTTTTTGCTCTCCAGCGAGCTGGCAACCCTCATTTCCGGCCGCTACGTCGAGATATCCATGCAGCCGCTCACCTTCGCCGAATACCTCGATTTCCGGGAAGCGACATGGCAGCCCGCCAGCAAGGCGGAATCCGACATAGCCCTGTTCGCAAACGGGTCGTTTGCCACCCTCTCCAGCCTGTTCGAACAGTATCGCATGTTCGGCGGTTTTCCCTATCTGGCGCTCAAGGAACCCGACGAGACAACACACCGCGAATATCTGCACAGCATCTATCAGACGATAGTCGTACGCGACATCATGATGCGGGCGCAACGCAGCGGACTGCGGGCAGTGAGCAACCAAAACGTGCTCGAGCGCATCTGCGCGTTTCTGGCCGACAACATCGGCAACGAGACGTCTGCGAACAAGATATCCGGCACCTTGAAGGCAGACGGGCAATCGACGAACAGGGCAACCACCGAGTTCTACATATCGACGCTAGTGGAGGCCTACCTGTTCCGGCGCGTGCCACGCTACGACATAAAAGGGCGCGAGCTGTTGAAGACGGGCGGCAAGTACTATATCGCAGACACGGGTCTGCGCAGCTACTTGGACAGCTACCGCAATAGCGACAGCGGACGCGTACTCGAGAATTTAGTGTACAACCAGCTTGTGTTCGATGATTACGATGTGCTGGTCGGGCACTTGCGCGGTGGAGAGGTCGATTTCGTGGCCACAAAGCCGCGACGCAAGATGTACGTGCAAGTCACGGAGGACATGCGCGACGAAGAGACCATGCGACGCGAGCTTGCGCCGCTCAGGCGCATCGGCGACGAGTATCGCAAGGTCGTGGTGGTCGCAAACGGCGATTATCCCGCAGATGTCGACGGCATCGAGATCGTGAACATCGTCGATTTTCTCTTGCATCGGCAGGTGTGAAAACGCCGCGCAAAGCCCGGCCCATCGAAGGCCGGCGACCAAACCGGCACCCGTTTGGGGTCGCGCTTGCCTAGGGGTCGCGCTTGCCTCGCGCCGCCCCCTCTCGCCTACTCGTCCTTAAACTCGCCGAGGCGCTCGTTTAGGCGCTTGTCGGCAGCGTTCATGCAGATGAAGGTGATGATGCACGAGAACGCCAAGGCCGCCACGCAGATGATGGTGAACAGGACAAATCCCCGCATCGAGCACCAGCCCGAACCGAACACCCAGCCGGTGATGATGACATAGCCCCCGATGCCGAAGGCAGCGATGCGGGCGATTTTCGGAAAGCGCACGGCCGCCTTCTCGCAAAAGCAGGCGCAGCCCCAAAAAGACATGCACAGGCAGATGGCCAGCGAAACCCATATGTCGCGCACGGCCTCGCCCGTAGCAATTGTGCCCGCGCCACTCCAGTCGGGCAAAAGCTCAAACAGCGACCAGCATATGATGGTGATGGTGAAGCTCAGGGTCGTGGCACCGGCAAGCGCGCCTGCCATCGTGCCTTTTTTCGTGTTCCCGTTTCCGTCTTTCATCTTCATGCCTTCCTCTTCACCCGCCCCCTTCAAGAGAAGCGGAGGTTTTTCAATCCGTGCGCGCCTCGGCAAGACGCGCCTTCCACAACACCCGCAGTGTTCACAATCCGAGCAGCTTTTTGACCTGCGGGGCATACGCCCTCGAGATGACGGTCTGCTCGCCGTTGCTCAGCTCGGCCAGCATCCTGCCGCCCAGCTCCGTGCGAAGGCTCGTCACCTCCTTGAGGTTCACAACCGTGGACTTGCCCGTCCGCACGAAACCGCAGCCTGCAAGCTTGTCTTCCACCTCGTAGAGGCGCATGGGCGTCTCCAGCACAAGGTCTGCAGTGTAGAAAAAGCTCTTCTTGTCCACCGACTCGAAATAGAGCACCTCGGCGGCGGGCACAATGCGCATGGCTCCGTCGCTTGCAAATCCCGTGAGCTTGCGATCGTGCAAGCGCAGGCGCGACATCGCGGCGATCAGCTCCGCGTCGATGCGCGGGGCGCGAAAGATCACCTCCACGTCTGCAAGCGTCGCATCTTCTTCGACGACGATTTTCATCTGGCGTTCCTTTCATCATTGCCGGCGATGGGCATAGTAGCGCCGCGCGAGACGGGCGTGGGCGGGCGGCAGACCAAGTTGCGCCGCAGGGGCGCCAAGATGCATAAAGGAGCAGTAAGCGGCCTATCTCGCGAACCTCTTCGAGGATGTGGGGCTGCGCAACGCCCACCTCGATTTCAGGCTGGCGCGTTCATTTCACCCGCCACCTCGACTTTCGAAAATTTGTTCTTGCGTGCCGGCGAAACGGTGCGCTATAGTGCGGCTCACCCGAGGGTCGCAAGACCCACCTCCTGGCAAGCATGGCTCATGAGCCATGTAGGAGGTTGTCGTTCGTACTTGCCGCGGACGAATTTTTCACCTCACACAACCAAAGAGACTTTGACGCATTGCCTTGATGGCTGCTATCGATGCGTCTCGGACGGCGCGACAAGGCCATGGCGTCCGACGTTTGGTTGTGCCGACCCTCAAAAAGGAGCTTGCCATGAGCCACAACGCCTTTATCTACCAGCCCCAGATCATCCGCGAGACAGCGGAAGGTCTCAACCACCTCGACATCCAAGACGACATGCTCTCCCATCGCGAGCTCGAACTGACCTCGGGAGTCGACGCCAATTCGTGTGCCACCGTCATCCGCGGTCTGCTCTACCTGCAACGTTGCGATGCGAACGCCGCTGTGACGCTCTACATCAACAGCCCGGGCGGTGAAGTCCAGTCTGGCCTTGCCCTCTATGACGTCATGCAGGCCGTGAGCTGCCCCATCAAAACCGTCTGCTTGGGCATGGCGGCAAGCATGGGCGCCCTGCTGTTCATTGCGGGAGACGAGCGCCTGATGCTGCCCCACAGCCGCGTCATGATTCACGACCCGCTCATCGGCGGCGGCCTTGGCGGCAGCGCCCTCTCGGTGAAGGCCCGCGCCGACGACCTCATGCGCATCCGAGACATCACGGCCAAAATCATCGCCTGTCACACGGGCATGTCCCTCGAGCGCGTCTTTGAGCTTACGGCCTCGGACACCTACTTCGAGGCTGAAGAAGCTGTAAAAGCCGGCCTTGCCAACCACATCGTCACGTCGCTCTAGAAAGGAGGCTCTGATGAAAGATGGAGCTGTCAAAGAACGCGCCGCCTATGCAGGCGAGCTCATCCTCAGCGCCAATCGCCACGAGAGCATGGACTCGTGGAAGAGTGGCCTCAACAACAACGTACTTGTGCTCGGCAGTTCTGGCTCGGGCAAGACGCGCAACTTCCTCAAGCCAAACCTGCTGCAGTGCGAAGGGTCCTACGTCGTGCTCGACTCAAAGGGCCGGCTGTATCGCGAAATGGCATCCTACCTGCGCAGTCACGGCTACAAAGTCGACTGCCTCGACTTCACCACAATGCAAGGGACGCTCGGCTACGACCCGCTCCACCATGTGCGCTGGCGAGGTGGCCGGCCGCTTTCGCAAGACATCATCGCTATTGCGAGCACGCTCTTCCCGCGCGACGACATGGGGCAAGACCCGTTTTGGGCCGGCGCTGCCGCCAACTACCTAGCAAGCTACATCGCCTATGTCTTTGAGGCGCTGCCGGACGAAAAATGGAACATGGTCTCGGTGGTGAGCGTGTTCGAGCAGGCATGCGACGGCAGTATTGTCGCCATGTTTGACGAGCTTGCCGCCGAGAACCCCGACAGCTACGCCGCCTCGCTCTTCCGCCGCGCCAGGAGCACGTCGCGCGCCGAGAAGATGCATGCGAGTATTTTGGGCATCATCGCGGCGAACATCTTCCCGCTCACGTTTGACGAGGCCCTCGCGTCGTTTCGCAACCCAAACCAGGTCGACTTTTGCACCCTGGGCCACGAGCGCCGCGCGCTGTTCGTGACCATGGATGACATGGACAAGAGCCTGGCGCCGCTCACGAGCCTCTTTGTGCGCCAGGCCTTCCGGGGCCTGTGCGCCCACGCCGATGGCGAGTGCGAGGGCGGCCGACTGCCCGTTCCCGTGCGCTTCATGCTCGACGACTTCGCCAACCTCAGCTTGCCCGGCATCGACGACGTACTGTCGGTCATTCGCAGCCGCGAGGTGAGCTGCACGCTCATCTGCCAGACGATAAGCCAGCTAGAGACCCGCTATGGCGAGGCGGCGGCAAACTCGATCATCGGCAACTGCGACCGGCAGCTTGTACTGGGCTTCCAAGACGAGCGGACGGCTCGCTATTTTTCCTTGCGCGCCAACCGCACGCCGAGCTCGTTGCTCGAAACCCCTGCTGATAGCTGGTGGTATTTCGAGCGTGGCGGGCGCGGGGCGTGCGAGCCTGCCTACGAACTCGAGCGGCACCCGGCCTATGGGGAGCTTCTTAACGCGAGTGAAGTCGAGTTAGATGTTGAAGGAGGCGGCCCTGCAAAAAGCAAGCATGCCTTCCCACTACCCGATCCCGAGCCCGACGACTTCTACTTTGACTTTGACGAGGAAGACGAGCTTTGGATGGCCGGTCTGCTCGATGAACCGCAGCCCCGTCTGGTGTGAGCGACGCGGCGTAGGGGCGCTAGAATCGTGTCGTTTAACTGACCGAGCGAGGAGTGCCCCATGGCTCAGGATTTCTTCGATCTGCTCTACAACGGCTACACCGGCGAGTACCAGCTCATGAGTTCGTTGTACCGCAACGGGCTGGACGCTTTGCGTCCGCCGGCCGATATGGGCATCGACGTCGTCTCGCTCAACCTCAAGCGCCAGCTCGAGTGCCCCGAAGCGGCTCCCGAGACGTTCTTTTTCCAGGTGAAGACAGCCGTCACGAACGTCTCCGAGAACGCTGGGCGACCGGGTGCAATCGCGACGGTAGAATTCAAGCTCAAGGAAAGCGAGGTCGAGCTCCTTTCCAAATCGCGCGACCGAGCCTTGTTTTGCTACGTCTACAACGGCGAGGCCGGCTCGCTCACCGATGCGTTCGAGACCCCGTTCATCTGCTTCTGGATCGACGGTTTGCTGCTTGGGAGGCTCTACCGCGCGGGGGCTTTCTTCCGCATTGAAGGCGAAACCAAGTTGACGCTTCGCTGCCAGCTGCGCAAGCCGCAGCACGAGTACGGCCACTGGCACGTCGTCGTGGTGAACTGGGAGCAGAAGAAGGTCGAGGGCGGCTACCTCGGCGTTGTTGGCAACGAGGGCTACCCTGCCGATGACAATGCCGACCACTATAGCGTCCTCGGCTACCTCAACTACGCAAGGGGCACCGCGAAATAGCGCCCGCGCAGGCGTGTCTCGGCTGCCAGATTGCGCTCGAAGGCGCTAGTGCCGCGCCGCACGAAATCGGCGCGCGACCACGAAGTTAGGGGGTATTCATCGCAGTTTTTGACTTGAATACCCCCTAATTCAGCATATCGGATAATCGTGACACTAGCTCTCGCCGCATGATCTGTTGTCAAGTATCCATGCCCCGAAGCAGAAAGCCTGAGCAATTGTGCTCGGCTTTGAGAATTGCCAGCGTCTCCCCACGCCCACTCAAAAGCGCCTGAGCCGGCACCCAGCTCGAAGTGGAGCGTGGCTATCCCTGGGTCTATGTCAGGCACAGGTGCCCAGACCTGCCGTCGTCTTCACGCGGAACTTACCCGTCTGTTCAAACAATTGAACGGAACCGTTAACTCGGACAAAACCGAGTCGGGAGGAACCGAGTTAACGGAACCCATCAGCAGAGAGCGCGAGTTCGACCAGCTTTCCCAACTTGGTCTTTGCCCAAGGGATTAAACTAAAGCAACCAAAACCACGCACTCATGGCCAGAGGCTCATCTGGCCTTAACCTGCGAAAGGGGTGCCGCCTTGGCATCTGCGAGCAACAAGGAAACCCAGCGCGCCGAGCTCCACAAGGCCATTTGGAAAATCGCCGACGACGTCGACGTCACCTCCAACAAGCTCGGCGCCACGCTCGAGGAGCGCATCGAGCGCCTGGCAAAGATCATCGCCGACATCCGCGACCTCGATTTCGGCAACGTGCGCGCGGCGCAAATCGACGCCATCGTGGCCGACCTCGAAGGACAGGTGGCGTAATGGATAAGGCCCATAACGCAAAAGCCGAGAAGAAGCCTTGGCAACTCGAGCTGGACGAGTACATTCGCCAAGGCGAGCCGAGCAAGGTCCAAAAGGCCGAGTCGTGGCAAACGGCCATCGGACTGCAGCAGGTCGACGGGCTTGAGGTCTCCGAGTATCTTCTCGACACCGCCAAGCTCCACGTCGAAGGCGACATCGACACGCAAGGCGCGCGCGAGCGCATCGAGAGTTATTACGAGCAGCGCCGCAGCCGAGGCATCGTTGAGCGCGAGCCCGAGGAGGCAGACCTTGTCTCGCAGCGCATCGTCGAGCTTCTCAGCGAGCGTGCCTTTACGCTCTCGCCGATAACCTGGTCCGCGATTCACCGGCACCTCTTCGAGGGAATCTTTAGCGGCGCGGGGCAGATGCGCGACTACAACATCACGAAAAAGGAATGGGTGCTGGCCGGCGATACAGTGACGTACGCCCCCTGCACCGACCTTGTGGCCACGCTCGATTACGACTTTGACCGCGAGAAGAACTTTTCGTACGCCGACCTGTCCACCTCGCAGACGGTCGAGCATATCGCACGCTTCATCGCCGGCATCTGGCAAATTCACCCCTTTTGCGAGGGAAACACCCGGTCGACAGCTGTGCTCCTTATCAAGTATCTGCAGACCATGGGATTCGAGGTGACCAACGAGCCCTTCGAGAGCAACTCCTGGTTTTTCAGGAACGCGCTGGTGCGCGCCAACTACACCAATTACGAGGCGTCCGTTCGTCCCACACTGGAGCCGCTGACGAACTTCCTGGAAAACGTCATGCTCGGCACGCACCACCCGCTGCTCAACAGGACGCTTCACATCGGGTATGCACAGACCGGGGCCGACGGACTGGCCGAAGCAACCGACCAAGTGACCGACCAAGTCAGCGACCAAGTAACCGACCAAGTCAGCACATACGTCTATGCCCTGCTCATACAATTGAAGACAGGTCCGAAATCAGCTTCCCAACTTTTAGGCGACATGAGGCTTTCTCACAGACCGAGCTTTAGAAAGACGTATCTCAACCCGGCGCTTGAGGCGCACCTTATCGAGCGCACGATTCCCGACAAACCGCGCAGCCGCCTACAGCAGTACCGCCTGACCGATGCCGGGAGAAAGGTTATCGCGCAATGAGCAGGATCGGCGATATGATTGCCGAGCTGTGCCCCGACGGGGTGGAGTACAAGCCGATAGGGATTTTCTGCGAATGACTGGTGAAAAGCAAATCGGCGGCAACCCGGCCGCCCGTATCAAGATTCACATCCTGCACTGCGGGCGCGTGCGCGTGTCGAAGTACCTGCCGTTTGGGGGCGAGGACTGCAGCCTTGTCAAAGCGTCGGGCGTGCTCGGCAAGAAGAGCGACCGGGTTTGGCTGCCTGTCTCGGCCTACCTCATCGAACACCCCAAAGGGCTCGTCTTGGTAGACACCGGCTGGGAGCGCGCCATGAGCCCAGAGGGCACGTTCGATGCGAAGGCGCAGATTGCCTCGCTGGGCTCTGTGCCGCTCTACAAGACCAATCAGGGCGTCGTCGAGTATGGGCAAACGGTCGGCGAGCAGCTCGCGCAGCGCGGCATAGCGCCGTCTGATATCGACTGCGTGCTGCTCACGCACCTAGACTGCGACCACGCCAACGGGCTGTCGGAAGTGCGTGGCGCGCACCGGATACTGGCATCAGCCGACGAGCTGGCGTTTGCAAAGAGGTTTCCCAACAACGCCGTGCGCTACAAAAGGCGCTGGTGGGCCGACGCAGGCTTGGAGACCTTCGGCTGGACGGGGACGGAAGGGCCGGCCGGCAAATCCTACGACCTGTTCGGCGACGGGAGCATGCTGCTCGTGAACATCCCCGGGCATTCCGAGGGGCTCTTCGCCGTGAAGGTCACGGGTGTCGACGGGCGCTTCGCCTTGCTGTTCTCCGACGGCGGGTACGCGACGCGCTCCTGGCAGGAGATGATCTTGCCGGGCATCGCCTCGGACCGCGAACAGCAGAAGCGCTCCCTGGCATGGATACGCGAGCAGAGCCTTTTGCCGGAATGCGTCGAGTCCATCGCGAACCACGACCCGGATGTGAAGCCCCATGTGATAGAGCTGTGACACGCAGTCTTTGAGGCTCGTTGGTTTTGCGAAAACTGACCCTAGAGTCCCGGCTTGTCCGCTATCGCCCAAGTTCCGCGTAGAGGTCTTGGGCGCTCACAAGCATCAAGTCGTCGCGCTGCAAAAATTCGTGCACGTCAATCGGCTCTGACGGAAGTGATGGCGATTTGTGCTGAGTCAAAAAGCGAGCAATTCTCGCGCTATACTTAACTCGGATAAAACCGAGTCGGAAGGAACCGAGTTAATGGAATTCATCGGCAGAGAGCGCGAGCTCGCAAAAATCAAGAAAGAACTCAGCACTCCCGACCAGCGCAACGTCCTTGTCTACGGAAGACGTCGTGTGGGGAAAAGCGAGCTCATCAAGCAAGCGATCACCGATATCCCAGACAGCACGACAATCTACTATGAATGCCGCCAAACCTCCGAGGCAGACAATCTCGCAAGCCTCTGCGCCCTTGCTGCCGGGGCGCTCGGCTTTCCTCCGCTCGCTTTTTCGGGCATTCGCGAACTTCTCGAATTCCTGTTCTCCCAGGCAAAGGACAGGCACGTCACCCTCGTTCTCGATGAATATCCCTACTTGAGGGATGCCGTTAAAGGCCTCGACAGCATCATGCAGACTTCGATTGACGCCCACCGCGAGAGTTCCAGCCTGAGCATCGTTTTGTGCGGTTCATACGTCGAAATCATGAAATCGCTTATCGAGCATGAGAGCCCGCTCTATGGACGCATCGACCTTGCGCTCGAGCTCAAGCCCATGGATTACTTCGATGCCGCAAAGTTCTATCCCGGCTTCTCGCCCGAAGACAAAGTGCGTCTCTACAGCGTCTTTGGGGGCATCCCCTACTACAACCGACTTATCGACCAGACCTCGAGCGTGCGCAACAACATCGTCGAGCTGATGACAGAGCCGGGGGCTCGGCTTGAAAATGAAATTCCCTCTTATCTTGGTGCTGAAATCTCGAAGATGACCAATGCCAACGAAGTCTTCGGGGCCCTCGCGCAAGGGTACTCGCGCTGGGGAGACGTTTTAGCGCAGTCCCATGTATCCAGCGGCCCTGCCATGTCCGATGTCTTGGACAAACTCATCTCGCTCGAGCTCGTCCAAAAGCGCGCGCCCATCAACGATCCCGCCAACAAACGCAAGTCCGGCTATTTCGTGATCGACCCGCTCTCTCTTTTCTACTACCGTTACGTCTTTCGAAACGCATCGGCGCGGCGGCTGCTCGATCCCGAGGTCTTCTACAATCGCTACGTCTCGAAGGACTTCGAGGAGAACTACGTTCCCCATATGTTCGAGGAGGTCTGCCGTCAGTACCTCGTGCGACAAAACCGTGCGGGCAGCATCGAGCCTGCCTTCGACGCCATCGGCAAATACTGGTACGACGATCCTGCAAACAAGGCGAGCGGCGAGTTCGACGTGGTAACGCAAGACCCCAAGGGTTACGTGTTCTATGAGTCGAAATTCCGCAAGGCGCCCGTCACGCAGAAAATGGTGGACGAGGAAATCTCGCAAGTCGAGGCGACGGGGCTCAAGTGCCATCGCTACGGTTTCTTCTCGCGCTCCGGCTTTACGGCCGCAAAGAGCGAGAACACCGTCTTCATCGACCTGTCGCAGATGCTCGAATAGGTGCGGCTGCGGCGGCACTCCTTCGACGAAACGGTCGACGAGACACCCGATTGGTCGAAGCGAGCCGAAGTAGAGAGGCCGCTATTTACGAGGCTCGCTTTACGCATTGCTGCATGACCGAAACAACCTGCTCGATGCTGTCTTCACAATCGCCTTTCAGCCATTCGTCGATAATCGCCATCAACCCGCTGATATGGAAACGCATCACATATCTGACGGCTTCATTATTCCGACGATAAGAGGCAGACGGAACAACAC
Source organism: Ruthenibacterium lactatiformans (assembly GCA_963614215.1). GTDB lineage: Bacteria > Actinomycetota > Coriobacteriia > Coriobacteriales > QAMH01 > CAVAWX01. Next base: position 67,881 of record CAVECB010000006.1, read on the forward strand.
GGATGCCGGTTTATGTTGAGTCCGAAAAAACGGGGGGGCGTTTCCGGCACCCCTCGCTCATCGAGGCGGTCAAGTAGCCGCGGGCTTATCCTTACTCCTCCAGCGCGTTGTAGGCCGCATCGTCGACCGGCTCGCACCACTCGTTGCTGGTGTCTTCGCCAGGGCACTCGAAAGCAAGGTGGCTGAACCAGCTGCCGACCTTGGCGCCATGCCAGTGCTTGACGTTTGCCGAGATCTCCACGATGTCGCCGGGTTTGAGCGCCTGCGCGGGCTTTCCCTCTTCCTGGTACCAGCCTTCACCATCGACGCAGATAAGAACCTGGCCGCCGCCGGCGCTCGCGTGGTGGATATGCCAGTTGTTGCGGCAGCCCGGCTCGAAGGTCACGTTATGGATGGGCAGGTAGTCTCCTGGGGCGGTAAGGTTCTTAAGATAGCTTTGACCGATGAAGTACTGCGCATAAGCATCGTTGGGCTGCCCCAAGCCGAAGAAACCGCCGTGGGACTCGAGCGCCCCGCCATCCGCCTCGCCGTCGTCCGCGTACACCTCTTTTGCCAGGTTGAAGGTCGCCCATGCCTTGGGCCAGCCAGCATAGAAGGCCACGTGGGTGATGACGGCCGCAAACTCCTCGCGGGTCACGCCATGCGCCTTGGCATTGGCGATGTGGTAGGCAAGCGAGCTGTCGGTGATGCCCTGCGCCATGAGGGCGACCACGGTGATAAGGCTGCGGGTCTTGAGGTCGATACCCTCGTTGTTCCAGTTTTCGCCGAAGAGCACGTCGTCGTTGAAGTGCGCGAACTCGGGTGCGAAGTCCCCAAGCTGGTCGCGGCCTGCGGTTTGCTTGATGGTCATGGTTGCTCTCCTTAACCCGCTGTCGAAAGCGCAATCCTGCTTCAACCGGCAATGCTATACCCCCTGCGGCGCAATGTAAAACACCGACCTTTGGGGCTCCTCGGTTTTGCGAAAACCGACCCTAAAGTCCCGGCCCGCCCGCTATCGCCCAAGTTCCGCGTAGAGGTCTCGGGCGCTCACAAGCCTCAAGTCATCGCGCTTTTTTGCCTTGGCAGCGCTGCCGCGACTCGCGGGCTTCTTGCTGAAGAGCACGAAATGCCTCTTGGTGAAGCCGCCCAGAAGCTCCGAGCGCTCCTCGAGAACTCGCAGCGCCTCGCTCTCGTCAAATGAGTTGCGCCACTTGCACTCCCCCAGCAAAACCGCGCGTTCGATGCCGTTGGCGGCCACGACGTCGATGTCGCAGGTCTCGCGACTCCTAGGATCGGTGCCCCACCATCGGCCGAACTCCAGCACGGGAAACGGCATCCTGCCCGCCTTGCTCTCCCGGCGAACCCATTGCAGGCAAATCGACTCGAACTGCGTGCCCACATAGGTCTCAAACACCTGCCCAGACGTCGCATACGGCACGACCGCCTGGCCGCCGCCCTCCTCGATTGTCCCGATATAGGGGCTTGCGAAACGGTACCAATACGCAAAGAACGGATCGCTAAAACGCCACATCGAGGACTTCGACGCCGTGCCCCCTCCAAGGGGGGCGACTTTTTCCACGATTCCGAGGTCGGCCATGATCCTCAGATACTTGCCGACAGAATTCTGGTTGACGCCGGCCTTTTCGGCAATCCTCGTAGGCTTCGTGGCACCCGAACCAATGGCGTCGAGCACGGAGTTGTAGCCCGCAGGCTCGCTGAGTTCTTGGCGCAACAGCATGAGCGGTTCCTCGCAGAGCATGCCAAGTCGATCGAACAGAAGCGCGGCGACGTTTTCCTCGTAGGTTTTCCGCACGTCAATCTGCGAGAGATAGTACGGGGTTCCGCCAAACGTCGCGTAGTACGCTACCAGCGTCTCGGGGTCGGCGTCCGGCAGCATGCGCGCAGCGTCCAGATAGTCGAACGGCAAAAGGCGCATCTGCATGGTCCTGCGCCCGTAAAGCGGGCTTTTGCTTCCGAGCACCTCGCCCTCCATGAAACCCTCGTTGCTTCCGCAAAGAATCAAACGCAGGCGCGTCTGCTTGAAACCATGGTCGATAGCCGCCTGCAATACAGAAGGCAAAGACGAATCAGCCTCAGCTGCATAGGGAAACTCGTCGAACACGAAGACGAGCGGGGCGTCTCCTTGTCGGGTTTGGATTTGTTCGGCCACGAAATCCAAAGCTGCGCTCCAAGACGAAAACGAGGGCAACGAAGCTGGCAGAGAGAAAGCAGCGTAGGCCGCCGCACTGAACAATTCAAGGTTTTGGCGGGAGGTCTTTTGCTGTGCCGTGAAATACAGAACAGGCTTGTTTTTCACGAATTCGTCGATAAGGGAGGTTTTGCCCACGCGCCGCCGCCCGTAGATGACGGCCATCTGGAAGTCGTCCTTCTCGTACATGCGCTCGAGCGCATCGAGCTCTTCCTCGCGTCCGACGAACATGTGCCCTCCTCGCAGCCGCCTAGCCGAAATACGTACTTTGAAATACCGTACCATATAGTACCGTACTTCAGAGTACGGTTTTTGATAGCTGGAAACACAGTGGCGGGCGGG
>CAVECB010000007.1:0-20665 GCA_963614215.1 Ruthenibacterium lactatiformans
ACGGGACTCGAACCCGCGACCCCAACCTTGGCAAGGTTGTGCTCTACCAACTGAGCCACTTCCGCACGCGAGTTGATATCTTAGCAAACTTAGCGTCTGCGTCAAAGGGAAAATTCAACCTTTTTCATTTTCCTGCACATCTGCAGCGGGAAAAGAGAGCGCGCCGGGAAAATCCGCGCGCGCCTAATACGGATGGTAGTCCTTGCCCACCACAACGAGTATGTCGCCGTTGAAGCTGTAGCGGGCCGCCGAGCGCACGGCGCGCCCCTGGCCCAAATCGCTCACCAGCAGCTCGGCCATCGCCTTGTCCGAATCCTCCTTGTAGACCACGAGCGTCTCGTCGTAGACGAACTGTGCCGCGTTGCCCGTGCTCTCAATTTGCCACCCGAGCTTCTTCAGCTGGTTTTTGCAGTCGTCGGCTACGCCGGACACACCCACGCCGTTCCAGATGGTCACCTTGTTGCTCGCGCGCACCTGCTCGTTGTCGCTGGTCTCGGCGTCCGAGGCTACGGGCGTCATCCCGCCTTGCACGCGCGCGACCATAGTGTTCCAGCTCTCGCTGTCCACCACCGAATACGTCGCGCCGTCGATGTCTTGCTGCGAGACAGGCATGTCTTGAAAGCGCAGGTTTTGGGACAAGTCGGCGCCGCGCAGGGTCTGGAGCGCAGCAGAAAGCGTGCCGGCGTCGAAATCCCCGCCCACACAGCCGGCAATTGTCTGGGCTTGGCTTTTGATCTGCTCGCTCGACGAGGCGGCTACCTTTGTCAAAAGCTCCGAGAGGATCGCGCGATCGTCGTCTGAGGAGGGGTCGACAGACAGCGACAGGGCCGGCAGCAACTTCGCGACGCCGCCCTGGTTTATCTCCACGTAGTGGGCGACCTCGACGCCCGAGAGCTTCTTCACCGCCGCGATCAGCCCGGCCTCCCCGGACAGGTCGGCGGCTTCGGCGAGCTTGTGATAGCCGTAACCGTCGATGTAGATGCGCGTGTCGACGGGCAGCCACAAAAAGGTTGCGGTCTTGTCCTGCGGGCGCAGGTACCCAAGCGCAATCGAGGAAATGTCGCCACGCCCGTACTCCGCCGTCTCGGACGTGGTGCGCACGAGCAAGGTCCACGAGGCCGACTTCGAGCTGTCCACGTCGGCGAGCGCAGATTGGAGCGCAGAGGTGTCCACGGAGGGCACAATCGCGTTTTTCACCGTGTGGTGGTAGACGAGCATGCCCACCCCCACAGACAGCGCGAGCGCCGCGACGACAATGGCAGCGATTTTTGCGATAGTGGCAGGACGCGGGCCTGTTTTCTTGCGCTCGGGTGCGCCGCCGGCACTGCGGCGTTGGGTGAAATTGCCCTTACTGCGCGTCGATATCTGCAGCCCCGTCTGGTCTTTCATCGAGCCGCCGGGCAGGCCGCGAGCGCCCGAAACGTGCGTGCCCGTCGCAGCTCCTATGTCGAGTCCCTTGTGGCGCATGGTGAAGTTCCCCCTCGAAACGGCGTTGCGCCCAGCTGCGCGATTGCGGCGCGCGGGCGACGTGTGTACGGCATGCGGACGGCCGGTGCGCGGCCTCAGGCGAGCGTCTCCCGCCGCACCCGGGCGCCGGCTGCCACAAGCTTGCCAACAAAATCGTCATAGCCGCGATCGATATGGTGGATGGAGCCGACGCGCGTCTGGCCGTCGGCCACGAGGCCTGCCAGCACAAGGGCCGCGCCCCCGCGCAGGTCGGGCGCCTCGACAGGCGCGCCGGAAAGTCCCTCGACGCCGGCGACGAGGGCGTGGTGACCGTCTATGCGTATGTCGGCACCCATGCGCACCAGCTCGGCGGCGAACATGAAGCGGTTCTCGAAGACGTTTTCCGTGACGATGGAATTGCCGTGCGCGAGCGCGGCGAGCACCATGTACTGCGCCTGCAGGTCGGTGGGAAAGCCGGGATGCGGCAGGGTCTGGATGTCGGCGGGCAGGATGTCGCCCGTGCGCTCGACGGTGATGCTCTCGCCCTCGCTCACCACGTCGCAGCCCATCTGCTGGAGCTTCTTCAAGGCAAGCACGAGGTAGTCCGGCTGCACGCCCTCGACGGTCAGCGGCCCTCCCGTCAGGGCGCCTGCCACGAGGAAGGTGCCAGCCTCGATGCGGTCGCCGCAGGTGCGGTGTCGGCCGGCCGGGTGCAGCTCGCGCACACCGGTGATGGTGATGTTGGGCGTGCCGGCACCTGCCACCTCGGCGCCCATCTCGTTGAGGAAATCGGCGAGGTCGACAATCTCGGGCTCGCAGGCGGCGTTGCGTATGCGCGTCTCGCCCTCGGCGGTGACGGCAGCCATCATCAGGTTTTCCGTCGCGCCCACGCTGGGAAACTCCAGCAGCACCTCGGCGCCGTGCAGACCGTTGGGCGTGGAGGCCTCGATGAAACCGTGGTCGACGTCGAATTCGACGCCGAGGGCTTCAAGGCTGGAGATGTGCATGTCGAGCTTGCGCGAGCCTATATTGCAGCCGCCCGGCATGGCCACGCGCGCGCGGCCGAAGCGGGTGACGAGCGGGCCTAGAATGGAGATGGAGGCGCGCATCTTGGCCACGAGCTCGTAGGGCGTCTCGTAGCTGGTCAGGTCTGTCGTGTCGATCAACACCGATCCGGCCGCATGCGGCGCATCCGGCGCGATGCGCTCCACCTTCGCGCCGATGGTGGTCAGCACCTCTTCCATCACGTGAACATCGGATATGTCGGGCACGTTGTCGATGCGCACCGGCCCGCCGCCCATGACCGATGCCGCCATCAGCTTCAGCACGGAGTTCTTCGCCCCGCCGATGTGCACGGTGCCGGACAGGGGATACCCCCCGGTGACGACTATCTGCTCTTCGGGCACGCGACCCTCCCTTTTCGTTTTCTCGTGCAGCCCGCCTGCCTGCTTTTCTCGGCGCGTGAGTGTAGCAGACAGATGTGCAGCGGATGCGAAGGGTGAAAAAAGGGCGCCCGCCCCCCGCGACGAGGGCGGACGCCAAGGAAATACGCCGGCAAAGATGGCAGGTCTCGCGCCTTACGCGAAGATCTCGGCCAGGTCTGCCTCCGGCGTGCTCGTGGGGCGTATGCCGAAGTTGTCGACGAGCGCGGCCAGGATGTTCGGGCTGATGAAGGCGGGCAGGCTCGGACCTAGGTAGATGCCCTTGATCCCGAGGTGCAGAAGCGACAGCAGGATGCACACGGCCTTTTGCTCGTACCAAGACAGGACAAACGACAGCGGCAGGTCGTTGACCCCGCACTCGAAGGCCTCGGCCAGCGCGAGCGCAATTTTTACCGCACCGTAGGCGTCGTTGCACTGCCCGACGTCGAGCAGGCGCGGGATGCCGCCGATCTCGCCCAACTCCAGGTCGTTGAAGCGGAACTTGCCGCAGGCCAGAGTGAGGATGACGGAATCGGCGGGCGCGGCCTTCACGAACTCGGTGTAGTAGCTGCGCTCGGCCTTCATGCCATCGCAGCCGGCCACGAGCAAAAAGCGGGAGATGTCGCCGGCCTTCACCGCGTCGATGACGGCGGGCGCGACGCCCATGACCGTGTCGTAGCCAAAGCCCGTCGAGACCTTGTGGCCGCCGTTGATGCCGGTGAAGCTCTTTTTCTCCGGCCAGCCACCCAGCTCCAGCGCACGCTCGATAAGCGGGGTGAAGTCCTTGTCCGCGCCGATGTGGGGTGCGCCCGGGAAGGTCACAGGACCGGTGGTGAAAACGCGGTCGGCATAGGAGGCATCGGGCTTCACCAGGCAGTTCGTCGTCCAGAGTATGGGCGCGGGCAGCTCGGCGAACTCCTTTTTCTGGTTGTGCCAGGCCGTGCCAAAATTGCCCTTCAGGTGGCTGTAGGCGCGCAGCTTCGGATAGGCGTTGGCGGGCAGCATCTCGCCGTGAGTGTAGACGTTGATGCCCTTGCCCTGCGTCTGCTCCAGCAGGCGCTCCAGGTCGTGCAGGTCGTGGCCGGTCACCACGATAAAAGGCCCTGGCTCCACCTCGAGCTCGAGCGTGGCCGGCTCGGGGGCGCCGAACGCCCCTATGTTGGCGGACTCGAGCAAGGCCATAGCGGTGATGTTGACCTCGCCACACTTCAGGGCAAGGGAAAGCAGCGCGTCGGCGTCGTTTGTACCCGCGATGGCGGCAAGCCCCTCGCACATGAAGGCCGCGATAGTCGGGTCCTCCTTGCCCAGCGCGTGCGCGTGCCAGGCGTAGGCCGCCACGCCACGCATCCCAAACAGCAGCAGGCTCTTCAGCGAGCGCAGGTCCTCGTCGGCCTCCCACAGGTCGCGCATGTTAAAGTCGCGCGCGTCGGCGTCAAGAGCGGTGGCGGCGGCATGCGCGCGGGCGGTGAGGTTGCGGATGGCCGCATCGTCGAAGCTCACGTTGCTCACGCACGCGAACATGCCCTCGAAGAGCAGGGCGGTGTCGTCTGCAGACAGGGGCGCGTCGCCCGTCGCCTGCGCAAGCGCGATGAGCGCGCCTGTCAGCTCGTCTTGGAGCAGGGCGGTCTCGGGGCTTTTGCCGCAGACGCCTGCCATGGTGCAGGCGCTGCCCTTCGCCGTCTGCTCGCACTGGAAACAAAACATCTTCTCGTCGGCCATGTCGTTTTCCCTTCCATGTCGATGTGCCGTCAAAGCTATGGTGAATCTAGCATCGCGGCCGGATGTGGTATGTTGTTTCTACAACACATCAGTGAAAAAGACGACGCGAGGAGACGAGATGGATTGCGCCGCACTGTGCGCCTGCCCGCTGTTTGCGGGCTTGCCGCCCGAAGAGCTCGAACGCATGCTGCCCTGCCTGCGTGCGCGGACGCGGCGCTTTGCCAAAGGCGAACGCGTCTTGCGTGCCGGCGAGGCTGCCACGTGCGCAGGCATCGTCTTGGAGGGCACGTTGCACGTGGAAGCGGTGGATGCCTGGGGCGAGGTCTCCATCTTGGAATCGCTTGCACCGTCCGAGCCCTTCGCGCTTGCCTACGCCTGCTGCCCGGACGAACCGCTCGGCGTCGACGTCGTGGCCGACAGCAAGTGCCGAGTGTTGCTCTTCGACGCGGGTCGGCTGGCCGCCCCCTGCAGCTCGCACTGCGCAGGGCATGTGCGCGTCGCCGGCAAGCTCGTGCGCTCGCTCGCGCGCAAGAGCCTCAACCTGAACCGCCGCATGCGCGCCGTCGCGCCCAAGACCATACGGGGAAAGGTGGCTGCCTACCTCTCGCAGTGCGCGCAGGCCTGCGGCGCGTCTACCTTCGAGATCCCCTTCACCCAGGCGCAACTGGCCTCGTATTTGGGGGTGGACCGCAGCGCGCTGTCCACGACGTTGGCCGCCATGCGCCGCGAGGGCGCCATCGACTACTCCGGCCGCCGCTTCACCCTCCCGTCTTGAGCGCATCCGCCAAGCGCATCGCCTACTCTTTCACGATCAGCTCGGTCCACTCGGCCGGGTCGTCGTCAGGCAGGGTCTTTTCCTCGGCGGGCGCGGCCTCCATCGCCAGATCGAGCACCTCGGGGTCGGTGTGCCAGCACTCGCACGGCGGCATGCCGGCCTCCTCGAACGCATCGGCGATGAACACGGGATTTTCACCGGCTTTTTTCTGCTTCGTGTAGTCGTCGAGGGCCATGAGTGCCCATTTGCCCAAGATGAGGATGACGATGATGTTGATGATGGCCTGGAAGCCCATGAAAATGTCGGCCAGGTTCCACGCCAGCGTCAGGTTCGAGTTCGCGCCAAAGAAGATGGCCACGCAGCAGATGACGCGAAAGACCGCAAGCGCACCCTTGTTCTTCGTGATGAACTTGAAGTTGCTCTCGGCGTAGAAGTAGTTGCCGATGAGGCTGGAAAACGCGAAGGCGAAGATGGCTACGGTCATGAAGTGCATGCCGGCATCTCCCAGGCCGCTTTGCATGGCCGCCTGCACGAGCGACATGTTCGTAAGCAGGTTGCTCGTGTCCATGGCAGCCAGCCCGTCGGCCGTCAGCCCTTGCGCCGCGCCCCAGAGAATCTGGTCGGTGTTGCCGATGACGAAAAACATCAGCATACCCGCAGACGCCGTGCAGATGACCATCGTGTCGATGAAGACGGAGAAGGTCTGCACGAGGCCTTGCTTGACGGGGTGGCTGACCGAGGCGGAGGCGGCGGCGTTGGGTGCCGAGCCCATGCCCGCCTCGTTGGAGAACAGGCCGCGCTTGATGCCCTGGACGACCATCGAGCCGGCAAAACCGCCCACGACGCTGCTGAAGTTGAAGGCCTCGGTGAAAATCATGCCGAAGACGGCCGGCAGCTGCGTGATGTTCATCCCCGTGATGACGAGCGCAAGCAAGATGTAGCCGATGGCCATGACGGGCACGATGATGGACGTGAGGAAGCTGATCATGCGCGTGCCGCCGAAGAGGATGAAGGCCACAATCACCGCGAGCACGATGCCGAGCGCGACCGGCGCCATCGAGTCGAAGTAGTCGGGGATGTAGGCCACCAGCGACGAGGACATGTTGTAGGTTTGCAGGCCGTTGAAGCCGATGGCAAAGCACAAGATGAGCGCGACGGCAAAGATGTTGGCGAGCCACTTCTTGTGCAGCGCCTGCCAGATGTAGTAGGCCGGACCACCGCGGAACTCGCCGTCTTCGGCCTTCACCTTCCAGATCTGCGCGAGCGTCGACTCGATGAAGGCCGACGCGGAGGTGATGGAGGCCATGACCCACATCCAAAACACCGCGCCAGGACCGCCCGTGGCTATGGCCGTGGCAACGCCAGCGATGTTGCCCGTGCCCACACGCGAGGCCGTCGAGACCATGAGCGCCTGAAACGACGAGACTGTCTTCTTGCCGGGGACGTGCTTTTTCTCCGTGAGGTGACGGACCATGTCGAAGAAGCCGCGGAACTGGATGAAGCGCGTGCGGAAGCTGAAGTACAGGCCGCAGGCGATGAGGAGAAACACGAGGAAATACGTGTACATATAGGTATCGATGGTATCGGTAATGGTGATCAGCTGGTCCATGAAGCCGCCCTTCCTTGTTCGACTGAGAGCCGCGCGGGTGCGCGAAAACACGTGAAAACGCGCAGGTGCGCACGTGGTTTTAGACGCTCTGGCGAAAAAGCCTAGCAAAAACGAGGCGCGGGGGAAATAGGCGCACGGGCGAGGGGTGCAGACCAAGCAGGCAAAAGGGGTGTCGGGCAGTCAGGGTCCGCCACGCGCGGGCGCGGGGAAAAGCAAAGGGGCGCGAATCAGGCGGGCGGGAGGGCGTCGAAGTCGAGGGCGCGCACCGCCTCGGCCACGCGGGTGGGCACGTAGCTGTCCGTCTGGAGCGCCGGCACAAGGCCGTGCTGCTCGACGACGCTGCCCGCGATGGGGCCGCAGGCGACGATCTTCGTAGAAGCCAGCAGAGCCTGCGCACGAGCGCCGAGCAGGCGGAAAAACGCGCCGGCGAGCTGCGCATCGGGCAAGACGACGGCGTCTATCGCCCCGTCCTCGAAGCCGGCGGCAAGCGTCTCGCAGGTGAAGAGGGCAGCCGTCTTCGTGGAAGACACCTTGGCTGCGGCGGCGGCATCCGCCTTATCGCGAGTATCCACCCCGCCGCAAGTGTCTAGGGCATCTGCGACGACCTGCTCGAAGACGCGCGCACCGGCCTCGCGCAAGAGGTCGGCGAGCTTTGCGGGCGCGCCCGCCTCGCAGGCAACGGCGATGGTGCGGCCGACAAGCTCGCGGCCGGGTGCGGGCTTCACGGGAGCGACATGGCGCCCCACGAGTACGTCCACAGGCGTTGCCGGGCGCAGGCGCCTCACAAGCTGCGCCGCCTCGTGCAAGCTGGTCTGCGCCGTCTGGAAAAACGGACTTTTCAACCGGTAGACGAGCGCCGCCGGCATCCCAGGGCCAGCACCTGCCTGCTCCAGATGCGCAAGCGCCAAAGGCAGGGCGCGCACGGACAGGCGCAGGCGCACGCTGGCGCCTCCCGACACAAGCGCAGCCAACGCCTCCCAGTTCTCCCCCGCGGCAGACGCGGATTCGTCCGGCGCGCACAGGACGACGGGGCACGGGCGGTCCGGACGCGAAAGCGCCACGCCGCCAAATGCCACGGGAAAGCCGGCGTCGTCTGTCTCGAGCGCGGGCGAAAAAGCGCGTGTCTGCACGTCGGCGCTGTATGAAGCGTCCGCGCCGGGCATCACGCGAGCGTCCCGAACGGATCCCAAGGCGCCAGCTCGATGAGCTCTCCCTCGCGGTAGGCCTTGCGCTCTTCGGGCTTGAGGTATTTCCTGTCCACGACCACCTGGTAGACGTATTCGGAAAACCACTCGTCGCTCATCGTGTCGAAGCCGTCGCGCCCGTGGTCTTTGCCCCAAGAGTTCTCGACCTTCCACGAGACAGGCGCACCGTCTGCATCGAGGCGCGCGCCCAAAAAGGTCATGGCATGGGTCATGAACGACTCGCCGTAGTCGAGCCTGGCCGCGCGGTCGAAGCCGCCTTCTACCTCAAAACCGAACAGCGCGTCTGCATCGAGGGCCGCCGTGTCCATGACGCCCTCGTCTTGCAGATAGCTTTGGTCCACGTCGCAGCCGAACCACACGGGGCGTCCGTCTTTGAGCTGGGCAAGCGCAAGCTCCTTCAAGCGCTCGACGGGCAGGTTTAGGTGGCGCACCCCGCCCGCCTCGACGACATTGCCCAGGCGCCGCACCGTGTAGGGACGCATGTAGGGCTTGTCGGCGGTGGGCGCCGATATCAGGCTGACGTAGTCGCCCGGATGCATGCGCAGCACCTTGCGGGCGAATTTCTTCGGGGTGAAGCGCCCGGAGACGACCAGTTTGGCGTCGCGGTCGCGCAAGCGCACGTCGAACTCGCGCGGCGGCTGCCCGAAGGCCATGACGAGCATGCGCTGCACGTTGGCCATATACCCCTTCTTCATCGCGCGCAGCTCTTCTGCCGTCGCGCCCCCTTCATGCGTCTCGCGCAAATCGCGGGCGCACTTGCGCAGGTAGCGCGTGAGATACGCGTCAATCTGATAGGTGTTTTTCGAGCAGGCCGTCTCGGGGTAGGCCTCCTTGGGCACAAGGCCGTATTTCTCCACGAGGGCGGCGAGCATGTCCCACTGCCCGCCGTCGTCTACCGGCCCTGCCAAGATGAAGGCCATCTCGCGGCTGTCGAGCGGCTCGTCGAGCGTGTCGAGAATCTGCTCGAAAAACCAGTTGCTCTTCTCCAGCTTGTCGAAAAACAAAGTCCAGGCCTGCGAGAACTCGAAGTTGTCGAGCTTGTAGCGCTCGATCACCTGCTGGCGCATCGTGTTCAGCGCCGCAAACATCCAGCAGCGCCCCGAGCGTTCCTGATCGCAGCGCGCGCCCTGCTTCAGTTCCACATCAAAGCCCAGCGTGTTTTCCGCCAGGCCTTCAGGCACGCGCGCAGCACGGCGCACCCCCATCGAGCTGACCGCGTTTTTCGCGACGACGCGCGCCCTGTCCTCGGCAAACGAGGCAAAGACCTCCTCGAGCCCATCGATGGAAAGCTCGCGTCCCGCGTCCTGCTTCTTCCTTGCCGCCATATGCTCCTCGCCACTCCTTCACCGCATCTCGCGCCCGGTTGTCATGCGCTAAAGGATAGCGCAGCGCGGATGCCATAGGGGCGGCGTGCGGGTGAAAGGGCGCGACTTCAGCCCTATCTCTTCACCGCACGGCCCCTGTCCGCCAGCTGGGGTAGCAGCTCGGAGACGAGCACGGCGGCAAAGACCAGCGCAAACCCGCACAACACCTGCACGGTCAGCGCCTCGGCGCCGGCCGCCACGGAAAACGCCACCCCGAAGGGAGATTCCAGCGACAGCAGCAGGGCCGCGCTTGCAGGCGACGTGTGTTGCTGGCCGATGTTTTGAAACGAGAGGGCGACGAGCGTGCACGCGATGGCCAGATACCCCAGGCTGAACCAGTCCTCGCCGGCAAAGACGGAGAAATCGGGCACAGGCTCGAAGAGTGCGGCGGCGATGAGCGCGCAGACGGCCACCACGGTAAACTGCACGGTCGTCAGCACGTAGATATCGCGGCCTTGCGAGAACTTCGCGGTGAAGACAATGTGGAAGGCGTAGAAGCCGGCGCACGCGAGGCTCAAGGCATCTCCCACTCCCATGCCCAGCCCGTCGGCGCCCCCGAGGCTAATCAGTCCCACGCCGCCTAGAGCCATCGCGGCTGCGGCGAGGTTGAAACGGGTGGGGCGGCGGTGTGCAATCCACCAGGCCACGAAGGGCACGAGTATGGAATACACCGCGGTGAGGAAGGCGTTTTTGCCGGGCGTCGTGCCCGCCAGCCCGAAGGTCTGCGTGCAATAGGCCCCAAACATGAACAGGCCCATGACGGCGCCGCAGGCCAAATGGTCGCGGGTGAAGAGAGGCTTGCGCGCGCCCTCGGCATCGCGGCGCAGGTTTTTCACCACGCAAAACGCGCCCAGTGCGACAGCGGCCGTGCCAAAGCGCACGAACAGCAGCCAATCGGGGCTGATCACGTCGAGCAGGTCTTTTGCCAGCACAAACGAGCTGCCCCATATGACCGTCGCCGCGACGATCAGAAGCTTGTAGACCATGTGCTCGCCAGTCCTATTTGATGTGGCCGAGAAAGTCTTTGGTGCGCTGGTGGCGCGGGTGGTCGAACACCTCGGACGGCGCGCCCTCCTCCACCACGACGCCACCTTCCATGAAGATGACGCGGTCGGCCACCTCGCGGGCAAACTGCATCTCGTGGGTGACGACGACCATGGTCATGCCGTCTTCGGCCAGGCTGCGCATGACGTCGAGCACGCCACGCACCAACTCGGGATCCAGAGCGCTCGTAGCCTCGTCGAACAGCATGACATGCGGGTTCATGGCAAGGGCGCGCGCAATGGCCACGCGCTGCTGCTGGCCGCCGGACAGCTGCGCGGGCAGGTAGTCGGCGCGTTCGGCCAGCCCCACGCGCGCAAGCTCTTCAAGGGCGACACGCTCGGCCTCGGCCTTCGAACGCTTTAACACCTTACGCTGGGCCAGCATGACGTTTTTCTTGGCCGAAAGATGCGGGAAGAGATTGAAGTTCTGAAACACCATGCCCACGCGTTCGCGCAGCTTGTTCACATCGGTCGCGCCCGTGATCTCGGCGCCTTCGATGAAGATGTGCCCGCCGGTGGGCTCTTCGAGCAAATTGATGCAGCGCAGCATCGTGGACTTGCCCGAGCCAGACGGTCCTAGCACGACGACGACCTCGCCGCGGGCCACCTCGATGTTCACGTCGCGCAAAACCTGCGTGTCGCCGAAGCTCTTCTCCAGATGCTGGATGGAGACCATGGACTGCCCGCCCGTGGCCTGCGCGCCTGCCGCCTGCACGGCCTTTGCCTGCTCGCTCATCGCGCACCCCCCTTCCGCTCGGCACCGCCCGGCGCCGCAGCAGCAGCCGCTTCGCCATCGGCAACTGTCTCGCCGTGCGCTGCTTTGCCGTCCGCGGCCATCTTGTCGTCCGCAGCCGTCTCGGCCGCAATCTCGGCCTTCATTTGGGAGAAAGCCTCGCGGCGGGTGCGTCGCAGCTTGCGGCCGCCCCCCTGCCCGCCGTCAGCTGCCGCCAGGCGCTTTTCCAGCTTGCCCACCACGTGGATGAGCGGCAGCGTGACCAGCAGGTAGAAGCCCGCCGCCACGATGTAGGGCGTCATGTTGCCCGTGTTGGCCACCGCACTTTTCGCGTACAGCATCAGTTCCATCACGCCGACGGCAGCAAGCAGCGAGGTGTCTTTGTAGAGCAAGATGAACTCGCTGGTCATCGTGGGTATCACGCGGCGCACGGTCTGCGGGATGATCACGGAAAACATCGTCTGAGCGCCCGTCATGCCCAGCGAGCGGGCGGCCTCGAACTGGCCGCGCGGTATGGACTGGATGCCGGCGCGCAAAATCTCGCACATGTAGGCGCCGGAGTTGAAGCTCATCACCAGCACCGCGAGCACGTACTGGTCGAGTTTTATCCCCAGCTGCGGCAAACCGAAAAACGCGAGGTAGATCTGGAGGAACAGCGGGGTGCCGCGCACGACGCCGGTGTAGATGGCGGCCAGCGCGTGCAGGATGCGCGAGTGCGAGATCTTCATGAACGCCGCCACAAGCCCGATGGGGATGGCCAGCGGAAACCCGACGCACACGAGCGCGAGCGAGATCAACCAGCCGACGAAGACCGTCGGGATGGAGCTGACGATGAGCTGCGGCTCGAAGAAGGTCTTGAGCGGCTGCACAGAGTTCCACGCCTGCACCGCCGGCTGCTCGTCGAGCCAGTCCACGATGCCCTGTACGACGCTGGAGGCCTCGACGTCGATGGCGGGGCTGTCGGGCAACTGCGTCGTCTCGCCGGAGTCGCGCGTATAGAAGCCGGACAGGCACACCTGGCCCTCGATATTGGGAAGCGCCGCCTCGTAGGTTTCGACGCGCAGACGCATCCCTGACTCGAGCGGACTGGCAAACGCGACGCGCACCTGCTCTTGCGCCGTATCCACAGCTACGTCCGCGTCCACTTTCAGGCGCGTCGTGCCGGACAGAACCGTCACCTTGGCCGTGGTCGCGTCCGTCAAATCCGAGCCGTCCGGGAACTGCACCGTCACGCCCGAGACGCTCTCGCCGGCATCGACCACGCCTTCCCAGGTCACGCGCGTGGGGATGCCGCCCAACACCTTGTCGCCGTTGGTCTCGTTGCTCTTGGCCGTCGTCACGTCTTGGGTGAAGGCAAACGACGCAAGCGGCGTGGCAAACGCGAGCACGAGCGAGAGGGCCAGCGCCGTGCCGGCCGCGCGCTTGAAGAGCTGTTTCAGGTCTGCCGCCATTCCCATATCCTGCATTCCTTCCAAAAGAAAAAAGGACAGCGGGTCTTTGAAAAGGCCCGCCGTCCCGTCTTTCCTGAAACCTCGACCGGGGGCATCCGGTCGTCACAGCCCGCCCACTCTACTTCAAGCAGGCGAAACTGTCCAGAGCCGTGTGACAACGCCGTCTAGATTCCGTACTTTTGGCGGATGGTGGTCATCGTGCCGTCGGACTCCATCTCCTTCATCGCCTTGTTCATGTCCTCGGTGAGCTTCGTGTTGTCCTTGTTCACGATGATGCCGTACTGCTCGCCGGTGGCGATAGTCTCGAGCACCTGGCAGTCGTTGTATTCGCCGGAGACGTGCATCTGCGCCACGGGGTCGTCGTAGACGGCGGCCTTGATCTGTCCGGTGCGCAGCGCCTGGAGCAGATCGGGCGTCTCCTGGAAGGGCGTGTAGGCGGCATTTTTCAGGTTCTCCTGCACCCAGGCCTCGCCGGAGGTGCCGCTTTGGGCGCCAATCGGGGCGTTTGCCAGCGCGTCGCGGCTCGTGATGCCCGAGTCCTTCAGCACGACGATTGCGAGGTTGGAGTCGTAGTAGGAGTCGGTGAAGTCGACTTCTTTGGCGCGCTCGTCGTCGATGGTGATAGACGAGGCGGCGCAGTCGATGCCGGCGCTGCCGGACACGGCGGTGACCAGGGTGTCGAAGGCCTGGTTCTTGAACTCGACCTCCAGGCCGAGGCGCTTGCCAATCTCTGTCATGAGGTCGGCGTCAAAGCCCTCGACGGTATCGCCGGACAGCGACTCCATGGGTGGATAGTCGGCCGAGACGCCCACAACGAGCTTGCCGGCCGTCGTGAGCTTGTAGTCGCTTGCGGTCGTGCTGGAGCTGGAGCTGCTGCTAGAGCTGCTGGAACTGCTCGAGTCCTTCGAGCTCGACGAGCTGGATCCAGAGCCACCGCAACCTGCCAGCGCGGCAACGCACGCAACGGCCAGGGCGCCGCAGGCGATAGCCGCAAACACCCGCCTCGTCTTCTTCGCGTTTTTGTTCATGGTGAAACCCCCTTGTGTCTCCTCTTGCATAAACGCCCATAAATATAGCGCATTTGCGCATACACACGCACGGGAACATGCATCTCCGCCTGCCAGACGGCTCTTTTCACCCGACGCTTGCAAAGCCGCACGAGCAGCCAGGCGGCGACGATGCAAGGCGTGCCCCCACCATGCCCGCCGTCTCGCCGCCGCCACCAACGCCACGAAAACAGGTGCGGCGAGCTGGACGCGTTAAGAAAACGACACCTTGAATACGCGCGCGTGACATGCACGGGGCGCGGCTTGTGTGCTAGGCTTTCGTGTTCAAGATGAAAAACGTCTTCCGCATACTCAAGCGCGACATCGTCCGCCTGCTCAAAGCCCCCGCCGCGCTCATCGTGGTCGTCGCGCTCATCATCATCCCCTCGCTCTACACCTGGGTAAACGTTTACGGTTTCTGGGACCCCTACGGCAACACGGGCAAGATGCGCGTGTGCTTTGCCAATGAGGACGTCGGCGCCACGACCGAGCTGACCGGCTACATGAACGTCGGGCAGATGATTGACGAGGAGCTGCACGAAAACACGCAGCTGGGCTGGGCATTTCTCTCGCGCGAAGAGGCACTCGAAGAGGTGAGAAGCGGCAAGGCCTACGCGGCTTTTATCGTGGGCAGCGACTTCAGCGAAAACGTCATGTCGCTTATGAGCAGCGAGTTCAAGCAGCCGAAGGTCGAGTACTACGTGAACGAAAAGGTGAGCGCGGTGTCGCCTAAAGTGACCGACTCCGGCTCGACCACGCTCGACGAGACCATCAACTCCACCTTCGTCTCCACCGTCAGCGAGACGGTGGCAAAGACCCTAGGGCAGGCGATGGCCGAGACGGGCACGAAGGTAGACGAATCGAGAAACGACGCGCTGGGCAAGGTGGCCGAGGCCAGAAACATCATCGCGAACTCGAAGGAGTCGCTCGCGCAGCTCGATGGCGATGCGCAAAAGCTGCAGGACAAACTCGCCGACGCGCGCACGAAGCTCGACGAGGTGAAGCCTGCCTTCGACGATGTGCAGGCAAAGCTCGCATCGGTGCAGGAAAAGGCGGACGCGGCGACGAACTCGCTGGAATCGCTGCTGGAAAAAGCGCTGCCCGCTGCCGGAGATGCCGCCGGCGCGGCCTCGGGGGCGGCCCTTGAGGCAAGCGCGGCCATATCCGAAATGTCGACGAGCATCCAAAACGCGAAGGTCGACATGAGCGCGGTGACGGAGCAGGAAAAACTCGTCATCGACCATTACAAGCTGCTGCTGGAGCAGATAAATACGCTGGTGGACAAGCTGCCCGACGGCGAGGCAAAAGAGCGCCTGACGCAGCGGGCCGCCGAGCTGTCCGAGCGTATCTCGCAGGCGGAATCCTCCATGTCGCAGATAGAGGAGGTGGCAGGTCGCATATCGAGCGGCATCGAGAAGGCGAGCAGCCTGTCCTCGCAGATGAACAGCGCCCTGCAAGAGGCCGCCGGCACGACCACCCTGTTCACCTCCACGCTCTATCAGACGCTGCTGCCCCAGATAGAGAAAAACATCCGCGAGTCGGCCACAGCGGCCCAGTCTCTGGCCGATGCGGGCGTCGCGCTGTCCGGCCTCGTGGACCAGACGAGAAACTCCGTCGACCAGATAAACTCTGCCATGCAGGCGGCACGCTCGAGCATCCAGGCCACAAGCGGCAGCCTCGACATCTTCGACGGCGACCTCGCGAGTGTCCAAGGCGATCTGTCCGCCGTGGCCACGAGCGCCATCATCGACAAGTTGCTGGCCGGCAACTCCATCGACGCCAAGACCATCGGCGACTTCATCGGCGCTCCCACGAAGGTGCAGACCGAGAGCCTGTATTCGCTGAACGCCTACGGCTCGGCGATGGCGCCCCTGTTCATGAATCTGACCTTTTGGATCGGTGCCTTCATGCTGCTCGTGATCTTGCGCCAGGAGGTGGACGCGGAAGGCATCGCGAACCTGACCATCAAGCAGCGCTATATCGCGCGCTGGCTGCTGCTGTCGGTGTTTGCCGTCGCCCAGGCGCTGCTGTGCGTGGCCGGCGTCTTGGTCTTGGGCGTGCAGACGGTGAACATGCTTGCGCTCTTCGCGATGAGCGCCCTGTGCTCGATTACCTACCTGAGCATCATGTTCATGCTGGCCACCACCTTGCAGCACATCGGCAAGGGTCTGTGCGTGCTGCTCGCTTTTCTGCAGATTCCGGGCGCCACCGGCCTCTACCCCATCGAGATGACCGTGCCCTTCTTCCAGGCAATCTACCCCTTCTTCCCCTTCACCTATGGCATCAACGGCCTGCGCGAGGCCATATGCGGCTTCTACGGCAACGAGTTCGCCATCTGCGCGGCGGCCCTGGGCGCCTTTTTGGCCAGCTCGATGTTCGTCGGCATCTACCTGCGCCCCTTCCTCACCAACTTCAACAAGCTCTTCGCCAAACAAATTCGCGAGGGCGGCATCTTCGCGGGCGAGGAAATCGAGATACCCACGCAGCGCTTCCGGCTGGTCCAGCTCGTCGGCTATATCTCCGGCAGGAAAGAGTACAAGGCCAACCTGGAGAGGCGCGCGGCGCGTTTCACGAAGCACTACACGAAGTTCAAGCATTACGCACTGGGGACTGGCATCGCGGTCTCGCTGGTGATCGCTGTCTTTTTCTCGCGCATGCCCGTGGCCTACAAGCCCTCGCTTTTAAGCGCATGGCTGTGCGCGCTCATCCTCACGGCGCTCGTTGTCGTCTTCATCGAGCACACCTACGACTCGTTGGAGCGCCAGCTCTCCCTCGACGATTTGAGCGACGAGGAGCTGAAAGGCCTTGCCACGTCTCGAGACAAGGTGGGCAAGACGACCTCGGAGCTGTTCAAGAAACAACGCGACGGGCAGGGCAAGGAATACGTGGAAAAGCTCGTGAAGGACAAGGACAAGAAAAAGGGCAAGAAGAGCGGAGTCGGGAAGGGCGGAGCCGGAAAAGGCAACGTCAAAGGCAAAAAGGACGGCGGCAAAGGGGAGGGCAAGGACGCCCAAGACAGTGGTGGCAAAAGCGGCAAGGGCGGCAAAGGCGGGCAGTCGTAGGCGATGAGAAACATCTGGAACATATTCGTCTCGGACATGCGCAGCCTAAACGCCAACGCGGTGAGCGTCATCCTCGCGGTCGGCCTCGTCTTGATGCCCTCGATGTTTGCCTGGTACAACATTTTGGCCTGCTGGGACGCCTTCAACAACACGGGCAATTTAAAGGTTGCCGTCGCCAACACCGACGAGGGGTATTCGAGCGACCTTTTGCCGGTGGACATCAACGTGGGCGAGCAGGTGGTCGACTCCCTGCGCGCCAATGACCAGATGGATTGGATCATCACCGACAAAGACGACGCCATCGACGGGGCGGCCGGTGGCAGGTACTACGCGGCGCTCGTCATTCCGGAAAGCTTCAGCCGCGACATTATGTCGTTTTACTCGAGCAACGCGCAGGCGGCGCCTCTGGTCTACTACTCCAACGAGAAAAAGAGCGCCATCGCGCCGAAGGTGACCGACCAGGGCGCCGACACCATCTCCTACACCATCAACAAGGAGTTCAGCGAAACCCTAAGCGAGATCATCTTAAACGAGCTCGACACCATGCTCGACGTGGCAGGAGACGAGGAGACGACCAAGCGCGTGAACGACCTGGTCGAACATGTGGGCAAGACGGCCTCGCAGATGCGGCAGCACTGCAAGACGCTCGACAGCTACGCGAGCATGATTGACTCGTGCCGCACGCTCGTCGAAGGCTCGCAAGACCTACTCGGGCGGCTGGAGGAAAGCGCGGGCGCGGCATCGGACTCGATAGCGTCCGGGCAGGACAAGGCCAGCACGCTGCGCGATTCTCTGGACAGCGCCGTGAAGACGCTTTCGGGTTCCATCGACAACTGCGCGCAAGGCTACGACAAGGTCGCTGACACCATACGAAACGCCTTCGACTCGAGCACGCAAAACGCCGGCGACACGACTGCGGCCCTGCAGGAGGCGGCCGACATGCTCTCCGAGCAGGCCGGGCAACTCGAAGAGATGAGCAGCGCCCTGAGGGGGCTGGCCAGCGAACTGCCCGAGGCGCAGGCACAAAGCATCGAGCAGTTCTGCGACCTCCTTGACTTCAACGCAAAGATGCAGCGCGACAGCGCCGAAGGGCTGGTCGAGACGATTGCGCAGATCGAGTCGGGGTCTGCGACGCTTGCGGAAAAACGCGGCCAAATTGAAGAAGAGGCGCAGACGGCGGCCGCCTCCCTGCAGCAGCTGAAAGACTCCTACCACGCCGATGTGGAATCTGCGATCAGCGAGCTGGCGTCGAATCTGGCAGACGCCGCAGACAAGGTCGCCCAGGCAGGAGAAGGCCTCTCGAACGCGCAAGAGGAGATGTCTGCGGGTCTGTCCGAGGGCCTGGCCAAACTCGACGAGGCCAAGGCGTCCATCGAGCAGGCCTCACAAAAACTCGCCGCAGCCGCCGACGAGTTGGACGCCGCCCACGACAAGCTCGCTGCGGCCATGGACAGCGGCGGCGTGGACAAGGTGAAGGAGATAATCGGCGAAGACACGTCGGCGCTCGCAGCCAACCTGGCGGCGCCGGTGGGCATCGAGCGCAAGGCTATCTTTGCCTCCAACAGCTTCGGCTCGTCTATGGCTCCGCTGTACGCGACGCTGGCCTTGTGGGTGGGCTGCCTGCTCTCCGTCGTCTTGATCAAGACCAACCCCAACGAAAAGACGCTTTCGCGCTGCACAAGAAAGCCGCACCTGCACGAAATCTTCCTCGGGCGCTTCGGGCTGTTCGCCGTCATCTCGCTTCTGCAAAGCACCGTCATGGCCGTGGGCAACATGCTCTTCTTGCAGGTGCAGATGAGCGACCCTGTGCTCTACCTCGTGTGCTTCTGGGTCTCGGGGCTGGTATTCCAGTTCATCATGTACACACTCGTAGCCTCGTTCGGCAACGTGGGCAAGGCCATCTCCGTGCTGCTGCTGATCGTGCAGGTGACGAGCTCGAACGGCTCCTATCCGCTGCAGCTGCTGCCCGATTTTGCCACCATTTTGAGTCCGCTCATGCCCGCCACCTACGTGATCAGTGCGATGCGGGCAGCGATGTTTGGCGTCTACCAGGGCGATTTCTGGGTCTACATGGGCCAGTTGCTCGTCTTCATCGTGCCCATGGCCATGCTCGGCCTGCTGCTGCGCCGTCCCTTCGTGAAGATAAACGAGCGCTTCGTGGAAAAGACCGAGAGGTCCAAGCTCATCTAGAGACGCCGTGGCAGCGTCGCCCGAAAGCAGCGTCGCCACGCTCTGAAAAGCGTCGCGGTGCCGCCCCAAAAGCAGCGTCGCGCCGTCCACCACTTGAAACACACACGAAAACCACGTTTTATCCGAATAGAGGTATGATGTGCGGCGTTTGCGCTATCCACCTCTAGGGAAGGTCGTTATATGAAACGTATATGGGAAAAATACAACGGCGTGAGCTTGATCTTGCGCATCGTCGTCGGCTTGGTCATCGGCGCCATACTCGGCATCGTGCTGCCGGACGCGCTGCTTGAATCGGAGGGTTTTGCAAGCGGCGGCGCCTTCAATACCTTCCTCATAGGCCTCACGCAGTTCATCGCCTTGCTGGGCAGCCTGTTCACGAGTGCGTTGAAGGGTCTGGCGCCGGTGCTCGTCTTCTTCATCGTCGTCTCCGCGCTGGCAAACGCCAAGGGCGCGGGCACGATGAAGACGATCATCATCCTCTACCTGGTCTCCACCTTCATCGCGGCTCTCGTCGCGGTCGTGGCCTCGTTCATCTTCCCCATCGACATGGTGTTTGCCGATCCCCCCGAAGAGGACGTGACGGCCCCGAGCGGCATCGCCGAGGTCTTGACCACGCTGGTCATGAACGCGGTGGCAAACCCGGTGGACGCGCTGGCAAACGCCAACTACATCGGCATCCTGTGCTGGGCCGTCGTGCTCGGCATCGCGTTGCGCGTGGCCAAGCAGCACACGAAAGAGGTGTTCGAAAACGTCGCGAATGCCGTGGCAAAAATCGTCGAGTGGGTCATCAGCTTCGCGCCCTTCGGCATCATGGGTCTGATCTACACCTCCGTAGCCAGCTCCGGCGTCGAGATCTTCACCACCTACGGGCTGCTCATATTGCTGCTCGTGGGCTGCATGATCGTGATCGCGTTTGGCGCCAACCCGCTGATCACGTGGATTTGCATACGCGAGAACCCCTACCCGCTCGTGTGGCGCTGCCTGCGCGAATCCGGCCTCATGGCGTTTTTCACCCGCAGCTCGGCGGCCAACATCCCCGTGAACATGCGCCTGTGCAAGTCGCTCGGCCTCGACGAGGACAACTACTCGGTCTCCATCCCGCTCGGCGCGACCATCAACATGGCGGGCGCCTCGGTGACCATCTCGGTGATGACGATGGCCACCTGCCACGCGCTGGGCATTTCCGTGGACATCCCCACTGCCGTGATCTTGTCGGTGCTCTCGGCCATCTCGGCATGCGGCGCGTCTGGCGTGGCTGGCGGCTCGCTGCTGCTGATTCCACTCGCGTGCTCGCTGTTCGGCATTGGCAACGACGTGGCCATGCAGGTGGTGGGCGTCGGATTTGTGATCGGCGTGATCCAGGATTCCTGCGAGACGGCGATCAACTCCAGCTCGGATGCACTGTTCACCGCCGTGGCCGAATACCGCGAGCGTCGGCTTGCGGGCATCCCCTTTAATGCGGGTAAAGACGACGACCCCGTGAAACTGCCCGGCAAGGGCGCTCGTGCGGACGAAGGGGCGGCCGCCGAGAGCAAGGCCGCCACAGACGGTGAAAAGGACGCTGCAGCCGAGGAATAGCGCCAATGTGCAAAGCGTCGGCG